>URFL01000023.1 GCA_900547105.1 uncultured Oscillospiraceae bacterium | reverse complement strand
AAACGGGGTTACACCGTATCCCTTTCAAAAAACATCCTTACGGGGCTTTGGCTAACGCATCGTCCTTGTTCTGTTAAATTGTATCAGTCTTCGTCGTCCTCATCGTCTTCGTCTTCGTCATCATCCACAAATTCGATGTCCGGGGTTATGGAGAAAAAATAATACCATAATTCCTGTAGAGTGGCATTGGGATTACTTTTGGCGAATTCGATCATTTCTTCTTCGACATCGTACTGTTCCACTCCGAGAATCAAGATGTTAAAGTCTTTCACTTCCTCATCCTTGATCGAATCCCCGTATGTATCCCACATGACGTCATATGCTTTCGAACGGCTTTCCACACATCATCTTCCCTTTCTTCCGTTAATGGATTTTTCATTATCTTCAATTTTACTTTTTTGAATTATACGGCAAAATCGGCAAGCATCTTACGATACTTGCCGATTTTTGGAGCTGGTAGACGGACTTGAACCCCCGACCTGCTGATTACAAATCAGCTGCTCTACCAACTGAGCTATACCAGCGTTTTTTGCTGCCCCCTACTATACCATAGAAGAGGGAATGCTGTCAAGAGTCGGGCGGCAATTTCCCCTTCGGGTGCCGCGCGGTTCCCCGCGAAAAGCGCGGCAATTATTCGTTGCTAAACCGGCAAATATATCAAATTATAACTAGTCTTGAATATAGATTTCGTGTATTATACACCTAGGCAAAGGCCCGGATGTCACAAGAGAAAAGGGAGAATGGAATTATGAAAAAAGCAAAACGCTTGCTGGCGACCGCCATGAGCGCGCTGATGCTGACCACCGGCATGGCCGGTTTTGGCAGTATCGGGGCGACGGCGGCTACGACCGGCGACACCGACGACCCCGATTACATTATCGGACGCTTTCAGCGCGAGGACGAGATCGCCAAAACCGCTTTGTCCGGAGAAGGACAAGCCAAAATCTCGCTGGATGCGCTTAGCCGCGTGACGGTGCAGGATCTTGCACCCGCCCAGCTGGAAGTACAGCTGGAAATGCGGGTCACCCGCCACGACGGCAAAACCGGCCCCGGCTCCATCCGCTGGGTACAAAACGGGCGACTCACTTTGATCGACACCACCGGCATCGAGGTGTTCCAATCCAAATCTCCGGTGCAGCACGGCGTGGCGGAAGCCAACCGGCTGGCGGGAGAATGGATGCCGGTGCGCTTTTCGCTGTCCGGCATGAGCGACACCCAAAAGCTGTCCTCGCTGGTGCTGTTTGATTACAACGACATTCCCAAGCAAAAGGATGTCAACGACGGTGTGATTTACAACACCGGCATCACGATGGAAGTAAAAAATGCCCGCATTGTGGATGTCACCCGCGATGCGGACGGCGACAAACGCCCCGCCACCACTGCCGAGGCGCGCACCCAGCTGCAAGCGCTGCTGGATACGCCGCAACAGGACGATCTGTTCAGCACGGCGGATCGCACCGCCTATCAGCAGGCGCGGCAGACCGCCACCGAGGCGCTCAGCAACACCGGTGCCACACTAGACACGCTGAAAAACGCGCGGGCGGTACTGAAAAATGCGATGATGGCGACCGATGCGCAAAAGCAAACGCTGCGTACCTGGGCGGAAAAGCAGGCGGACGCGGCGCTGTTCACCGCTGACTCGTTTGCGGCATGGCAAACGGCGCACAACACCGCGCAGCAGCTGGTGAACAATGCCGGTGCCACGGTTTCCGGCGTGAAAGCGGCGGTGAAAGCCGCCAAAGCCGCTTTCGCCAATCTGGTGTTTGCGGACAGCGCGCCGGATTACGGCGATGTGGACGCGGACGGCACCGTTTCGGTGGTGGATGCGCTGATGGCGCTGCAAAAAGCCACCCGTCAGCTGGCGCTGACCGACACGCAGGCGCAAGCCGCCAATGTGGATGGCACGCCGCGGGTGTCCGCCACCGATGCGCTGATGATTTTGCAGCGCGCTTTGAAGATGGGCGGGGCGTTCCCCGTCGAGGAGGATCTGACCATGGAAACCAAGGCGACCGAGAACGCCACGCCGGTAACGGCGTGCAACCCGATCGACATCAGCTATATGTTCCAAGCGCCGAACAAAGAGGGAAAACAGACCTATCGTGAATCTGCCGACCCGGCGGTGGTGGTATTCCACGATGAATACTACCTCTTCGCCTCCCACGGACAGGGATACTGGGTGTCCAAAGACCTGGCGGATTGGGAGTTTATCCAAGTGGATCTGACCAAACAACCGCAATTTGCCAAATATGCTCCGGCGACCTGTGTGATCGGCGACACACTGTACCTCACCCATTCGGAAAGCGGCACCATGCTGAAAACCACTAACCCGCGCGACCCCAACGCGTGGGTGGATATCGGCAAGCCGGACGGCTGGATGGATCCGGGTATGTTCTATGATGATCCCGCCACCGGCGGCGACGGCTATGTATATATGTACAAAGGCCTGAGCCACCGCAACGCGATCCAAGTGGTCAAGCTGGATCCCAAGCAGGACATGAAAAAGGTGGACGGCCCTTACGACTGCTGCTGGCCGGATGCGCTCAACCGCGGCTTTGAGGTGGCGGGCGACACCAACACGAATTATTCCTCCGGCGACACGATGGAGGGCGCATGGCCGGTGAAATGGAACGGCAAATACTACCTGACCTGCGCTGTGCCGGGCACCCAGTATGCGTCTTATTCCAACAACTGCTTTGTATCGGATTCGCCGATCGGTCCATTCACCTATTGCGACAACAGCCCGATTTCGTGGAAATCCACCGGCTTTACCCAAGGCGCCGGTCACGGTGCCGTGTTCCAGGATCTGAACGGCCACTGGTGGAAGGTGGACACCTGCCGCATCGCCGGATTTGAACGGCGGTTGGTGCTGATCCCCGCCATGTTTGACGAAAACGGCGATTTTTACACCAACACCGTGCGCAGCGACTATCCGTTCTATATTCCCACCGCGTCGGCGGACCCGTTTGGCGAAACCGGTCCCGGCTGGAATCTGCTGTCCTATGGCAAAGCGGCGACCGCTTCCAGCGGCGCAAACTCCGCCTCGCTGGCGTTCAACGAAAGCATGACCAACGCGTGGGTCGCTGACACCGGCGACGAGGGCGAATGGCTGCAGGTGGATTTGGGCAAGCTGTACGGCGTGTGGGCGGTGCAGGTCAACTTTGCCGACAAAAACTTCACCACCACCGGCGGACGCGACCACGACTATGCTTACCGCTATCTGATGGAGTTTTCGCAAGACGGCGAAACCTGGTATCCGCTGGTGGATCGCACCGCGCAAACCGAGGATCTCTCCCACGAATACATTGAATTTGAAAGCCGTGTTGGCGCGCGGTATGTTCGCATCACCAACCGCGGAGCGGTACCGGCAGACGGCAAATTCGCCATCAGCGGGCTGCGCATCTTCGGCGAGGGCGGCGGACGCGCCCCCGCGGCGGTGGATATCGACAGCGTGGACTTTGACCGGCGAGAGGACGACAACCGCTCGATCGCGCTGGCGTGGAACGATGCGCCCGGCGCGCAGGGCTACATTGTGCGGTACGGCACCTCGCCCGACGCGCTGTACACCCATTATCAGGTGCTGGATTCCTCGAATTTGGTCATCAACAGCCTCAACCGCGGTGTGGATTACTATTTCACCATCGACGCATTCAACGAAAGCGGCGTCGCGCTGGGCAGCCGCACCTTCAAAGCAATCGCAACCGAGCCGCGCCAGTCGGGATACGATGTGGACGGCAACAATCCGGCGCTGTGCAACCAGGCGAAAAAGCTGCCGGTGTACGAGGCGGAAAACGCCCTCTACGGCGGCGAAGGTGTCCATCCGGAATATGAGGTGCGCGCCTCCGGCGCTACGGCACTGCACGGCATGGGCGGGACCAACACCTACGCCGAATTCACCAAAGTGGACGGCGGCGAGGATGGCACCGTTACGCTGCGGGTCAGCTACGCCACTCTGCCGGGCGCAGAAGTGGCTGTGAAAGTGAACGGCAGCGATGCCGGTACACTGAAACTGCCCAAGACGGCTGGTTGGCCGACCTACGCCACAGTGGATATGCCGCTAAGCGGGCTGACGGCTGGTGAAACCAACACCATCCGGCTGGAGGGTGTCGGCAGCGCGTTCCATCTGGATTGGATCCAGGCGGTCTACGAAGTGCCCGACACCGGCGACGAGGACGATCACACCGCCGACCCGTTTGAGGGCATCGCCGATCCGGTGCAGGCGACCGGTTTCCCTGTTTATGAGGCGGAAAACGCCACTATCGGCAACGGCGCGTCGGTGGCGAACGACCAAAAGGCCTCCGGCGGCAAATCCGTCCACAGCATGGAAAAAGCCGGCGCCTATGTTGAGTTCACAAAGGTAGACGGCGGCGAGGGCGGCAACGCCCGGCTGCGGTTGGCGTATTGCGAGGGCAACGCTGCCGGCAGCTTCCGGTTGATCGTCAACGGCAAAACCGTGGTGGAAACCACGCTGAAGCAGACCGGCGACTGGAACACCTTTAAGATGATCGAATTCCCGCTGACCGACCTGCTCGCCGGCGAGGCGAATACCATCCGGCTGGAATGTGGCGGAAGCGGCTACAACCCCGACTGGATCCAAGTGATCCAGCGGGTCAACACCGACCACACCGCCGACCCGTTTGAGGGCATAGTCAATCCGGTACAGGCGAATGGCTACACCGTTTATGAGGCGGAAAATGCCGCCATCGGCAACGGCGCGTCGGTAGCGAACGACCAAAAGGCTTCCGGCGGTAAATCCGTCCATGGGATGGAGAAAACCGGTGCCTATGTCGAGTTCACCAAGGTGGACGGCGGCGAGGGCAGCGACGCCCGGCTGCGGCTGGCTTTTTGCGAGGGCAATGGTTCCGGCAACTTCCGGTTGATCGTCAACGGCAAAACCGTGGTGGAAACCACGCTGAGCAACACCGGCGACTGGAACACCTTTAAGATGATCGAGTTTCCACTGACCGACCTGCTCGCCGGCGAGGCGAATACCATCCGGCTGGAATGCGGTGGACATGGCTACAACCCCGACTGGATCCAGGTGATCTACCCCAAAGATTGAGCGTATACCAAAAACGACCGGGCAGCCGTGGCTACCCGGTCGTTCTGGTTTGCCCCCTGTCCAAAGGGGGTCGAAAGTTTCTTTTTTCGCCCCCGAAAGGGGGTGATGCGAATGTACATAACATGGACGGATTTTTTACAATTCGCTCTGGTTGTGCTCGGCATTATCACCGTGTGCATCACGGTAAATGATAACAAAAAGAAATAACCGCCCAACCCTGACAAAGTTGAAGTGATAAAATAATGGTAGACACGAAAGTGCCTACCATTATTTTTATGCTA
>URFL01000022.1 GCA_900547105.1 uncultured Oscillospiraceae bacterium | reverse complement strand
CTTTGATCATTTTGGGGTCGCTCATACGCGACACGCCGCCCGCCGCGCGAATATCAGCGGGAATACGCTCCAGTGCCATGACCGCGCACGCGCCCGCTGCTTCGGCGATCTTCGCCTGTTCGGGGGTGGTGACATCCATAATGACGCCGCCCTTCAGCATCTGCGCCAGGTTTTTGTTCAGTTCCAATCGGTTGTTTGCCATGGAAAATCTCTCCTTTTGTTGATGATGTTTATCGAATGGTGCCGCCGCCGACGACCACATCGCCGTCGTACAGCACCACTGCCTGTCCTTTGGTGATCGCGCGCTGCGGCTCGTCAAACACGATGTGCAGCGTGTCGTCATCGGGTTGGGTGACCGTCGCCCATTGTTCGGGCTGGCGGTATCGCACCTTGGCTTTCAGCCGGGTGGGCGCGGTCAGCCGCTCCACCGCGATCATGTTGATGTCGGTCGCGGTCAGGGTGGTGGAAAACAGCTCTTCGGACGGTCCCAGCGTCACGGTGCCGCGCGCCGGATCCACCGCCGTCACATACAGCGGCTCCGGCAGCGACAGCCCCAGCCCCTTGCGCTGGCCGATGGTGTAGCGCACAATGCCCTTGTGCTGCCCCAGCACCCGCCCGCTGCTGTCCACAAAGTTGCCGGTGGGATAGTGCTTGCCGGTGTATTGTTCCAAAAAATCAGCGTAGGAACCGTTTTGCACAAAGCAAATGTCCTGGCTGTCGTGCTTTTTCGCGTTGATAAAGCCGTGGGCTTCCGCCAGCGCGCGCACCTCGGACTTGTGCATCCCGCCCAGCGGGAACAGCACATGCTGCAATTGCTCCTGTGTCAGCGAATACAGCACATAGCTTTGGTCTTTGGTCGCGTCCATCGCTTTTTTCAGCAGATAGCGCCCGGTGGAGGCATCGCGGTCGAGGCGGGCGTAATGCCCGGTCACCACATAGTCACATTCCATCCCCCGTGCGCGCTGAAACAGCTTTTCAAATTTCAAATACCGGTTGCAGTCGATACAGGGATTGGGGGTGCAGCCGGTTTCATACGCCTGTACAAACCGGTCGATCACATCTTCGCGAAACCGGTCGGCAAAGTTGAACACATAGTAGGGCATATCCAGCGCATAGGCGACGCTGCGCGCGTCCGCCACATCGTCCAGCGAACAGCAGGAATGTTCGCGCGATACGCCCACATCCTCGTTTTGAAACAGCTTCATGGTCGCGCCGATGCAGTCGTAACCCTGCTCCTTCATCAGCGCGGCGGCCACGCTGGAATCTACGCCGCCGCTCATGGCAATGATCGCTCGTTTGTTCATGTTGCTCCTTTTTTATCCCAGCTCGATCATGCGGTCGATACACACCCGCGCTTTGGTCATGGTGTCCTCGTCCAGCGTGATCTCTTCGCCGCCGTTTCCTGCTACCGCGCGATACACATCGGTCAGCGAGGTGGCTTTCATGTTGGGACAGATCAGATTTTTAGACAGCGCATAAAACCGCTTGTCGGGGCAGCGATAGGACAGATGCTGCGCAATGCTGATCTCGGTGCCGATGATGAATTCCTGCGCATCCGACTGCTCGGCGTGGTTCATGATCGCCGAGGTGGAGCCGATGAAATCGCTGAGCGCCAGCACATCGGGGGTACATTCGGGGTGTACCAGCACCTGCGCGTGGGGGTGCGCGGCGCGCGCCTTTTTCACATCCGCCGCTGTCACGCGGGCGTGGATGGGACAGCCGCCTTGCAGCAGCTTGATGTTCTTTTCCGGCACCTGCCGCGCAACATAATCGCCGAGATTGCAGTCGGGGATAAACAGAATGTTCTTGTTCGGCAGCTGTTTCACAATTTTCACCGCCGAGGAGGAGGTCACGCACACATCGCAAATGGTTTTCAGCGCGGTGGTGGTGTTGATATACGCCACCACGGTGTAATCGGGATACTGCGCCTTTACGCCGGCGATCAGCTCCTTATCCATCTGTTCCGCCATGGGACATCCGGCGGTGGGGTTGGCGAGCAGCACAGTTTTGTCCGGCGACAGCAGCTTCACCGTTTCCGCCATAAAGCGCACGCCGCACATGATCACGGTTTTGTGCGGTGCTTTTTGCGCCATCACGCTGAGTTGGAACGAATCGCCGGTGAAATCGGCGATATCGGTGATGTCAGCGGTCTGGTAGCTGTGCGCCAGAATACAGATGTCCTTTTCTTTTTTCAGTCGGAGGATCTCCTCCTGCAGCTGCGCGGTTTTTGTCATGCGTTTCCACTCCTTTTCACATCTCCGACAGCGGTAACAATGCGATACCCTGCCGCCAGCACCCGGCGCTCCAGACAGCCGCGGCACTGCGCGGCCTCCTCGCCGGTGCAAATTTTGTTGTCATACAGCGTGTACAGCTCGCGCACGCCGACGGGGGACAAATTGGGCATCACCACATTGGCACCCGCCTGCAAGCCCCGTTCCCGCCCTTGCGGATGAATGGTGCCCAGCGCCGTTGTCGCCGGGATCAGCGCGTAAGGGAACAGCAGCCGCAGCAGCGACACCAGCCGCAGCGTCAGCGCCAGATCGCCGGTCGGCTGCCCCGCAAAGGGGGTGTCGGCGTGGGGCACATACGGCCCGATGCCGATCATATCCGGCTGCAGCTGCTGCAAAAAACGCAGATCAGCGATCAGATTGTCCACCGTCTGGTAAGGCGACCCAACCATAAAGCCGGAGCCGACCTGATAGCCGATCTCTTTCAGCGCAAACAGGCAATCCTTGCGGTGCTGCAAGCTCATGCTGTCCGGATGCAGCTGCCGGTAGTGGGCATCGCTGGCGGTTTCGTGCCGCAGCAGATAGCGGTTGGCGCCCGCGTCAAAATACGCCTGGTAGCTGTCGCGCGGCTTTTCGCCCACCGACAGGGTGATGGCGCAATCGGGATAAGCGGCGCGAATCGCCGCCACAATGGCACAAAGGCGATCATCGGTAAAATACGGATCCTCGCCGCTTTGCAGCACAAAGGTGCGAAACCCCAGCCGGTATCCTTCGGCACAGCAGACGAGAATCTCGTCCTCGCTCAGCCGGTAGCGGGTGGCGTGGCGGTTGCTGCGGCGAATTCCGCAATAATAGCAATCGTTTTTGCAGTAATTGGAAAATTCGATCAGCCCGCGTACATATACCTCGTCGCCGTACACGGCACGACGCGTCATGTCAGCCGCCTGCGCCAGCGCCGCATCGTAAGCGTCGGTGGTCAGCAGCGCTTTCAGCGCCTCGTCCGGCAGATCGTGCCGGGCGACCAGCGCGGCAACCGGGTCAAAACTGCTCATACGCGTCCTCGCAGCTGCGCATCGCCAGAATGGTGCGGGAGATCAGATCGTCCAGCTCCCAGCCCAGCATCTCTGCGCCGCGCCGGATCACTTCGCGGGAGCACCCCGCGGCAAATCCAGCGCTTTTGAACTTTTTCTTCACCGATTTCAGCTCCAGATCCTGCACACTTTTGGAGGGGCGCATCAGCGCGACCGCACCGATCAGCCCGGTCAGCTCGTCCACCGCATACAGCACCTTTTCCATCTCGTGCTCCGGTTTTACATCCACCGTCAGCGCGTAGCCGTGGCTTGCCACGGCATGGATCAGCCGCTCGTTCGCGCCGCGTTCGCGCAGGATCTCCTGCTCTTTGATGCAGTGCTGGTCGGGAAACTGCTCAAAATCCAGATCGTGCAGCAGTCCCACGATGCCCCAAAAATCCACCTCGTCCGCATAGCCCAGCTCGCCGGCGAAGTAGCGCATCACGCCTTCCACCGTCACGGCGTGCCGCAGATGAAACGGCTCGTGGTTGTATTCGTTCAGCAGCGCCCACGCTGCCTCCCGTGTCATCGTTTCCATTGGTTGCACTCCTTTGTGTCGTCTTGCTCTATTATGCCGCCAAAGCGCCAATTTTGCAAGAGGAAATTATCAAAACGCCGGGTCAATGCCGTTTGGGCATTGACCCGGCGAAAACCGCGACCGGGTTTGGTGATGATTAGGCATCCAGCGCCTGTGCCAGATCCGCCAGAATGTCATCGATATGCTCGGTGCCGATGGACAGGCGAATGGTGTTGGGCTGAATGCCCTGATCCAGCAGCTCTTCCTCGGTCAGCTGAGCGTGGGTGGTGGAAGCAGGGTGGATCACCAGACTCTTCACATCCGCCACGTTGGCGAGCAGCGAGAAAATGTGCAGCCGGTCAATGAACTCCTGCGCCTCTTTGGCACCGCCCTTGATGTTAAAGGTAAAGATGGACGCACCGCCGTTCGGGAAATATTTTTTGTACAGCTCGTGGTGCGGGTGGTTCGGCAGCGAGGGATGGTTGACCGATTCCACTTTCGGGTGCTTGGACAAAAAGTCCACCACCTTCAGCGCGTTTTCCACATGGCGTTCCACCCGCAGCGACAGGGTTTCCAATCCCTGCAGGAACAGGAACGCGTGCAGCGGTGCCAGCGTGGCGCCGGTGTCGCGCAGCAAGATCGCGCGAATCTTGGTGACGAACGCCGCCGGACCCACCGCTTTGGTAAAGCTGATGCCGTGGTAGCTGGGGTTCGGCTCGGTCAGCGCCGGGAACTTGCCGCTGGCTTCCCAATCGAACTTGCCGCTGTCCACGATCACGCCGCCGATGGCGGTGCCGTGACCGCCGATGAATTTGGTCGCCGAATGCACCACAATGTCTGCGCCGTATTCAAACGGGCGTACCAGATAGGGGGTGGCAAAGGTGGAATCCACCACCAGCGGAATTTTGTGTGCGTGCGCTACCGCCGCCACTTTTTCAATGTCGATCAGAGTGGCGTTGGGGTTGCCGATGGTTTCAATAAACAGCGCCTTCGTGTTGCCGTCGATCGCGTTTTCAAACGCGTTTTCCTCGTCCGCGTCCACAAAGGTGGTGGTGATACCATATTGGGGCAGGGTGTGCTCCAGCAGGTTGTAGGTACCGCCGTAAATGGTTTTGGAGGCGACGATGTTGTCGCCCGCGCTGGCGAGGTTCAGGAAGGTGTAGGTGATCGCCGCCGCACCGGACGCCACGCCCAGCGCCGCCACGCCGCCTTCCAGCGCCGCAATGCGCTGCTCAAAAGCGTCCACCGTGGAGTTGGTCAGACGGCCGTAAATGTTGCCCGCGTCCGCCAGACTGAACCGTGCCGCCGCGTGAGCCGAGTTTTTGAACACATACGAAGTGGTCTGATAAATCGGTACTGCGCGGGCATCGGTCACCGCGTCCGGCTCTTCCTGTCCGGCGTGCAGCTGAATGGTTTCGAATTTGTAGTTGTTATCATAAGTATAAGCCATAGTAAAGTTCCTCTCTGTTTCATAATATAGTGTTATAAAAGGGCGGGGTTACTTTACCGCGCACATTCGTCCGTTGCGGAAATTGTGCCGAAGCGTTTTGAAAATAAGCGAATACATCGAGACACGCCTCCTTTACAGGCTAGATGAGCCACAAAACCTATGTGTTTAATATGCATTAAATATACACGAGCCGGCGGGGTTTGTCAAGAGCCCATGCAAAAATTTTTGAAAATGCAAAAAAGGGGTTGACAGGAGAGAAAAGGCGTACTATAATAATGCCTAGTAAAAGCGTAGGTTTGATATGCATTGACACGGAGGTGCGGTAAATGAAACGCCTATGGTTGCACGGGCGATGTTGTCGCTAAGCGGTTTTTTCGGAAAGTGTTCATTATCATCTAACATAATATAAGGAGCGTGCTTGTCATGAAAGTTTATCAAAAAATTACCGATCTCATCGGGGGAACCCCTCTGCTGGAGCTGAAAAATTACGAAGCGGCACACGACCTGTCCGCCACCGTCCTCGCAAAGCTGGAATACTTTAACCCCGCCGGCAGCGTGAAAGACCGTATCGCAAAAGCGATGCTGGATGACGCCGAGCAAAAAGGGCTGCTGCATCCCGATTCGGTCATTATTGAACCGACCAGCGGCAACACCGGCATCGGTTTGGCATCGGTCGCCGCCTCCCGCGGGTATCGCATCATCCTCACCATGCCGGAAACCATGAGTGTGGAGCGCCGCAACCTGCTGAAAGCATACGGCGCCGAGCTGGTGCTGACCGAGGGTGCCAAGGGCATGAAAGGCGCGATCGCCAAAGCGCAGGAGCTGGCGGAAACCACGCCTCACAGCTTTATTCCCAGCCAGTTCTCCAACGCTGCCAACCCTGCCACTCACCGCGCCACCACCGGTCCCGAGATTTGGGCGGATACCGATGGCAAAGTGGACATCTTTGTGGCGGGTGTCGGCACCGGCGGTACTGTGTCCGGTGTGGGCGAATATCTGAAATCGCAAAACCCGAATGTCAAGGTCGTGGCGGTGGAACCGGCTGGTTCGCCGGTGCTGTCCAAAGGCGTGGCTGGTCCGCACAAGATTCAGGGCATCGGCGCAGGCTTTGTGCCGGAAACGCTGGATACCGATGTGTATGACGAGATCATCACGGTGGAAAACGAGGATGCGTTCGCGACCGGTCGCGAGCTGGCGCGCAAAGAGGGCGTGCTGGTAGGCATTTCCTCCGGTGCGGCGGTGTTTGCCGCGACCGAGCTGGCGAAACGCCCCGAAAACAAAGGCAAAGTCATTGTGGCGCTGCTGCCGGATACCGGTGATCGGTATCTGTCCACCCCGATGTTTGCCGAATAAGCATACCATTTCCCTTTTCCTATATCTCCTAAAAAAAGACGGTCGCCACCGACTCGGGCGATCGTCTTTTTTGCGGGCTTCGGCGCGACGCATTTGCTAAAAACAGGCTGTTTTATATTGACAATTTGGATGTTTCTCATTATAGTGGGGGTAATAAAACGAAAAGGATGGGATGGCTTTGCAACACAAGATGGGATGGACGCGCCGAATGGGCCGGCGAATGCTGTCGCTTGTTATGACGGCAGGTATGCTGCTGCCGACACTGGCGGTGGCGGGGGAGTCAACCGACAACACATATGATTTCAGCGGGTACGACACGGTAAAAGTGGCGTGTGTGGGTGCCAGCACCACCGAGGGCACCAAAGGATACAGCTATCCCGCTTTTTTGCAGACCATGCTGGGCGGACGGTGCGAAGTGCGCAATTTCGGTGTGGGCGGTACCTCGGTTGTGACCGGGCGGGACTTGAGCTACACCAACACCGCCCAATATGCCGCCAGCTTGGAGTTCCGGGCGGATATTGTGATTTTGGATATCGGCGGCAACGATACCCAACCGGGCATTTGGAACGGCGGCAACAACACCTTCGCCAAGGATTATGAGGATTTGGTGCTGTCGTATCTGAACCAGGAAAATCACCCGTTGGTCATGCTGTCGCTGGGCAACCATATGCACCAGTTTAACCCCAGCCAAACCTTCTGGGGAAGCGACGAAAGCGTTACCGTTAACCACATTATCCCGATTTTGAAAGACATTGCGCAGAAATACCAGCTGCCCACCGCGCCATTGCGCGACACTTTTGTGGGACACGAGCTGGAGTATCTGGATCCGGACGACGGCGTGCACTATACCGCCGCCGGCTACCGCGCGCAGGCGCAGCTATATTACGATACGCTGGCTGGTGTGGCCACTTTCCCTGCCGACAGCCAGCGGTATTTGTGGAAGCCCACCACCATCAGTTTTGGCAACAGCGATGGAGAGTTTGATGGATACAAGGTGATTCAATGGGTGGACGGTACCACCGGCCAGATCCAGTACGACAGCGGTTCGTTGGCTGCCGCGATGGGCATCGACAGCGGCACGGTGGTGGATCGGTTGACCATTGCGGTGTCCTATTATTGGCAGCAGACAAACGGCACCAACGATTGTCTGCATTTCAACACCAACGATCAAGACGGTTTAAGTGCCCCCGGCATTGCCAACGGAAAACCGCACGATAACGGCTATGGCAGCTTTTTGCAGTATGGCATGAAAACCAACCGGTGGGATACGCTGGTGGTGGAACGGGATAACCAGATGCTGGGGGCTCCCGGTGCGGGCGACTGGATGCTGAATATCGGCGCTTTGGCCAAGGGCAATTCGCTGTATATCAACGGCTTTTCAGTGACCGCCGCGCTGGCGGACGGCACGGTGCAGTCGACTTACTGGGGCGTTTCTCAAACACCGGATCGCACCGCGTTAAATGCCGCCATCACCGCCGCCAACGAGGCGTTGTCGGGGACGCAGGTGTATGCGGGCGATGGACGCGCGGCGCTGGCATCGGCGCTCGAACCGGCGGTGACGGTGAACCGGAATACCGCGTCAGAGGCGGCAGCCCTCGATGCGGCGGCAGCGTCGCTGCAAAAGCTGGTGGATGATCTGCGGTATAACACCGGCGATGCGTCCGGCGACGGTGTGGTGACCGCCGAGGACGCGTTGATGACGCTGCAAGCGGCAGCCGAGGTGGTCGAGCTGACCCCCATCCAATCCTATGCCGCCGATGCGGATCAAAGCGGAGCGGTGAATGCAGAGGATGCGCTGCTGATTTTGCGGCACGCGACCGGCCAGCTGGCGGATTTTTCGACAAAAGCATAAACCAAACGACGGGCACCCCGATCAGGAGTGCCCGCCGTTTTTGCATATATCGAAATCTATTCTCCGCTATGCCGTGGTTAAATCACATAATCGTTGCTGTAACGCTCGCGCTGCTGATCCAGCATATCCTGCAGCGTGATGCTGTCCAGATACTCGTCGATCACTCGCTTCAACCCCTGCCACATCGGCAAGGTCGCACATTCGGCGGCGCGGTCGCAATCCACCGGCGAATGATCCAGACACGCCACCGGCGACAAACTGCCCTCGGTGATGCGCAAAATATCGCCTACGGTGTATTTGTCCGGCGATTTCGCGAGCCGATAGCCGCCTTGGAACCCGCGGTTGGTTTGCAGCACATCCGCTTTGTTGAGCATCGGCACGATCTGCTCCAGATATTTTTTGGAAACCTCCTGCCGCGCGGCAATATCCTTCAGCGCGATATAGCCATCCTGCTGGTGTTCCGCCAGATCCAGCATCATCCGCAGCGCATAGCGCCCTTTTGTCGAGATCTTCATGACCGATCCTCCTTTTGTTCTTAACCCTATAATAACATATATTTAGTAGGTTTTCAAGTCGAAAATTATTCCCGCGCTTTGCCGTTTACTTTATCGCCCATTCGTGTTACAATACCCAAAAGACATCTTTGCGCCGCGGGCGCATAGAATAACCATAGGTTCCGGCATGGTGACCGGACAAAGGGGGATGCGGTATGGAACATAACACCGAGCAATTGGTGGATCGTTTGCTGGACAGCTATCGCCGGTACGATGACACCGCGCGGCTGGAAGAGGACAATATTCTCAACAAAGACACGCTGATCGAGATCGTGGAAAATATCCGGCGGATTTTGTTTCCCGGCTTTTTTGATAACAACCGTGTGCGCGCCGATTACTTGAAGTTCCTGGTGGGCGAGCGGCTGGAATTTATCCAGTACCATCTGCAAAAGCAGGTGGCGCGGGCGCTGGGCGCGCAATGCGGCTCGTGCGGCGATTGCCAGCGGTCAGCGCTTTCGGAAAAAGCGGAAGAGATCGTCTATGCGTTTTTGGAAAAGCTGCCGACCATGCGGGATTATCTCGCGACCGATATTGAAGCGGCGTACAACGGCGACCCGGCGGCATACAGCACCGATGAGATCGTGTTTTGCTATCCCGGTGTGTTCGCCATCACGGTGTATCGCATCGCGCACGAGCTGTGGCTGCTGGGGGTACCGATGATCCCGCGTATCATCAGCGAATATGCCCACGGCATCACCGGCATTGACATTCATCCGGGTGCGACCATCGGCAAATATTTCTTCATCGACCACGGCACCGGTATTGTCATCGGCGAAACCACCCAGATCGGCGATAATGTCAAGATCTATCAGGGCGTGACGCTGGGTGCGCTGTCCACCCGCAAGGGGCAGCAGCTCAAGGGCGTCAAGCGCCATCCCACCATCGGGGATAATGTGACCATCTATTCCGGCACCACCATTTTGGGCGGTGATACTGTGATCGGCAACGGCGCGACCATCGGCGGCAACGCGTTTATCGTGCAGTCGGTTTCGGAGGGGATGCGGGTCAGTGTGCGCAATCCGGAGTTGGAATTCAGCCACAGCCCCAGCAAAGAAGCGGTGCAGGACGGTTTGTGGGATTGGGTGATTTAACCTTGTTGTAATCGCTTTAGGATAAAGAAAAACAGCCCGCATTCATCGGGCTGTATCTATTGACATTGCCCCCGAAAGGGGCTATACTGTTACTAGAGGATGGCATGAC
>URFL01000021.1 GCA_900547105.1 uncultured Oscillospiraceae bacterium | reverse complement strand
GTAGCAGGGGTTTTTGGTCACATCCTCATCCGCCAGCTCGGTGCGCGCTTTGGCAGCGCCCGCCATCAGCCCGGCGATATCGCAGCCCGCTACCGCAATCGGCAGCAAGCCCACCGCGGTCAGCACCGAGAAGCGGCCGCCCACATCGTCCGGCACCACGAAGGTTTCGTAGCCCTCGCGATCCGCCAGCTCTTTCAGCGTGCCTTTCGCCTTGTCGGTGGTCACATAGATGCGCCGGCGCGCCTCCTCCTTGCCCACGGTTTTTTCCAGATACTCGCGCCATACGCGGAACGCTACCGCCGGTTCGGTGGTGGTACCGGATTTGGAGATCACATTGATGGACACCCGCTTGCCCTCGCACAGCTCCAGCAATTCCTCCAACGCGGTGGAGCTGATGCTGTTGCCGGAAAAATAGATGTCCGGGGTATTCTTTTTCTTCGCGTTATACAGCGGCGATTTCAAGAACTCGATTGCTGCGCGGGCGCCAAGGTAGGAACCGCCGATGCCGATGGCGATAAACACATCGGTATCCTGCTGGATCCGCGCGGCCGCCGCCTGGATACGGGCAAACTCTTCCTTATCATAGTTGACCGGCAGATCCAGCCAACCCAGAAAATCGTTGCCCAGCCCACTGCGGTCGTGCAGCTGATGATGAGCTGCCGAAACCTGCGGTTGCAACGCTGTCAGTTCATGTGTGCGAACAAAGCCTTCGGTATAACGGGTTTCCAATGTCGTTGCCATTTTACTCTCTCCTAACTTTGTTTCGTTGAGATAAGTATACAATATATACGGATATATTGCAATGCTATCCCAAAAAATTTTCGTTTTTTTCACAAATTCGTTCCATCTGTGCCCTCTAAGCCGCCAACGATCGCAGCAGCTGCCGAAAGGACACCCCCAGCGTGAGCCGTCCCACGCTTTGCGCCGCTTTCACCGGGTAGGTCGCAATGGCTTTACCGCCTTGCTGCACCGTCACCTCGCCGACCGTCTGCCCTTTCATCACCGGTGCTTCCAAATCGCCAGCGAGAGCCACCTGGCAGGTGACCCCTTTCTCCTCCCCCTTCTTGACCAGGATCGCCGCCGGCGTATCCGCCTGCACCTTCACCTGCTCCGCCACACCGCGCCGCACCGGAATGGGATGCAGCGCTTTTTCCTCGATCTGCGGGGTCACGACCGCGTAGTTGGCAAAGCCATAGTCCAGCATTTTGCGCGCGCCGCCAAACCGCTCCTGGGTGGTGGCACAACCCAGCACCACCGCCACCAGCGACAAGCCGCCCCGCTGCGCCGTGGCGGACAGGCAATGCCCCGCGGTCGACGTGGTGCCGGTTTTCAACCCGGTTGCGCCCTGATAAAACCGCACCAGTTTGTTGGTGTTGACCAGCTGTGATTGACCGTTGCGCAGCGTATCCATCCAAATGGTGGTATACGCGGTGATCTCCTCGTGCCGAATCAGCTCGCGCGACATCACCGCCACATCGTACGCGCTGGAATAGGCGTTGTCATCCAGCCCGCAGCAATCCAGGAACTGAGTGTCTTTCATTCCCAGTTCCTTGGCGCGGGCGTTCATCGCCGCCACAAACCCCTCAATCGAGCCGCTGATATGCTCCGCCAACGCGGCGCACGCATCATTGGCGGACACCACCGCCGCCGCTTTCACCAGTTCGTGCACCGACATGGTTTCGTTTTCCTTCAGCCAAATCTGCGACCCGCCCATCGACGCGGCGGTAGCCGAGCAGGTCACATTGTCTTTCAGCGAGATCTGCCCGTGGTCGATCGCCTCCATCACCAGCAGCAGCGTCATCACCTTGGTGACCGAGGCGATGGGCAGGCGTTTGTGCGCATCCCGCTCGTACAGCACTTGCCCACTGGCGACATCCATCAGTGCCGCTCCCTTGCCGCCGATCTCCAACGAACTGCCGGTCGCGGGGGCGGTGACCGGTTTCGCCCATTCCTCCGCTTCGGTTTCCGCGATCAACGCGGCGATGTTTTCGCCCGAATCCTGTTCGGCGATGATCGCCGGAATATCCTCCGCCAGCGGAGCGGGGATCCCCGCTCCCAGCCACGCGCCGCAAAGCAGCGCCGCCAGCACCCGTTTGCCTTTGTTCATATGGCCGCCTCCTGCCGTTTTTGTTCCATCTATATGCGGCATCGGGAACAAAAATCACCGACCAGCGCCCTACGGGTATTCTATCAAACCCCATCGGTAGAATTTGTCGTTTCAAAAGCGCAGGCGGGAAACGATTTTTCTAAGCCAGCGGCGGGCGCAGCCAACGCCTGCTTTTTCCACCTCATCCGTCCCGGCATAAAGCCGCGCCACCTTCCCCTTGGAGGGGAAGGCTTGATTGGATTCTGCTCATTTATTGTCATTCTGAGCAGAGCGAAGAATCTTTTTCGGCATTTTCGTAGGGGGACGATGCCCACATCGCCCCACGAATCACGCACAAATCTGTGGCGGTCGGAAGCCTTCTCCTTGAGGTAATTCCCCCGTGCGCGGGGGAAATGTCGGCGAAGCCGACAAAAGGGGCCCGTCTTCGGGAGAAAAAGGTGCTGAGCGAAGCGAAGCGGATGAGGTGTCAGAAAACCAATAAGATTTTAGCAATATAATAGTTGCACACATTTGTAGTATTGCGGGAAACCAATAGCATAACTTTAATCCGTCACTTTTCCACCTCATCCACCGCCGTTCGGCGGTCCCCCTTCCCCTCGGAGGGGAAGGCTTGCGGGGACTTATCATCCGTCCACGCGCGGGGGAATCACCTCCAAGGGGAAGGCTTGCATTGTTTCTGCTCCAACTAAAATTTGTGTACTATCTAGCGGCGGGCGCATGGGTCCTTTGTGTAAATGGGGCTGTCACGACTTTGGTCGTGACAGGGGGATTGTCGCCGTCCACCGGACGGCGTTTGATCGCACATCTTCGTTACAATCCCTCCGTCTTTTTGCTGCGCAAAAACCCACCTCCCTTTGCACAAAGGAGGCTTTGGCACGCCACTAGTTTCAGCAAAATCTACAGGTTTCTGACACCTCATCTGGCGCGGCATAAAGCCGCGCCACCTTCCCCTCGAGGGAAAGCTTGAAAAGTTCCATCGATTCCACTAGTTAGGAAATTTATTTTCGGGAGAAACGTCGAAGAAGTTTCTGCATATCCGTCGTCAAAAAAGGACGATGGGCTTGCGAAACTTCTACATTTCTTCTTCCCCACAGAAAAAGGCGCGAAAGCGGTTGCTTTCGCGCCTTTTGGCTTTATTGTCCGTAAATAAAATCCTGCAAATTCAGCACCGTTTCCTCGGGGTTGACCAGTCCCAAGCCGGAACCGAACGCATCGCCCCACAGACTGTACCACGCGCCGTCCTCCGGCACACGATAAGAGGTGTCGATCTTGTATGTGCGATAGGTCAGCGCGTTGGCGCTGAACCCCAAAAACTCACTCTGCGACATATTGGTGCTCACCACACCCAGCGCCTCAAACAGCACGCTGTTCAGCTGACCAATGCTCATGTTTTTAGCTTTGTCCATCAGCTGCGAAATCAGCTTGCGCTGGTTGGAGGTGCGGGTGAAATCGCTGTCCGCATAGTAATACCGCAAACGGGCAAACTGCAGCGTTTGATAGCCATCCATATGATAGGTGCCGTCGGTGGTACCCATCGGCACATATCCCGCACCGCCGTAGCGGATCTTGCTGCCCGCCGCCGGCACGCGCTCGGCTTCGCCGCCGGTGAGCTTCACATCGGTGCCGCCCATCGCGTCGATCACCTTGGGGAATGCATCAAAGTTGACCGCAATGTATTTGTCCAGCTTCAGCCGCAGGTTCTGCTCGATCATTTTGGAATGCAGGCTGAACCCGCCCGAAGCATATGCCTTGTTAAATTTGGCGTAATCGTCCATGCCGTCGCCATCCCAGTCGTAGCCAGGAATGGTCACCACCATATCCCGCATCAGCGAGATCAGCTTCACAGTTTTGGTGCGGCTGTTGATGGACACGATGATGTTGGTATCCGCACGCTGGCCGGAATATTTTTTGCCATCCACACCGATTAGCAGGATATTGGTGATCTCGCTGGTGTCGCCCTGCACCGGAATGTCCGCCAGCGCCGAATTGGCATACGCCGACGGATCAAAATCCACCGCATCCGCCGGACGGCTTTCCGCCGGTTCCGAGCTATCCGAAACCTCCAGCCCGCCGCCGGCATCGTCGCCGACATAATTCACCCGACCGAACAGCATCCACAGATACACATCCGCGCCGATGAACAGCACACCGACCACCGCCAGCAAGCTCGCCATAATGCCCGCGGTCAACCGCACCGGCTTGGAATATCGCCGCGGCTTGGGGGTGCGCTTTTTGCGCTTACCCGCTGCCGCCTCCAGCTCCTCGCCGCCGATCACCCGGGTCTTCTCGATCATGTCCGGCGTTTCAACGCTCGCGGTCACCTCCGGCGCATCTTCGCGCGCTTTTATGGCTTTTTTCTCGCTTTTTGTCGAAGAAGAACGCCCATGTTTTGATTTGCTCATAAACCACTCGTCCTTTTCCCGGCCTTGCCTCAGCCGTAAAGATACTGGTGCAGTTCCTTGATCGACCGCACCGGATCGGTGAGCACCAGCACTGATGCACCGTTTTTGTTATCCGACTCCCACAAGCCGTCCTGCGGCACGCGATAGGAGCTGTCCACCTCGTAGTTCGCATAGCGGAACGCGTTGATCGAATAGCCCATAAAGGTGGTACGCGACATATTGGTGCGCACCTGCGGCAGCGCTTCGCTCAGCACATCGTTCAGCTGCAGCACATTCATACCCTTCGCCTTTTGGATCAGCGCCGAGATCAGCTTGCGCTGGTTGGAGGTGCGGCTGAAATCCGCGTCCGCATACAAATAGCGAATGCGCGAATATTGCAGCGCCTGAAATCCGTCCATGTGATAGGTGCCGTCGGTTTCGCCCATGGGGACATAGCCCGCACCACCATAGCGGATGGTGCTGCCCGCCGCCGGAACACGGTCCGCCTCGTCACCGGTCAGCTCCATATCCACACCGCCCATCGCATCGATCACCTTGGGAAACGCCTCAAAGTTGACGGCGATATACTGATCAATATGCAAATGGAAATTCTGCTGGATCATCTTAAGGTGCAGCGGCGTACCGCCATAGGCATACGCCGCGTTCAGCTTGGATTCATCGTCCCAGCCGTCGTTGTCCTCGTCCAGCCCCGGTAGTGTGACCCACAGATCGCGCATCAGCGACGCCATTTTGATGGTACCGGTCTTGGAATTCACCGACAAAATGATGTTGGTGTCCGACCGCCCCTCAAAGCTGGCGCTGTCCACGCCCATCAACAGGATGTTGGTCACATCGTCGGTGTTGCCCATAATGGGCAGATCGGCAACATTGGTGCCGTTATACGCCTGCGGGTCGTAGACATGGGACACGCCGCTGTCGTCCAGCGGCACGGTTTCTTCGTCATACTGAACCCGTCCCAGCATCGACCACAGATAGATGCCGCCCGCAGCCGCCACGACCACCGCCAGCGCCACCAGCACCGCCAACACCTTCAGCACGCGTTTTCCGGTAGACTTTTTCTTTTTTTCGTGCCCGCGGGCACCTTTTTTCTTATCGTTATGACCCTTGCCGCCGCGTGGCGGTTCCGGCTCATCCGGCGGTTCGTCCGGTGGCTCGTATGCCCCGCGGCGCGACTGCCCGTAAATCGGGCGATCCAGCCGCACCCCATATTCGTCCACCGGATAGCCCTGCGCGCTCATCCGCACACCGGAAGAACCGGCGGACGATGAGCCGCCCGACCGCTGGCGGCGCGGAACCGGAAACAGCTCCACATCCTGCCAGTCGTTTGGATTGTCATTCATATAGGTTTTCGTCCTTTGCTATGGCGCACCGACATCAGAACAAACCGGTGATCACGCCGTTTTCGTCCACATCAATATTTTCCGCTGCGGGTACCCGCGGCAGCCCCGGCATGGTCATAATATCGCCGGTTTGTGCCACCACAAAGCCGGCACCGGCGCTCAGCCGCACCGATTTCACCGTAATGCGGAAGCCCTTCGGCCACCCCAGCAGCTTGGGATTATCCGACAGCGAATACTGCGTTTTTGCCATACACACCGGCAGCTGGCCAAAGCCCAGTTCTTCCAGCCGCGCCAGCCGTTTGGCGGCAGCGGTGGTGTAATCCACCCCGTCCGCGCCGTAAATTTCCCGCGCGACCGCTTCGATTTTTTCGGTCAGCGGCTGGTCATCCTCGTACATCATACGGAAATGGTTGGGCTGTTCCACCAGCCGCAGCACTTCCTCCGCCAGCTCGATGCCGCCCGCGCCGCCTTTGCCCCAAACCTCGGACAAGGCGACATTCGCGCCCATTTCGGCGCATTTGCGGCGCACCAGCTCCAGCTCGGCTTCGGTATCCTGCGGGAAACGGTTGATCGCCACCACCGCGGGCAAGCCAAACTTGACCGTCATATTTTCAATGTGTTTAAGCAGGTTGGGCAGGCCCTTTTCCAGCGCCTCCAGATTTTCCTCGCCCAGCTCTTTCAGCGGCGCACCGCCATGATGCTTCAGCGCCCGCACCGTCGCCACGATGACCACCGCATCCGGACGAATGCCCGCCTTGCGGCATTTGATGTCGAGGAATTTTTCCGCGCCCAAATCGCCGCCGAAGCCCGCTTCGGTCACCACGATATCGCCCAGCTTCATCGCCATACGAGTAGCGGCGATGCTGTTGCAGCCGTGCGCGATGTTGGCGAACGGCCCGCCATGCACAAACGCGGGGGTATGCTCCAGCGTCTGCACCAAGTTGGGCTGGATCGCATCGCGCAGCAGCGCCGCCATGGCGCCTTGCGCTTTCAGCTGCCCCGCCGTCACCGGCTGGTCGTCGCGGGTGTACCCCACCACGATGCGCGCCAGCTTCTCTTTCAAATCGGTAATATCGTTGGACAGGCACAAAATCGCCATGATCTCGGACGCCACGGTAATATCAAAGCCGTCCTCGCGCGGAACGCCGTTCATGCGTCCGCCAAGGCCGTCGGTGATCTGCCGCAGCTGCCGATCGTTCATATCCACACACCGCCGCCAAGTGATGCGGCGGGTATCAATGCCCAGCGCGTTGCCCTGCTGGATATGGTTATCCAGCATCGCCGCCAGCAGGTTGTTGGCGGCACCGATGGCGTGCATATCGCCGGTAAAATGCAGGTTGATGTCCTCCATGGGGATCACCTGCGCATAGCCGCCGCCGGCGGCACCGCCTTTGATACCGAACACCGGTCCCAGCGACGGTTCGCGCAGCGCCAGCACCACCTTTTTGCCCATACGGTGCAGCGCGTCGCCGAGTCCCACCGTGGTGGTGGTTTTGCCCTCGCCCGCCGGGGTGGGGGTGATCGCCGTCACCAGCACCAGCTTGCCGTCCGGTTTGTCCGCCAGGCGCGGCATCACCTGACGGTTCACCTTCGCTTTATAACGACCGTACAGCTCCAAATCGTCCTCGGAAAGACCAAGCCCGGCGGCGATTTCGGTCACCGGACATGGCTGTACGCTTTGGGCGATCTCAATATCGGATGGTATTGCCATAATTAGTATAACCTCCGCAGCGTGTATTCACATTCCGTTTATTGGAACTTCTTTTTTACGCGTTCTTTTTGCTCATGGCCTGCTTCACAACCTGCGTCAGATTGTCGGCGCACAAGCCGAATTTTTTCAACAGTTCCACCGCTTTGCCGGATTTGCCGAAGGTGTCGTTGACACCCAGACGCACCACCGGCACCGGTACCGTTTCGCAAACCACTTCGGTCACCGCGCTGCCCAAGCCGCCAATGATATTGTGCTCTTCGGCGGTCACGATCAAACCGGTTTCCTGCGCCGCGCGCACGATCGCGTCGCGGTCGATGGGTTTGATGGTCGCCATATTGATGACCCGCGCCGCAATGCCGTCGCTTTTTAGTTGTTCCGCCGCAATCAGCGCTTCCTGCACCATCAGACCGGTAGCGATAATGGTCACATCGTCGCCGTCGGTCATCTGCACACTTTTGCCGATCTCGAACACATAATCCGCCGGCATCACCACCGGCACCGCCAGACGACCGAATCGCAGATACACCGGACCGTTCATCGCAGCGGCAGCTTTGACCGCCTGTTTGGCTTCGTTATCGTCCGCCGGGTTCAGAATGGTCATGCCCGGAATGGTGCGCATCAGCGCGATATCCTCGCAGCACTGGTGCGTCGCGCCGTCCTCACCCACCGAGATACCCGCGTGGGTGGCGCCGATCTTCACATTCAAATGCGGATAGCCGATGGAGTTGCGCACCTGTTCAAATGCGCGCCCGGCGGCGAACATCGCAAACGACGAGGCAAACACCGTTTTGCCCGCCGCCGCCAAGCCGGCCGCCACACCCATCATATTGCCTTCCGCGATGCCCGCATCAAAGAAGCGGTCGGGATAAGCTTTTTTGAAAGCCCCTGTTTTGGTGGCGGCTGCCAGGTCGGCATCCAGCACCACCACATTCGGATCCTGTGCGCCCAATTCCACCAACGCCGCGCCGTAGGAGTCGCGCGTGGCTACCTTTACGATATCCGCCATCATTATACCCCCTCATATTCGGCCAGCGTCTGCTTCAGCTCAGCCATCGCGATGTCATATTGTTCCTGTTTGGGAGCCGATCCATGCCAGCCCACCTGGTTTTCCATAAAGGACACGCCTTTGCCCTTGACGGTCTTCATAATAACCGCAGTGGGCTTGCCCTTCACGGTTTTGGCTTCGTCCAGCGCTTTTTCGATCTGGTCAAAATCGTGACCGTCGATCTCCACCACATGGAACCCGAACGCCTCGAATTTTTCGGGGATCGGATAAGGCGAGTTGACTTCGCCGATGGAACCGTCGATCTGCAGATCGTTGTTGTCCACGATCACGCACAGATTATCCAGCTTTTTGTGGGCGGCAAACATCGCCGCTTCCCACACCTGACCTTCTTCGATTTCGCCGTCACCCAAGATGGTGTAGACGCGCCAATCCGCGCCGTCCAGCTTGCCGGCGAGCGCCATGCCCGCCGCCGCAGACACGCCCTGTCCCAGCGAACCGCTGGACATATCCACCCCGGGGATGGTCTTCATATCCGGGTGCCCTTGCAGCAGCGCACCCACCTGACGCAGATGCTTCATTTCCTCCAGCGGGAAAAAGCCTTTCAACGCCAACGCGGCGTACAGCGCCGGAGCGGTGTGTCCTTTGGACAGCACCAACCGGTCGCGCTCCTCCCAATGGGGGCGGCTGGCATCCACTTTCATTTCTTTGAAATACAGATAAGCGAGTATGTCGGCAATCGACAGAGAGCCGCCGGGGTGTCCGCTTTGCGCCGAGAACACACCCTCAAGGGCAGCCATCCGGATCTTCGTCGCCGTGGCGGCGAGCTGGTTCTTGCAGGAAAGTTCCATTTGTCCGATCATCCTTTCGTTTGTCAGTGACCCGTCCCCGAAAAAAGCGCCCGCGGCGGGCGAAAGGGACGGCAGAGCATGGGGATTTTTCTCAGTATAACATATTTATGCCCAAAGCGCCATACATCCGGCAAAATTTTTCAAGTCTTCTCGCGAAAAGTTGCATACGCGCCGATTTGTCGGGCGTTTTTTGGACAGACAGAAAAATTTGCACCGGTTTTTTCGTCAGTTTTTCACGGAGAAAGGGCTGGACAAACCCATCTTTTCCTTGTATAATGAATAAATCGTATCCATTTTCAAGGAGGATCATGCATCATGAAAGTGAAAAAGCTTCTGTCCGCTGCGGTCGCGGTGGTCGCGGTGGGTTCGCTGGCGCTGACCGGCTGCTCCACCCCCAAAACGGCGATCTCGGTGGGTGACAAGGATTATAGCACCGGCGAATATCTGGCATATATGTACAATGCGTATTCGCGCATGGCGCAGTATTATGCGTATTCCGGTTATTCCGGTGACCAGCTGTGGTCGCAGACGCTGCCTTACGGCGAAGGCGACGATCAGGTGAATCTGGAATTTGCCGAGTATCTGAAGAAAACCGCGCAGGACGCGATCATTCGCGAAGCCGCGCTGGAAACGCTGATGAAAAAGTACGATGTGTCCATTTCGGAGGACGATCTTAAACAAATGGACAGCGACCTGTCCAGTCTGAAAACCGACCAGTTCATCGCCTACGGCTTTAACAACGAGCACTTCAAGTCGATGTACAAAGCCGTCAACTACAATGAAACCACGCTGTTTAACGCGCTGTACGATGTCGGCGGCAAAGAGGGCATGACCGAAAAGGAAATGCGCGAGTATTTCGACAAAAACTATCTCAGCTACAAGAGCATTGAGATCTCGCTGACCGATTCGGACGGCAAGGATCTGGACGATGCCGCCAAGAAAAAGGTCAAGAGCCGGCTGGAAAGCTATCTCAGCCAGTACAACAAGAGCAAGGACTTCGACGCGGTGATCGAAAAGTATAACGCGGACGAAGCCGCCTCTACCTCGTCCTCCGGCGCGACCACAACCACCACGACGGCCGCGACCACCACGACCACGGCTGCTACCACCGCGGCGACCACCCAAGCGGCGGACAGCACCACGGCGACCACCGCCTCCACCACGGCAGCGGAAACCACCACCACGACCGACCCGAATCTGAACAACATCGAAGGGGCGGATTCCTACTCGGACGAGGACTTCCTGAAAGCGCTGCAGGGTGTGAAGGAAGGCGAGGCCAAGATCGTGGAATATAAAAAGAACGGTACCACCAACACCATGGCGCTGGTGCTGCGACTGAATCCCGAAAAAGCCAACGGCAAGGATTACTTTGAAAACAGCCACAGCGGCATTCTGCACAACGCCAAGGACAAAGCGTTTGACGAGATGGTGGACAAAACCATCGACGGCTTGAAAGTGAATGTGAACGACCGCGCGATCAAAATGTGCGATCCCAAAGAGCTGTTCTCCTAATAGTCTGTACATTGCAAAGCGGGCGGGCTGCCACGGCGGCCCACCCGCTTTTTGTCATCTCTACGCAGCGTAGGTAGCTTTTTGCGCCGGGACGGCGTACAATACCGGACAGAAGGAGGCGAACCGCCATGAATACTTATGTCACCGGCGCGGCAATCAAATCGCTGCGCGAGCGCCAGAAACTCACCCAAGCCATGCTGGCGGAAAAGCTGTGTGTCAGCGACAAAACCATCTCCAAATGGGAAACCGGAGTTTCCCAAAGTTAAAGATACCACATCAATCCCACGCGGACTTTTGCTCAACCGATACAGCCGGAGGGCTGGATAACAAGAAAAGGCGGTATGCGCCCCGTGGAGGGGTAGCGTACCGCCTTTTCTTGTGGGGGTTTCCAAAGGGGGCAACGCCCCCATTTGGCACACGACTTTGCGAAGCAAAGTGTAGTGTGTTATACGCTCTGTCGGCGTTGCCGTGAAAATGCCGTTGC
>URFL01000020.1 GCA_900547105.1 uncultured Oscillospiraceae bacterium | reverse complement strand
TCTGGGGTGCAATCAATCTGCTTGAGGGCTACGGCAACGATAACCCCGGCGCAAATGCTCAATGGTTAAACCGTTTCTTTTCGACGGATTTGATGTAGTTTTTTTGCAGCTCCTGCGGCTTGTAAAAGAATGCTTTTTCCGAATTTGTGAGTAAATTGTTTTGCCGTTTCTGCTTTAATAATTCGATCGAGCAAATAAAATCCGCTACCTGAAGCAGCTGATATTCCTTTGGAGAAGCGTTCTTGAATTCCACCAGCGACAGTTTCGTGTTTAAAATGGCATTTAATATGTAGCTTAATTCGTTTTGTCCGTTGTCATAGTATACGACAATGCGATCGAAGGAATAGAAATACTCTGAGTTTTGATCGATAAACATCGATAGCTGTTTGGCGATACTGGCGGATAGGGCGTGCTTGTTGCTGCACTCTCTTTTGTTGACGATGATATTAAAGTATTGTATAGGGCAGGTCATGGTAAAGCGCAGCATCCTGTTCAGGATTTTTCTTCGTTCATCTATAGTTAAATGGTGATAGGGCTCTTCTTTTCGGATGATGGGATGTGTATGAATATATTCGTCATCCAAATCGACATCGTTCAGCCAGCTTTTTAATCTGGCGATGTGGTCGGAAATATCGGTCGTTTGGTTGTGAAAAACCAACGTCACAATATAGAAAGGGGATTGGTTTACGGTTTGTCCGAAATCTCCGGATTCGTCAATGAAAATGCTAAGTTCCTTCACATTAAACATCCTTACACAGCATAAAAAATGGCGGGGAATATGCTCCCCGCCTACGGTGGCCCCAGAGCTTGCGCCCAAGCCAGCGCATGAAAGATACCAAGTATCTCTCCTGCATCATTATAGTATCATATTTTTGTACAAAAGTCAATACTACCATGATGGGCTTTCGCCACGGATAGTATATGCAAAAGCTGCCTATAAAGACATTTTAAAATATAAATTTAGTTGAAATATTTGGAACGGAACAGACGCCTTTTTTGCGCGAAAAAGCGGGGGTGTACCGTTTTTGGCGCATCACGTGTGAAACGGCTTGCCACATATTGACATAAAATAGGGATGTGCTATACTCGGAGATGGAAGGACCGCTCGCCGGGCGGCAGCGGAAAGCGTCGAGATAACAGGAGGGATCACGATGGCAGACGATTGGGGCTATTTTGGCAGCGGCAGCTCGGGATATGGTCACTACATGACCGCGTTCCACCGCAACAACGGCGGCGGGGGTGGTGGCGGAGGCGGGAAAAAGCCGCCAAACAACAATCAAAACAATCAGCCACCGATTTGGTTAATCATAATTGTAGCTGTTTTTATAGGTTATTTTCTGACAAAATAATCTACAAGGGGAGAGGAGTAGGGAGCAAGTCCCTGCTCCTCTTTTTGTCGCCGGCGGCGAATGGCAGTAGCTTTTGGTGGCCGGTTGTGGTATACTTGGCTCAAAAGCGAGCGAAGGAGAGAAAACTATGCCGAACAGTTTGTACGAATGGGTGTGGGTCTTTTTGATCTACGCCTTTGCCGGTTGGTGCTGCGAGGTGATGTTTGTCGCGGTGAACGAGGGTCATTTTGTCAACCGCGGCTTTTTGGCGGGGCCGGTTTGCCCCATCTACGGGTGCGGCGTGTCGCTGATCGTGCTGTGCCTGTCGCCGGTGCAGGGCAACCTGTTGCTGCTGTTTGTGGGGTCGGTGCTGTTGACCAGCCTGATCGAATTTGTGACCGGCTTTGTGCTGGAAAAAATCTTCCACCAAAAATGGTGGGATTATTCGGATTTGCCGTTCCAGCTGGGCGGCTATGTTTGCCTGCGGTTTTCGCTGCTGTGGGGTGTCGCGTGCGTGGCGGCGCTGCGGCTGGTGCACCCGCTGGTAATGAAGCTGATCCGCTGGGTGCATCCGTTGGCGGGGCACATTCTACTGGCGGTGGCGCTGGCTGTGCTGGCAGTGGATATGTGTGTCACGGTGGCGGCGCTGCTCAAGATCAAAAAGCAGATCCGCCTGCTGGACGAGATGGAAGCGCGCATCCGCGAAGTGGCGGAGGGCTTGGGCAAGAATCTGGCGGCGGGTGCCACTGCCAGCGCCTCGGCAGCCGCCAAAGCGCGCGCGTACAGCCGCGAGGAGCTGGAGGAGCTGAAAGCCCGCCGCGCCCAGCGCGAGCAGGAACGCGACAAACGCGCAGCGCGGTTTTATCGCGCGTTTCCGGATTTGCAGCGGCTGAAGGATACCGATCTGACCCGCAAGCTGCGTGAGCGTCGCGAAGCGCGCCGGAAAAGCAAGTGATCGTCACAAAGCTGTAAGACTTTCGGCGCGTTATCGTAAACACTTTGGCGGGCGCGACCGGTACAATAAAGGACGAAGGAGGGGTGCGGCATGAACATTCTGGTGGTGGACGACGAGCGGGAGATCGCCGATTTGGTGACGCTGTATCTGAAAAACGAGGGATACACGGTGTTCACCTGTTACAGCGGCGAACAGGCGCTCAGCTGCATCCGGCAGCAGCCGCTGGATATGGCGATACTGGATGTGATGCTGCCGGACACCGACGGCTTTACGCTGTGCCGCACCATCCGCGAGCAGTACACCTATCCGGTGTTGATGCTGACCGCCAAGGTGGAGGATATGGACAAGATCGCCGGGCTGACGATGGGAGCGGACGATTATGTGACCAAGCCGTTCAATCCGCTGGAGCTGGTGGCGCGGGTAAAAGCGCAGCTGCGGCGGTACAAGCGATACAGTCAGCCGAACGCGCCGGAGGAATCGCCGGATGTGTTCGATTACGGCGGATTGATCATCAACAACGGCACCCACGAATGCTCGTTGTACGGCAAGCCGGTGGCGCTGACCCCGACCGAGTTCAAAATTTTGTGGACGCTGTGCGAAAACGGCGGTCGGGTGGTATCGGCGGAGGAGCTGTTTGAAAAGGTGTGGGGCGAGCAATACCTCGATTGCAACAACACGGTGATGGTGCACATCCGCCGACTGCGCGAAAAGCTGGGCGAGCCGCCCCGCAAGCCGCGGTTTATCAAAACGGTGTGGGGAGTGGGATATAAGATTGAAAAAAACGCTATTTGAAGGGCTGCAATGGAAGCTGATCGGCAAGCTGCTGCTGCGGCTGGTGCTGTTTAATGTCGCGTTTTGGGCAGTGGCGCTGGCGGCGGCGATACTGTATAGCCAAAGCAGCTTGTATTACGTTGACAACCTCACTGCGTGGGGCGTTGCGGTGCTGGCGGTGATTTATATCATCGGCACCCTCTATTGCTTCTATTCGGCGTTTGCCACCGCCGCCCGGTATGTGCAGGCGATCGAAAGCGGCATTGCCGCCGTCAGCGGGCGACAGGAGATCATGGAATTCCCCGACGAGGTAAAATCGTCCGAAATGGCGCTGCGCAACCTGCAATATACCATTTATTATAATGAGCAGGCGGCGCGAGAGGCGGAACAGCGCAAAAACGACTTGGTGGTGTATCTGGCGCACGATTTGAAAACACCGCTCACCTCGGTGATCGGCTATTTGAGCCTGCTGGAGGAATCGCCCGACCTGCCGATGGAGCAGCGCGCCAAGTATACCTCCATCACGCTGGACAAAGCGTACCGGTTGGAGCAGCTGATCAACGAATTCTTCGACATCACCCGCTTTAATCTGCAATCCATCGAGCTGGACAACAACCGCATTGACCTGCGGGTGATGCTGCAGCAGCTGGTGGAGGAGTTTTATCCGCTGCTGGAAGAAAAGCAGCTGTCGGTGACGGTCAATGTGCGGGATGAGATCCATCTGATCGGCGATGCCGACAAGCTGGCGCGGGTGTTCGACAACCTGCTGCGCAACGCGATCAGCTACAGCTATCTGAACACCACCATCGAGATTCGCGCCTGGCAAAACGAGGGTTGGGCGGCGATCGCGGTGCGCAATCAGGGGGACGAAATCCCGATCGCGAAGATCGACCGCATTTTTGAAAAATTCTTCCGCACCGACTCTGCCCGCCAAAGCCGCAGCGGCGGCGCCGGGCTGGGGCTGGCGATCGCCAAGCAGATCGTGGAGGTGCACGGCGGTCGGTTGACGGTGCAAAGCAATCCGGATTATACCGAATTTATGGTGGCGCTGCCGCTGCAGCGCGGATAACAGGAAAAATAAAAAAGCAGCCGGCGGGAACATCCCGTCGGCTGCTTTTGCGTATCAGACAAATTACATTTCTTCGCCTTCGCCCAGCGTCGCTTCCGCTTCTGCCTGGATTTGCGGGTCGAAGGAGAGCATCGGCTTGACATTCAGCTTGTGCCGGATGTGCCGATCCACATAGTTGTTGGTGATCTTGGCGACCAGCCCGCACAGCGACAGCACACCGATCAGGTTGGGGATCATCATCAGACCGTTGAAGGTATCCGAAATATCCCATGCCAGCGACGAGGTCATCAGTGCACCGGACATGATCATCAGCACGAAAAAGACCTTGTAGCCGATGGTGGATTTGGTGCCGAACAGATACTCCCACGCTTTGGTGCCGTAATGCGACCAGCCCAGCACCGTGGTGAACGCGAACAGGAACATCGCGATAGCGATGAATTTTTCGCCCATGTTGCCGAACGAGAACACCGAGTTAAACGCTTTGGCAACCATGGTGGCATCGGTCACACCCTCTGCCATCGCGCCGGTCGCGACATCGTATACGCCGGAGGTCAACACCACCAGTGCCGTCATGGTGCAGACGATGATGGTGTCCACAAACACCTCAAAAATGCCCCACATGCCCTGCTGCACCGGCTCCTTCACGTTGGAGTTGGAGTGCACCATCACCGACGAACCGAGACCCGCTTCGTTGGAGAACACGCCGCGCTTGAAGCCGGCGGTGACCACCTTGCTGATGACCACGCCGATGCCGCCGCCGATCATGGCGACCGGCTGGAACGCGTTTACAAAGATCGCGCGGAACGCCGCGCCGATATGCGCATAGTTCACGCCGATGACGGTCAGGCTGCCCAGCACGAATGCCACCACCATAAAGGGAACCACTTTTTCGGCAAACGCCGCGATGCGCTGCAAACCACCCAGCACGATCAGCGCCGCGATCAGCATGATGACCACACCGATCACCACCGCATACACCGACACGCCGCCTTCATAGATTTTGGTGTCCACCAGCGACTGGATGGGGAACGCGGATTCGATGTTGGCCACGATCTTGTTGACTTGGCCCATGTTGCCGATGCCGAACGAAGCGAGAATGCAGAAGATAGAGAACAGGATCGCCAGCACCCGGCCGAGGATTTTGCAGTGTTTGCGGCTGCCAAGGCCGTCCTGCAGATAGTACATCGCACCGCCCGACCATTCGCCTTTGATGTTCTTGCGGCGGAAATAGATGCCCAGCACATTTTCGGAATAGTTGGTCATCATCCCGAAAAACGCCGCCAGCCACATCCAAAACACCGCACCGGCGCCGCCGGTGACGATCGCGGCCGCCACACCGGCGATGTTGCCGGTACCCACCGTTGCCGCCAGCGCGGTACACAGCGCCTGGAACGGCGAGATCGCCGCTTTGTCCTTGCTGTGCCCGATCACGTGCTTTTTGAACAAGCTGCCGATGGTGTGCTTGACCCAGAAGCCCAGATGGCTTACCTGGAAAAACTTGGTCAGCACGGTCATCAGGATGCCGGTGCCCAGCAGCAGCACCAGCCCCAGTTTGACCCAAACGAAGCCGTTGATGTCATCGTTGATTTGGGTCAGTCGGTCGAAAAATTGGTCCATTGTCGCCTCTCCTCCGGTTAATAAAAATAAAAAAGCCGCACTCCGAAGGTGCGGCACAAAAACACAAACAGGCGAAAAAAGTCGAAACCGTATCGCCCATTCTGTCCTTTTGCCTGAGAGATTAAACGCGGGATGCGCCTTTGCACCTTCGGCATCTGCTTATCACAGCAGACTTCTCCAGAATGTCATCCGCGCACGGTCACGCCCCGCGGGCTCCTGAGAGTGTTACTCCTTCGGCAAGGCTTTCGCCTTATTTCCCGTGCGTTTCATCTGAAATATCCTATTGTAACTCAATAATCATAGCACACGCTTTCGCGCGGTGCAAGATAAAATCGCGAAAAATGTCGATGAACAGCGAAATTTTTTTGTAAAAAAGGGTCATTCGTCCAATAAATGGGCGATGACCGCGTTGGAAACCAGAAATCCCTGGCGGGTCAGGCGGATACCGGCATCGTCCTGCACCACCAAAGCGGGCGGGAGGGCGCGCGCCCGCTGCCGCCACGCTTTTGGCAGTGACGCACCGAATCGTGCGCGAAAACCGGCTTCGGTTACCCCCTCGCGCAGCCGCAGCCGCAGCATCAGATATTCGGCGGGGGAGCCGTCCGGCAGCATCTCATCGTCGGGATCCTCCGGCAGCGGCGCGCCCCCTGCCAAAAAGTGCGTCAGATCGCGCGGGTAATACCACCGCTGCCCGTCCAGATAGGAGTGCGCCGACGGTCCCAACCCCAGATAGGGCTGCTGGTTCCAATATTTCAAGTTGTGGCGGCTCTCCCGCCCCGGATGGGCAAAGTTGGAAATTTCGTATTGCGCAAACCCGGCAGCCTCGGCGGCCTCCGCTACCGCCAGATAGCGGTCGGCGACCGCCTCCTCGTCCGGCAGCGCCAGTTGGTCGCGTCGGGCGGCAAAGGGGGTATGTTCCTCGATTTTCAGCAGATACGCGGACAGGTGGGATGCTCCCAGTCGGGCGGCTTCCGCCACCGCCGCCAGCGCGGTTTCGGTGGTTTGTCGGGGGATCCCCAGCATAATATCCAGCGACAGGTTGTCGATGCCTGCGCGGTGTGCCGCCTCCACCGCCTGTTCGGTCTGGCAATGGGAGTGCCGCCGCCCCAGCGATTGCAGCTCCTCCGGCGTGACCGCCTGCATCCCCAGCGACAGCCGGTTGCCGCCCGCCGAGGCAAAGGCAGACAGCAGCTCGCCCAGCGGGTCACCGGGATTGGCCTCCAGCGTGATTTCGGCGTTTTTCAGTCCCCACAGCGCGGCAGCGCGGTCAATCAGCCGCGCCAATCGCCGCCCGTCCAGCAGCGAGGGAGTGCCGCCGCCGAAATACAGCGTGTCAGCAGGGGCAGGGTAGCGCTCGTGCGCTTGCTGCATGGCGCGTTCCATCGCGGCGGTGTAGGCGTCCAGCCGATCATCGTCCACGCCGGGCAGCGAATAAAAATCGCAGTAGGGGCATTTGGAAACGCAAAAAGGGACGTGCACATACAGTCCCATTGGCTCTGTCACGTGCCGTCCCTCCTGTGTGATAAATTTGAATACGGTGAAAGCTGTTCCTTGGAAGATGCAAGGATATGCGGAATCTCCTCAAGTTTTCCCCTCCGAGAGGAAGATGGCGCGACCGCAGGTCGTGACGGATGAGGTGTCAGCAAGCTGATGGAATCGGTATAAACTAGTGGTGAGCAGAAGCCTCCCTTGTGCAAAGGGAGGTGGATTTTTGCGCAGCAAAAAGACGGAGGGATTGTAAACAAGCTTGCTGATTCAAACGCCGTCCGATGGACGGCAACAATCCCCCAGTCACGACCAGGGTCGTGACAGCCCCCTTTACACAAAGGGGCCTTGCGGTTGCTGCTAGATAGCACAGACAATTTAACGAACGCAGAAACTTCTCAAGCCTTCCCCTCGAGGGGAAGGGGAACCGCCGAACGGCGGTGGATGAGGTGGAAAATCGAGAAGTTATAGTGCACCAATGGTTGTTGCCGATATTAAAAGTGTTTGTAACCGTTACATTGCTAAAACCTTATGGTCTTTGACACCTCATCCGCCTCGCTACGCTCAGCACCTTTTTCTCCCGAAGACGGGCCCCTTTTGTCGGCTGCGCCGACATTTCCCCCGCGCACGGGGGAATTACCTCAAGGAGAAGGCTTTTGCCCGCCGCAAGTGAGCGTGTTTGCCTGCGGGTGATGCCGAAGAAGATTCTTCGCTGCGCTCAGAATGACAGGGGAAACGAAACAACATTGCCCGGCACCCTCGTCTTTGCCCGCTAGTGGGTCGGTCAATCGTCGTCCAGCTTGAGCACCGCCATAAAGGCCTCCTGCGGCACCTCTACGCTGCCGAGCTGGCGCATCCGTTTTTTACCCTCTTTCTGTTTTTCCAACAGCTTCTTTTTACGGGTGATATCGCCGCCGTAGCATTTCGCCAACACATCCTTGCGCAGCGCGCGGATGGTTTCGCGGGCGATGATCTTGCCGCCGATCGCCGCTTGGATCGGCACCTCAAACAGCTGGCGCGGGATGTTGTCTTTCAGCTTTTCGCACATTTTGCGGGCGCGGGCATAGGCGTTGCCCGCAAACACGATAAAGGACAACGCATCCACCACGTCGCCGTTCAGCAGAATATCCAGTTTGACCAGTTCCGACTTGGCATAGCCCTTCAGCTCATAATCAAAGCTGGCATACCCTTTGGTGCGGGATTTCAGCGCATCAAAGAAGTCGTACACGATCTCGTTCAGCGGCAATTCGTAGTGAATATCCACCCGGGTGGGGTCGAGATATTTCATATCGTGGAACACACCGCGGCGCTGTTGGCACAGCTCCATAATGTTGCCCACATACTCCTTGGGAGCCAAAATGTGCGCGTCGGCGATGGGCTCCTCCGCCATCGCGATGGTGCCCGGGTCGGGGTAGTTGGTGGGGTTGTCGATATACATCACACTGCCGTCGGTTTTGGTGATGCGATAGATCACGCTGGGGGCGGTGGTGATCAGATCCAGATCATATTCGCGCTCCAACCGTTCCTGAATGATCTCCATATGCAGCAGCCCCAAAAAGCCGCAGCGGAAGCCGAATCCCAGCGCCACCGAGGTTTCCGGTTCAAAGGTGAGCGACGCATCGTTCAGCTGCAGCCGTTCCAGCGCCTCGCGCAGATCCTGATAATGCGCGCCATCGGCGGGGAAAATGCCGCAAAACACCATCGGGTTGACCTTGCGGTAGCCGGGCAGCGCCTCCGGAGCGGGATTGTCCCGCAGGGTGACGGTATCGCCCACCCGCGCCTCGCTGACCGTTTTGATGGAGGCGGCGATGTAGCCGACCTGACCGGCGCGCAGCTCGTCGCATGGCTCCAGCTTGCCGGGGCGCATAATACCCACTTCCACCACATCAAATTCCGCGCCGGTCGCCATCATGCGGATGGTGTCGCCCGCTTTCAGCCGTCCTTCTTTCACGCGGATGTAGACGATAACGCCCTTGTAGCTGTCGTAGTAGCTGTCAAAAATCAGCGCTTGCAGCGGCGCGTTGTCATCTCCTTCGGGAGGCGGCATATGATGCACAATGGCTTCCAGCACCTGATCGATGTTGATGCCCTGTTTTGCCGAGATCAGCGGCGCAAAGGACGCGTCAATGCCGATGATATCCTCGATCTCTTGGCGCACCTCTTCCGGGCGAGCCGAGGGCAGGTCGATTTTGTTGATGACCGGCACGACCTCCAACCCATGCTCCACCGCCAGATAGGTGTTGGCGAGGGTTTGCGCTTCGATGCCCTGCGAGGCATCCACGATCAGAATCGCGCCCTCGCACGCCGCCAGCGAGCGGGACACTTCGTAGTTGAAGTCCACATGGCCGGGGGTGTCGATCAGATTAAAGATATAGGTTTCGCCGTTTTTGGCGTCATACGACACGGTGACGGCGTGCGCTTTGATGGTGATGCCGCGTTCGCGCTCCAGATCCATGCTGTCCAGCAGCTGATCCTCCATGTCGCGGAGCGCGACGGCGCGGGTTTGTTCCAAAATGCGGTCGGCCAGAGTGGATTTGCCGTGGTCGATGTGCGCGATGATGCAAAAATTGCGGGTATGGTCACGGGATACGCCCAATGTCAACACCTCAGTGATTCAGAATACCAGCAGTATAGCATATTTTACCGAGAAGCACAAGAAAAAGCGCGGGGCTTCGGCCGGCGGACGGAAAACGGATAGAAGCGGACACTAAAAGCAAAGTGGTTTGTCCCGCTAACGAAGAGAAAAGTAGCACAATCTTTGCATAAATTAGCATTATATTGTACATAAAGCTAAATAAACTTGTGCGGCAAACAGGAATTTGCCATTTTTACCCTGCACAGCGATAATAATTGAAAATGTGGTAATTTTTTTGCATCAAAGCGAAAAGCGGCTGAAATCAATTGGTTGTGCTAATAAAATTGTGGCAAACAAATTTGGGGGGAGGAGAAGAATTTGTGAAAACAGGAAGATACTCTTCGTGAGAGAGCGCTATCACGTGCCCCACGTGTTGCTTTTGCTTGAAAGAGAACATATAATAAGTATATATCCTAACGGAAAAGAAAGGAAGCAGAGCATGAAAAGAAAGGTGATCGCAATGGCAGCCAGCGTAGCGATGTTATCGTCCGTGGCCAGCCCGGCGTATGGAGCAACCGCCGCTGGCGAAACGACCGGCGCAACCGGTACGAACACGGATGCGGTGCCGCTGCAGGCGTGGTACACCGCGCCTGCCCCCACCACCAACGAGGGCTGGGAACGACAGGCGACTCAGCTCGGCAACGGATATATGGGCGCGATGGTGTTTGGCGGTGTCGCCAAGGACAAAATCCAGACCAACGAAAAAACCGTGTGGTCGGGCGGCCAGGGTAAAAACGAGGATTATAACCATGGTTTGCCGGAGGATCGCGAAAAGGTGAAAGCCGCCATTGCGGAGCTGCAGGAAATTTTGCAGCAGATGGTGATCGACTTTTCCAATGATAAAAACAAGGTGGCGCACAAAGACAGCTCCGGCAAAGTGGTCGCGGGCAGCTACAGCTACGGCAGCAAAGCCGCCCGTGTGAAAGAGCTGGCGGCGATCGCCCACGGCGACGAAAGCGACTACGGCAGCTACCAGACGCTCAGCGAGATCGACATCACCGACCCCACCGGCAACGACAGCTACGCCGACTATCGCCGGGTGCTGGATCTGCGCACCGGCACGGCGACCATCTCGTACAAACAGGCGGGAGTGTCCTATACCCGCGAATATTTCATGAACTATCCGCAAAATATGATGGTGGTGCGGCTGCGCGCCAGCGAAAAAGGCAAACTGAACCGCAACATCAAGCTGGATAGCCTGCAGCCGCAAAAGGTCATCAGCAGCGATATCGAAAACAATGTGCTCACCATGAAAGGCCGTCCCTCCGACCACGGCGAGAACGGCGAGGTGTTTGTGCAGCAGATCAAAGTGACCGCCACCGGCGCGAACAGCGATGTGGTCACGGTGGGCGACACCTCGTATGTGCGCGGCGCGGACGAGATCGTGCTGTATATGACCGCCGGCACCAACTACAAGCTGAAACATAGTGAAGATGACGCGCGCTTCAGCAGCGAAGATCCGCAGATCGCGGTGGAACAGCGCATCGCCAAGGCGGTGGAGCGGGGCTACGACAAACTGCTGGAAAACCATTTGGCGGATTACCAGAACCTGTTCGGCAATGTGGAGCTGAATCTCGGCATCACGGCGATGCCGAACAAACCCACCGACCAGCTGCTGGCGGCGTACGGCGGACGCACCGATACCCCCAACACCGCCGAGGAAGACCGGTATCTGGAAAATTTGTATTACCAGTTCGGACGCTATCTGCTGATTGCCAGCTCGCGTGCCGGTTCGCTGCCCGCCAACCTGCAGGGTGTGTGGGCGAACGGACTCAGCACCGCGTGGCGCGGTGACTACCACGCCAACATCAATGTGCAGATGAACTACTGGTTGGCGGAGTCCACCAACCTGACCGAATGCCACACGCCGATGATCGATTATGTCAATTCGCAGGTGTATGTGGGTTCTCAGTATGCGAAATATTATCCCAACCATCTGAATAAAGACCAGGATGTGCGCGGTTGGGCGGTCAACATCGGTTGCACCCCGTGGGATACGGTGGGCAACGGCACCAGCGATACCTTCTGGTCGTCGGTGTGCGGCGCGTGGATGGCGCAGGACATCTGGACCTATTACGCGTTTACTCAGGATAAGGAGTTTTTGCAGAAAAACTATGAAACGCTGCTGGGCTCCGCGTTGTTCTTTGTGGACACCCTGTGGACGGACACGCGGGACGGCACCTTGGTGGCGAACCCCTCCTATTCGCCGGAGCATGGTCAGCTGTCGCTGGGCACCACCTTTGACCAGGGGCTGATTTGGGAAACCTTTGACGAGGTGATCAAAGTGGCGGAGGCACTGGGCAAATCGGATGATGCCGATGTGCAGCAGATCAAAGTCATGCAGTCGAAGCTGTCCGACCCCCAAATCGGGCTCGGCGGCCAGTTTATGGAGTGGAAAGACGAGGTCAACGCCGACCTGACCGGGGATGGCGGTCACCGCCATGTCAACCATCTGTATATGTTGCATCCCGGCAACCAGATCGTCGCCGGTCGCAGTGAGCAGGACGACCAATACATCGAAGCGATGAAAAATACGCTGAACACCCGCGGCGATGGCGGCACCGGTTGGAGCAAGGCGTGGAAGGTCAACTTCTGGGCGCGCCTGCGCGACGGTGACCACGCGCACACCATGGTGTCGCAGCTGTTGAAAGAATCCACGGCAAGCAATCTGTTTGACCTGCACCCGCCGTTCCAGATTGACGGCAACTTTGGCGGCACCGCCGGTATGACCGAAATGCTGCTGCAATCGCAGGGCGATGCGGTGGAGCTGCTGGCCGCCATGCCGCAGGCGTGGGCGAGCGGTTCGGTCACCGGACTGAAAGCGCGCGGCAATGTCGAAGTGGATATGGCCTGGGATCGGAACGCGCTGACCGGCGCGGTGCTGCGCCCCGGCACCGACAACAGTGCGCTGAAGGTGAAGGGTCAGAACATTGCGCACGCTAAGCTGGTGGATTCCAAAGGCAACGCGGTGAGCTTTACGGCGGACGGCGACAACACCATTGTGTTTGCCGCCAAGGCGGGCGAAACCTACACCATTCAGGATGTGAGCCTGAGCACCACCAAAGCCACGCTGGAAAGCGCGATCCAAACCGCGCAAAAGGCGCTGGACGGCAAAGCGCCCACCGATGAGCTGTATGACACCGCGACCAACGAGGCGCTCGCGGGAGCGATGGCTTCGGCGAAAAGCACGCTGAACACCACCGATGTGGATGCGATGCTTGAGGCGGTGGATGCGCTCGATAAAGCGCAGACAATGTTTGATAATACCTACGCCACCACTCTGACTATGCCGGAGGGCGGGATTTATACCGGTCCCAAACAGATAACGCTGGAAAATCCCAGCCCGCTGCTAACCATTCGTTACACGCTGGACGGTTCCGCCCCCACCAAAAACTCGCCGGTGTATACCGGCGGTTTCGCGGCAAGCTACGGCTCGTTCACTCTGCGGGCGGCGCTGTTCCATGGCGACAAGAGGATCGGCGACGAACAAAAAGCGTCCTATCTGGTCACCCCGCCCGTCGATTTGGCGCAGGGCGGCACCGCCACCGAGGAGGGCACCAGCGTAACCATCAGCGGCTACCCGGTGACCCGCATCACCAGCGGCAAAGTAACCGAACGCTGGGCGACCAACTCCAAGGCGGGCACCGATTTGGTGGTGACGGTGGATCTGAAATCCAAAAAAACCTTTGACTGCTTCCTGCTGGACGAGTTCTGCAACAAAAACGCGGCATCGCGGGTGAATACGATCCAGCTGGCGTATCAGGATGGCAGCGACTGGAAGCCGATCGCGATCGGCGACCTGTTCACCATGCCTGCCACTACAGAGGAACACGCCTACAAAGCGGCATCCTTTGCTCCGGTGACGGCGCAGAAGGTGCGGCTGACCATGCGGGGTGCCGGTATCAGCATTTGGGAATTTTCGCTGTACAACACCTCCGCTGTGGGCGATAAAACCGCGCTGAACACGCTGGTGAACGCGTGCAAAGCGCTGAAAAACGCTGATTATGTCGACACGACCGCGCTGGAAACGGCGCTGGCGGCGGCGCAAACGGTGCAAGCGAATACAGCGGCGACCCAAACGACGGTGGACAACGCTTACTTTGCGCTGCTGAACGCGAAAGCGGCGCTGGTTGAGAAAGCGTCGCTGACTCCCGGCGATCTGGATCTGAGCGGTCGCGTGACCGCCGGCGATGCGCTGGTAGCACTGAAAGCGGCGACCGGACAAACGACGCTGAACAAAACGCAGCAAGTGGCGGCGGATGTAGACGGCACCGACGGCGTGTCGGTGGTGGATGCGCTGATGATTTTGCAAGCCGCCGCCGGTAAAGTGACGCTGGGCAAACCGGCGGATACCACTCTGCCGGGCGGAACCTCCGGCAATCCCGATGCTCCCTCCAACCCGGTGCCGTCGCTGGGCAGCGCCACCAAGGCGGAGCTGGAACAGGAAATGGCCAAACCGGTGGATGTGAACAAATACAACGACCTGTCGGTGCAAGCGTATAACGCAGCAATGGCGACGGCACGGCAGGTGCGCGATATGGCGAGCGCGACTCCCGCACAGATTCGACTGACGCTGAATATGCTGCAGCAGGCGAAAACCTGGCTCACCGAAAAAGCACAGGACAACTGGGTGGGCACCTTCAGCAACATGGCGGGCAAGTATACCGTGTTGAACGCGGGCGCCAATGTGATGTATGCCGATTGGAAGCTGATCGACCAGGGCAAGTTGGATGCCAGCGAAAACCGGGATAACCTCTATCTGCAAATGACTATCCAGATGCAGTCGGAAAATCCGAATGTGAATCCTGCCGATATGTGGTCGCAGCTGACGGTGAAGCTGCGGTCCGCCGATGTGACCAATAAGCCGGGTGACACCCAGGCGGGCAACGGCGAGCACAACTATGGCTGGGATTTGAAACCCAGCGAGTTTAACGGCACCACCACCTTGACGGTGTCCATCCCGCTGAGCCGGATCAATACCAACAAACGCGGCATCATGGATTGGTCGGATATTCAAAAGCTGATCGTGACCTGCCCGTTGAACGGCAACAAGTGCACCGGCGATAAATATCAGTACGCCATGACGATTCGCAATGCCTGCATTGTGGATGGTGCCCAAACCAAGGCAGCCGCGGATACACTGGCGGCGACGATTGAACAGGCGGGCGCTGGCGGCGGCGAGGCGCTGACCGCAGCGAAGGCTACGCTGAAAAATGCGCAGGATATGCTGGCGGGCAAGCAGGTTCAGGCGAGTCTGTATGACCTGAACAAGGCGAACACCGATCTGCTCGCCGCGATCGGCAAATAAGCTTTCTCCTTTTTCCATTTTTCCATATTTGCTCAACCAAAAGGCTCGGGCAGCGAAAGCTGCCCGAGCCTTTTGGCATCATAAAAACCGGCAGCCGCGGGGAGGACCCGCAGCTGCCGGAACGTTTATCCTATTAAAATGCCACCTGCATGACCAACGCCACACAGCACAGAATGATGGCGAGCGGCACATAAAGGTACCGCCCGATGCCGTACCACAGGCGCCCCCGCTGCTTTTTGCTGCCGGTGTTGATGGCGGAAAGCAGCTCGTCTTTTTTCATCACATAGAACCAGGAAACTGCTCCCAACGTCGCGCCGATGGGAATGATATAGATGGATACAAAATCCATCCACGGCCCCCATAGAGAGATGGTTTCCATCCCGATGCCGAAACCGAGGCACAACACCGCCAGAATGGTCAGAGTGGCGGTGCGGTTGAGCCGGGGAAAGCGGTTTTGCAGCGATTCCGCCACCGCCTCGAACATATTTTGCAGCGAGCTGACACCGGCAAAAATCATGGCGATATACAGAATGATGGCAAAAACCTGCCCAAACGGAATATCCTGCAAAATGGTGGGCAGCGTGACAAACAGCAAGCCGGGACCCGCGCCGACATCAAGATTGTAGGAGAAGCAAGCCGGAACAATGACCAACGCCGCGACCACGGCGGCAATGGTATCGAACAGGGCGGTCTGTTGCGCAACCCCCACCACATCTTCCTCCGGGGATAGATAGGAACCATAAGCGATCATGCCGCTGCCGGTGACCGAAAGCGAAAAGAACGCCTGCCCCATCGCCCAGAGCCAGACCATCGGGTCTTTGAGCGCCTCCCAGCGCGGGGTGAACATAAACTGATAGCCCTCCGCCGAGCCGGGGAGGAAGAACACCCGCACCGCCAGCACCAAAAAAATCAAAAAGAAAAGCGGCATCATGATTTTGTTGGTTTTTTCAATACTTTTGGCACCCAAAAACAGCGTGAGCAGCGTGCCCACCACCACGATGATGTGATAGGGAACCACCGAAAACGGCTGCTCGGAAAAGGACGCGAACCACGAGGCGGCATCCGCCGACAGCAGCGTGCCGGTCACGGAATCCACCAGCGCTTTCAGCGTGTAGGTAACAATTACGGCGTAGCCAATGGCGATGCAAAGCGAGCCCGCCAACGGCAGCCAGCCCAAAATGCCGCCGGCTTTGCCCGCTTTTTTCCCGCGGGTGGCCCAAGCGTTGCAATAGGCACCCAGCGTACCGGTTTCTGCGCGGCGACCCATGGCAAATTCCGCCGGAAGTCCAACATAGCTGAAAATCACGATAAACAGCAGATAAATCAGCAAAAACGCGCCGCCGCCGTTGCTGCCCAGCTTGTGGGGAAAGCCCCACACATTGGCCATGCCAACGGCGGAACCCACCGAAGCCAGAATAAATCCCCAGCGGCTGGCAAACCCCCGCGTGTTGTTTTGATGTTTCATGTCGTTTTCTCCGTTCTGCCAAGCCGTCAGGGCGGCTTTGGCAATGTTTCGTTATTTTAACAATTTACATGGAAAAAGTCAAGTAAACGACAGGAAAAAGCAACTGAAAATTTGATGTGATGGTAAAAAATATATCTAAATGGCTGCTAAATTTAGTGCGGATAATAAAAATCCCCGCCGAAAGCCGTTGCTTTCGGCGGGGATGGTGGCGTCGCTAAGAGGAGTCGAACCTCCGGCCTACCGCTTAGGAGTAGACCCGATACGACATCGGGAAGTGGCATCTAATGCTTAAAAA
>URFL01000019.1 GCA_900547105.1 uncultured Oscillospiraceae bacterium | reverse complement strand
CCGTATTTCTTACGCTCTTTCATTCTCGGGTCACGGGTCAGGAAGCCCGCTTTTTTCAGCTGCGGACGCAGCTCGTCGCTGTTGTACTGCAGCAGCGCACGAGAGATGCCGTGACGGATAGCACCGGCCTGACCGGTCACACCGCCGCCGGCAACGCGGCATTCGATATCGAATTTATCCGCCGTACCGGTCAGCTCCAGAGGCTGACGAACGATCAGCTTCAGGGTCTCCAGACCGAAGTAATCGTCAATATCGCGGCCGTTGATCGTCACTTTACCGCTGCCGGCGTACAGACGCACGCGCGCAACCGATTTTTTACGACGGCCGGTTCCATAAAAATAAGGTCTCGTATTGTAATCCATCAAGAACAGCCTCCTTCCTTACAGTTCAAACGTCTCGGGTTTCTGCGCAGCGTGCTCATGCTGAGCGCCGGCATACACACGCAGACGAGTGCAGGCAGCACGACCGATCGTGTTGTTGGGGATCATGCCGTTGACCGCCAGGCTCATAGCCTTTTCGGGACGCTGGGCCATCAGGGTCTTGTATTTAACTTCTTTCAGACCGCCGATCCAGCCGGAATGATGGTACCAAACTTTTTGTTCCAGTTTGTTGCCCGTCAGAACCGCTTTGGCGCAGTTGATGATGATAACATGATCGCCGCAATCCACATGGGGGGTGTACTCGGGCTTGTGCTTACCTCTCAGCAGCACAGCCGCCTGAGCCGCAACCCGGCCAAGGGGCTTACCGGCGGCATCAATGACATACCATTTGCGGTCGACCTGACCAGCTTTAGCCATGTAAGTGGACATCACAAATACCTCCTGTTTCTAGTCCTTTTTTTAACGCTGTTAGATGATACCACATCCCCCACGGGTTGTCAACAGCCTTTTTCCGGATTTTTTAATTTACATCCGGTATTCTCTTGTTTTCTCTCTCGTTTTCTCGTTTTTACTCGTTTTCTCGTTTGCCGTTCTCGTTTTGCCAAATTTTGTTTCACGGCACAAAAACAGCCGTGACGATTGCTCATCACGGCTGTTATCGCTATGCTTTATGCGGCGTGGCTTACGCTTTGCCGGCGCTGCCCAGAACCGTCTCCACCTTGTGTTTCACAACAGCGGTGATGTTCTCGCGGCCCTCGCCCAGATACTGGCGGGGATCGAAATGGGTCGGATTTTCCGCCAGGTGCTTGCGCACGCCCGCGGTCATCGCCAAACGCAGATCCGAGTCCACATTGATTTTGCAAACCGCCATGGAAGCGGCTTTGCGCAGCATATCCTCCGGAATACCGATCGCATCCGCCATCTGGCCGCCGAACTTGTTCACCGTCGCGACATACTCGGGCATCACGGACGACGCACCGTGCAGCACGATCGGGAAGCCGGGCAGGCGATCCATCACTTCCTGCAGAATGTCAAACCGCAGCTGGGGTTTCTGGCCGGGTTTGAATTTGAACGCGCCGTGGCTGGTGCCGATGGCGATCGCCAGCGAATCCACGCCGGTGCGGGTCACGAAATCCTGCACCTGATCGGGATCGGTGTAGTTGGCTTTATCGGATTCCACGCTGACTTCGTCTTCCACGCCGGCCAGCTGACCCAGCTCACCTTCGACGGTGACGCCGCGCGCGTGGGCATAATCCACCACTTTCTTGGTCACAGCGACATTCTCTTCATAATCGAGGTGCGAACCGTCGATCATCACCGAGGTAAAGCCGCCGTCGATGCAATCTTTGCACAGCTCAAAGCTGGAGCCGTGGTCCAGATGCAGAACGATGGGCAGACCGGTTTCTTCGACCGCCGCCTGCACCATGTTGTACAGATACTGATGATGCGCGTATTTGCGAGCCGAACCGGACACCTGCAGAATCACCGGAGAATTCAGCTCTTTGCAGGCTTCGACAATACCCTGCATGATCTCCATATTGTTCACGTTGAACGCGCCGATGGCATAACCGCCTTCATAGGCTTTTTTGAACATATCCTTTGTGTTTACGAGTGGCATAACGATACCTCCTAAAAAATATGGATCTACGCGATTACTGTTATTATACACGATTTTTTCGTCGGCGTAAAGAGAAAAGCAAAAAAACTTTCCGGCACCATGCTTTCGGGTCATTTTCACCCTTTGCGGCGCGGGGCGGGTGTGGTATACTGGGCAATGAAAGGAGCGATGTCCCATGCACGACAGTCTTGTGACCATTCCGGTAAGCGAGGTGTTTGAACCGCGCGAGGGCTGCCCGCTGTGCCGTCTGCGCGACACGCTGGAGCAGCGGGTGGTGGAATATATCACCGGCGCGGCGATGATGGAGCCGGATATTCGGATACAAACCAACAAACAGGGCTTTTGCCACCACCATTTTGAGCAGATGCTGAAGCAGCGCAACCGGCTGAGCGTGGCGCTGATGCTGGAAAGCCATTTGAACGAGCTGGACAAGCAGGTATTTGCCGGGCTGCCGATCATCGGCAAAAGCGGTGTGAACCAGGGGCGCTCCGCCGGACAAGCCGCCGACAGCTGCTTTGTGTGCGAGCAGGTAGAGCAAACCATGAACAAAATGCTGGGAACGGTCTGCCGCCTGTGGGACGAGCGGCGGGAGTTCCGCGACCTGTTTTCCGAGCAGGAGGCGTTGTGCCTGCCCCATTTCGCCGCGTTGGTGCAAGCTTCCGCACGGATGGACAAGAAGCGGCAGGCAGCATTTGCCGAAGCCGCGTCGGCGCTTTGCCACCGGTATCTCACCACGCTGCGCGAGGATGTGTCGCATTTTTGCAAAATGTACGACTATCGCAACACCGGCGAAGAAGCGGATTGGGGCAACTCCAAGGATTCGATCGAACGCGCCGTTTGGTGGTTGACCTCGCGCGAGCTATCCTGACCGCCACGGTAAAGGATACTAAACCGTCAGTATCGGAAAAGCGGTGAAAAAACGGGTCGAAAATGGGTTTTCACACTTTCAACCGGCGTTTTTTCACCGAAAACAGGCGGGTTATTCACATTTTCCACCGAGTTTTCCACCAAGCCGGGGGAAAAGTGAAATTTACAGAGAGTATATTTTCCGTTTTTGCTTCCCCTTTTCGGGCTAAAAGCGGCATAAGCCACGCCCAAACCGGGCACACTGCCTCTGTACAATCCAACAAAGGAGCGGATGGCAGGATGATCAAGGGAATTAACCGGCAAATGATTGAAGTGACCGACACCGGAAGCGATTATTTTGAACGGGCGCTGCTGGTGGTGCGTCCCGCTTGCAGCGCATGCGAGGATGAGCGGCTGCGCGAAGAGGCGCGCCGCTTGATGCAGCAGGCCAGCGGCACCGGCGGGATGCGGTTGATGCGCCGCCGCAATCGGACGCGGCGGCTGCTGTTTGGTGCCGGCAGCGGGCTTGTCGGGCTGTTTATCGGTATGCTCGCCGCCGGATGCCTGCAATAAACCTCACAGACGAAAAGCGGAGCGACCCTGTTGGTCGCTCCGCTTTTTGATGTAAAACATTATAGACAAATCAGAGAAAGCCTTTTCCTTGAGGTAATTTCTCCACGCGCGGGGGAATCACTTCAAGGGGAAGGCTTGCGGGGACTCTGCGTATTTCTTGTCATTCTGAGCGCAGCGAAGAATCTTCTTCCGCATCGCCCCACAGGTGAACACGCTCACTTGCGGCAGGCAAAAGCCTTCTCCTTGAGGAGAAGGTGCTGAGCGCAGCGAAGCGGATGAGGTGTCAGGAAACTATAAAATTTTATCGACATAATGTTTGCGCATATTTTCATTGTCATGAGAAATCATCAGTGTCATATAATTTCCTGCTTTTCCACCTCATCCGTCGCGGCATAAAGCCGCGCCACCTTCCCCTCCGAGGGGAAGGCTTGAAAGGTTCCTGCGCAACTAAAATTTCCGTGCTATCCGGTAGCGGGCGCATGGCGCCCCTTTGTACAAGGGAGGTAATTGCTCGCCGCTGGTTTGTGTAGAAATGTATAACCTCATCCGGCACGGTGCAAAGTCGCACCACCTTTCTCACTGCAAAAGCCCTCGCGGGTATCCGCGAGGGCTTTTGTGAAAACGCCGTCTATCAACGCGCCCGGGTGGTCGCCCGCGTGGTGGCGCGCTTGCCAGTGGTGGAGGCACCGCCGTTCACCACCTTACTGGGCGCGGTGGTAACGGTCTGTTGCGTGCCGGTCGTGGTGGTGGCCGAGGCGGTCGCGGAGGGGTCCGCCTGACCGGCGGTCTTTAACCGCTTGAGTGCCACCTGCAACGGTGTATCGTCCGCCTGTTCGGTCAGCGCCAGCTGTCCGCGCAGATGCACTTCCTCATCCGGCGTGATGCCTTTACCTTGGATAACGCCGCCCTTGATCAGCTGGCGTTCCGCCACCGACAGCCGCACCGCCGAGCCGTCGCTGTTGGTAAAATACTCCTGAATCAAGCCTTTGCCCGCTGTGGTTTCGCCCACAACGGCGGTTTTCCCCAGCTCCTGCAACACACCGGCGAACAACTCCGCTTCGCCGGTGGTGCCGCCGTTGACCAGCGTTACCGACGGGTAGGCAATACCGTGCCCGTTTTCCGATTGCAGATAGGTGGTTTTGCCGGTGTTATCGATCTGCTGGGCATAGGAACCACTCGGTACCAAAAAGGACAGCATTTGCTCCACCGCCGTGGACGAGCCACCGGCGTTATCGCGCAAATCGAACACAAAGCGGGTCGCCCCCTGCTTCACCAGCGCCTCATAGGCAGTCTGGAACTGGCGCGGAGTGGTGTCCAGCACCGCGTACACACGGATGTAGCCCACATTGCTTTCCAGCATCCGACTGTCCACGCTGACCGTATCAAAGGTGCTCGCCGAAATCTCAAACGCGTGCGCGGTCGTGCCCCGCTGCACACTCAGCAGCACCTTGGAAGCATCCGCCAGCGTGCGGTTCACCTGCGAAAATGCGGATGCCGACACATCGTTGCCGTTGACCGCCGTAATCACATCGCCCGCCTGGATCCCCGCTTTGTCCGCCGTTGACTGCGGGTGTACGCGGGTGATCACAATACGGCCGTTGTCAGACAACGCCACATCCAGCCCGAAGCCGGTTTGTTTGCCCGCCAGCGTATCCAGCGCCTCGCGATATTCCTCTGCGCTCAGATACGCGGCATAGGGGTCGCCGATGCCGTCGATATACCCCTCACCCAGCGCACTGCGTAGCTTTTCTTCGTCAATCGTACCGTAATAATGGTACCGCACGATCTTATCCACATCGGTCACATAATCGAACATCGCCTGCCGCTGGGTCACATCGCTGACCGTCGAGTTAAAATACCGGATCGCGATCACCATGGTGACCGACACTGTCAATGCAATGCTCAAAAGCACCGCTGTCAGCAAAACGCCGACCGAAACTTTCTTGCTCATGCCGTCTCCTTTCGGAAAAAAGCGGGGATACGCCGTATCCCCGCTTCTGCATTATCCGCGCAAATAACCGTTGGCGATCGGATCCACCGCCGAGCCGTTGAGCCGCACCTCAAAATGCAGGTGCGGACCGGTCACATCGCCGGTCGCTCCGGCTGCCGCAATGGCATCGCCCGCCGACACGGACTGCCCCACATACGCATACACCGCCGAGCAGTGGGCGTACAGGGTGGTCACGTTGTTGCCGTTCGCATCGGTGCCGTGGTCGATGATCACGCAGTAGCCATAGCCCCACGAGGCACCGCTGCCCCACGAGTTGCTGTTGTTCACATAAATCACCCGGCCGGAAGCCGCCGCCACGATCGTTTGACCGTACACCGGCACCGCCCCTTCGGAGATGTCCACGCCGCGGTGCGCCGCACCCCAGCGATAGCCATACCCGGACGAAATGTTGCGCACCGCCGGCACCGGCCAGGTCATGGTGCCGCCGCCATAGCTATAGCTGCCGCCGCCGGACGAACCACCGGAGCTACCGCCCGAATTGTTCCCAGCATTGGCCTGCTGCTGTTTGCGGATCTCTTCGCGAATCAGCTCCTGCAGCGCCTGTTCGGTTTCTTCCTGCTTTTGCTGGTTGGCAGCCAACTGGTCTTTATAGTTGGAAATGCTGCCCTCCAGCTTTTTGGCGACGCTGTTCGCCTGGCTGTACAGCGTGTCCAGCTCGGCTTTCTTATCGTCCGCTTTGGACTTATCCGCCGCCACGACCGCTTTCTGGTCGTCGATCACTTTTTTCTCGTCCTCAACCTTTTTCTTTTCCTGGTTGATCTTGGTAATCTCCGCCTCCAGCTGGTCCATCAGCTGCTGATCATTTTGCGCAATGCGCTCCATCATTTTGGACTTGATCAAATAATCGGTATATTCATCAGTATCCATCAGCATTTGCAGCGCCGACATATTGCCGGACTTGGAGATCGCCCGCAGCCGCTGCTGCAGCTTGGCGAAATCGTCCTGAATCTCCTGCTCGCGGTCGCTGATCTGCTGTTCTTTTTCCGCGATCTCCTGCTCCTTGGCATAAATCTGCTCGTCAAGGCCGTTGATCTTTTCGGTCAGCACATCGATCTGCGCCTGCGCGTTGCTGATCTTTTCGTTGATGCTGTCCAGATACGCCTGCTGCTTATTCAGATCGTCTTTGTACGCCGCGATCTGATCGTTCAAGCGATCCTCTTCCGCCGCCAGATCATCCAGCTGGCTTTGCAGGCTGGATTTCGATTCCGCTTTCACCGACGGGCGCGCCATGCCGACGGGCGAAACCGCCGTCAACACGACCGCGCACAGCACGGCGACAAAACGGATGTATTTGGAGTTCTTCTTAATCATCTGCCATACCTCCGTCGCGTTTCAAATACCGTCCCATCGAGATGGCGCTGCCCAGCATACCGGTCGCCACGCCAGCCACCAAAAAGCCGACCAGCAGCACGACCCACACGTCCGCAAAGCTGACCATACCGAACACGCCGACAAAGCTGAACATACCCGCCAGTTTATCGTACAGATAATAGATAATGCCATACGCCGCGCCGCCCGCGATCAAGCCGAGGATCATACCCTCGATCAGGAACGGGACGCGGATAAACAGGTTGGTGGCACCCACCGATTTCATAATATAAATTTCCAACCGGCGACTGTACACCGTCAGCTTGATGGTGTTGGAGATGATGAACAGCGCCACCAGCAGCAACACACCGATGATCCAGCCGGATACGGTCAACACAATGTTGCGCACCTTGGTCAGCGTTTGCGCGATGGTTTTGTTGGAGCTGATGTCATCGATGTTTTGCAGCTTTTGGATCTGCCCCAGCGTAGCATCGAATTTTTCCAGATCCTTAAACTTCACCACGAACAGATCCAGCATGGGATTTTCCTTGCCCTGCATTTCCTGATAGGTGGCTTCCGGAATATCGTTTTTATAGGTTTTCAGCGTTTCGTCCTTGGACACATACTGCACATTTTGGACATTGTCCAGCTGTTTGAGCTGCTGTTCCAGCGTTTTCAGCTGGTCGCTGGTGGTGTTTTCCTTGGCGAACACCACCACCACATTCTGTTCGTACACCTGTTTGAAGGCGTTGTCGATGTTTTCAAACACCAGATACGCGCCACCGGTCAGCAGCAGGCAGGATACCAGCACGCAGATGGATGCCAGCGACATAAACCGGTTTTGCCAGATGTTCCGAAAGCCCTCCCGCAGGAGGTAACGCATACTACTCAGCCGCATCGGTGTCGCCTCCTTCCGTGGGTTCCGCCGGCGCCAACAAGATATCCGGCTGCGCGGTAGTGGTCGGCTCGTCCGACGGCTGCTCCGTCTGAGCCACGTCCGCCTGAGCTGTGCCCGCCGCTGTCGGCTGCACCGACTCCTGCGGTGCCGGTGCATCGGTGCTGTCGTCCTCATACAAGCTGTCCGACACCACTGTACCGTTGCGGATCTCGATGATCCGGTGCGGGAACGCGTGTACCAGCTCATGCTCGTGGGTCACCATCAGCACGGTGGTGCCGCGACGGTTGATCTCGGTCAACAGCTCCACGATCTCCATCGACATTTCGGGGTCGATATTACCGGTGGGCTCGTCCGCAATAATCATAGAGGGATTGTTCACCAGCGCGCGCGCCAAACCGACCCGCTGCTGCTCGCCGCCGGACAATTCCATCGGATAGCTCCGCGCTTTGTCCTGCAGCCCGACCAGCCCCAGAATATACGGCACCCGCTTGCGCACCTCGCGCTGGGACGCGCCGATGACCCGCATGGCGAACGCCACATTATCAAACACCGTCATATTGTTGATCAAACGGAAATCCTGGAACACAATACCCATAGTACGCCGCAGATACGGCACCTTGCGCCGCCGCAGCTTGTTCAGCTTAAAGCCGTTGACGATCACCTCGCCCGCGTTGGGGCGCTCTTCGCGCATGATCAGCTTCAGAAACGTGCTTTTGCCCGATCCCGAAGCGCCCACGATAAACACAAACTCGCCTTTGTCGATATGAATATTGACATCCCGAAGCGCTTTTGTGCCGTTGTCGTACGTTTTATGTACGCCCTTAAACTCGATCAAAAGGACACCTCCTGCAAAGAAAGCGCCGCGCGGCACCTTCTTTTGTTGCCTTGTCCCGCCGCCAACCGTGCGGCTTTGGTGGCTATTGTATCACCGATTTTGAGTACAAACAAGGCTCCATTTTCTGCCATCAGCGGCAGTTCGTTCAAAAAGTGACAAGCGCCGACCGGCCAAGGCCGATCGGCGATCGTTATCGTGTTTTTAATACTTCACCGGGTTGGCCATCAGGTACTTTTTGACCATCAGCGCCACCTTAAAGACGATCGCATCGTCAAATTCGCGCAAGTCCAAACCGGTCAGCCGCTTGATCTTTTCCAAACGATAGACCAGCGTGTTGCGGTGGACAAACAGCTTCCGAGAGGTTTCGGAAACGTTCAGGTTGTTTTCAAAGAAGCGCTGAATGGTGAACAGCGTTTCCTGATCCAGCGAATCAATGGAACCGCGCTTGAACACTTCCTTCAGGAACACTTCGCACAGCGTGGTCGGCAGCTGGTAGATCAGGCGGGCAATGCCCAGATTATCATAGTTGATAATGGTTTTTTCGGTGTCGAACACCTTGCCGACTTCCAACGCGACCTGCGCCTCCTTGAAGGAGCGCGCCAGATCCTTGATTCCCTCGACCACCGTGCCGATACCGACGGTGGCTTGGGTGTAGAATTCGCTGCTCAGCGTGTCCACAATGGAGCGCGCCAGCTTTTCCAGATCCTTGGAATCGATACCGGTGCGGATCTCTTTGACCAGCGCGATATCCGATTCGTTGATGTTCACCACAAAATCTTTTGTCTTTTCGGGGAACAGGTTTTGGATGACATCGTACGCCGAAACTTCGGCGCGGGCGGAGATGCGAATCAGCAGCACCACCCGGCTGACATCATTATTAAAGCGCAGCTCACGCGCTTTCAGATAAATGTCGCCCGGCAGAATGTTGTCCAGAATCACATTCTTAACAAAATTGCCGCGGTCGTATTTTTCGTCATGGTACTGCTTGATGCTGGACAGCGACACCGCCAGCATAGCCGCATATTTGGACGCCTGATCGTCCGTGCCCTCGACGAACAGCAGATGCTCGCCCACCGGGCGAGAACCGAATGCCTTATAGGTATATCCATCCACCACAAACGGGTCGGTAGAGGAAAAGGCCTCTTCGCCGATCTGGCCGCAGGGTTCCCCAATGCGCCCCAAATCGCTGCAGGCGATAACCGTCATGGTTTCGTCGATCACACCGATGGTGCGGTCAATGGCCTCCCTCATTTGGTGGACGATACTTTGGAACAGTCGGTTAGACATATGGCTACCCCTTCCTTCGTTCATTCCCGCCGCACAGGGCGGGATCGGTCAATCAAATTGGGCATTATACGCGTTTGCCCGTTGCCGTATCAAGGATTATTGTACACAATCCCAAACGATTTTGCAAGTATTTCGGCAAAAAAAGAACTGCTTTTCCGTGCGGTTTTGCTAAATTTTACATTTTCGACATACTTCTATCTCGCCGTTTCCCCGAATCCGCCGCAGGATCGCGTATAAAAAGAACAGCGCCCACCCTATCGGGCAGGCGCCGTGTTGTGACAAACAGATTAGTGGCAGATCGCGCGTTCGGTCTCTTTGTCGAACAGGTGGATACGCTCGTTATCCAGCACGATTTCGATGGTATCGCTGGGACGGGCGGTAGAGGTCGGCTCCACGCGCGCGGTCATGCTGATACCCTCGACCGTCAGATACAGATAGGTTTCAGCACCCATCATTTCGGTCACTTCGACATCCGCGTTGATCTTGTCATCCGCGAATTTCTCCAGATAGCGGGGTTCGTCGTGGACATCTTCGGGACGGATACCCATCAGCACGTCTTTGTCCACATACTCTTCCAGCGCACCTTTTTCGTTTTTATACGCCGGCAGCGGCACATGATATTTCACGCCGCGTTTGGTTTTGGTGTCTTCCGAACCAAATTCCACATAGAAGGTGTCGCCTTTTTTGATCAGACGGCAATCCACAAAGTTCATCTGCGGGCTGCCGATAAAGCCGGCGACGAAGGTGTTGCAGGGATAAGAATACAGCTTCTGGGGAGAATCCACCTGCTGGATCAGGCCGTCTTTCATAACCACGATGCGATCGCCCATGGTCATAGCTTCGGTCTGGTCGTGGGTAACATAGATAAAGGTGGTACCCAGTTTCTGGTGCAGCTTGGACAGCTCGGTCCGCATCTGCGCACGCAGCTTCGCGTCCAAGTTGGACAGCGGTTCGTCCAGCAGGAAGACCTTGGGTTCACGCACGATAGCACGACCCAGCGCTACACGCTGACGCTGACCACCAGACAACGCCTTCGGCTTTCTGTCCAGCAGATGAGCGATATCCAGCACCCGCGCGGCTTCTTCCACGCGGCGTTTGATCTCGTCTTTCGCAACTTTGCGCAGCTTCAAGCCGAACGCCATGTTCTCGAACACGGTCATATGCGGATACAGCGCGTAGTTCTGGAACACCATCGCGATATCACGATCTTTGGGCGCCACATCGTTGACCAGCTTGTCGCCGATGTACAGTTCCCCGTCCGAGATCTCTTCCAGACCCGCGATCATACGCAGGGTAGTGGATTTACCGCAACCGGAAGGACCAACCAGAATAATAAACTCCTTGTCCTTGATCTCCAAGTTGAAGTCGGAAACAGCGGTAACCCCACCGGGGTATTTTTTATAGATGCTTTTGAGCGACAAACTTGCCATTGTACAACCTCCCACATATTCACAGCCAGCGGGTACACAACCCCAAACTGACTTACGCTACTTAATATACCAGATTTTTAAACAGATAGCCATACCGTTTATCAACAAACTTTTGAAAAGTCTTTTATATATTTTTCATAACGACAAAATGCACAAAAAAATTCCACTATTTCCAGATGCAGGCGAGTTCCTCCAGCGATAGCGCCCGTGCCTCCCCCTCTGCCAGCGTGTCATCCAGCCAAAGACCGCCCATGGCGGTGCGTTTCAGCCACAACACCTTGTGGCCAAATACGCCGAACATCCGCTTGATTTGGTGATATTTCCCTTCGGTGATGCACACCTCCACCAGCGGATGCTCCCCCGGCTGCAGCAATCGTAATTTTGCCGGTAAACACGGGGTGCCGTCCTCCAAAAGCAAACCTTTTGTAAAAGCTTCGGGCTGACCCTCCTGCAAAGGGGCATCGATGACCGCCTGGTAGGTTTTAGGCACATGGCGCCGCGGCGCCAGCAGCCGGTGGGCGAAATCGCCGTCGTCGGTAATCAGCGTGAACCCCACCGTATCCTTATCCAACCGTCCCGCCGGGAACAATCCCGGTCGTTGCAGCGACGGCGGCAGCTTGTCCAGCACGGTCGGCTGCTTCGGGTCGCGCGACACGCACAGCAGCCCCGCCGGCTTGTTCATCATGATATACAGATGCTCGGCATAGGTCAGCGGCCGACCGTTCAGCGCCAGTGCCGTTTGGTCGGGGTCCACCTTGGCGGCGGGATCGCGCAGCACCGCGCCGTCCGCCGTCACACACCCCCGTCGGATCAGCCGCTGCACCTCGCTGCGGCTGCCCTTGCCCTGCGACACCAGTATTTTGTCCAGCCGCTGCAGCATATCGTCCTATCCTTTCGTCGAGGGCGTGGTTGCCCGCGTCAGCGCGCGCATAAACCCGTCCGCCCGCGTGGCGGACACATCCCCCGCCACAATGGTGTCCTTATATTCGTACAAATGCGCCACCGTGTCCTCGCCGGACACATCGCCCTGCAGCGTATAAGTCCAGCATTTCAGCCGCTTGCCGTGGTAGGGCTGCAGATCCATCCCCGCCGTTTGCTGCAGCTGGTTGTAGCGCGTGGTTTCCTCGTCAAACACATCCGGAATCAGAATTTCCTCCACCGCCGCCACCGGCAGCTCCACCCGATATCCCAGCGAGCGCAGCAGCGCCACACGCGCCGTTTCGCTGCCGCCCGGTACGGTCGTTCCCATCGTTGAGGCTCCGGTCGCGGCGGTCGACGATGACCGCGCCGTCACTGCAAGCACCAGTACCACCAGCACGACAGCGCAAAACGCCATCGTAACAAGCCGCATTTTCGAGGCTTTCACGGAGAATACAAACATACACCCATCCCCTTTTTGATGCAGTATATGCACCAAAAGCGGAGGATATGCCTGTTTTTATTGCCAGGAATAATCCGATTCCAACCGGCGCGGACGGGTCATCAGCGTTTGAATCGCCTCCTGCGCCGAGCGTTGTTCGTAACAGATGCGGTAGCACTGCTCCACAATAGGCATATCCACCCCGGCCTGCTCCGCCAGCCGCCACGCGGCGCGGGCAGCCAGATAGCCCTCCACCGTGCCGACCTGCTTGACCGCCTGCTCAGCGGTGAAGCCCTGGCCGATCAGAATACCGGCACGGCGGTTGCGGGAATGCATACTGCCGCAGGTGACCACCAGATCGCCCATACCGGACAGCCCGGCAAAGGTGGCGGATTTCGCCCCCAGCGCCACACCAAGCCGCGCCATTTCCGCCAATCCACGGGTCATCAGCGCCGCTTTGGTGTTATCGCCCAGCTGCATGCCGTCCACAATACCGGCAGCCAGCGCGATCACATTTTTGAGTGCGCCGCCCAGCTCCACGCCGATCACATCCGGATTCACATAAATACGGAACCGCGGGTTCATCAGCCACTGCTGTACCGCCTCGGCGGCCGCCATATCCTGCGACGCGCTCACCACCGTGGTGGGAACGCCGCGCGCGACCTCCTCCGCATGGGAGGGACCGGACAGCACCACCACCGAGCATTGCGGCACCTCGCGGCTGATCACCTGCGAAAAGCGCAGCAGAGAGTCCTCCTGCAGCCCCTTGCCGGCGTTCGCGATCACCGTATCCGCCGTCAAAATCGACTGTAAGCTGCGGGCGGTGCTTTCCACCGCAAACGAGGGCACCGCCATGATGACCAGATCGGCACCCGCCGCCTCGTTCAAATCCGTGGTCAGCCCCACCGTTTCGGGGATCGGCACCCCCGGCAGCAGCTTTTTGTGCTCCTGATCGCGGCGCAGCCGCTCGATCTCCTCAGAAAACGGCGACCACAGCGTCACCTCGTGTCCGTACCGGTGAGCCATCAGCCCCAAAGCGGTGCCCCAGCCGCCGGCTCCCACTACCATGATCTTCGCCATGCGCGCATCTCCTTTCGCAAAAACAGTTCTGAAACCGTTTGATTTTCGATTTTATTCAGCGTTATCCGCCGCATCGGTTTTGTGTTGCCCGATCTTGCTTTCGGTGCCGTTGGCGATCCGTTTGATGTTGGGAATATGCTTGCAAATCAGCATCACCACAATAAACAGTGCCATCGCGGTGCAGATCGCCACCACCGAAGCGGGATAATGATCCACAAACGCACGGAACAGGAAGGTGCAGATCACCATGGTGATGCCCGCCATAATGGAACCCAGCGACACCATTTTCCCGATCGCCAGCACAATCGCAAACACGCCCAGACACAGCAGCGCGACCCGCCAGTCCAGCACCAGCATCATGCCCAGCGTCGCCAGCACACCTTTGCCTCCGCGGAACCCGAAATACAGCGGATACAGATGACCCAGAATACAAAACAGCCCCGCGACATATTCCCCGATGATGCGAATGTGCTGCTGCGCCATCTCACCGGACACCAGATCCGCGTTGATATGGGTGATCAGCCAGCCGCCGATCCACACCGACAGCATACTTTTCGCGAGATCGCCCAGTGTGGTCAGCGCCGCCGCGCCCTTGCCCTGCGATCGCAGCACATTGGTCGCTCCGGCATTGCCGCTGCCGCAATCGCGAATATCGCCCTTTTTCATCACCTTAGTAATGATAATAGCGAAGTTGAAGCTGCCCAGCAGGTACGCGATGATCGCGCCGAGCAGCAGCGGCATCCAATAGCTCGCGATAAACTGCGTCCATGTCATGATTGGTTTTCTCTCCTATCCTCTGGTGTTGTCGCCTTTTTCCCGCACGATCATCCGCACCGGCGTACCCACCAGCCCGAATGTTTCCCGAATCTGGTTTTCCAGATACCGCTGGTACGAAAAATGGAACAGATCCGCCCGGTTGACAAAGCACACAAATGTGGGCGGGCGGGTGGACGGCTGGGTCATATAGTAGATCTTCAGCCGGCGCCCCTTATCGGTGGGCGGCTGCACCCGCGCAGTCGCCTGCGCCAACACATCGTTAAGCATACCGGTGGAAATGCGCATCGCGTTTTGCTGATTGACATAATCGATCATCTCAAACAGGCGATCCACCCGCTGGCCGGTCTTGGCAGAGATAAACAAAAACGGCGCATAGGACATGAAGGAAAAGTCGTTTTCCAGCTTTTTGCGCATCTTGTCCATAGTTTTGTCGTCTTTTTCCACCGCGTCCCATTTGTTGACAGCGATGATACACGCCTTGCCCTGCTGGTGGGCGATACCCGCCACCTTGCTGTCCTGTTCGGTGAAGCCTTCCACCCCATCGATCAGAATAACGCACACATCCGCGCGCTCCACCGCCATTTCGGCGCGCAGCACGCTGTATTTTTCAATCGCATCGTCCACTTTGCTTTTGCGGCGCAGTCCGGCGGTATCGATAAACACGAAATCGCCGTACTGGTTGTGCACCGGCGTATCCACCGAATCGCGGGTAGTGCCCGCGATGTTGGACACGATGGTGCGCTCTTCGCCCGCGATGCGGTTAATCAGCGAGGATTTGCCCGCGTTGGGGCGGCCGATCACCGCCACACGGATCACATCGGGATCCTCTTCCTCCTCCGCTTCGTCCGGCAGATACTCGAACACCGCATCCAGCAAATCGCCGGTGCCGTGTCCGTGCACCGAGGATACCGGGATCGGGTCGCCCAACCCCAGATTATAGAACTCATAAAAGTCGGCGGGCAAACCGCCGATGTTGTCGCATTTGTTGACCGCCAGCACCACCGGCTTGCCGCTTTTTTGCAGCATCACCGCGACATCCGCATCGTTGGCGGTGACACCGGACAGCAGATCGGTCACCAACACGATCACATCCGCCTGTTCGATCGCGAGCTGCGCCTGCCGCCGCATTTGGGACAGGATCACATCGTCCGAATACGGCTCGATACCGCCGGTATCCGCCAGCATAAACGAACGTCCGCGCCATTCACAAGGCGCAAACAACCGGTCACGGGTCACGCCCGGCGTATCTTTTACGATCGCCAGCCGCTGCCCGATCAATTTATTAAACAAGGTGGACTTTCCAACATTGGGTCGCCCCACAATCGCCACCACAGGCCGTGCCATACGGCTCACCTCCTGATCTCTATCATCCTAAATAAATACTTGTTTTATACGGAGCTTACAGCATCATCGCGTCCAACAGCGACGCACCATCGCTGGCGACCACCGTCAGCGGCACGCCCAGCTCCTGCTCCACCTGCGCGGGGGTCACATCGTCCAAAAAGCTGACGCCGCCATACCGCAGCATCACCTCCGGAATCAGCAGCCGGTCGCCCACGCGCCCTTTCAGCTGGCGGATAATATCGCCGCCGGTCACCAGCCCCGCCACATCGATCGCGCCGCCAAAAAATTCGTTGCGCACCGCGATCACTGTCACATCCAAATTATGCCATTTTTTAGCCGCCGCGTCAACCAGCGTGCGCAAAAAAGGCGCGATTGCTTCGCCGGTGGCGATGGTCAGTCGACTGCCCGCCGGCGTGTCCTCGGCATCCTCCAGCGCCTGTTCAAATTCCAGCTTGAGCAGCGCGATCATGCCCACGCCGTTTTCCAGCTGGGACATATCGCCGTAAAACTCCGCCTCCGGAATCGGGCGCCCGGCTTTCAGATAAAATTCGTCCGAAGCGTAAAACAGCCGGTTGCCGGTTTCGCGCAGCATCCGGTCGCCCATCGCCTCCATCGCATCGATTACCTGCCCGCATTCTTCGCGGGTAAAGGAGCGCAGCGGCGCCAATCCTTCGCGATAGCGGGTCAACCCCACCGGCACCGCCGCCACGCTTTCCACCGACGGCACCAGCCGTGCCAGATCGTCCATCGTTCGCTGCAGCTCCGCTCCGTCGTTGTATTCGGGGCAAAGCACCAGCTGACATTCGATACGGATACCGGCGGCGGCAAAGCGATACATCGCCTCCAGCCGATCCCCGGCAAAGCGGTTGCCCATCATCCGGCAGCGCAGCTCCGGATTGGTGGTGTGCACCGAAATATAAATGGGACTGATGTGCATATCAATGATCCGCTGCACCTCGTGCTCGGTCAGGTTGGTCAGCGTGATGTAGTTGCCGAACAAAAAGGACAGGCGGCTGTCGTCGTCCTTGAAATACAGCGACTCGCGCATGCCGGGCGGCAGCTGGTCGATAAAGCAGAAGATGCATTTGTTGCGGCAGGAATGCTGGCTGTCCATCAAATAGGTTTCAAATTCCAGCCCCAGCTCTTCGTCCTCTTTTTTGCGGATCTTCACACGGCGGCGCGCGCCGTTGTCGTCCACTTCCAACACCAGCTTGGGTTCCATCATATAAAACCGGTAGTCCAGCACATCCATGATCTCGTGTCCGTTGATGCTGCAAAGCTGCATCCCCCCACGCAGCTTTTTGCGCGCCGCAGGGCTGTCCGGCTGGACCGATTGTATCGTCACCGCCATGCGATCTCTCCTTTCGGTCAGAATACAAAAAACAGAGGGCACAGCCCTTATTGCAAAGCTGCACCCTCTATTTTCACCTTCTCAGCAATCATCAGGCTTCTTTTTTGATGACCTGCCGGCCGTTGTAGTAGCCGCAGTTGCCACACACGCGGTGCGCGCGTTTGTATTCGCCGCACTGCGGGCATTTCATGAGCGCCGGAGCGTCCATTTTCCACACATTGTTGCGTCTTTTGTCACGACGAGCCTTGGAATGCTTTCTCTTGGGTACCGCCATCGTCAGCACCTCCTTATTCTAATTCAACAAATCTTTTAACGCCGCTAAGCGAGGGTCAACCGTTTCCTGCCGGCAGCCGCACTCCCCGTTGTTCAGGTTGTGCCCGCACTGAGGGCAAAGCCCGCGGCAGTCTTCCCGGCAAAGCGATTTCATCGGTAAGCTCAGGAGCAGATCGGTGGTTACCAATTCGTCCAGCGGCAGTTGAAAGTCCTTCAACAGCACAAAATCTTCGTTCGATTCATCGTTCAGGGAAGTTACCAGAATGTGGGTCAAGGGCAGTGTTTCTTCATGCCGGAACGGTTCGGCACACCGGTCGCACACACCGTCGAACCAGTAGTGAACCTTGGCACGCAGGGTAACCACACCCTCCACATACTGCACGGCTCCGGTCACTTCGACCGGCTGCACAAATGGCTTTTGGCCTTGTACCTCCAAGTCGGAGAGGTCGAGCGACTGCTCGATCGGAACCACGGACACATCCCCCATAAACAAGGGTTTTAACGAGTAATTCATCATACACCTCGAGTGTCACGCAAAATATTATATAGATATCCCGGCGGTTTGTCAACACTTTTTTCAGAGAAACCGCATCTTCTCCGGTTATTCGCCCTGTTCGTCTCCAAAAATCGGGGTCAGCGCGCCGCTTTTCAGCAGCTGCACCCAGTGTCCCTCGTCCCGCACCGGTTCGGGCGACCACATACCGCCGCGCGCCAGATCCTCCCATTCGTGGAAATCCGCGCCGGAGGTCATCAGCAAGCCGTTCTCACGGGCAAACGCGCGGGCATCGGCATCGTGGCTGTTGTGGCGCTTGTTGCCGTTGTATCCCTCCACCCCATCCAGCAGGGTGGGGTCGCACCGGTGAAGCCCCGGGCGAAACGGATGAGCTTGTCCGAAATACAGTCCGTTTTCCCGCGCCAGCGCGGAAAACGAGGCAGGTGTCATCGCGTACAGGCGGGGATGCTCCCGCAAGAACGCCTCCGAAATGCCGTAGACCAGATAATCCTCAGGATGCCCCGCAAAGCGCAGCTCCATCCCCAGCATCACTGTCATGCCGATCTCCTGCCCCGCTGCCAGCGCCTGCCGCCAGCCGGACAGCCACCAGGAAAGCTTGTCCTCCCACGACGAACCGCTCGCGAGATTTTCAAACAAGCCGTCATAATAATGATCGGTCACGGTGATACCGGCATAGCCCTGTTCGTGAAAGGCACGCACCGCCTCATCGGCGGGCACATTGCCGCAAGGGCTGACCAGCGCGGTGTGAAAATGCGTTTCATAGCGATACATCAGCGTTTCCTCCCGTTACCTCCGGGCAGGGCAAGCGGGCAAGCCCTGCCGCAGCAACAGCTTGCCCGTTTGCTTCCGGTTTGTTGTTTAGATCTCGACCGCAAATTCGGCGATCCGCTCGGGGATATCCTCTTTGTCCGCCGAAACCGACAGCACCACATTGGTGTCGGCTTTTTTGGACAGCGCGCCCAGCCGCTCGATAAAGGTGGCGAGCTCTTCGCGGTTGTCGCCGCCGATCTTGATGGTGGAATCCACAAAGATGTCGGTGATGTCGTAGTTGCTGGCGCACATACCGGCGATGAAGCCGTAGAATGCGTCATAGCCGGAGATCTGATAATCCTCGGCCACCGCCAGACGAGCCTGACGGCTGATATCATAGGTGAGGCTGCTATCCTTTTCAATAAAGACGACGCTGCCCTTGGACTCGGCCGTAGCGGCGTTGCACATATCGATCAAGCGTTTGGTTTTTCCCGATCCTTTGCGTCCCAAAATCAAAGTAATCATATTCAATTCCTCCTAGAATGGTATATTGGAGCCGCCAACGACGGCTGACAACCGAAATAAAAACTGTCCCGCATGGATCACAGACGCGCTTCCAGCGCGGCGCGCTCCTGCTCGTAGCCGGGTTTGCCCAGCAGCGCAAACATATTGCGTTTATAGCTTTCCACACCCGGCTGGTCAAAGGGGTTGACCCCCAGCATATAGCCGGAAATGGCACAGGCCTTTTCAAAGAAATAGATCAGATAGCCCAGCTCTTCCTCGCATACCGAAGGAACATGCAGCACCAGACTGGGGGTGCCGCCATCAGCATGCGCCAGCACCGTGCCCTGGAACGCTTTCTGGTTCACTTCCGCCATGGTCTTGCCGGTCAAAAAGTTGAGCCCATCCACGTTTTCGGGATCCTCTTCGATCACCCGCTGTTTTTGCGGCTGGTCGATCAGCACCACCGTTTCAAACAAAATGTTGGAGCCATCCTGTACAAACTGACCCATCGAGTGCAGGTCGGTGGAGAAAATGACCGACGCCGGGAACAAGCCCTTGCCGTCCTTGCCCTCGCTCTCGCCGTACAGCTGTTTCCACCATTCGGACATCATCGCATAGCACGGCTCGTAGCTGACCATCAGCTCCACCGCGCGGCCCTTGCGATAAAACGCGTGGCGCAGCGCCGCATATTGGTAGCAGGGGTTTTTGGTCACATCCTCATCCGCCAGCTCGGTGCGCGCTTTGGCA
>URFL01000018.1 GCA_900547105.1 uncultured Oscillospiraceae bacterium | reverse complement strand
TAGCATAAAAATAATGGTAGGCACTTTCGTGTCTACCATTATTTTATCACTTCACATCTCTTTCGAGATACGCGGGCTTTTTTCGTTGATTATTCGCCGTATTCTTTAGGCATCACGCAGTTTTGGATAATGGCTATCCCACCACCGGCGGCAAACCGCACCAAAAAGGGCACGGAGAGAACTCCGTGCCCTTTTTCACGAGCCTTGCTCGTTGTGTCACTGTTGCAGCAGCTGCCGGAAATCAGCCATCGGCAACGGCTTGCTGAAATAGAAGCCCTGCATATCCACACATCCGATCGACTGCAAATAGTCCGCCTGCTCGCGCGTTTCGATTCCCTCGGCGATCAGCGCCAGATGCAGCGAATGCGCCATGCTCACCACCGATTGCAAAATCGTGTTGCTCTTGTCGTGGTCGCCGCCGATCTCGGCAATCAGCTTGCGATCCAGCTTCAGCACATCAATATCCAGATCCTTCAGCATATTCAGCGACGAATACCCGCTGCCGAAATCGTCCATTTCCACCACAAAGCCACTGTTTCTAAAAGCCTCCACCATCGCAGTCAACTCGCGGGGATCCTTCATATACGCGCTTTCGGTGATTTCCAACCGCAGCAGTCGCGGTGGAATATCGTACCGCTGCACCAACCCCGTCAGCGCGGCGTACACATCCGACCGGTTCACATCCTCGCGGGAAATATTCACCGAAACCGGCACCGCGATGCCCTTGTCGCGCATTTCCGCAACAAACCGACAGGTTTGCTCCCATACATAGGCATCCACAATTGTGATCTGCTTGCTGCGCTCCAACAGCGGCACAAAATCACTGGGCATAATCAGCCCGCGCTCGGGATGCCGCCACCGCACCAGCGCCTCCGCACCGATAATGCGGCGATCGGGATACCGGTACTGCGGCTGGAACCACACCTCCAGCTGGTGATCCTGCACGGCGTTTTCTACCTCGGCAAGCAGCCGCTGCTCCTCTTTGGTGGCTTGCAGCAACCCTTTTTTGTAATAAGCAATATGGGTGGACATATCCCCCTTGATGGATTGCAGCGCCAGATGCGCCTTGTAGCTCATGGTAAACGAGTCGCACTCCGGCTCGCAAAGATCATACACGCCAATATGCAGCGACAACGGATATGGCAGCTCATAATGGCGGAAATATTCCAAAAACTGTGCATAACACTCGTCCGGCGACGGAGAATCCGCCGAGCAGAACCGCACAAAGTGATCCGAATTCAAATGTCCGGCAAAGCTGTCGGCACTGTCGCCCCGGTGCAGATATTGCCCGATGTCGTGCAGCAGCTTGTTGCCCGCCTCATATCCGTAGGTTCCATTGATGTTGCGGAAACCATCAATATTGTAGCGCATCATCCGATATTTTTGCCCCGGATGCCGCCGCACCCACTCGCGCACCTGCTCGTGGAAGCCGACATAGTTGTACAATCCGGTGTCGGTATCGATTTTGCTGTCCAACAGATCGGTGATATCCTCGCACGAAACCATAATGCTTTCGTGCCGGTCATCCAAATAGGAATACCGCGCCTGATAATGGGTGGGCGTGGCGTGACCGTCCCGCATAAAGTGCAAAACCACTTTATACTCGCCGTCGATTTCCAACTGTTCCTGCACAGCTTTCAACGTGATGTGGTCGATGATCTCGGCATAATCATGCGGTGTCAGCAGCTTCTTCAAAGCGCGATGCGCCACCTCGTCATACACCAGCGTTTCAATGATTTGGTTGGGTTTTCCGGCAGACAGCGCCTTGACCCCATACACACGCCCCGACCGCACATCCAGCAGCCCCATCGCAGCGAATTTTTCGTTGATCAGCTTTTGTCCCGCCTGCATCAGCCGCTTCTCGCGGTTGACATTGAGCACGCAAACCACTGCCTCCAGATCTTCGGTCATCGGGTTTTGCGCCAGATCCACCGCTACCCGCATCCACAGATAGCCCACACCCTCGCGATAGAACAGAAAATCCTCCTGCGCGCTCTTGGTGCCTTTGTCAAATGCCGCCGCAAGACTGTCGCGCGACAGCCGCTCCTGATACCGCTCCCAATCGCCGGGATAAATATGATCGTGGACCCATGTTTCAATAGCCTGCGTATCCACCGGGTCGTTTCCCAAAAACGCCCGGCGTCCCTCCACACGATCTTCCTCGCAACGATCCTGTGTCAAATTTACATGATACGACGCCACCACACGGGCGTGTTCGCCCGGGCGCTTGTTTTGGAACCGGTAGTAATCCTCCAGCTGCCGCCGGTGCTCGGCTTCGCGTTGCTGCACCACCGTGATCCGCCGCCGCAGCTGGCCAATGGTAATGATCGCGGCCGCCAGCATCAGGAAAAACAGGCCGACGATCACCGTCAAGCTCCATTTGATGTAGCTGCCCGCCAAATACGAGGCATACGACTTATCCGCGACACTGAAAATATAAATGTCATCCAAGCCGGATGGTGTGCAGATGCCGTAATACTCCTTGCCGTCGTGCCGGAAGGTCGCCACATCCTCCTGTGCCCCTTGGACGACCGAGGAGAAACCGGCAAAATACCGGCTAAGCTGATCGCCGGTGGTCAGCGCCTTGCCGTCCAGCGTTCCGGAAATGATTTCGCCATCCGCATAGCAAAGAATATTATTTTGGCTATCTATTTCTTTGCCGGATTCCAGCTTCGCGCTGATTTCCCGCATATTCCGGGTTGCAACCACCACCCCGTCCACGCGACCGTTCACATACACCGGCGATGCAAACACAAATACCGCATCGCCGCTCATCCGACCATGGCGCAAAAACTGCACATTCTGTTCGCCGTTCAAAGCGTTGGCAATATACGGCCGATCCGAACAATCCGCGGTCGTACCGTTTTGATACAGCAGCTTTCCGCCGCGTTTGGCAATGCCCAGATTATCAAACTGGCTTTTCTCCACTGCGGTTTTCATCTTCGCCAGTGTGTCCGCATCGGTGTACACATCCTGCTCCCAATCAATTCCCGCCGCGATCAACTCCAACTGCTCAAAACAGGAATTCACCCGTTCCTCCATCGCGACCGATTGGGCGCGGGTGGAATCCATCAACAGCCGATAGACCCGCCGCTCAGCAGCATCCCCCATCCGGTTATAATGCACGCCCACGACAACCGCTGCCACGATCAGCAGCAGCACCAGCGGAAAGACGATGCTTTTCACCACCATCCACTTTCCGGATCTTTTCGGTTTTTCGCTTGAAGGCATCTCTTTCCGCCTCCTTTCAATAGTCACGAGTATGTGCCATCTTACGCCGATGGTATCTGCCCTAAGTATAGCGTGTGGCGTACAAAAGTGCAAGTCAACTTTACAATTCTCTTGTTTTCGACACAAGCTTTTTACCCAAAAACGAAAAAAGCTTGCCGAAAGCAGTCGATTTCCGCTCGCGGCAAGCCCTTATTTACAGCAAATACCGATCAATCGCCTCGGCGCAGCCATCGTGGTCACAATCCGCCACCACCGCACCTGCCAGCGCCTGAATATCCGGCTCGGCGTTGCCCATCGCCACCGCCAGCCCCGCCACGCGGAACATCCCGATGTCGTTGTTGGCATCCCCCACCGCGATGGTCTGGTGGATCGGCACCCCGATCTGGCGGCACAGCTCGCGCAATCCGGTACCCTTGTCCACCCCCGCGGCGGATATTTCCAGCGAGGTGCGCTCCGCGCGCACCACCTCCACCGCCAAGCCCTTGTCGCGAATGCGCCGCTCGGTGCGGGTGCGCGACGCGTCGTCGGTGTGGTACAAATTGCATTTGCTCACCGGGAACGGTGCCGCCTCGTATTGCCGGCGCACATCCTCCCATTGATCGGTCACCCGCTGGTACATGGGCTGATACACCCCCATCCCATACTGATCCATATGCGCACAGTGATCGTTTTGCACAATCGAGCGGTCGGTCAGCAAATGCATCATCGCGCCCTCCTGCGCCGCCAGATCCAGCAGGGTACACACCTGCTGCGGCAGCAGCGGGCGGTGGAACAACGCTTCCCGCTGCGGCAGCCGGTACGCCACCGCCCCGCTCGCGCAAATGCAAAAGGACAGCCGCTGCAGCAGCTCCGCAAAATCCGCCAGCTCCGCCAAACCGCGTCCGGTGCACAAAATCACCTGCTTGCCCGCCGCCAGCGCGCGGTCGATCGCCGCCAGCGATCCGGCGCTCACCTGTTTTTGGCTGTTCAGCAGCGTGCCGTCCATATCAAACGCGATCAGCTGATACCCGCTCATTGCTCTGTCTCCTTTTTCGCTATCACGGCGTTATCCCGAAATTCCTGTCGCCACAACAGCGTGGCGCCCACCATAAATAGGCAGCAGATCACCCAGGTGACCGGCTCGCACGCACACACCGCCGGGTATCCCCACACCGGCACCAGCCACAGTGCGAACACGATCTTCCCGAGCAGCTCCAACCCGCTGCACAGCAGCGGTGCCACCCGGTGGCGCATCCCCTGCAGCGCGTTGCGCATGATAATCAAAAAGCCCATCGGCGGAAACACCGGAATACTCACCTGAATATACAACAGCGCATACCGGATGATGGTGGCATCGCGGCTGCCGGTGACCCACCGCACCGCCTGCGGCGCAATGGTAAAGGCGAACACCATCGACAGCCCCCACCACAGCATATACACCACACAGGCGGCTTTCACCCCCTGCGCAATACGCGACCGCCGCCCCGCGCCGTAATTCTGGCTGGCGTAGGTCGCCATGCTAGTGCTAAGCGCCGCGCCCGGCATCATAAACAGCTCCACCAACCGCCGTCCGCCCACCTGCGCGGCGATATACGCTTTGCCCAGCGCGTTGATGCTGCCTTGCAAAATCACGCTGCCGATACTGAAGATGGTGCTCATCATCGCCATGCTCAGCCCGGTCAGCAGCATATCCGATACAAATCCGCGCGGCGGGTGCCAGTCGCGCCGCCCGAAATGCAGCTCCGGACACCGCCGCCACATATACCAAAGGCCGCCCACCGCGCTGATGCCCTGCGCCAGCACGGTCGCCACCGCCGCGCCCTGCACCCCCATGTGCAGCGGACCCATAAACAGCACATCCAGCCCCACATTCAGCACCGTGCTGCACAACAGCAGCAGCAGCGGGGTCATGCTGTTGCCCACCGCCCGCAGCAAGCCGGATTCCAAGTTATACGCCATAGTCAGCGGAATACCCGCCAAAATCACCGTGATATATTGCAGCGCCCCCGGCAGCACCTCGGGCGGCGTTTGCAGCAGCGAAAGCAGCGGACGGCGCACTCCCAGCAGCCCCCCGGTCAGCAACGCCGCCACGCCGGTGCCCAGCACCACCATCCAGCAAACCGCGCGGCGCATCCGCTCCCGCTCGCCGCTGCCCCAAAAACGACTGACCAGCAGCGCCATACCGCTGTTGAATCCGAACGCGAAGCTGGTAATTAGGCTATACAGCGCGGCGGTCGCACCGATCTCGGACAGCGCCGCGTCGCCCAGCATATGCCCCGCCAGCGCGGTATCCACCAGATTGTAGCATTGCTGCAGCAAATTTCCCAGAAAGATCGGCATGGCAAACCGCAGCAGCAGCCGTGTCGGGTGCCCTTTTGTCATATCCAGCGTGCGACCGACGCTCATCACCGATCCCTCCTGTCTTTTTCCAAGAATGCGCTCCTATTATACAAAAAAACAGGGCTTGCGGCTTGCACACAAACGGCGTATACTATAACAAAAGCGACATTGCAAAGGTGAGAGCCATGATCCAAAACACATCCTTTATCCGGGTGGACCCCCACGGGAAAGAGCTGACCGACCAGCGCCCTCTTTTTCCGCTGGTAGCGAACGACGGCGACGTGCACCAATACATCGCCGGGTGCATCCCCTCCCACTGGCACCGCGACTTCGAGCTGTTCGTGCTGATGGAGGGACAGGTGCAGGTGGCGGTGGGCGACACGGTCTGTACCCTCGCCGCGGGCGAGGGCTGCTTTATCAACTCCGGCGCACTGCATTCCTTCACCGCACTGACGAACACTCCCTGCCATTACCGCTCGTTTGTGTTCGACCCGAGTTTGGTGGGCGGCGCGCCCGGCAGCGTGTTTGATGCGCTGTATGTGCGCCCGCTGATGGAAACCGGCCCCACCTTTTGGCGGTTTTGCCCGGCGGATGCGCCCGCCTTTTTTGCCCCGTTCGAAAGGGCGTTTGCCGCCTGTTTGAGCGAAGCGCCCGCCTTTGAATTCCGCGTGCGCGCCGCCTTGTCCGAGCTGCTGGTGCTGATCCTCCAAGCCAGCCCATCTGCTCCTGTCCGCTCGTGGAGCACCGTGCAGGAGCAGCACCTCAAGCAGATGCTGCAATTCATCGATGCCCGCCGCGACACCGCGATCGAGCTTGTCGACATCGCGCATTCCGCCAACATCTGCCCGCGCGAATGCCAGCGGATTTTCCGGCAATACCTGCATTGCAGCCCGATGAGCTATCTGCAAAACCAGCGCCTTTTTGCCGCCGTTGCCGATCTGGCGTCCACCGACGAACCGGTCACCAACATTGCCCTGGCGCACGGCTTTTCCAGTCCCAGCTATTTTTCCAAACAATTCCGGCTGCTGATGGGGCTCACCCCCACCGCCTACCGCCAAACCGCCCATCACCCGCCGGATACGCCGGTGGGATAACGCCAAAAAGCACGCGAGGGAACTCTCCCCGCGTGCTTTTTGGTTACACAAGACGAATGAGAAAGATAAAAACGCGTTTCGTTTATGCCAGCGCGGCGATCGCTTGCTGCAACGCCTGCTGCGCCTCGTCCAACTGGGTCGGCGTTGCATATTCGGTATCGACCAGCGCCTGCGCCGCCGCCTTAGCATCGGTGTAGGCGCTGCGTGCCTCTTCGGTCGCGCCGTCCAGCGTCACCGATTGCTGCAGCAGCACCTTCAGCTCTTTTTGTGCTGCCCACACATTGGTCAGATCCACAATTTTGGCTTGTGCGACCGTCATCCGGAACGGATCGGTCAGATCGGTCGCCTGTTTGGCTTGATCCGACAAATCCGCATACACGATCAGCCGCTCCACCTGTGACCAATCCATCACCCCCCGCTTGTTGTTGCAAGCGGAGGACAGATCGATCGACAACCACACATTTTCGCGGTCCTTCACCGACTCTTTGCGGATAAACCAGCCGTAATTGTGCTCGGAATTGTTCTTATCCGTATCGCCGGGTTTGCCCTTGAGATCCGGCGACCGCAGCTTCACCACCAACTGGTTCCAGATGTTGCCCGCCGGAATCGACTCTGCCGTCGAGGCGAAGGTCACCTTCAGTTGCAGCCGCAGCGCCGAACGGTCACCGCTCAAATCATACGGCGCATAATCGCCTTTTTTCCAATCATCGTATAACCCGCCTTTGCTGTTGCCGACAAAGGTGTTGTCCGATTGCGAGAACCGTCCCACCAAATAGGTGTCTTTGACCAATCCCTCTTTGGCAGCGAGGAACTGCTGCTTCAGATTTTGCGCGGTGTCCGCCGCCAGCGGCTCTTTGTCAAACAGCACCGCTGCGATAGCCTCCTTCGCCGCATAATACGGCGGCAAGGTTTTCTCTACATACTGCGCATCAATGATCTCCTCGCGGATATACGACCACAGCTCTTCCCGCGCGGGGTCCAGCGAGCTGTCCACGATCATCATATCCGCAATGGTCGCTTCAAAATCCGCTTTATAATCCCACAACCCCTGAATGGTCAGCATCGCCCGCTGAATACGCGTCCAATCCAGCGTGCCCAGCATCGAATCGGTGGGTTGGGTCAGCGGCAGATCCACATAGTTGGTGCCCTCGTGCAGGTTCAGCGTGCTGATCTTCCAGCCGACATTGTTTTCGCCATTGTCGTCGGCGGAACGCAGCTTCACCTCGCCTTTGGCAAAGATGCGGTCCATATCCACCTTGCTGTCGTCCAGCTGGTGCACATCTAACCGGAACCGCAAATGCAGGTCGTCCAAATCATAATGGGTCAGATCCACCTGCCGCTGGTCGGCATACCGCCAATCGAAGTAGATTTGTTTGCCGCCGCGCCCTTCTTCGCGATGGCTCAGCCCCGAAAAGGTCGCCGCCGTATACGACTCGCTGCGTTCGGTGAACACAATGGTGTAGGTGGTGGTGGTTTTGCCCATCGTGATGGCAACGGTGGTTTTCCCGGGCACCGCCGCCGCGTTGCGAATGGTCACATACTCCGCGGGCAGCCCGGGCACCGTCACCGCCGGCGGGGTGGTGCCCTTTTCCAGCGGCACATAATAGGTCATCGTATCCGCCCGGAAGTTTTTCAACGGTTCGTCACCCAGCATCATCTGGTTCAGCTGCAAAATCACCGAAACCGGAATGCTGCCGGTCATGGTCTGTCCATCCACCGTTACCGACGCGGTGATGGTGGCGGCGCCGGTGCCCACCGGACGCACCACACCGTCGGCATCCACCGTCGCCACGGTGGTATCCGAGCTTTGATATGTCACGGACGCCTGCTGCAAATCGTAAAAGCTGTCGTCATTCATCGCCGCCGACAGGGTGGTATGGATCACCTTGTCTGGGTTCGCGGCGTTCAGCACGACCGCGTCCCCCTCCAGCGTCACTTGCGCCAACCGGCGAGCGAGCTGTCCATCCATATGGAAGGTGGTTTTCAGCGCCGTCGCTTCGTCCGACGACGGCCCCACAAACAGCGTATAGGTACCCTGATCGTACACATTGTGCTGTTTGTCCTCGTCCCAGAAATAGCAATCCGCCAAATTCACCTGCAGCGTCACCGTTTTGGTTTCGCCTGCTTTCAAGCTCACCTTATCAAATGCTTTCAGCTGTTTCAGCGGGCGTTTCACCCCATCCGCCTGAGGCGAAACCACATACAGCTGCACCGCCTCGCGTCCATCCACACCGCTGGTGTTGGTGACCTCCACCGTGGCGGTCAGCGTATCGTTGGGCGTGAATCCCTCGTCGGTCGCCACCGCGGGCAGCGAGGTCTGGCGGGTCGCCGCCCGCAAAATCAGCAGCGCATCGCCGGCGGTGACGGTATTGTTCTGATCCGCATCCGCGGCCTGACGCTGCGCATCGGTCAGCGCCAGCTTGCCGGCGGCCGCCTGCAGCACCATCAGCGCATCTGTCACGCTCACCGTGCCGTCACGATCCACATCGCCCAGCTGGCAGCTGCCGCCCTCCACCTGCAGGTTCTTATAAGTATAGGTCGAATAGCTGAGCCCGTATCCAAACGGATAGGTCTGCTCGCCTTGATAATATTGATAGGTCCAGCCGGTTTTGCCGCCGATTCCGCGAATTTCATAATCCGTAATCTCCGGCAGCTGCTCATCTTTGGCGTACCAGGTGAACGGCAGCTTGGCGGTCGGATTGGCGACACCATACAACACCCGCGCCATTGCGTTGCCCTGCGCCTGTCCGTTGCAGCAAGTCCACAAAATGGCAGCAGCGCTGTCTTGAATCTCCTCCAGCTCCACCAGCCCGACGGTTTGCAGATACGCGATGGTGCGCGGATTCAAACCGGCAGCGGTATTGACCAGCGCGCTTTGATACGCGGGCAGCGCAATACTGGAGCGATCCGCTCCCTCGCCCGAGCCATTACCATCCAGACACACCACCACCGCGTCCGCCTCGCGGATCGCTTTTTGCTGCGATTCCGAAAAGGACACATCCTGCTTCACATCGTTAAACGCGATGTACAAATCTTTGACTTCGTATCCGCCCAGATCGCTGACGGCACAATCAAAATTCTGATAAATCTGCCATCCGCCGGTCTGCGCGGTTTTCACCGATGCCAACTGCATCCCGCTGGTGGAATCCATCGTCATGGTCACCGTGCCGGGGCGCACCGTCTTGTCACCCGCGAGCTCGAAGGTCACCGAGGTCAGTCCCTTGATGTTCACATTTTTGAACACCAGCGTCGCCCCCGGCACAATATCGCCCACATTGTTGGTGCCCTCCAACCGGCATTTTTTCAAATCCTGCGCCATCGTCGGTTTCAGCGTTACGGTCGTTCCGTCCGCCTTGTGCAGCAGAATATTTTTCAAATTACAGATATAGGTACCGCTCACGCTGCTGGTGGAGCCGCCCTCGATATAAGTGACATCGGCGCCCAGATTTTCCATGCCCTGAATCGGGGTGGTGGTGTTGGCGGCAGTGGGGGTGCCGGAATAGTCGCCCAACACCACCTGGTTCGCAATCTCGCCGATCATCACGATCTTTTTCTGCTGCGTCCGATCCAGCGGCAGCACCCCGTTGTTTTTCAGCAGCACGATCGCATCATCCGCCGAATCCTCCGCCAGCTGTTTGTGCGCCGCATTCTCCACCTGCCGGTCATACGCGTATTCCGCGCTGCGATACGGCACCATATCCGCCGGATCAAACTCGCCAGTGCGCATCCGCCCCGTGAAGGTACGGGTCAGCGCCACATCCAGCGTATCCTCGGACAAAATGCCCTGCTTGACCGCGTTCAGTGCATACGAGCTGTACACATTGCCGCAGTCCACATCACAGCCCGCCAGCAGGCAAAAATTCACCGCTTCCTCCGCTGTAACCGACCGATCCATGCCGTCCGGTTTCCATTTGTGGTCCGCATACACATTGCCGATCGCCCCGCAATCGGAGGTGATATACCCGTCAAACCCGAAGGTCCGTCGCAGCAGCGTATCCAGCAAATAGGTGTTAGCCGAACAGGGAATGCCGTTCACCGCGTTATATGCGCTCATCACCGATCCCACACGAGATTGCTGCACAATTCCTTTGAATGCGCGGGTATAATACTCCCGCAGCACTGTGTCCTCCATATCCGAGCTGGTGGAATTGCGCCCTTTTTCGCGGTTGTTGGCAGCATAGTGCTTGATGGTGGCGATGGTCTTATAATAGGTAGTATCATCGCCCTGCATACCATCCACAAATGCCGTACCGATTTGCGTGGTCAAAAACGGGTCCTCACCATACGATTCGTGGTTGCGGCCCCATCGCGGGTCGCGCGCCATGTTGATGGTCGGCGACCAATAGGACAACCCCTTCCCTTTGCCGTTGTTGTATCCGCGCGCCTCGTCCGAAATCGCCGTCGCGATCTGTTCGATCAACGGCGCATCCCAGCTGGCCGCCATGCTGATGGCATACGGAAACGAGGTCGCCTCGCCGGATCGCGCCACACCGTGCAGCGCCTCCGACCAGAAATTGTAGCCGGACACACCCAGCCGCCCGATCGCCGGCGAGGAGTTCGCCATATGACTGATCTTTTCCTCCAGCGTCATTCGCGACACCAAGTCGGCGGCGCGTTCCTCAAACGAATACCGTCCGGACGCATCCATATAAATCATCGGGTCAGCATCGGCGGCGGTGCTGTTCGGCACCCATACCGCTGCGGCGCCGCCCACCGCCAACACCATCGACAGCGCACCGGACAACGCTCGTGTTCTCCATCTCTTCATCTTGCAGCCTCCTCACAACCGCTTTATTTGGGGTTGTTTTCAACCATAGTATACAAAAATTTTCTTTCGGCTGTCTATTCATTATTTGCTATGCACCAACTGTTTTTTGCTTTTTTCTCTGTTCCAATAGATTTTTGAATCAGGTCATGCTATACTATAAGCAACCTTTAGCAAGGAGGGGGAACCGCCGTGAACCCGTTTTATGAAAACCGCAGCACCGAATATTATGCGTTCGACTGGGAAAAACCGTTTGCCTGGCCGCAGCATCTGCACCACCACATCGAGATCATCTATGTGGTTCACGGCGAAGCCGAGGTCACCATCGACCTCCAGCCCGATACTCTGCGCCAAGGCGATCTGCTGCTGGCGTTCCCCTATTGTGTCCACAGCTGTGCCATTCCGGACAATTGCCTCCCCGGCACCCATGTGCGCGGGATGCTGCTGGCGCTGTCGCTGACCGGCGATTTTGCCGAAACTCTTTTGAAAAGCCAGCCCCGCCACCCCATTATCCGCGCGGAAGAGTGCAGCGCGGAAATCACCTTTGCGTTGGAACATTTGCTGGATGAACAGGATCATTTTCGTCCGCAAATCGCCAAATCGTATAGCCAGCTGCTGCTGGCACTGCTGTGGCCACTGCTGGATGTGGTCACCGTCAACGAACGCTCCGCCGACGATGCCTATCGGGCGGTACGCTATGTGATCGAACACTATCGCGAACCGCTGCAAGCCCGCATGGTGTCGGAGGCGCTGGGCATCTCCCCCTCGCGGCTGGCGCGGCTGTTTTCCTCCCGACTGCACATCGGTTTCAACGAGTATCTGAACCAGCTGCGGGTGCAGGCTGCGCAGGATCTGCTGCGTTCCACCAGCGACCCCATCATTGATATTATGATGAAAACCGGTTTTGAAAATCAAAGCACCTTCAACCGGGTGTTCCACGATATGTTGGGAGTAAGCCCCCGCGAATATCGGCAAAAGCAACAGGAGCCAGTCGAACCCTCCTCCCCCGAAAACACGAAATGATATTGACAAACCGGATGGGAAAAGCTATAATGTACCCATTCCGTAACAATAAAAGGGAGTAGCTGCCAGCCTCGGCTGGAGCAGCGGCGTCAGTACGGCGATCGTTTTCGCCCGCCTCTGTTTGAAATAGCAAGACTTTTATTGCGGCTTGTGGGCTGCAATAAAAGTCTTTTTTTGCGTGCTTCTTCCGAAAAAATTTGTCGAAACAAAGGACGGTGGCCTTCGCATGAACTTTTTTCAAACCCTGTTCCAGTATGTGACCCAAACCACATGGCAGCAGGTGGTGATGTGGGCGATCGGCGCGGTGCTGATCTACCTCGCCATCAATAAGGATATGGAACCCGCGCTGCTGTTGCCCATGGGCTTTGGCGCGATCCTTGTCAACCTGCCGTTTTCCGGCGCGATCACCCAAGGGCTGCAGGAAGGCCCGCTCAGCGTGCTGTATGATGCGGGCATCGCCAACGAGCTGTTCCCGCTGCTGTTGTTCATCGGCATCGGCGCGATGATCGACTTCGGTCCGCTGCTCGCCAATCCCAAAATGATGTTGTTTGGTGCGGCGGCGCAGTTTGGTATCTTCGCCACGCTAAGCCTTGCTTCGCTGTTCTTTGATATGAAGGACGCCGCCTCCATCGCCATTATCGGTGCGGCGGACGGCCCCACCTCCATCTTTGTCGCCAACTTCTTCCACTCCAATTATACCGGCGCGATCATTGTGGCGGCGTATTCCTATATGGCGTTGGTGCCCATCATCCAGCCGCCGGTCATTCGGCTGATCACCACCAAAAAAGAACGCCGCATCAAGATGGATTATTACAGCGAAAATGTGTCCCAGCGCACCAAGATCCTGTTCCCCATCATCATCACAATCGTGGTGGGTGTGTTTGCCCCCACCTCGGTGGCGCTGGTCGGATTCCTGATGTTCGGCAACCTGCTGCGCGAGTGCGGCGTGCTGCGGGCGCTGTCTGAAACGGCTCAAAACGCGCTGGCCAACCTCATCACCCTGCTGCTGGGATTGACTGTCGCTACCACCATGCAGGCGGACAAATTCCTCACCCCCCAAACGCTGTTGATTCTGGGGCTGGGACTGTTCGCGTTTGTGTTCGACACCATCGGCGGCGTGCTGCTGGCGAAGCTGATGAACCTGTTCTCCAAGAAAAAGGTCAACCCCATGATCGGCGCTGCCGGCATTTCGGCGTTCCCGATGTCGGCGCGTGTGGTGCATAAAATGGGCTTGCAAGAAGACCCGTCCAACTTCCTGTTGATGCACGCGGCAGGAGCCAATGTGTCGGGACAGATCGCTTCGGTCATCGCCGGCGGTCTGATCATGAGCTTGGTTCGGGTATAAGGAGGAGTCGTTATGTATTCGTTTTTGGAATCCATCGCCAACGCTGTGGTCAACTTCACGGCGGGCTGGCATTTTGATCAGTTTTTGACCTCGCTGTCGTATATGGCGTACGGCATGGGCGGCATTTTCATCGTGGTGCTCCTGATTGGTTTGGCCATTTTCCTGCTCAACAAGCTGCCCGACAAAAGCAACAACGACGATCAGAAATAACCCGCACAGAGATTGAAGTTCCTGTCTTGTGTAGATGTTTGCGGTTGTCCGGCAAGCCTTACCCACAACCTATTGAAAAGTCAGCACCAACGGGTGCCCTTCACAAAGAAGAAAGCAGAGCGTTTTGCACTCTGCTTTCTTCTTTTTCTGTCCTTTGCGCCGCAGCCAAGATACATTCTCTCAAGCCTTCCCCTCGGAGGGGATTCCCCCGCATGCGGGGGAAATGTCGGCAGCGCCGACAAAAGGGGGCCCGTCTTCGGGAGAAAAATGTGGCACGACCGCAAGGTTGTGACGGATGAGGTGGAAAAACAGGTGCTTTTTGGTTACTAACTGTTGCTGATAAAATGAGAGTATGCGTAACCATTATATAGAAAGTAACGTATGGGCTACAGACACCTCATCCGCTTCGCTGCGCTCAGCACCTTCCCCTCAAGGGGAAGGCATGAGGGAACAGCCGGTTTGGTGGAAAATTTGAACTTCATTGACGCAAAAAGATTGGTGTTGGTTATAGCGCGGTTTCATGTTTGTTTTTTTACTGCTTTTTTATCAAACATTAAACAGGCAGCGTTTTCTGCTTAAGATTGTTTTCTTGTTTAGTAAAAAGATGCAGCTTCGCAAGCCTTCCCCTCGGAGGGGAAGGGGGACCGCCGAACGGCGGTGGATGAGGTGTCAAAATTTCCACACAAACCAGCGGCAAGCTTAGCCTCCCTTGTGCAAAGGGAGCTGGGCAGCAAAAAGACGGAGGGATTGTAACAAAATCGCACACTAAACCGCCGTCCGATGGGCGGCGACAATCCCCCTGTCACGACCAAGGTCGTGACAGCCCCCTTTACACAAAGGGGCCTTGCGCGCGCCGCGAGATAGCACAGCCAATTTAACGAGTGCAGAACCCCCTCAAATCTCCCTCGTCAGAGGAAGGCATACGCTCGCCACGAGTAGATATGTTTGCTTGCGGGACGATGTGGGCATCGTCCCCTACGAAAAGGCCGCAGAAGATTCTTCGCTTCGCTCAGAATGACAATAAATCGGCAAAAGCTCCGCCAGTCTTCTCCTAGCAGCGGTGGGATGCGCAGGGCTCCACAAGCCTTCCCCTCGGAGGGGAAAGTGGCGCGGCTTTACGCCGCGACGGATGATGTGTTGTGAACACACCTGCAAATGTCATACTGAGGAGCAACGCGATGAAGAATCTTTCCAAAGTGATGTATCGAAAAGATTCTTCGCTACGCTTAGAATGACACCATATAAGCCGAAAACCCGCCAGCTTTCCCCCTATCTCCTCACGCAAAAAGGACCCGAAAAGCCATCGCTTTTCGGGCCCTTTTTATTCATAGATCAAGCATTCGGTATAACCGCGTTGGTTTACGCAACCGCCGCGAAACCGATGTTATCCAGATACAGCGAGCCTTCGGCACCAGCCGCCTGGCCAGCCTTAAAGTTCTGGATCGAGCCGTTCACACACTGCAGAATCATCAGCGCATCCGCCGCCGTGACATTGCCTTCGCCGTCCACATTGGCATTAGCTTTCTGCGTATCGCTCAGCGTCACTTTTTCAGCCGCCGCCTGCAGCGCCATCAGCGCGTCCACGATATCGACGTTACCGTCCTCGTTGACATCGCCCAGCGCGCTGTCGTTCTTCGCGCCGTCATCGTGCAGCTGGAATTTCAGCTCGGTCACATTTTTCAGCACATCCGCTACATTGGCGACCGCCGCACCGCTCTCATCCTTCAGCGAAGCCAGCGAGAAGCTGTACCGCGCGAAGTCGCTGCCAGCCGCCAGCGTGGCCGTATCCGCCGAAGTATAGGTCTTGCCGCCGGACACCAGCGCCAGCGTCACCGTCTTGGCACGCGCATCGGGGTTCTTCAGATCCACCGACAGCTTGCTGAAGTTGGCGAACTGCGTCTCCGACTGGCTGCGATATTTCGCAAATTCGGGAGCAATCGTCACATCATTTTCGGCATAGGTCACTTTCAGCGACGCTTTACCCTCGGTCTTCACCGCGGTATCATAGCTATGCTCCGAACCCTCACCGGAAACCGTCCACAAATCGTGGAAATCCGCCTGCTGCGCTTGCGGGAGCTGGTTGTTCACCGACACCCACACCTGACCGTCCGCATACATCCAGTCGTTCGCGTGGAACAGATTGCTATCGATCGTTTCGGTCGAGGTGCGGAACGGAATGGTGATGAAACCATCCGAGCCCATCAGGTTGCCCGCCATGTTAAAGCTGGTGAACGCATAGGTCACGTTCTTCGGCGCAGCCACTTCGTCGCTCCACACCTTCACGGTGTTTTTGCCGGTGATCTCCGCCTGCGCGTTCACATACACACCGTTTTCGCCCGCAATCGCGAAGCCTTGCAGCGTGCTGGAATCGTTACCGATTTTCAAGCCGTCCGCGCCGACATGGTCAAAGGTAATCTCGATCGTGTTGTCTTTGATCTCCATGCTCTTGTACACCGGCGAAGTGGTCTCGCCCGTGCCGCCGTACACCATGTTGATCGCCGCCGTCGCCATACGATTGGCAACCGGGCGTTTGTCGTTGGGGTGGATCGGGTCACCGGAAACCGTGTGCGCTTCGTCGCGCCAGTGACCCAGCGGCAGGTCGTAGATACCGACCTGACCCATGGTATCGGAATTGGCTGCCCACGCTTTGGACATCGACTCGCTGATGTAACCCATGTAGGTCGCGCTGTTCATGCCCTTGGTGGTGTTGTAGAAGTGCGGGGCCAGCTGGGCAAAGATAAACGGCATTCTCTCATCGCCGAAGCCAAAGGTTTCGCTCCAGTTTTTCTGCAGCAGGCTCAGCGCGTGATCGTAAATCTCCGGTTCAGACGAGTTGCTCTCGCCCTGGTACCAGATCGCACCGGCCACATTATAGCCTTTCAGCGGACCAATCTTCGCGTTGTACAGCGCCGACTGGCGGTTCGCCTTGGTGGGCCACCAGTTTTCGTCGCAGTATTTCTCGTTATTATCCAGGAACGTGCGATAGGTGTCGTCGTTCTTGACGGCATCCAGCGAGATCCACGCCTCGATGACGCTGCCGCCCAAAGCGGTATTCAGCAAACCAACCGGCATATCCAGCTGTTTCTGCATCTGCACCGCAAAGTTGTAACCAACCGAGCTGGCGTTGGAAACCGCATTTTTGTTGTCGCCGGCCGCCCAGGAAGCGCCTTCCACACTCGCCATCGGGGTCACCGGCTGCGTCTGGCCATCCGGCACCGGCGTACCGGGCTCCAGATAAATGCGGATGTTGTGGTTGGTCGCTTCGCTCAAAATCTCTTTCGAATACGCGTCGGTACCCACCGACAGCGCCATGTTGGACTGGCCACCGGCCACCCACACTTCACCGACAACCACATCGGTCAGCTCCGTGGTGCTGCGCACCTCACCATTTTCCGCTTTGTCTTCCAGCGCGATGGTGTAGGCATCGTAGCCGCCTTTGCGCGCGTCAAAGGTCACTTTCCAGTTGCCGTCTTCGTCCACCGTCACAGGCTCCAGCGCCTGCACCGTTTCGTCACCCTTTTTCAGAGTCGCGGTCACGGTGTCGCCTTTTTCCGCCGTGCCCCAAACCTGCATCGGTTTGTTCTGCTGGAAGATCATGCCATCACCAAACAGCGTCGGCATGGTCAGCTCCACCGGATCGTTGGTGGTATCCACGATCTGGACATTTTTGATCATCATCTCAAACTCATGACCAGCCTCTTCGGGATGGTTCACACTGTCGATGAAGAAATACAGGCGGGAGATCTTGGTCTGATCCAGCTTGCCGGCATCCCGCAGCTTGCTCCACGGCAGCATATAGTGTTGCCATTCGCCCGTCGTCAGATTCGCATACGAATCCGAAATGCGCATCAGCGCGTAGGAGTCGTTCACGCCCTCCGAGAAGAAGCGGAAGTTCGCCGACGAGAAATAGTTGCCCGCCTGCTCCGGATTGGTTTTATCCACCGCGTACAGATCAAACGACAGATACAGATTATCCGGATTGTGTTTGGTCACATCGAAGGTCGCATCCGCCGTATGGAAGCCCGCCGTCAGCGGAGTGGTCGGGTTGGGATTGTTGTTGGTGGTGGTATAGGTCGTGTTGCCATCCAGCGTCGACCACTGACCCGCCACCGGTGTGGTATCGTCGTAGGTCGGCTCGTCTTCCCGCGGATAACGCGTATCCACGATCTTGGCTCCGGCAATACGAATCCGATACTGGTCGTAGCTATCGAAATTCGTGAAATTCCAGAAACCGAGGCGGAAGTTGTTCACATTGCTCAGATCCATGGTGCTGACATCCGCCGCAATACCCTTATCCGCGCTCGCCGGATTGGTCGAAAAACTCAGCAGCAGCGTATTCCAGCCGCTCTTCAGGTTGAATTTGTTGGTCTTGTTCCAGTTCCAGCAAACCTGATTGTATTTGTAGGTACCATCCTCCTGCTTGTCGATGGTGCTGACAAATTGGAACTGACCCTGCGAATCCTCAAAGATGGTGACATCGCCGGGATTCGTGCGGTTCTCCAGATACACATTCACAAACAGCGCGAGATCATCCGCCGTGACATCGGGAGCGATGCCTTTCAGGTTGAGCTTCATGCCGTTAATGGCCGCCTGGAAGCCGCCGGAATTTCTACCGGCACTATCCATTTCCATCACAGTCGCCAGTTCTTTGTACGGCGACTGCTGCACTCCGGCCGCTTCTTCCTCGGCAGATACCATTGCCGTGCCCGCCACGGACAGCGGCAGCGCCATCAATGCCGACAAAAAACCAGCCAACAAACGCTTCGCAGCTTTCATAGTGGTATTCATCCTTTCTCATCCTTTGTGTGGCATCACAGACGAAAAATGTCGTTTGCTCTGTCTATGCATACCATCTTTAGAATATCATTATTTAATCTTTTTGTCCATTGCGTCAATTGATAGATACTTTGCAAATATTGATATTTTGTTTGCACATTTTAATATCCAAATCGTCCGCTTGCACCCTCTTCGTTGGCTCGGATCAACCGTCCCCATGGCATCGTTCTGTCCGCACCACATCCGATTCAACTGTCCTTCTCCCGCATCGAAGTATTCGCACCACGCATAGGCATAGAAAAAGCCCCAAAGAAGCGATTGCCTCTTTGGGGCTTTGATAAAGCATATGATCTTTATTGGTTAATAAAGATTAGGCAACTTCCACCACAAAGTGATCGATGATGCCCGCTTCTCTCTGCAGGATAGCCAGAGCGTCCATGCTGTCAACGCCGGTAACGCCATCCACATCGGCAGCCGTCAGGTTGTCACCTTCCAGCAGCTGCAAGCCAGCTTCGTGCTGCAGAACAGCCAGAGCGTCCATGCTGTCGACCGAACCGTCGCCGTTGGCATCGCCCCAAGTAATCGAAGCAGCCTTCTCAACAGTCACTTTCGCGGTTTTCTCTTCAACAGTAGCCACCGTGGTGGGCTCTTTCCAAGTGGTGCCTTCGATGTTCGCACGGACAAAGGTGCTCACATTCGCAGTGAAAGACAGCTCTGCGCCGGCTTCCACATCTTCAGCAACGGTAAAGGGGATGGTCAGCAGATCGCCGTTCGCGGTCTGAGCAGCCACACTGATCAAGCCGATCTGAATCGGTTTGACATCTTCGTTAGCAGCATTCTTAAAGGTAACCTGAGCAATAGCGTTGTTGTTCGCTTCCGCTTTGCCGTCTTTCAGACCCGCACCGATTTCATAAGTGCCAGCCGGAACCAAAGCATCATCATAGTCAACGGACATCTGGATCGCGTTCCAGCCTTCCGCCGGCAAATTCTCCGTTTTGACCGTCAGCGTAACGGTGTCGCCCGCTTTCACGGTCGTTTTGTCGGCCACAATGGAAATCGTCGGTGCAGCGTCCTCTGCAGAAACAGCCAAAGAAGCAATCGGCAGTGTCGCAGCGATCGCCAGGCTGCTAACCGCGGCAACCAATTTGCGCAAACTTGTGTTCATGTTTTAACCCTTCCTTTTCTGATTTTTGGATTTTTATATACGCCCTTCCGGGAATATACCTATGCTCACAATAAGGGAAACGCCCTTTCTGGCTATTATTGTAATACTAACTTCCAGCAAATTCAAGCACAATTTAGCTTTGTGCAATATATTTATGCACTTTGGTCAAATCAAACGCCCAAAAACAGGCAAAATGCTTGCTATCCAAAGCGCAATTTTGAGTTTGCATGTTTAGCCGCTTCATCCAAAGCCACTTTTTGCGACTTTCCCTCTGCTTTACACTCCTCAAAAAACGAAGAATGTAATCAAAATCTAGCCTCGCTTGTATTGTACAGGATTCCTTAGCTAATGTCAAGGCTATCGTTCAAAATAGGGGGTATTCACCATCTTTTTTTTATATATATGATCAAAATGCCCAATTTTTATTTGCTTTAACCGTCCATCCAAGATACCGTTCTCTTTTCCAACCACTCAAATCTCTTGTTCAACCGATAATTCCGGAATAATTCCCGCTTCATATTGCAAAATGTGCAGCGCGTCCATGGAGTTAACCTCTGTATCTCCATTGGTGTCCGCCAAAACGAGTTTATCATCCTCTATTTTGCTTAATCCCGCCTCATGCGCCAAGATGGCCAACGCATCCATACTATCCACCCGATCATCGCCATCCAAGTCGCCATACAAAAACGGACGAACCTTAATAGTGATCGGCGCCAGTGACCATCCTTGATAACGAATCGTCACCTGTTGCCGTCCCGCCTTTGCACCATCAAATCCGATTGCATCCAATTGGTCGACAGGCACCGTCGCCGCCGCACCGTTGCTGTACATTGCCGTCACGATCATACCATTCAAATCCAGAGGCATCCCCACACGATAATTGATTCTGTGGGGCATACGCGACACCTGCAATCCGGACAACTGCGGGATCGCCACATCGCAGACAACCACTTGCGGCGAAATCACATCAACAAAGGCCACACTGCTACCGTTTGGAACAGAGCGTTTGCATTCTTCTATCATCAATTGCGTGCGAATCGTTTGTCCCGGCGACACGTCTGCTTTCACGCAAAAGCGAAAGGAATACAACGCGCCATTGTTTGCAATAGGAGCCAAAGAGATGGCGGAAATAACCATCGGATTTTGACGGGTATTCACCATGGCGATAGCATTTCCCAATGCGGGTCCTTGTGACGCCTCTACCAGCTCCAGCTGATCCGCCGGATACACCAGTTTCACGGTCAATGCATCCCATCCCTCTTTCGGGATTCCCGAAACACGGATAGCAACATTCACTTCTTCTCCGGGAATTACCGTTGCTTTCCCATCAGTATCCAACGACATTGCCGCCGGGGTAGTTTCCGCTTTTACGGAAAGCGCCCCGACAAGGGTGCAGGCGCATATCGTCATCGCTACGCATAAAGCCAGCCATTTTTTCATCTGTTTCATCGCAATCCCTCAACTATTCATTCGATCAAATCATTTGCTGGCTTCATTTTATCGGCTTTCATCAAATGTGTCAAGACTGTTCGTGTATATCTCCCCCTCTGCCCCCGGACAATCAAAGCCACCGGTTGAACCGGTGGTTTGACCACGCCCTATAAGGGCGTATCT
>URFL01000017.1 GCA_900547105.1 uncultured Oscillospiraceae bacterium | reverse complement strand
GTGATACCTGCGGTTATGTGCTCAGCGAGTGCACCGATGCCGACCATGACCACCATTGTGACCTGTGCGGCAAAGCGCTCTCCCTACACACCGGTGGCAAAGCTACCTGCACCGCGAAAGCGGTGTGTGAGGTGTGCGGGGAGTCATACGGCGAGCTTGACGCAGACAATCACACAAATCTCCAGCATATTCCCGCCAAGGCGGCGACCGAGGATGCCGAGGGCAACATCGAATACTGGTATTGTGCGGCGTGTGGCGCCTATTTTGCGGACGAGGCGGGTACCCAGCCGATCACCGAACAAGACACCGTGATTGCCCGGTTGGAACCGACAAAGCCGACGGCAACGACGACAAAGCCGACGGTTGCACCGTCGCAGCCGCAAACCGGAGACAGCGGCCATTCGCTGTTGTGGTTCGCCCTGCTGTTTGTCAGCGGCGGCGTGCTGACCGGCGCGGTGGCGCTCGGCAAGAAGAAAAAGCACAACCCATAACGCTCAAAGGCGGCTATCTTTTGATAGCCGCCTTTTCTGTCGCTGACCGGTAAAGCAGGGCGGGGCGGGAGCTTTTGGCTGCATTTCGCGCCGAAAAAGATACATTTCGCGAAATCGCACTTTTTGGCCTTTATTATCGGTATATAATAACGCTGAATATAGTCGAAAAAAGTGGAAAAGGGGCGAAAAAGATGGCGGCGCGGCGGTGTGCATCACTACCGCGTTTGCAGCCGATTTTTCTTTCGGTGTGTCCGCTGCCGGAGGAACAAAAAAGCGGACAATCTATAATCGGGGGAATCATGATGAAGAAGTTGTTTGCCGTCCTGCTCAGTCTGGTCATGGCCGCAGGGGTGCTGCCCGCTGCTGCCTTTGCCATCGGCGCGGGACACCAGGATCACTGCGTGTGCGGGGGTACCGCCTCTATTGACGGGCACACCCACAACGCGAATGTGACATGGGTAGGGGTCTCCGACCTGAGTGAAATTACAAAAAGCGGCTACTACTACTTAAAAAACGATGTGGAGTGTGCCGAGTCCTTTCAGCCTGTCAGCGGCGTGGTGCTCTGCCTCAACGGCAAGACCGTCACCAGCAAGGCAGACTCGTCCTATGACAGAGGGTCCGCCATGATCGTCAATGCCGACAGAACCTTTACTCTTACCGATTGCGGGGACAACGCCGGTAAGATCACCCATGAAACTGGCAACATCGGCAGAGGTCTTCTCAACCGCGGTACCGTTATCATGTATGGCGGCACCGTTTGCGGCAACACGATGAAAAGTGCTGGCGCGGGTGTGTGCAATAGCGAGGCGGCAACCTTTTATATGTACGGCGGATCTGTCGCCGACAACCACACCACCGAGTATAGCCACGGCGGCGGTGTGTATAACCGGGGAACCTTCACCATGACCGGCGGCAGCATCACCGGTAACGATGCGACCGGCTCCGGCGGCGGTATGTATAACTACCGGGGCACCGTCACCCTGTCCGGCACTGCGGCGATCCGGAACAATTCTACCGATCCCGAAAACAGAAGTGCCTCCGGCGGCGGTGTGGATAACTACCTCGGCACGTTGATTATGACCGGCGGCGAGATCTCCGGCAACACCTCCAATTGTGGCGGCGGTGTGAGCAATGCCGCTGCGGCGGGGTCTTCTGCCGAGACGACCTCCTCCAGCTTTACCATGACCGGTGGTACCATTTTTGGCAACGAGGCTTCCGCGGTCGGCGGTGGCGTTTTCAATTCGGCTGACAAAGAGGCGACGGCGACCTTTACCATGTCGGGCAAGGCGGTCGTCCGGGACAACCAGGCGAAAAACGGCGGCGGCATCTGCATCAGTGGCGGCGGGGCAACTATGACCCTGTCCGAAAGCGCCGAGGTCAAAGATAACACCGCGACCAGCACCGATCTTACCGCTGCCGATGGCGGCGGCGTATACTTCTCTGGCAGCAGCTACAGCGGGTACCCCGTGTTTCACCAGAACGGCGGCACCATCACCGGCAACACCGCCCGCCGCGGCGGTGGTATCTATGTGAACTACGGTAAGTGGAATGCCACGAGTGGTTCGATTACCGGCAACACCGCGGACTATGGCGGCGGTGTGCATATGTCCGGCAGCGATACGATCACGCTTGGCGGCGCGGTGACCGTCACCGGCAACAAAACCGCCACGGACAGCAAGAATAACAACCTGTATCTGGTTCTGTCGACATTTCGTGTTGCCGCTGCCGACTTGACCGATGGCGCCAAAATCGGTGTCACCGCTCCGCTCGGTGCGACATACCCCATCACCCTTACCGATAGCGCTGTGACCAGAAACTATTTCGTTTCCGATGATGCCGCTTATGAAACGGCCATCGATGAAACCGGCTATGTGGTGCTGCGCGTCAAGACGGAGCAGACCTACACCGTCAAAATCCATCTGCCCACGGATGGCAGCGCCAGCTCCACCGCGACCAGCGGCGCGCTGGAGCAGACGGTGAAGGCGGGCAGTAACGATTATCAATTGGTATCGCTGCAAGCAGATAGCACCCACTATTTCAGCAACGAGGACATCAAAACGATCGACGCCATGCTCGACGGAACCGGCCTGTATGTGGCGACGGTGAGCGAAAGCGCGAATATCAAAATCACCGGTACCCCGACCGAGGATGTGGAGATAACCGTTGTCACGACCGCGAAAGAGCAACAGTCCGCACCGAACCGGCTTGTTGGCGAGGCACCCTCCGAAGAGGGCGGCAAAGGCTATATCACCGGCACCAGCGGCGATATGGAATACCGCAAGCTGGGCACCGAGCAATGGACGGATTGCAGCCATCTCTATTATCAGGAGGTGGATGCCGGTTACACCTACGAGGTGCGCTACAAAGCATCGCTCAAAAAACTGGAATCTCCCATCAGCAGAGTCACGGTTCCCGTATACATCGCGGTAGTCAAGGTGTCTGACCCCACCCCGCACAGCTACATCTACGACGGGCAGGAGCACACCGGCATCGCGCTGGGGGCGGACTATGTGGTTGCCTCCGGCACCAACACCGCCACCGAGGCGGGTTCCTATGTGGTGCATATCCAGCCGGCCGACGGCAAGCAGTGGGAGGACGGTACCACCACCGCTAAAGAGTTTGGTTGGAGCATTGCGAAAGCCGACCAGGATGCGCCCGCCGGTCTGGCGGGTGTCAAACCCACCGTGGCGGGCGCCAGCGACGGCACCATCACCGGCGTAACATCCGCTATGGAATATCGCCAGGCGGGCGCGGCGGCTTGGACCTCCTGCACCGGTACCACGATCACCGGACTGGCGGCGGGCAGCTATGAGGTGCGATACAAAGAAACCGCAAACTACAACGCGGGCAAGGCGTTTGCTGTCACTGTTCCGAACGGTGATGCCCCAGTGTATGTGTTGACCGTTTTGGGCGGCACCGGCTCCGGCAGCTATGAGAGCCAAACGACCGTGACCATCACCGCTAACGCTCCTGCGGCGGGCAAGGTGTTTGATAAGTGGGTGATCCGCAGCGGTGATGCTGCGATTGCCGACACCGGCAGCGCCACCACCACCGTGACCACCAAGGCGGTGTCCGCCACCATCGAAGCCACCTATAAAGACAGCGATCCGGCCTACCGGATCGTTGAGGGGGCCGACAGCACCTGGACGCCCAAAGACGATGGCACCCTGACCTTCCGTGCCAACGGCGATGTTACCAAGCTCACCGGCATCAAGGTGGATGGTGTCACTGTTCCTGCCGATCAGTACACGGTCGGTGCCGATTTGACAATGGTTACACTGAAGAACGAGTATCTTGCCGCGCTGACTGCCGGCAAGCATACGCTGACGGTGGTGTACAGCGACGGCGAGTGCAGCGCGAATTTTGAAATTCAAGCGGATGCATCGCATACGCATCAGTACGGCACGGAATGGAAATACGACGAAACGAACCACTGGCACGAGTGCTCCTGCGGCGATACGGCAGACAAAGCGGCACACACCTTTGTATGGAAGGTGGATCAGGCGGCTACCGCGGAGGCGACCGGCTTGCAGCATGAGGAATGCAGCGTTTGCGGCGCGAAACGCAACGAAAACAGCGTTATCGAAAAGCTGACGGATGACAACAGCGGCAGCACCGATAACACAGGCGCGGCGGATGCCACCGATCAAACCGGCAGCGCAGACAGCACCGACCATACCGGTGCGGCCGATACCACCGGCAACCAGGGTGACGCGGCTTCTCCGAGCACTGGAGAGCACAGCAGCCTGCTCCTGTGGATCACGCTGCTGCTTATCAGCGGCGGCGTGCTGACTGGTGTGCGGTATGCGCGGCGGCGCGCGACCCGCTAAACCAACGATAAAACACCCGCCCGACAGAATCGTTTCTGTCGGGCGGGTGTTGCTCTATCCGGCGGGTGGTCACAGATCGTCGGCGTCCTGTACCGGCTTTCCGCCGTCAATGTCCAGACCGGTGTAGCTGCCCTGCACATCCGACAAGATCTCACTTTTGCCCTCCAGCGGCAGGGTGTGGGCACAACGCCGCGATTTTTTCATCACCGGGCTTTGGTACACATCCGGCTGCGCCGGACGTTTCGGCAGTTCCCGCGGCTTTTTGGAATTATCCATGTCAATAATCCTCCACTTTCAGTTGAAAATACGCTTGCGGCTTGCCGCACACCGGACATTTTTGCGGTGGTTGCTTGCCGCTGTACACAAATCCGCAATTCAAACAGATCCACACACTGGTTTCGCTGCCGCTGAACACGGTGCCTCGCTCAATGTTTTCCAGCAGCTTGACAAAACGGCGCTCGTGGGCGTTTTCAATATCACCCACCTGTTCAAACAAGCGGGCAATATCGGTGAACCCCTCTTCGCGGGCGGTTTTGGCAAATTCGGCGTACATGGTGGTCCATTCGTACCGCTCACCCTCGGCGGCTGCCGCCAGATTGTCCGGCGTGCTTTTGATCGCGCCGCCCTGCAGCGCGGTGAACCACAGCTGCGCGTGGGTGCGTTCATTGTTGGCGGTTTCGGTGAAAATATTGCTGATCTGCTTGTAGCCATCTTTTTCCGCCTGCGCTGCGTAAAAGGTGTATTTGTTGCGTGCCTGACTTTCGCCGGCAAACGCCGCCATCAAATTGGCTTCGGTTTTGCTGCCTGTCAGCTCCATGGCTATCGCCTCCCATTGCCAGTATGCGCGATTGGTAGGCGGATATCCGTTTCTTTTTGGATTTTTAGCGAACAAAAAGCCGATTCGCAGATGCTCTGCGAATCGGCTTTGCTTATGTTATGATGTTGCGCCCAACGCCAAAAACCAGCAAAACGGCAATGGTGATGTACACAATGCCGTTGACCCAGCGGCTGGGGGTGAGTTGTCCGGCTTTGACATAACGCACCGCCACATTGCCGGCGATGACGGCGCCAAAGGGCAGCAGACACAGTATAGCGGGATTATACCGCCATGCCGCCGCGAAATCCCCTTGCAGCAAGCTCATGCACATCCGGCTGACACCGCAGCCGGGGCATTGAAACCCGGTTATCCAGCGGAATACACAGGGAATACCGGTGCCAATTGCCCGACAAACCAGTGCGTATCCTACGCCCACCAGTACCAAAGCACCGCTTATCAGCAGTACCCGTGCTAATCGTCCGCGAGGGGTCGTCTTAGTGAACCGTTGCAACCTGGTTCAGCTCGTTTTGGATCAAGCAGTAGCTGACGATGCTCAAGCCAAAGAAGCTCAGCAGCAGATACAGAATGCCCGCGCTGGAATCACCCGGCTGACCGCTTTTTTGCTTGATGTAGCTAACTTTTTCGCCCGCTTTATACAGCCAATACAGGGTGTAGATGTTGCAGGTGACCAGACCCAGCAAAAAGACGATGCCGCCGGAAGTGTCGCCGGGGCAATCCGCCGCGGTATTCAGATCATTGACCATGCAGATCATCCAATAAATACCGTAGATGCCGCAGGTCACGATGGTCAGCAGAATACACAGCGCAATGTTCCGCTCCTGGATGGGGGCGCCGCCCTGCGGCACGCCATATCCGGCTTGCGGATAAGAAGGCTGCTGCGGTTGTTGATAGGGTTGTTGGTACGGCTGCTGCGGCGGATAGGGAGGTTGCTGCGGCGGCACATACGCAGCCTGTGGGGGCTGCTGGGGTTGTTGCGGTTGCTGGGGCTGCTGCGGCTGCGCCGCCGTCAAAGCGGCTCCGCAGTTGACGCAAAAGGATGCCGTATCGGCGTTGTTGGCTCCACATTTGGAACAAATCATGGGTCGATCACCTCGTTAAAATTTCGGAACAGGGGAGATTATGAAAATTCAGCATAGGGTAGAATGTGCGCTGCCTGTTGGCAGGCAGCGCACATCGACAAATCACAAAACAGGCCTTATGCCGCGGCCACTTTGTTCAGCTCGTTTTGAATCAGGCAGTAGCTGACGATGCCCAAGCCGAGCAACGACAGCACCAGATACAAAACACCGCTGCTGGAATCCGCGCCTTGGCCGCTCTTCTGTTTGATGTAGCCGACTTTTTCGCCCGCTTTATACATCCAATACAGGTTGTAGATGTTGCAGGTGATCAAGCCCAGCAAAAACACCACGCCGCCAGAAGTGTCGCCCGGGCGATCGCTGGCCGTGTTCAACTCGTTGACCAGACAGATCATCCAATAGATACCGTAAATACCGCAAGTGATGATCGTTAAGATCAAACATACCGCGATGTTGCGGCTTTTGATCGGTGCGCGACCATTTTGCGGAGCATTCATGGTTCCGTCCATAGTGATACCCTCCATATTCTGAATTTTCAAACAGCCTGTTCACTGTTTGTCTATATTCTACCATACCGCCCTATGGATTGCAACTGGTTTTTGCGAAAAATCGACATTTTTACGCCAAAAATGACTGGCGGCGAATGCCGGCGCGAGGGGTAGGACAGAACGGTATACAGCAGCTTATGCGGCGAAGGGGTTCGGCTATGCCGAAAAGGCGGAAAAAAACACAAGAAAAGCCGCCCGGCGAATATCGCCGGACGGCTAGGAAACCGATAGGGCCGCTGAGCGTATCCTTTACGCCAGCGGTTTTCCGCAATGCGGGCAAGCGGTATCGGCGGCGCTGTGCGCCTGACCGCAGAACGGGCAAAAAGCCGTTTCCGCTTGCGGTTGCGGGGCAGCGGGAGCCACCGGCGCAGCGGGCTGAGCATAGGTTGGCGCCGGAGCCGCCGCCGGGGCGGGCACAGCTGCCGGGGCAGGCTGTGCATAGGTATTCAAAAAGCCACGCATGGTGGTGCGATAACGGAACAGGAAAATACCAAAGGCGATGGAAGCCGTAGCCGAGCCAATGGTAGCCAGCAGCTCCAGCACGTTGGCGCTGCTGAAGATAGACAACGCCGAACGAATGCCGGAAAGGATGGCAATCACACCGACATAGCCGGAGATTTTATCGCTGGCGCAGCCGGTGGCGATGGTCACTTTCATGGTGTTGATGGTGGACACGATTTTGGCGTAGTACACAATATACAAGACCAAAACGGCAACCGCGATCATCGCAATGACGATCACCGCGCCGAGCGCGGTTGTCGGAACACCACCCTCGTTCGAGAGAGCGATCAGCAGAATGAGAGCCGCCACCACCAGCAAAGCCGTCAACGCGCACAAGCCGATCAACGCCAGAACGCTGATGACTTTGATAATGGTCAAACCGGTCGTCTTCATCCCGCCGGTGCGGCTTTCCCGCGCCGAAACAAAGGTCATCCACATACCGACCAGCATCAGGATGCTGGGAATCAAACCGATGATTTTCCAAACTGTGAAGGTGCTCTGGAGCGAGCCGAGGTAATAGCTGAGCGTATACACAGAGAGACCAAACTCGTTCAGTTGGCTTTCATAAGGGAGAAGCAGCGCATACAGCGAGTTGTTGTTGACAAACGCGCCCAGCAGACTGAACAGCACCATCACCGTAAAGCCGATGACCGCCACCATAAACAGAGGCGAAGCACCGAGATTTTTGACAGCGTTCAAAACCGGATGCGCCGACCGCACTTTGACCGGTGCGGGTGCCGGCGGATAGCCGTAAGCGTTACCGACCGGCTGGTTGGGCGCCGGGGTGTATGCCGGCTGCGAAGCATAGGCTTGCTGCGGGGCTGCATAAGGCTGCTGCGGTTGTACCGGCGGTTGCACCGGCTGCTGGGGGATATTGTTGTTTTCGTCCATGGTTGTACCCTCCGCTTTCAAAATGGGAACCGTTTGTTCACGGTTTGTTAACATTTTAGCATAGCGGATTTACAAATGCAACGGTTTTCGCAAAAAACGGACAACTTTTTGCAAAAAAAGCCAGCATTATCGAAAGAACGCGTATTTGCCGATCAGCGGAAGGGGTTTGTCGCTGCCGGTGCAGACCTGCACAATGCCGTAAACCATCCAGCCGATGGTGCAAACCGCCACCGTCAGGCTGAGAATAGCGGTCAGCAGCAGCCCGGCAAACGAGCCAAGAATCGTGAAAGACAGCGCGCTGATGATGGCGTTCAACACCCGCAGAATAACCGACAGGCAGACATTGGCGATGGTCAGCACCATGCCCTGCCCCACATGAAAGCGCACCCGCGCGTCATACCGTTCGGGCGTGACCAACAGTCCGAACAGCCATAAAATGCCGATGTAGGACAAAATCGAAAACAGCTTTTGATGGTTGCTGTACAGCGGCTGCTGAGGATAGTTGTTGTTATAGGGATCCATAATTTGTTCCTCCTGCTTTTTTCACAATGTATCTACAGCTTAGCACAGCCCTTTTCCAAAAGCAATCGTTTTGTTCATTCTATGCGGTGGCAAGCAGGGGAATGCCACACAGAAAAAGCGCAGGAACCGGGTGGGTTCCTGCGCTTGCGGGGATAGGGGATGCAGAAAGGGTTATTGAGTGGCAAAATCTTCCGTAAAAGGACGGTGCAGTTCACGCTCTCCTTGCCAAAGCCGCCATACCGCAGCAGCCAGTGCAGCCGCCGCCCCCAAAACAAACATCCATTTACGCATGGAACACACATCCTTTCTTTCCGGTGTCGATGACCGGATCTCTATCTTTATTATACGGCAGCGCTCGCCAAAATGCTATACCTTTTTGTGTCGAAAATATGACGATTTTTGAAACACTTTTTTGCTGCGCATGGTATCTGCCGGATTATATAATCATCGCATTTTCCAGATAGTCGGTGGCCATTGTGGGGGGATCCAACAGAGAAACCGTTGTGCGCAGACCGTTGATGGTCACATCCACCGAGAGGACAGGGACGCCGCCGACCGGTTTTGCCCTTTCTTTGGCGGTGACAGCGTTGACAACGGCGCTGAGGAAGCCACCTTTAGCAGTAGCTTTTTGCTTGCCCGGTGTCACCCGGAAGGCATCGACCTCCGAAAACATAAACACGACCGGCACCATCTCCGGCTGGATCGTGTCGGACAGGTAAATCATTTTGTGTTCCAGATCAAAGAACAGAAATCCGTCATCAAGGTTGGAAACGATTTTTTTCGGCTTGAAGCATTGGAAACGCCGATCGTTTTCTTTTATCGCCGCCTTCACCTGCTCCACCGTTGCTGACGGGGAGCCGGTGACAAACCGATGGCAGGCGGGACAAATAACGCCATCCGCAATCGGAGCGGCGGCACGGGGTAGTTTCCCGCCGCAAACAGCACAGCACTCTTTTTTTCCAAACATAACACACACCTCATTGTTGATTCATCGTGTTCGGATGATTTTGGGTAATTTTAAGTCTAAGTTTAACCTATATGTGGCAATTTTTCAACCCCATTATGCAAAAAGAATGGATGTATGCGTAAACACGTCTGCTTTCGACTGGTTGAATTTTTCAGTATTCCGGCGTTTTTTGCGTGTTGCAGTGTATGGATATTTATAGTATAATAAAGATAGCTGTCGGCTGGCGCAGCGCCGTGCGGCAGAGGCATTCCCGGGAGGCTTTGGGAGAATGATGGTATATTTGGATAACAGCGCAACGACAGCCGTTTGTCCGGCGGCTGCCGAAAAAGCTGTGTATATGATGACAAACTGCTTTGGCAATCCGTCGTCGCTGCATACGCTGGGCTTTCACGCCGAGCAGGAAATGACCGCCGCCCGCCGGATCGCGGCGGACTGGCTGGGGGTCAAGCCCGCCGAGCTGGTGTTTACCTCCGGCGGAACCGAGTCCAACAATCTGGCACTGTTCGGGGCGACCGAAGCCAAAAAGCGCCAGGGCCGCCATGTGGTGACCACCGCGGTGGAGCATTCGTCCATTATGGCGGCGTGCACCGCGTTGGAACAGGCGGGGTGGGAGATCACCCGGCTGCAGCCGGACGCGCAGGGGCAGATCACCCCGGCGCAGGTGGTCGAGGCGTGCCGTCCGGATACGGTGCTGGTCAGTGTGATGATGGTGAACAACGAAACCGGCGCGCGGTTTCGGGTGGAGAACATGGTGCCCGCCATCCGGCGGAAATGCCCGCGGGCGCTGATCCACTGCGATGTGGTACAGGCGGCGGGCAAGCTGTCGCTGAATCTCACCCGACTGGGTGTGGATCTGGCATCGGTCAGCGGACACAAGCTGCACGCGCCCAAGGGCGTGGGACTGTTGTATGTGCGCCGCGGCGTGCGGTTGGTGCCGCGCGCGGCGGGCGGCGGACAGGAAACGGGCTTGCGCAGCGGTACCGAAGCGACACCCGCCATTGCGGCGTTGGGGGCGGCGATCCAATCACTGCCCAGCCCCGCCGAGCAGGACGCGCTGTATCAGCGGCTGCGCCGGCGGTTGATGGATGGGTTGGCGGACCGCGCGGATGTGCGGTTTCATCTGCCGCCGGACGGGGTGCCGTATGTGATCCATTTGTCGGTGCCGGGGGTGCGCAGCGAAACGATGCTGCATTTTTTGGCCGAGCGGGAGATTTATGTGTCCTCCGGTTCCGCCTGTTCCAAAGGAAAAAAGAGTCCGGTGCTGACCGCGATGGGGCTGCCCGACGAGGATATTGATTCCGCGTTGCGCATCAGCTTGGGATACACCAACACCGAGGAGGATATTGACGCGTTTGTGCAGGCGTTGAAGCTGGCGGCGGATACGCTGGCGCGCAAACGATAGACCGTGTAAGCCACCACATTTTTGGCGACAGGGAGGATCGGTATGAGCAATCCAAACGATAAACAGGAAAAACAGGGATATACCTTTCACGACGATGACCGCGAGGTCACCGAGATCATCAACGAGTTGAAAGCGGGCACGACTCCGGCAAGCGAGGCTCCCGCCGCCCCGACGGAACCGGTTTTGCAAACACCGGCGGCTCCGGATGTGGTGCGGCTGACGGCTCAGGGAGCGGAAACGCCGGCACCCCGTCGGCGCAAGGAAAGCCGCGCCGGGCGGCTGTTCCGCAATCTGATTCCCCAATGGGGGGACAGCGCGATTGAGGTGCTGCGCAAATGTTTGTTTATGCTGGCGTTTTTAACGCTGGTCAGCTCGGCGGTGTATTTGATCCACGACACTATTTGGATTCCGACCCAAAACAAACAGCTGTACGACGGGTTGCAGGAAACCTTCCACAAGGGGCTGAACGGCACCGAGGAAGAGCATCGCAAGGCGATGGAGGATCTGTATGCGAAAAACAGCGATTTCCGCGCATGGCTGACCTACAAATCCACCGGCACCGACTTTTTGCAGATCGACTATCCGGTGGTGTACAGCGGCGACAACAGCTATTATCTGGAACACGATTTTAACAAAAACTACAACAAAAACGGCGCGCTGTTCTTTGACGAACGCAACAACTACACCCTTACCTCCAGCGACAACAAGGTATCCATCATCTACGGTCACAATATGAACAGTGGACAGATGTTCAACCATCTGAACCTGTTTTTGGAAGGGGTGGAGCGCGCGAAAGCCGCGCCCATCATCCAGCTGGACACCATGCAGGGTACCGAAAAATACAAGGTGTTTGCCATCATCGTGACCAACACCAAGGCATCGGACGGTCCGGTGTTCAACTATCTGCGCACCAGCTTTGCGGATGACGAGGATTTCCTCAACTATGTCAACGAGTATCGCGCACGATCGCTGTATGATTATGACGATGTGTCGGTGTCGGAGGACGACCAGCTGCTGGTGCTGTCCACCTGTACCACCGAGGGCGGCGTGTCTTTTGATGACGGTCGTCTGGCGGTTATCGCCCGCAAGGTGCGGGTTGGCGAGTCGGAAGAAGTGGACACCACCACCATTACCGACAACGGCAGCGTGATCATGCCGTATGCGTGGTACAAAAATCAGGGATTGACCCCGCACGCCTACTATGATGGTGCGTATGATATTCCCACCGCGACCGTGACCGAACCGGTCGCGACACAGGATGTGGCGGATGCCACCACGCCGCAATCGGAGGCGATGGGACACCAAACGGTGACCCCCACCACCGCGCCGCCCGCAGAAATGGGCATCGGCAGCGATGGACGCACCACCCGCGGCAAGGTGACGGTGGGGTCGTATACCAACAAAAAGACCACCACGACCAAAGCGCCGACCACCACCAAGGCGGCGGAATGATGCTAAACGACTGAAAAAAACGGAGAGAAAAGAATGCAGCAGGAAATTTTACTGATAAAAAACGGCGAGCTCGCGCTGAAAGGGCTGAACCGCAACACCTTTGAAGCGGTGTTGATCAAAAATCTGCGCCGCCGCCTCGTGCCGGTCGGCAAATTCACCATCCGCAAGGCGCAATCCACCATCTATATCGAACCGGCGCAGGAGAACATCGATTGGGACGAAGTGGCGGATCGCGTGTCGCGCGTGTTCGGCTTGGCGGCGTTCACCCGCGCGCGGGTGGTCGAAAAGGATATGGACGCGATCAAAGCGGCAGCGGTCGAGTATTTGCAGGATACGCTGATGGGGGTGGAAACCTTTAAGGTGGATGCCCGCCGCAGCGACAAGAGCTTTCCGCTGACCTCGCCCCAGATCGCGGCAGAGGTAGGCGGCTGCCTGCTCGCCGCGTATCCGCATCTGCGGGTGGATGTCCACGAGCCGCAGGCGAAGATCATGGTGGAGATCCGCGATTTTGGCGCGTATATCCACGCGGCGCAGCAGCCGGGTGCCGGCGGGATGCCGGTGGGCACCGGCGGTCGTGCGGGGCTGCTGATCTCGGGCGGCATTGATTCGCCGGTGGCGGCGTATATGATGGCGAAACGCGGCGTACAGCTGGTGCCGGTGCACTTTGCCTCGCCGCCCTACACCAGCGAGCGGGCGGAGCAAAAGGTGATCTCGCTGCTGGAGCAGGTGGCGCGGTATGCGGGCAGCATGCAGCTGCACATTGTGCCGTTCACGCATATTCAGGAGGAGATTCGCGAGCATTGCCCCGAGGAACTGTTCACGCTGGTGATGCGGCGGTTTATGATGCGCATTGCACAAGCCGTCGCCGAGCAGGAGGATTGCGGAGCGCTGATTACCGGTGAAAGCGTCGGTCAGGTCGCCAGCCAGACCATTCCGGCACTGGCGTGTACCGATGCGGTGTGCCATATGCCGGTGTTCCGTCCGCTGATCGGTATGGATAAAGAAGAGATCATCGCGATTTCGCGTAAAATTGATACGTTTGAACTGTCCATTCAACCGTACGAGGATTGCTGTACGGTGTTTACCCCCCGCCATCCCCGCACCCGTCCCAAGCTATACCAGCTGGAGCAGGCGGAGCAGGCGCTGGACATTGCCGCGCTGGAAGCAGAGGCGCTGGCGGGGATTCGACGCAAAACCATTGGCTAACCTCCCGCGTTGGCGGGAACAAGCGAGGTGAAAGGCTGTGCAGGCAGAAATTATAACCGTGGGTACCGAGCTGCTGTTGGGGGACATTGTGGATTCCAACAGCCAGTTTTTGTCGCGCGAGCTCGCGGCACATGGCATCTCGGTGCTGCGCCAATCCACCGTGGGCGATAACCCGCAGCGGCTCAGCTTGCTGCTGCGCCAGGCGCTGGAACGCAGCGATCTGGTGGTGCTGTCCGGCGGGCTGGGTCCCACCAAAGACGATTTGACCAAGGAAACCGTCTGCGAGGTAATGGGGTTGGAGCTGGTGCTGCACGAGGAAAGCTGGCAGCGGATCGTCGAGTATTTCCACAATACCGGACGCGAGGTGGCGGACAGCAACCAAAAACAGGCGATGCTGCCGCGCGGCTGCACCGTTTTTCAAAATGACCACGGCACCGCACCCGGGTGCGCGGTGGAAAAGGACGGGCACTATGTGATCCTGCTGCCCGGTCCCCCGCGCGAGTTGATTCCCATGTTCAACGATTATGTGTCGCCGTATCTGGCGGCGTTTTCCGAAGGCGGCATCTTTTCCTATACGGTGGGGGTATTCGGCATTTCCGAATCCACCATCGGCGAGCGTATTGCGGATTTGATGAACAGCGCCAACCCAACCGTCGCGCCCTATGCCAAAGAGGGCGAGGTGGTGCTGCGGGTGACGGCGCGCGCCGCCGATGAACAGCAGGCACGCGCCATGTGCGAGCCGATTTTGGCGGAGCTACGCAACCGACTGGGCAACTGTATTTACGGCATTGATGCCGGCAGCCTGCCCAAAGCGGTGGTGGAGCTGCTGAAAACCAAACAGATGAAAATTGCCACGGCGGAATCCTGCACCGCGGGGCTGCTGTCCGGTAGTCTGACCGAGGTGCCGGGCGCCTCGAGCGTGTTTGAATGTGGCGTGGCGGCATATTCCTGCGACATCAAGCAGCAGCTGCTGGGCGTTCCCGCCGATACGCTGGAGCAATACGGCGCGGTCAGCCCGCAAACCGCGCGCGCAATGGCGGTGGGGGTGCGCCGGGTCAGCCATGCCGACCTGGGGGTCGGCATCACCGGCGTGGCAGGACCGGAACCGAGCGAGGGCAAACCGGTCGGCACGGTGTATATTGCGCTCGCGGATAAAAAGCGGGTGTGGGTCAAAAAGATCGTGGCGGGTCACACCGCCGAGGAGCGCGATTATGTGCGCCATATGGCGGTGATGAACGCGCTGGATCTGACCCGCCGGTATCTGGAGGCGCTGCCCACCGTGATGGCGGGCGGCGAGCGGATCGACGATCAGGAAAGCGACGTACCAGCGATTCCGTCCGCCAAACCGGCGGGCGAAAAACCGGATCGCCGCCGCCGTACCACCATTATGCTGGGGACGGTAGCAGTGTTGGCGGCGTTTTTGTGCTGGCTGCTGTTTTATATGCTGCCGCCCTCCGCACCGACGGTCGCCGGTGGAGTGGAGGAGAATGATACCGCCAAGCTGGAAACCACCGGTGTCGCCAGCGTGGGCTCTCCGATGGGCGCACCGGAGGGGATGCTCAGCGATTTCTTTAATCTGTACAGCCAAAACGAGGATATTCGCGGTTGGTTGTCGATTGAAAACACGCAGATCGCCTACCCGGTGATGATGCGGCAGGACGACCCTACCTATTATCAGACACACAGCTCGGATGGCGAGCCATCCACGACCGGCGCGCTGTATTTTGGCGAGGGTGCATCGCTGTATTCTGCGCAATCGACCAATCGGTCGCTGGTGGTCTATGGCAGCAACCCGCGCGACGGCAGCATGCTGTCCGACCTGCTCGGCTATATGGACGCGCCGTTCGTGGAAAAGCACCGCACCATCCATATGAACACGCTGTTTGAGCGGATGGAATGGGATGTGTTCGGTGTGATGATACTGGATAGCGATCAAAAAGCCGAAGACTATTTTGATTATACAAAGTCTACCTTTGCAAAAGGAGAATTTTCCAAGTTCATCTCGGAAATTCGCCGCCGCTCGCTATTTACTGTGAACGCGACGGTGGGGGAGAACGACCAGATTTTGCTGATCTCGACCGATGCATCAAAGGAAGCGGGCTTTGACGGCGCGCGGCTGGTGGTGGCGGCTCGCCGGGTACAGGAGCAAACGGTGGCGAGCGATACGGCCAGTAAGGCAGCCAGTACCACAGCGGCGATTTCCACCAACACCAAGGTGGTGCTGCCGGATCGGTATATGGAAAAAACGCCGGTGCGCACCAGTGCGACGCAAAAAAGCATCGCGGTCAATCAAACGACCACGACCGCCAGAACGGTAAAAACGACTTCCACAGCACGCAAAACGACCACTACTGCCAAAAAAGCGGCGGCCACCAAAAAGCCGACCGTTACCCCGGTGGCGAAGCCGGTTTCGGGCGGGCAAAGCGGTTCGCTGCAAGCCGGCAAGATCGCGGAAAAGCAGTTTATGCAGCTGTTCCAGATCAAAGATACCCAAACCGGCAAGACCATCAAGCCCACCGACAAAGCGGCACTGCAAACGGCGCTGGCGCGGTTGGTGAAGCGCGAAATGGGCACCGAACGGTATGCGCTGCATTCCACCGAGGCGTGGAAAGCGCAGGCGGTGGCGTCCTACACCTTTGTGATCTGGTATGTCGGCGCCTACGGCAAGCCGTACTCGTTCCCGCTGGCGAGTCTGAACACCTCGGTGGCGTCCGACCGCAAGATCTATGACGCGGTGGGGGATGTGCTGGGTGTGAAAATTTTGGATACCACCGCCACGGTGGTGGATGACATGGCGTGCGACACCATGTATTACGCCTCCAGCGCCGGTGTGACCGCCAACAGCTATCAAGTGTACGGCGGCGATCTGCCGTATCTGCGCAGCGTGTCCAGCCCCTACGACAACGAAACCACTATCCGCAAATACGGCGGTTCTTCCGATTATTGGGCAGACACTTTCACCATCACCGTGTCACAGCTGAAGCAAAAGGTGACCGCTTGGGTCAAGGAGAACCGCGGCAGCTATACGGTGGGCTACGATACCAAAAAGGGCGAAGCACCGCTGTATGCGCGCCAAAAAGCCGATAACTCCCGCTATGTCGTCAGCACCAACTGGTACTACACCGACAAAAGCGGCACCAAGCATTATTTGACCGGGCTGCAGCTGCGTACCGCGGTGGGAATGCGCTCGCACGCTTTCACCGTGAGTGGCTACAACAGCAAGGACCAAAGCATGAAGGTGACCACCTACGGCTATGGTCATGGCGTGGGTATGAGCCAGATGGGCGCGGTCGGCTATGCCAACGAGGCGGGCTGGTCGTACCAGCAGATTTTGCGTCATTATTATTCTATCACCGGCTCGTCCGCCGCGCAGCTGGTAGCGCCGAAGTGGTGATTCCGACACATATGAAAAAGAGGCTTTCCCAATCGGGAAAGTCTCTTTTTTTACAAAAAATACCGGTGTGCAATCGGGCAAAAAAGGGGATAGTAATAGCGGAAAGTCGCTTTCCGATCGGAGAAAAAAGGAGTGTAACCTATGTATAAACACAACCGAAAACTGGCGGCTGTGCTGGCGGGCACGCTGTTGATGTTGGTGGCGCTGACCGGTTGCCAGTCGAAAAAAGGCAATGTCCAAGGCGGCACCAGCACCGCGCAGCGCACCAGTATGTCGTCGGCGGCATCTTCCAGCACCACCGATACCCGCGCGTCCAACATTGGCGACGATATTGAACGCGGCGCGACGGATATTATGGACGATATCGGTACCGGCGTATCGGATGCGGTGGGCGGCGTCAGCACCGTTATATCCGATGTGGTGGGGGATAACACCAACGCCACGCGATAACCGGCAAACGAAAACTAGGGGCAAAAGAAAAACTCCCGTCCGACCGGACGGGAGTTTTTGTAAAGAAATCAAAATTATTTGAGTTCCACTTTCGCGCCGGCATCTTCCAGCTTCTTTTTGATCTCTTCGGCGTCGTCTTTGGAAGCAGCCTCTTTGATGGTTTTGGGAGCGCCATCGACCATCTCTTTGGCTTCTTTCAGACCCAGACCGGTCACTTCGCGGACAACTTTGATCACGTTGATCTTGTTACCGCCCACTTCGGCCAGAACAACATCAAACTCGGTTTTCTCTTCGGCAGCGGCAGCGGCAGGGCCGGCAGCAGCAACAGCCACGGGAGCAGCAGCGGAAACGCCGAACTCTTCTTCGATGGCTTTGACCAGTTCAGACAGCTCCAGAACGCTCAGAGCCTTGATCTCGTCGATCATACCAGTGATTTTCTCAGACATGATAGTCCCTCCAATTGTTTGGTTTTTTCAAATTCGTGCGGAATTATTCCGCGGCCGCTTCTTCAGCAGCGGGAGCCTCCTCGGCGGGGGCTTCTTCAGCAGCAGGAGCCTCTTCAGCAGGGGCTTCCTCCACACCACCGTCTTTTTCGACGATAGCGTTCAGCGCAACAGCCAGACCACGGATCGGGCCGTTCAACACGCTAAGCAGCATGGACAGCAGACCCTCCTTGGACGGGAGTTTGGACAACTCCAGCACACGGGCGGTATCGATGACTTCGCCATCGATGAAACCGGCTTTGATCTTGAATGTTTCGCTCTTTTCAGCGTAGCCACACAGGATTTTCGCAGCGGCGACATAGTCGCTGTCGCTGACAGCCAGAGCCGTCGTGCCTTCCAGAACGGGATCCAAACCGTTCAGACCAGCTTTGTCGTTTGCACGACGCAGCATGGTGTTTTTCACGACCGCATAGTCAACACCGGCTTCGCGCAGATCACGGCGCAGCTTGGTGTCATCCTCCACCGTGATGCCCTGATAACTCACGACAACACCGGCGACGGACTTGCTCAGCTTTTCAGCCAGCTGGTCAACGTACGCTTGTTTTTCTTGCAATACTTTCTCGCTAGGCAAACCTTATTCACCTCCATGTTGAACTGCCGTCTTCAACATAAGAAAAACCCTTCCCGCGGGATTCCACAGGAAGGGTGCCATAACCATTATCCGCAACGGACAAACCGTTTTACGATTTCAGTTAAAGCATTCTGCCTCGGCAGGCGGCGTAAGCCGTTAGATCCCGTGGGGGATACCTGCTGTCTGTGGAAGAACAGCATTGAATATTATAGCAAAGCTATAAGGCTTTGTCAACAGGCCGTTTCAAAAAACGACCGATGGCAAACGAAATCAGCCGCCGACTTTGGCGGGGTTGATCTTGACACCGGGGCCCATGGTCGCGGACACGACGCAGGATTTGATGTACTGACCTTTGGACGCAGCGGGTTTCGCGCGAACGATCGCACCCAGCAGCGCGTCAAAGTTCTCCTGCAGCTTGGCAGCACCAAACGACACCTTGCCGATGGGGCAGTGGATGATGTTAGTTTTGTCCAAACGATACTCGATCTTACCGGCTTTCGCTTCGGTAACAGCCTTGGCGACATCCGGGGTAACGGTACCCGCCTTGGGGTTGGGCATCAGACCACGCGGGCCGAGCACTTTACCGAGACGACCGACAACGCCCATCATATCGGGGGTCGCGATCACCACGTCAAAGTCCATCCAGCCGCCGTTGATCTTGGCGATGGTTTCTTCATCACCGATGAATTCCGCACCGGCATCCTGCGCCGCCTGCACTTTGTCGCCTTTGGCGAACACCAGCACGCGAACGGATTTACCGGTACCGTTGGGCAGCACCACCGCGCCGCGAACCTGCTGGTCCGCGTGACGGCTGTCAACGCCCAGTTTCACATGCACTTCAACGGTCTCGTCGAATTTCGCTTTACCGGTCTTAACGGCCAGATCCAGCGCTTCGTTGACATCGTACAGTGCGTTTCTATCGAGCAGCTTTGCGCTGTCGACATATTTTTTACCGTGTTTCATTGGCTTATCCTCCCTGTTGATACGCATTCCGGAATCCCTTGCACGCAGGGCGAAATCCGTAGAGTGGTAAAATCGGAATGGTTGAGATGTTCCTCCCACCCAAAGCGGGTTTTTTAGTCGACGACTTCGATACCCATGCTGCGCGCGGTACCGGCGATCATGCTCATCGCGGACTCGATGTTGGCAGCGTTCAGATCGGGCATTTTGGTCTCGGCGATCTTCTGCACCTGCTCGCGCGTAATCTTGGCGACCTTGTTTTTGTTCGGAACGCCAGAAGCGGTCTCAATGCCGCAAGCCTTCTTGATCAAAACCGCCGCAGGGGGGGTCTTGGTCACAAAGGTGAACGAACGGTCGGCATACACCGTGATAACGACAGGGATAATCAGACCCACATCGTTTTTGGTCCGCTCATTGAATTCCTTCGTGAAAGCCATGATGTTGACGCCGTGCTGACCGAGGGCCGGTCCAACAGGGGGCGCCGGCGTGGCTTTACCCGCCGGAATCTGCAGTTTAATGTACCCGGTTACTTTCTGAGCCATTTTTTCTTGCACCTCCAAAAATCGTGGTCAATGGCGGAACGGGCACCGGCGAAGATTTCTTCGCCCCGTTCCTCCCACAGCCGGAAGGGTGTCCGGCGCACAGTAAAAAGCGACAAAGCCGCTTTTAACATCAAAAAATTGCGTTAGTCCATGGGCTCGGCCTGATCCAACTCCAGTTCGACCGGCGTTTCGCGACCGAACATCGAGATGGTGACCCGCACCATGTTCTTTTCCACATCCAGCTCGTCCACCACGCCGGAGAAATTCGCCAGCGGGCCGTCGATGATGCGAACGGTGTCGCCCACTTGATAGGTCACTTCCACCTGGTGCTTCTCCACACCCAGCGCGGCGACTTCTTCGTCGGTCAGGGGAGTGGGTTTGCCGTTGGGGCCGACAAATCCGGTGCAGCCGCGCGTGTTGCGCACGACATACCAACTGTCGTCGGTCATGACCATTTTCACCAGCACATAGCCGGGGAAAATCTTGCGTTCGACTTCTTTTTTCTTGTTATCCTTGATCTCCACGACCGTTTCGGTGGGAACGCGGATCTCATGGATCCAATCCTGGAGCTTGCGGTTTTCCACAATGGTTTCCAGATTGGTGGCTACCTTGTTTTCGTAGCCGGAATAGGTATGTACCACATACCATTGCGCCTGTTCAGACATCGCTCATCCTCCTTGCAGGGTGCAACGATCGTTACACCATAAGGTTAATCAAAGCCGACAGGCCGATATCCACTGCGCAAATCAGCAGACCCAAAACAGCGCACATCGCCAGAGTTACACCGGTGTTGCGCACCACGGCAGGGAAAGTGGGCCAAATGATTTTTTTGAATTCTCCCTTGGTATCGCGGAAGAATTTGCCCATCCGTTTGCCGGGGCCGGGTCCTTTTTTGCTGGCGGATTTAGAGGCTTTCGCCTCTTTTTCAGCTTTCTCCGTTGCCGGGGAATTGACGGTTTCATCAGCCATGGGGAACCCTCCTTTTCCAGTCGTGCGGCCAAACGCCGCGCCGCTGCTTACTTCGTTTCTCTGTGAGCAGTGTGCTTGCGGCAGAAACGGCAGTACTTTTGCAGTTCCAGCCGATCCGGGTCGTTCGCTTTGTTCTTCATCATGTTGTAATTGCGTTGTTTGCACTCCGTGCAGGCCAAGGTGATTTTCACTCTTTTGCCACTGTTAGCCATCTTAACGGCACCTCCCGATAGTCGGAATTTTACATAGCCTCCCTCGAAAATAAGGGAACGCGCACCCGCCGAAACGGGCGCAAAAAAATAACCCCTTTTGAGGTAATTCCTACTATACCATAGTTTTGGCAAGTGGTCAAGTGCTTTTCTGAAATTTTTTCGCGGTGTCGGAAAAGCCGCATCAAAAACCAGCCTTATATAATAGGTATATAATAAATCCGGCCGCCCATTGCGGGGCGGCCGGATGCCGTCATGTTGCGGAGAATTTTTGTTTTACCTGATTCAGCTGCTGCTGATCCACCTGCGTGGTGGGATACCAGCCTTTGGCAGCCATCTTTTGGTAGATCTCGTCCTGCATTTTCAGCGAATCGTTCAGCGCGGTGTTGAAGGCGCTGTGCACATTGGCTGTGCCGCACTCGATGGTGCCGTGCATATACAGGTCGCAGACACCCTTGACGGTCATCAGCATGTCTTCCATCAAACACTTGTCATCCATGGGGCTTCCTCCTTTACACCAACTGATAAAATTGACCGAACAGCTGACGGTGGCGGGTCTGCTGCTGCTCAATAAAGGTTTTCAGCTCTTTATCCTGCAACTGACCGGCGGTCGTTTGGCATTTGGTTTGCAAATGCTGCTCGTGTCCCAGCGCATCTTCGATATACAACAGTTCTTTTGGGCTCATGGCATTTCACCTCCGCTAGCTAGTATGCGGCGGATAGGTCGGGTTTATGTATGGATAGTGGACTATTTTGTGACGGAAAGCACAAAAATTTGCTCTCTATTTTGGCGTGGCAAAGATGTGAATGGCGTGGACATTTTTCACCGGACACGCTATAATACACCTATGTGTATGTCACACAAATTTGGTCCCGATCATCGGGGGAGGTTCATTATGGAGCATTTGAAGACGATTGAAGACATTCGTCAAAACGTGAAAAAGGTCATGGTGGGTAAGGACGACGTGGTCGACCTGCTACTGATTGCCCTGCTGTGTTCGGGCCATGTTTTGATCGAAGATATTCCCGGACTGGGCAAAACCACGATGGTGTCCGCGCTGGCATCCTCGCTGGGCTGCTCTTTCCGCCGCATCCAGTTTACGCCGGATGTGCTGCCGTCCGATATCACCGGTTTCACTATGTTCAACATGAAAACCGGCGAGCAGGAGCTGCATGTCGGCAGCATCATGAATCAGATCGTGCTGGCGGACGAGATCAACCGTTCCAGCCCGAAAACGCAGTCGGCGCTGCTGGAAGTGATGCAGGAAAACCAGGTTACGATTGATGGCCAAACCTATCCGGCGCCCTCGCCGTTTATGGTGCTGGCGACCCAGAACCCGGTGGAAATGGCGGGTACCTATCCGCTGCCCGAAGCGCAGATGGACCGTTTCTTCATGCGCATTTCGATGGGTTATCCGACCCACGACGAAGAAATGCGCATCGTGTCCGGTCACGACGACCGCCAGCACAAAGTGAAGCTGCAGCCGGTCGCTTCGGCACAGGATGTGTTGGATATGCAGCGCGAGCTGCAGAGCGTTTCCTGCTCGCAGCCGGTGGTGGACTATGTGGTGTCCATCGTGGCGGCCACCCGCGAGGCGGACGAAGTGCTGATGGGCTCCAGCCCCCGTGGTTCGATCGCGCTGATGCAGGCGGCGCGCGGCGCAGCAATGCTGGCTGGTCGCAGCTTTGTGTTGCCGGACGATGTCCAGAAAATGGCGCCGCACGTGCTGTGCCACCGTATGATCATGCGTAATCGTGCCGGCTTGCACCGTCAAACGCCGGAATCGGTGATCGAATCCATTCTCAACTCTCTGCCGGTGCCCGCTGTACGATGACGATACGGGGGATTGGTTATCTGGGGCTGTTGGCGTTGACGCTGTTTTTGGCGTTTGCCACCGGCATCCGGGAAATATTTTGGATCGTGCTGTTTTTGACGCTGTTGTTGGCGTTGGCGGCGGTATCGGTGCTGTTGGCTTCTTTTTGCATTACCTGCCGGCAGCAGCTGCTGACCAAATCCATCAAACGACTGGACGATGTGAGCCTGGAAGTGACCTTGAGCGGCTTTTTGCTGTTCCCGGCGCTGGTGGATTTCGGCATTATGGCGCCCAAAAGCGCGCAGCACAAGCATGTGCGCTTTTCCACCCGCCACGCGGTGATGACCCGCTTGTCGCTGCCGCTGGGCTTGTTCCGCGAATCCTTCAGCATGGAGATCGCCTGCGATCACCGCGGTGTGTGGAAAACCATTCCGCACCGCATCCGTGTGTACGACGCGTTCGGCATCTTTTCGCTGCCGCTGCTGCGTCCCGGCGCGGTGAGCGAGCCAACCGAGCAGCTGGCGGTGTATCCGCAGATGCATCCGCTGGATATGGATGTGGACGCGCCGCAGTTTACCACCGATTCATCCAGCTTGCGGGTGTCGGTGGCGGACTATGGCGACAGTTTCGCGGGTGTGCGTGCCTATCGTCCGGGCGATTCGATGAAACGCATTCACTGGGTGCAAACGGTGCGCACCCGTGAACTGCAAACGCGACAGTACGAAATTTCGGCGGAGCCGTATATTCTGCTGCTGCTGGATACCGGTATCCACAGCGGCCGGGTGGACGATTATGCCGACATCGCGACCGAGTGCGCTGCCACGCTGGCACAGCATTATGTGGGCAGCGGCCAATGTGTGCGCTTGATGGTGATGGGCAACGAAGAGAAAGACCAGGAGGACTGGGATGTTCCCGTGGTCAGCGAAGATGACTTTTACGATGCGTATGACCGGCTGGTGATGGCGCAATTCGCCAAAGTGGAGGGTGCGCTGGATATGACGCGCATTCGCGTGGATAACGCCGGCCAACTGCAGGCAGCGTATGTGATTACCGATCGGTATTCGGATGAGCTGTTCAGCGCGCTCAACGATCTGGCGACTCACCGCTGCGAAACCTCTTATATCATGCCGCAGCCTGAGAACAAGGAAGAGGATCTTCCGGATCTGGAGGGAACGATGATCCATATGATCGCGATTCCCAAACCGGAGGAGATCGCGGATCGCCTGAAAGGGGGACTGAAACGATGAAAAGCCGAAAAGACAAGGCTGCTCGTTCCCCGATGACCCTGAGCGATTGGATGGAGCTGCTGCTGGACAGCCTGTGCTGCATGGCGATGGCTGTCGGCGCGATGCTGGCGTTCGACCAGCTGTTCCGCTTCCATGCCGAAATGTGGGTGATGGCGGTTCACGCCGCTGTGATCGTCACGGTGCTGGCGCTGGGTACCCGCCGCAAATGGATTTTGCCGGCGGCGATTGGCGCCTGTCTGGTGCTGGGAACATTGGGCATCCTCATTTCCGGGCATTGGGGCGATATGATTACCTATGTCCAAGGATTTGCGGGCTGGTGGATCAATAAATTCCAGCCCACCTCGCCTTACTACACCGAAGCGAACATCATGCTGGTGCAATGGATTTTGCACATTTTGATCACCGCCTTCCTGTTTTTGTGCGTGCGCGGCATCCGGCAGGTGTGGGCGATGATCGTTTGCACCGGCATTTTGCTGTGGATCATCATTATCAACGGCTTTTATGTCAACAACCTGGTGGCGCTGTTGTGGATCGCCACCGGTATGTTCCCGCTGATGTCGCGCTATGCCAGCGCCCGTATGCCGCGGGTGAAGGGGCAAAGCAAACAGCAGCGCAAGGAAAGCCGCAAAAAATGGAGCAAACCGGCGTGGTATGTATACGCCACGGCGGTGGTGCTGACCGCGATCTGCACGGTGGTTTCCATGCTGCTGCTGCCGGAAAGCACCAAAGACGCGCAAATTCGCCCGCTGGCCAACACCGCGGAGGATATTCAGTCGCTGCTGGGTGTGACCAACAAAATGAACACCGGTTACCAGTCGTATGAGCTGACCGATCTGGGATTGCAAACCAACAAGGACAAGCTCGGCGGCAATATTCAGCTGAACGATTCAACCAACATTTTGAAGGTCACCACCCAAACGCCGACCTTGCTCAAAGGGCGCGTATACACTACCTACGACGGCAAAAGCTGGACAGCGGATCGGGCTACCTATTATCGCCTCGGCAGCAGCCTGTTCCAGGATCAGTATTACGAGGCGTTCGACCTGTCCAAACCGGAAAGCCACACGGCGCAGGCGCTGCTCAGAAACATGGGTGCGAACATCGAAATGACGGTGACGGTGCTGCGGCCGCAAACCTCGCTGCTGTTCACCGCCGGTCGTTTGATGAGCTTTAAGGAAGCAGTTCCGGCGCAAACGCCGGTGTTGTTTGACACCACCTCGCAGGTGTTTGTCAACAGCTATCCGGTACATTCGTCCTATCGCTATACCTTTACGGGCCAGAGCTTCTGGCGGTCGGACAAAACGCTGGCTTCCACCATCGATACTCTGCTTAAAGAGGCGGACAAAGATCCCGATGTGCTGTACAATTCGGAAGAGTTTCAGTCGCTGTATCTGGCGCTGCCGGAGGATCTGCCGGAGATCGTGAACCAAACGGCGCAGGAGCTGACCAAGGGACAAATTCGCCCGTACGATATGATGGTGGCGATGGAAAAGGCGCTGCGCAAGCAGTATAATTACAGCCTGACTCCCGGTGAAACGCCGGATGGCGAAGATTTTGTCGCCTATTTCCTGCAGACCAAAAAAGGGTACTGCGTGCACTTTGCCTCTGCGATGACAGTGATGGCACGCTCGCTGGGGATTCCGGCGCGAATGGTGTCCGGTTACGGCTTGGAGCAGGACGCGAACCAGAGTGATCTGTGGTATGCGCGCCGCCGCAACGCCCACACATGGACCGAGTGCTATTTTGAAGGGCTCGGCTGGGTGTCGTTTGACCCCACGGCGGATTCGCCTTATGCCGAACTGAATCAGGATAACAACGGCGACCAAACCACCACCACGGCGACCACCGTTTCGACGCGGGCGCGCTTTGACGAAACCAACGCGGTGGAAACGCGCCAAAGCGCGGTGATTAAAGAGGATGCCGTGATTACGCCGGATTGGGTGTTCCAGCTGGCGATCACATCGGCGATCGTGTTGGTGCTGATCGTGCTGTCCTTCCTGGCGCTGCGACGGCTGCGGGCGAGCGAGATCGCGTATCTGCCGGAAACGGTGCAAAAGCGGTTTGCTACCCCCGGCGAGCAAGCGGATTACTATTATACCGATATTATCCGCCAGCTCAAGCTGTTGCACTATAAGCCCAAAGAGCGCGAAACGATGAAGCAATTTGCCGCGCGGGTAGAGCTGGGTGCAGGATTGCAGCCGGATGCCATGCGGCAGGTGTTTGATATTATGATGCGTTGGCGCTATGGCGAGATCGAGCCCACCGTGGAAGAGGTGGCGCTGGTCGAAGCCGCCCACGCCCATTTGGAAAAACGCTTGTATGACGAATTCAACGCGGTGCACTACTTCTTCCGTCGCCGCCTGATGCTGTAAACTGAAAAAGCAGCACCCGAAAGGGTGCTGCTTTTTTGCGTCGGTGGGTTATTCGTATTTGGCCAAGGCGGCTTGAAAGTCGCTTTTGACTTTGTCTCGCAAAGCTTGCGGCTCCAAAATTGTGACATGCGGCGCATAGCTGCGGGCAAATTGTTCCATCGACATTTCGTTGGTGACGGTCGAAACCGTCACATTCTCCTCGTCCTGCTCCGAAAACCGGATATCGGTGCCGAATGTGTCGATGATGTCGCTGACCATAAACAGCGGCACCCGGAATTTCACCCGCACATTCTCGCTGGAAAACATATACGGATGCTCTTTCATATAGCTGGCAAGATCCAGCGGGCGTCCATTGGCCCAATTCAAGCTGTCAAACGGCTTGACCGGCTCCTCCAATATGGTGAGATCGGTGATGCGATCCAGCCGATAGTTGGAGATATTATCGTATTTGTCATAGTTGCAGATCAGATAATATTTGCCCTCTTTCGCCGCCATTTGGTAAGGATTGATGACATACACCCGCTCGGTGCCGTCCGGGCGCTTGCGGATGTGCGCTTTTTTGTCGGTGCCGAATTCCAGATACTTGAAGGTGACCTTGCGCCCGCGGCTGATGGCCTCGTCCAGCAGCTCGATGTTCAAAAAAAGCTGCTTGTTGTCGGTTTGATCCTCCGGCAGCCGTGCAATATGCCCCACACGAGAGCGGAAATAGGTGTTGGACAATCCCTCCAGCTTCTCCACCAGCGCGCGACACTGGGTGTGAGGCACATGCTTGGAAAACAGCAGACTGTCGATGAGCAGCCGCAGCTCGCCGTCGGTGAACTGGCGTTCCAGATAAAAATCCGAACAGATGATGCTTTCCTCGGGATTGCCGGTTTTGGGGTTGGGCATCATACGCACCGATTCGCTGTATTCGATGTCGTAGCCGCAATCCATCAGGTTGGACAGGTTGCGGCGGATCGCTTTGCGATCGGCGGTCATATCGTATTCGTTTTTCAAAATATCGGCAATGTCCTTTTGACTCAGCCGGTGTTCTTCGTCCGAGTACTTGCGCAAAATATCCAGAATGTTGATAATCAGCAGCTTTTTGGGTTGTTTTGTATACATGTCCGCACTCCTTATTCTCTGTGGCATGCTGCGCATCGCTCATGCCCATAATTTTACCACATCATTTGCCACTTGACAAGCCCAAACGCGGCGAAATTTGCCTCGTTTCGATAAATAAATTTACTTGTTGACTATACTTTATCATCAGTGATGTTCCATAAATGGCGCATCGCCCAAAAGATGCGGCGGCAAACCACACCGATGGTTCTTGTAGGTTTTGTGTTGAAGCGGGGCGGGTTTCATGGTATACTACTTTTATATTGCAATCTGACCGAGGAGGTGGCAAACATGATTGCCATTTTGGATTATGGTGCCGGCAATTTGCGCAGCGTGCAGCTGGCGTTCGCCCGCATGGGGCTGTCGGCGCAGCCGACCCGTGACCCGGCGGTGGTGGAGCGCGCATCCGGCGTGATTTTGCCCGGCGTGGGGGCCTTTGCCGATGCCATGCAGGCGCTGAATGCCAGCGGTCTGGTTCCGGCGATCCGCCAAACGGTGGAAGCCGGCAAGCCGTTTTTGGGAATTTGTTTGGGAATGCAGGCTCTGTTTGAACAAAGCGAGGAGGGCCCCGGTGTGCCGGGGCTGGGATTGCTGCCCGGAAAGGTGGCGCTGCTGCCGGATCGGGGGCTGAAAATTCCGCACATGGGTTGGAACAGTCTGCGCATCTGCCAGCCGGACAGCCCGCTGGTGCAGGGGCTGCCGGACGAGCCGTATATGTATTTCGTACATTCCTACGCCTGCCAGGCGGCGCGGCCGGAGGATGTGCTGGCAACCTCCACCTATGGGGTGGAATTTCATGCGGCGGTACAACGCGGCAATGTGATGGGTGTGCAGTTCCATCCCGAAAAATCGGGGCGGGTGGGCGAACGCCTGCTGCGCAACTTTGCCGCCATGGCTGGGGAGGAGGAACACTGATGTATACCAAACGCATCATACCCTGTTTGGACATTTGCAATGGGCGAGTGGTCAAAGGGGTCAATTTTGTGGATTTGCGCGATGCCGGCGATCCGGTCGAGGTTGCGGCCGCCTATTCCGAAGCGGGCGCGGACGAGGTGGTATTTCTGGACATCACCGCCACCCATGAAAAACGTGCCACGGTAGTGGATTTGGCGGCGCGGGTGGCGGAACAGCTGTCCATCCCCTTTACGGTGGGCGGCGGCATCCGCACGGTGGAGGATTTTCGCGAGGTGCTGCGCCAAGGCGCGGATAAAATTTCGGTCAACTCCGCTGCGATCGATCGACCGGAGCTGATCGCCGAAGCGGCGGCGCGGTTCGGCAGCCAGTGCGTGGTGCTGGCGGTGGACGCCCGACGGCGGGAGGACGGCTCCGGTTGGGATGTGTATAAACAGGGCGGACGGCTGAACACCGGATTGGATGTGCTGGAATGGGTCAGCCGCGGCGTCGAGCTGGGTGCGGGCGAAATTTTGCTCACCAGCATGGATGGCGACGGCACCAAAAACGGGTATGATTTGGAGCTGACCGCGGCGGTGGCCGACCGGGTCGGGGTGCCAATGATCGCCTCCGGCGGCGCGGGCACCATGCAGCACTTCGCGGACGCCTTCACCAAAGGCAAAGCGGACGCTGCGCTGGCGGCATCGCTGTTCCATTATCGCGAGATGACCATTGCCGATTTGAAAGCCTATCTCGCGGCGCAGGGCATTCCGGTGCGCCCGGTGACCGGCTAAAAATTGTTCTCTTATATTATATATGTATAAAAGGAGTATCCCATGACGGTTTGGAAATACAAAGGCGGCTGCCTCGATTTGTCACAGCGTACGGCGATTATGGGCATCTTAAATGTCACGCCGGACAGCTTTTCGGACGGTGGGCGCTACAACACGCTGGAAGCAGCGGTGGAGCACGCGCTGCAAATGCAGCAAGAGGGCGCGGCGATTCTCGACATCGGTGGGCAATCCACCCGCCCGGGGCATACCCCCATTTCCGCCGAGGAGGAATGGGCGCGACTGGAGCCGGTGCTGCGGGCGCTGAAAGGACGCCTCACCATTCCGATTTCGATCGACACCTACTATCCGGAGGTGGCGCAGCGCGCGTTGGAGCAGGGCGCAGCGATCATCAACGATGTGTCCAACAGCCGCGACAACCATATGACCGCTCTCTGCGCCCGCCATGGCGCGGGCATTGTGCTGATGCACAACGAGGCGGGGCACAATACCCCCGCGCAGGTGCGCGTGTATTTTGAAGAGGCGCTCGCGATGGCGCAGCACGACGGCTTGCCGATCGAATGCGTGTGCCTTGATCCCGGCATCGGCTTTGATAAGGACCGCGAAGAGGATGTGCGCCTGATCGCGCAGCTGCCGGCGATTATGCAGGATCTACCGGCGGCGCTGCTGGTGGGGGCGTCCCGCAAGCGGGTAGTTGGCGCGTTCTGCGGCAACCCACCGTTTGCCGAGCGGTTGCCCGGTACGTTGGCGATCCATACGGCAGCGCAGCTGGGCGGCGCACATATTTTGCGGGTGCACGATGTGGCGGCGGCGGTGCAGGCGGCAGCCGTGACCGATGCCGTCAAACGGGAGGTGCAGCATGGATAAGATTATGATCAAAGGGCTGCGGGTGTACGCCTATCACGGTGTCAACGCGTCCGAAAAGGAAAAAGGTCAGCCGTTCGAGCTGGACATTACCCTTGGCACCGACACTCGCGCCGCCGGACAAAGTGACGATCTGACCAAAACCATCAACTATTCCACTGTCACCAAGCGGGTGCTGGCGACGGTGCTTTCGGAAAAGAACGATTTGCTGGAGCGCGTTGCCGAGCGAGTGGCGCAAACGCTGCTGGCGGAGTTTCCGGTGCAAGAGGTGACCGTGCTGCTGAAAAAGCCGCGCGCGCCCATCGCGGCGGATTTTGATTATGTCGCGGTGGAGATCACCCGCACACGGGAGGACAACGCATGAGCCGCGCGCTCTTGGGGCTGGGCGCCAATCTGGGCGACCGGCAGGACACGCTGACCCGCGCGGTGGAAGCGCTGGCGGCGTTGCCGCGCACCCGCGTGGCGCGCGTGTCTTCGTTGTATGAAACCGCGCCGGTCGGCTACACGGACCAGCCGGACTTTTTGAATATGGTGGCGGAGCTGGATACCACCCTGTCGCCGCATGCTCTGCTGGGAAGCTGTCTGGGAATCGAGGCGGCACTGGGACGCCGCCGCACCTTCACCAACGCGCCTCGCGTAGTGGATATCGATTTGCTGCGGTATGACGACTGTGTCTGCGCCGATACCGATCTCATCCTGCCGCATCCCCGCATGGGGGAGCGGGCGTTCGTGCTGGTGCCGCTAGCGGAACTGTTCCCGCAGCACCGGGTGGACGGCTGGGATTTTGCAGCGCTGCTGCCGAAAGTCGATGCGCAGGAAATCCGCCTGTTTGGCGGGTTTTCCGCCCCTCAAAAAGAAAATTGAAAAAAATCGAATTTTTTTCAAAAAAGGTGTTGACAAACGGGGAGGGTGGTGGTATTATAGTCAAGCACTCTTCGAGAGGGCGCCGCCGGAACGGCGGAT
>URFL01000016.1 GCA_900547105.1 uncultured Oscillospiraceae bacterium | reverse complement strand
AGCATAAAAATAATGGTAGGCACTTTCGTGTCTACCATTATTTTATCACTTCAGACAATATGTCGGACGGCTTTTTTCGTGTCAGATGATCGGAAAGGCTTATTTCACAATAACCTCGCCCATGGTGCCGGGAGCGGCACAAGCGGCGTTGGATTCATCGGTGTCGATGTGCATCGCCAGCGCAAAGCTGGGTTTCACCCGCACCACCACATCGCTGAAGGTCAGCGCGCGACCGTTGGATTGGATGCGCACATCCACTTCCTGTTTGTCCTGCACGCCAAACGCTTCCGCGTCGGCGGGAGTCATGTGGATATGCCGTTTGGCGGCGATCACGCCCTGCGCCAGCTCCACTTCGCCGCAGGGACCCACCAGCTTACATGCACCGGAACCGGCAATATCGCCCGATTCGCGGATCGGCGCAGTCACACCGATGGAACGCGCGTCGGTCAGCGACAGCTCCACCTGCGTTTCCGGACGCACCGGACCCAGAATGGACACGCCGGTCAGCGTCTTTTTGGGGCCGACCACATCCACCCGCTCGTTGCTGGCGAACTGGCCCGGCTGGGACAGCATTTTCTTGACGGTCAGCTCATACCCCTTGCCAAACAGCGTTTCCAGATCCTGCTGGGTCACATGCACATGGCGGGCCGAGGTTTCGACCAAAACGGTTTTTTCCATACAGACACATCCTTTTGCTTTTGTAAGGGGCGGCGCCCCAAAATTTCTGTATCTATTGTAGCGCTTTTGTCTTGTCTTTTCAAGGGGGAATATGGTAATATAGAGAAATAGAAATACATGCGGGAGGCGACGGAAATGTCACAGGAACAATGGGAAGCGCTGGAAGCGCGCTGCCAAAGCTGCACCGGCTGCGAATTGGCCGCCACCCGCACCAATGTCGTGTTCGGCGTGGGCAATCGTCAGGCGGAAGTGCTGTTTGTGGGTGAAGGCCCCGGTGAAAACGAGGATCTGCAGGGCGAACCCTTTGTCGGGCGCGGCGGCAAGCTGCTGGATCAAATGCTGGCGGCGGTGGGGCTGTCCCGCGCGCACAACATCTATATCGCCAACATGGTGAAATGCCGCCCGCCGCACAACCGCGATCCCCAGCCCGCCGAGCAGGAAGCCTGTATCGGCTTTTTGCGGGAACAAACCGCGCTGCTGCGCCCCAAAATCATCGTCTGTTTGGGACGGATCGCGGCGTGCCGTCTGATCGACCCGAACTTTAAGGTGACCCGCCAGCACGGTGAATTCACCGAAAAAGGCGGCATCTGGTTTATGGGCACCTTCCACCCTGCGGCGCTGCTGCGCAACCCGCGGCAAAAGCCGGACGGCTTTGCGGATTTTGTAGCGCTGCGGGACAAAATACAAGAGATATGCGATCATACCACCTTGGTGTATCCGGAGGATGACTGACCGGATATGCGGATGGGGTGGATCGAGGATATAGGGAGATAGCTATGAAAAAAATGCGTGTGGTATCCCTGCTGATGAGCTTGCTGGTATGTCTGACGCTGGTGGCGCCGTCCGCCGCCGCGCTGCAAACCAGCTCGTTTGAGCTGCCCAAAGGCACCTCGGTGTCCGCGCGGGCGGCGATGGTGGTCTATTTGGGGGCTTCTGCCGAGCAGGATACGGTGGTTTATGCCAAAGGCACCGACCAAAAGCTCGCGCCGGGTGGTATGGTGCGCATCATGGCGGGCATCACCGCCAAGGCGCTGATGGCGGAAAAACATCTGGATCTGGACACCGGCACCGGCACCTATACCAGCGCCTGTTTTGCACAGATCACCGGCACCGGGATCCCGACCGCCGGGATGGAAACCGGCGATGTGTGGACGCTGCGCGACCTGCTGACCATGTCGCTGCTGCAGCCGGCGGGCGATGTGGTGGAAACACTGGCGTTTTCGCTGGCGGGCAGCGAGCAGGCGTTTGTGCAGCGCATGAACGAGCTGGCGAGCGGCGAAGTCGGCTGCACCGACACCACCTTCAAAAATGTGACCGGGCTGGATGCCAGCGGTCAGGTATCCACTGCGATGGACACCTATCGCATCCTGCGCTACGCGATGGGCGACAGCGATCTGGAAGCGATGATGGCGCTGTCCTATTACACCGCCAAGCCTAAAAAAGGCAGCGAGATCACGCTGCCCAGCTCCAACAATCTGCTGCGGGAATCCACCGATTCGTATTATGGTTCGGCGGTGCTGGGGCGTGCCGGTTCCAGCGACACCGACGGTTCCAGCGTGGCGGCGGTCGCCCGCAGCAACGGATACGAATATATGGCGGTGGTGATGGGGGCTTCCAACAAATCCGGTAACGCGCATTTCACCGATGCCAAAACACTGTTTCAATGGGCGTTCCGCAATTTTTCGCTGGGCACCATCCGCTCGAAAAATGACCCCATCGCCGACTTAAAAGTGCGGCTGTGCTGGGATCAGGATCGGGTGCAGCTGGTTCCCAAAGAGGATGTGATGGCGATTTTGCCGGATGCGCTGGATCTGTCCACGGTAGTGGTGAAAGCCACCGATATTCCGGAGGTCATCAACGCCCCGGTCAGCAAGGGACAGGTGTGCGGCAAGGCCACGTTTTATACGCCGGACGGCCAAAAGCTGGCGGAATGTGATCTGGTCGCTGACCAGACCCTCTCCCGCAATCAATGGCTGTTTGTGTGGTATTGTGTGGGGCGGTTTTTCTCCTCCCGCTGGTTTTGGGGCGGGTTTGTGATTTTGATGCTGCTGTGCGGCGGCTATGTGTTGCTGACGATCCAGCACAACAAGCAGCGTCGCGCCGAACATCAGCAAAAGGTTCGCCCGCCGAAATAACAAAAAAGCCGCGCCCCGCGCGGCTTTTCATATGTGATAGTGTGGAGAAGAAGAGAATTGCCATAGGCGGCGTTTCTGCTTGCATCTTGTCGTTCTGAGCGGAGTGAAGAATCTTCCCCGGCATTGCCCGCGTTCTTCGTAGGTGGCGATGCCCACATCGCCCCGCGAGCAAATAAACTCACTCGCGGCGGGCGCATGGCCCCTTTGTGTAAAGGGGGCTGTCACGACCTTGGTCGTGACTGGGGGATTGTCGCCGTCCGGCGGACGGCGTTTTAGCAAACAACCCCCCGCAATCCCTCCGTCTTTTTGCTACGCAAAAATCCACCTCCCTTTGCACAAGGGAGGCTTTGGCTCACCACTGGTTTATGCAAGAATTTTCGACACCTCATCCACCGCCATTCGGCGGTTCCCCTTTTTCTCCCGAAGACGGGCCCCTTTTGTCGGCTGCGCCGACATTTCCCCCGCACGCGGGGGAATTACCTCAAGGGGAAGGCTTACGGAATTTCTGCGATGATTGAACAAACACGATTGTACAAGCGCTCTCACTCCGATGGGATGACCAATCGCCCAAGCACCTCGCCGATGGGCTCGTGCAGCACCAAATCGGCTTGCTCATCCCGCGGCGTGGCGGCTTTGTTGATAACCGCCAGATGCTTGCCATGGAAATAATCGATAAATCCAGCGGCGGGATACACCGCCAGCGAGGTGCCGCCGATAATCAACATATCTGCCGCATCAATCGCGGCGATCGCGCGGTTGATAACCCCGCTGTTCAGATTTTCGCCGTACAGCACCACATCCGGCTTAATCAGTCCCCCACAAGAGCAATGCGGCACCCCCGCCGCCTGTTTCACAAAAGTGCCGTCATAAAACGCGCCGCAATCCATACAGTAGTTGCGGTGGATGCTGCCGTGCAGCTCCAACACATTCCGGCTGCCGGCGGCTTGGTGCAATCCGTCGATATTCTGGGTAATGACGGCGGACAACCGCCCCGCCTGTTCCAACGCCGCCAGCGCCTTGTGCGCCGCGTTGGGCTTCGCATCCAGACACAACATTTTATCCTTATAAAACTCATAAAAATCCGCGGTGTGCTGCATGAAAAACCCATGGCTCACCACTTCCTCCGGCGGATAGCGGTAGGCTTGGCGGTACAACCCGTCGCTGCTGCGAAAATCCGGAATACCGCTTTCGGTCGACACCCCCGCTCCGCCGAAAAAGACGATGCGGTGGCTGTCCTCCACCATTTGCTGCAAGGTCACGCCCGTCATCTCCCTTTGTCGATCAATAGCCCCGCTCACCCTCCAGCGAGGTATCGTGCTCGATCCAATCCTGCACATAAATGGCGGTAAAATCGTCCGGCGTGTTGCGGATGACCAGCCGTTTCAGTCCCGCGTTGATAATCAACCGTTTGCACATCGAGCAGGAATTGCTATCCGGCACCAACTCGCCGGTGCGCGCATCCATCCCCACCAGATACATGGTGGCATCGATCATATCGCTGCGCGCCGCGTTGATGATGGCGTTGGCTTCGGCGTGGACCGACCGGCAAAGCTCATACCGCTCGCCGCGCGGAATATTCATCTTTTCGCGCAAACAGTAGCCCAGATCGCAGCAGTTGCGGCGACCGCGAGGCGCGCCGCTGTATCCGGTGGAGATGATCTGATCGTTTTTCACGATGATCGCGCCGAAATTGCGCCGCAGACAGGTGCCGCGCTCCACCACTGTTTGGGCAATGTCGAGATAATAATTTTCCTTGTCTCGCCGTTTCATGCCGACTCCCCCTTGTGTCGTTGTTTTTCTTTAATCATACTGTATTTTGCGCGTTTGCGCAAGCCAATTCTTTCAGGGAGGTTTTGTATGCAATACCAATGGTTGCTAACCCGGGCGGCCGCCGCGCGGGCGCGCGCCTACTGCCCGTATTCCGGTTTTGCGGTGGGAGCGGCGCTGCTGGCGACTTCCGGCGCGGTCTACACCGGCTGCAATGTGGAGAGCGCCTCGTTTGGCGCGACGATTTGCGCCGAACGAAACGCGCTGACCACTGCGGTCGGCGCAGGCGATCGCGCGTTCACCGCTCTCGCGATCGTGGCGGGCGATGCCCCCACCCCGCCTTGCGGCATCTGCCGCCAACTGCTGGCGGAATTCGGCGATATGACCGTTCTCTACGCCGATGCCGCCTTGACAGCGGTGCGCGAAACCACCCTGTCGGCGCTGCTGCCGGACGGTTTTGTGCTGACGCCACCCACTTCTGTGAAAGGATGATCCCATGAATTCTCTGACCGATATTCGCGCCGTGCGCGCGCTGCTGGAGCGGCACGGCTTTCGTTTTTCCAAAGCCTTGGGACAGAATTTTCTCATCAACCCCTCGGTGTGTCCGCGTATGGCGGAGGCGTGCGGCGTCACCCGCGACGGCGGCGTGCTGGAGATCGGACCCGGCATCGGGGTGTTGACCCACGAGCTGGCGCAGCGCGCCGGTCGGGTGGTCGCCATCGAGCTGGATGAACGGCTGTTCCCGGTGCTGGGCGAAACGCTGGCGGACCACGACAATGTTACGCTGATCCACGGCGATGTGATGAAGCTGGATCTGGCGGCGCTTCTGAAGGAGCAGTTCACCCGCCCGGACGGCAGTCTGATGGACATCTGTGTGTGCGCCAATCTGCCGTATTACATCACCTCCCCCATCGTGATGATGCTGCTGGAAAGCGGCTTGCCGCTGCAAAGCATCACGGTGCTGGTACAAAAAGAAGCGGCGCAGCGGCTGTGCGCCACCCCCGGCACCCGCGAATGCGGGGCGGTAACTATGGCAGTGCAGTATTATGCCGAGGCGCGCACCCTGTTTCCGGTCAGCCGCGGCAGCTTTCTGCCCGCGCCAAAGGTAGACAGCATGGTGATGCAGCTTACGCTGCGCGCCGCGCCGCCGGTGGATGCCGCCGATCCGGCGGGGATGTTTCGACTGATCCGCGCGGGCTTCGGTCAGCGCCGCAAAACGCTGCCCAACGCCTTGGGCTCCTGCGGACTGACCAAAGAGCAGGCGATCGCCGCCCTGCAGCAAGCGCAGCTGCCGCTGACCGCGCGCGCCGAGCAATGCACGCTGGAGGATTTTGCGCGGCTAAGCAATATTGTGTTTCCGGGATAATGGTGGTATACTATGTCCCATATGACTACTGAAAAAAGGATGGATGCTATGAACACCGTACAGACTTCGGATACCACCCGCCGCACCGCGTCCGCGATCCGCACAGCGATTTTGCTGCTGCTGTTTGTGTCGCTGACCATGCTGCTGTTTTTGGGATTCCGGCAGGACGAGGTGCTGCAAAACGAGCTGCAAGCCGTGCTGTATCCGCTGGGAGCGGCGCTGGTACTGGCGTCGCTGGCGGTCACCTGGCTGTGGATGCAAACCGCCGGCGACCAACAGCGGCTGCATCTGTCGCCCCGCGCGCGCCGATGGATGTATCCGGTGATCGCTGGTGTGCTGGGGCTCAGCTGTATGACGCTGGCGTATTTGTATCTCGGCATGTGGCCGGCGGGCGAGCGCTCGGCGATGATGGTGGATATGCACCACCAATATGCGCCGCTGCTGGCGCATTTGCGGGATATGCTGCTGCACGGCGGCAGCCCGCTGTATTCCTTCAACATCGGGCTTGGCACCAGCTTTTTGCCGCTGTTCGGCTACTATCTCGCCAGCCCCTTCAATCTGCTGCTGTTGCTGTTTCCCGAACGGCTGCTGACCGAGGGAATTCTGGTCATCACGCTGTTGAAAAACGCGCTGACCGCCGCCTTTTTCGCGGCGATGCTGCAATATGTGTATAAAAAGCGCAACGCGGTGATCCCCGCCGTCGCCATCATGTATTCGCTGATGATGTATCTGCTGGCGTATTCGTGGAACCTGATGTGGCTGGATGTCACCATGGTGCTGCCGCTGGTGGTGCTGATGCTGGAGCGGCTGCTGCGCACCGGCAAATACGGCGGCTATGTGCTGCTGCTCGCCTATGCGCTGTTCGCCAACTACTACCTGGCGTTTATGATGTGCGTATTTTTGGTGCTGTATATGGTGGTATGGGCGCTGCGCGAGCGGCGGAGCGCTCCCACGATCAAGCAGGCCGCCGGACGGTTTGCGCTCGGCTCGCTGTTGGGCGGCGGGCTGGTGATGGCGCTGCTGATCCCGGTGTATCTGGGGCTGCAAAAGACCTCGGCGGCGGGCGCGTCGCTGCCGGAGCTGAAAGCCAACTTCCCCTTCTTCGACCTTCTCGGTCAGCATCTGTTTGAAACCACCCCTACCATTCGGTCGGGCAACCTGCCGAATGTGTACTGCGGGCTGCTGCCGGTGCTGTTGGTGCCGCTGTTTGCCACCACCAAAGCCATTCCGCTGCGGCGGCGGCTGTCCTATCTGGGGCTGTTGGGCGTGATGGCGTTCAGCTTCACCCTCAACCAGTGGGATCTGGTCTGGCACGGACTGCATTCCCCCAACGATCTTCCCTATCGGTTCTCGTTTTTGTATTCCTTTGTGCTGCTGCTGATCGCGTACGAAATGCTGCTGCATCTGAAAGAGCTGTCGCTCAAACAGGTGGGCGCGTCGCTTTGTGGGCTGGTCGCCTATCTGTTCTTGCTGGAGCGGTTTGGGGACGCGGACAAATACTCGTTCGACAACATTTATGTGTCGCTGCTGCTGCTGAGCATTTATGCGGTGATCGTGGCGCTGATCGCCCGCCGCAAATGGTCGCTGCGCCCGGCGTATCTGTTCCTCACGGTGGTGGTGACGGCGGAAATGCTGTTTAACGCCGGCGCAACCATGCGCACGCTGCACTCCAAAGAATATTTCACCGCCCACGCCGATTATGTGGACAACGAAACCACCGAATCGCTGCGCGACGCGGTCGCCAAGACCAAATCCATCGGCGACAGCGCCGCAAACGGCAGCTTTTATCGCATGGAGTTCCTGCCGCGCCGCACCACGGTGGATCCGGCGCTGTTCAATTATCACGGTTTGTCGGTGTTCGCCTCCAGCAACCCGTTCAACACGGTCAGCTTTATGGGCAACATGGGCTACGCCATCAACGGTGTCAACAGCTATATTTACAACAGCTTTATCGCCCCCATCGACTCGCTGATGGGCATCAAATATGTGATTTTGGACAAGGAGCTGACGGCGCATCCGCAGCTTAAGCAGGTCGCCTCCTCCACCACCGGCAGCACCACCCAGTATATTTATGAAAACCCCTACGCGCTGCCGATCGCGTTTATGGCGGACGCTTCGGTGCGGCAATGGATCCCCACCGAATACGATCCCATTGATTCACAAAACAACCTGTTCCGGCGGCTGACCGGCAACGCCGAGGACACCTATACGGTGCATCCGGTCACCGTGGCAGCGGACAGCCTTGGCATCGCCACCGTCACCGAAAACCCCACCACCGGGGTGGAAAATTCGTTCTCCATCAGCGGCGACGGCGAATCGGAAGCGCACTTTAATGTGACCGTGCCGCAAGCCGGTCAGGTGGTGATTTATGTGGACTGCCGCGCGGCGGAAAGCCTGACGGTCACCCACGGCGACGATTCGTGGGATGTGACCACCTATGAGCCGTATCTGATCGACGCGGGCAGCGTGCCTGCCGGCGACACCGTCGGCATCACCGTATCCACCAAACAAGCGTGCACCGGCAGCATCCATGTCGCCACGATGAACGAAGAGGTATTCCAAAAGAACATCCAACAGCTTGCCGCGGGCGGGCTGCAGGTGACCTCCTATTCCGACACCAAGGTCGAGGGCACCATCAACGCGCAAAAAGCCGGTGTGATGATGACCACCATGACCTATGACGAGGGCTGGACGGTCAAGATCGACGGCAAAGAGGTGTCCACCATCTCGTCCGAGATGCAGGCGGCCGCCGACACCGGCACCATCGGCATGGCAGAAGCCATGCTGGCATTTGAAATGCCCGCCGGTCAGCACACCGTTACCATGACCTTCTTCCCGAAAGGGTTGAAAGCGGGTCTGGCGCTCAGCGCCCTCAGCTTGATCGGGCTGATCGCGCTGCTGTGGTGGCAGCGCAAGCGCACCCGCGCTGCGGCGGTGCCCGCTCCCCTGCCGAGCGCAGAGGGAACGGTGCGGCTGGCGGAGCTGCTGCCCACCGACAATCCCGCGGCCGCCCCGGCACCGGACACCCCCGCCCCGGAACAGCCGGAGCCGCTGTCCACCGATGATATGGACGCCAACCGCCTGTTCGACAGTGACCCCCACAACAAATAAAATCGCATAGCAAATGCCGCCCGGAGGATTTTCCTCCGGACGGCATTTTTATATGTGTTGGTTACACCAAGCTCTTGATTTTTCCGGCGGTGAAGTTCAGCACTTTCAGCGCATCCTTGATGGTCACCTTGCCATCCAGATCCACATCCGCCGCCACCTTTTGCAGCGCTGTCAGCGAAAGTCGCCCTTGCGCACTTTGCAAAATCTTTTGGGCGTCCGCCGCTTTCACCGTATTGTTGCCGCTCATCGACCCAAACGCGCAGGAACGCGCGGCATAGTCCAGCGAGATCCACCCTTTCACCTTGTTATAGGTGATGTACCCCCAGTTGTTGGACAGCTTGGTAACCGGCACCAGCGCGCCGCGCGGCAGCGAGCCAACCACCGATCCGGAGGTGGAGGCGGTGCTGCGAATATTCAGCGACGAGCCCTCGTCCACCTGCACGGTATACACGCCGCGGGTATCCACATCCACCCGCACCAGCCGCCATTTCTGGATGTTGCTGCCGTTGTAGGTTTGCAGCGCCAGCTGCTTGCCCGCCGTGGATTGGTCGGCGATCACCGTGTTCGGCGTAATCGCGATTTCCAGCGCATAGGTATCGTCCGACAGCTTCACCAGATGGAACAGCTGCGCCCCCGCATCCACCGCGTCATAAATTTCCAGCTTATCTCCTGCCCCCGGCATCCCGCTCGCGCCGCGGATCACATCCACGACCCGTCCTTTTCCGTCGGACGAACACATCGCCCGCAGATAATACCGACCGGTATCGGTGTATTGCAGCCGAAACCGCTGCGCGGCGCTGTTCGCCACCGCGTTGCCGGTGGACAACGGCGTTTCGTTCGCATCCTTGCCGCCGGTCACCTGCATCATCCGTCCGGTGGACACATTTTGCAGCGTATACACACCCTCGTCCACATTTTTGGTGGTCACCGAAGGCAGCGTCGGGGTCGACGGCGTGGTGTTATCCCCCGCCGGATAGGTGTTGGGCATATTCACATATTCCACACCCCGCCATTGATACAAGCTGACAAACCGGCTCCATGTGATGGTTTGCAGCACCACCCCGCATTGGTTATCCACATTGGCATGGATCACCGTCACGCCGGTGGAGGAGGTGGACAGCACCGCCATTGAATGGCCACCCACCCGAATGTGCGCGCCGGTTTTCGCCTTGGTCAACAGCGCTTTCACATTTGCTTCGGTCAGCTTGCCCGCATCGATCGACCCCAAACTGTAATATTTGCCGGCGCTGACCCACGCGTTGTCGATAAACCCAAAACAGGTATAAAACACATACCGCGCAAAACCAAAGCACTGCCACGCCAGCATATCGGTGCCGTCGTCCAAAATCCGGCGGCAATTGCACCCGCGCTCGGTCGTGGCGCATTTCGGGTTGGTATCGTGATCGGTACAAGCCTTGCCGTTATAGGTAAAATAGGTGCCGGGGCCGTAGGTGGCGAACACCTTGTCCAGCCGCGCCGCAATGGTTTTGTTGTTGGTGTAGGTGCTGCCTTTTTCCGCCGCCGCCTGCCAAACGCCCAGCGGCAGCAGCGACAAGCACACCATCAGCGTGGCCAGCAGCGCCACGCTTTTTTGTCGAAATACACGCCCGTTCATTTTCAACTTCCTATCTCCATCATAAAAAACATCAGACGCTATCAATTTCAGCATAGCACATCCGCCCCGGCAGCGCAAGCATTGACCCGCAATTCACGCACCATCGCCTTGAATCGGAAAAATTTTCCACCTTCTTTCGCTGCCTTTTCGCGATTTTAGTTTTAGGAAAATCAAAAAGATAGACACGCAGATTTTTGATAAATATAAATAAAATTTATATCCTTTCGCTTGACGAAATACGCCATCTACTTTAATATAAAGATGAAAGCAGACAAATTTGCGTTATGGACTAGGAGGGGTGGCTTTATGTTTATGATGCACGATCTGTTGTGGAAATCGAATGTTCTATCCCTTGCATTGGCAGTGTTGGTCATTGGCTTTGGCATTTGGACGATGGTATCGCTGATTCTGTTGATTGTCAAAAAGAAAAAGTCCCGCTGGCTGATTGTATCCGGAACATTGACCGTGGCAGCGGCTACCGCGCTGGGCGCTGTCAAAATCAGCGAGTACAACACGGACAAGTGGTATTATGATCTGCGCCACGATCTCATCACCTCGTTTGACCAAATCGATAAGATAGACCCCTCTTTCAGCGACGTGGATCTGTCGTTGTATATCTATCTAAAGCCTGATACATCCGATAAAAAAGCAATCCGAAACAGCCACGCAGATTTTCAATTATATGGCGGACTATTTTCTTAAACAAGATGGTCTCAAAAAATCACAAAAGAGTTGGACTGATCGCCACATTGTGGTTTATGAAGATCTAACCATTATTTTCTACCAAACGGATGGCACCGAGATCGCTCAATTTTGTTCTGGAGAGGACACCGGCGCATACGACGACAGCAAAGGCTGGTATCGTGTACCGAACCATTATCACAATTGGTGGTACACGAGGTCGGATGAAAACGGTACCAAATTCGTCCCGCCTTATGTAGAGAGTGAGTCATGATGTATAAGGCGTTCTGCCAAACAAGGAGAGGTAACATTATGGATCAGGTCATTCAGCAAAAAATAATAGCCGTTTTGTTGATCGTTTTCTTTGTCGTTATGATACCGGCCGCTATTGTATCCCTTATCCATCATATTTACGGTATCATCTACCAGCGCAGCGGTAAAATCACAGTCAATCCATTCACCTATTGCGAAATGAACGGCCTCTTGTTCACATTGATTCGGCGGCGCAAAGTCATCGACCAGTGTGTTCTGTATGCCAAGCATCGCGGATACACCTATTTTCTGGGGCTGAAAGGCATCTATAAGCTGCGCCTTTTTCGGTTTGAAGAACTGACCGAAGAAACGATGCGACCGGACGAAAAGGAACTGATCGCCGCCATGACAGAGGATTGTCAACAAAAATTACGCGAATACAATGATTTTCTGCAACACGCCATTGCCCGCTACGGCATGGCGCCGTCGGATACTGATTAAGACAAGGAGGGCTAACCTATGCCGAATACGAATTATCGTCGTGCCCGCTTGTATGGCGGCGCGGTGGTCTGTGCCAATTTGATCGGCTTTGTGCTGGCGCTGCTGACTATGGTTGTCTGGGGGCAGCTGTGGTGTGCCGGCGGCATTGCCGCGGTGGTACTCGCGCTGTCGATTCTGTTGAATCTCCAAAAATACCGCCTGATGAAGCCGCTGTATGCCGTGACACCCCTGCGCGTGGTAGTGGTGGACTCCTGCTTGATGGCGCTGGGCTACGCGCTGATTCTCGCATCCAACGGCAAAGGGTACGGGAATCCGGCATCTGTGCTGGCGTTGTTGTCCCTGCTTCCGCTTGTTGTGACGAACCGAGCGCTGCGGGCGGAATCCGCCCCCGATGACAGCGCCAAGCGCAGTGGGCGGGCACTTGTTCTCTTGACCGCGGGCATTGTGGTGGTGGGAATTGTCGGCTCTCGCGTGTATGATCGGTGCACCTTTTACCCGATCGTGAACAACCAGGCCAAAAGCGCCCTTTCCATCGCCTCGCTGTCCGAGCATTATGACCGGTTGGCTGACCTCGGTTATACGATCGAACGCCAAGACCGACAGGTGGTTTTGTCCAACGCAAACAACGACCTCTACCGCAAAGACGGCACGATGCTGCAATGCACCATCACCCTCACCGACAACGCCTCGCAGGGGGATGGCTATGACATTGACGAAACCGCGGGCGTGATGCTGTGGAACGAAAATGGCATCGTGTCGCCGGTCTATACGCGTCGGGTCACGATCACAAGCGATGGCGGCACCAAAATCGAATTTGTCGAGGACTCCCCCGTCAAAAAGTCCGATCATATCTCCAACGCACTGACCCAAATCACGTCCGCTGTGAAATAAGAAAGACGCTTTCATCGCAACAGCTAATAAACGGCGCTGGTTATGGCAGCGTGTAAAGAGGTGATTTTATGGCTTATTCCTTTGTAAATTGGGATGACGAGGATATTGGCGGACAGAACTATCGGGATTTTATGGATTTATGCTTTCGGTATTCCCAATATTTCGCATTCCGCTATGAACCAGAAATCAAAAACGACCGCCCAAATCCGTTTTTCGTCAAAGAATTACCCGCCTTAGCGCCTTTTATGGTGGAAAGTTTTCCCATGCGTTGTTGGTCGTGGTGGACAGACACCATATGCGTGTATCGGTGTACCGAGGAAGCCAAGCGCATTCTCCAGAATCATGTATACAGTTTATTTGATTGGCAGCCATACTGGGATAATCATCACAATCCGCAGGATCCCACCTTTTTTCGGGCAGACGGCAGCGTTTTTTCATTTTCTTTGATCCACGAAGGATATAGCCTTGTCTATAACCGCGAGGGTGAAGATGTTACATTGCTAGATTCTATGGCTGGCTGGTATCCCACGGATGACGAGTGCAACAGCAGCGTACCCCTCCATATTTCCGCCTATCTCCGCGAGAATATCATAAAACCAGATAAATAACATTCTCCCATATCGTTATATCATGACAGGAGGATATATTTATGAAAAAGTTTATACTAGTTTTGTTATGCATGATGCTGTTATTTATGGGCGGGTGTTCTATCCCCTACACCCATCCGATAGGAACATGGGAGAGTACCAACCCCGAACTGACCATCACTTTTCCGGACATACGGAACGAAGAGAATTCTAATACCGGAACCATAAAGCGAAACGGCACGGTGGAGCAAGTGATTTGTCTGTTTGGCTACGATGCTGTAGTAGAAATCTTCCCCCTTTCTGCGGAACATGATGGTAGCGTTTACGACGATGAATGTTATTTCAAAGGAGAAATCAGCTGGGATAACGACAAATTGTTGCTCACAACATTTAATAGTCATGTAAGCGATATTCCAAACGATACGACAATCACTTTTTTGCCGCAGGATGATGCGTCAACATATTGACTCAGTCGGCTTCCGTAGCTACTGGAAATCTTGTTCGACAAAGAACAACAGAATCATCATTGAGGTGAAAAAGATGAAAAAACTCGTTTTTCTTCTAGCCGCCGCTATATTTTTGCTATCCGGGTGTGCCTCAACAACAGACGATCAGCGCTTTGTCGCCATCTATAACAATGAGATATATAAAGAGGCATCCAATTGGTATCCCATCAACCCTACCTATACGTCCGTTCGTGCATGGGTAGGGACAGAAGAGGACGCAAGCCATCCTACCGACGATTTAAGTAAGGTTTTGCTGGCAAATGACAACCCAACCCATCCATTCATTGCCTACGACAATCAGCTATCCGAAACGCATTATCTGATAAAAGGTGACGATACTCTGCCCGATGTATACACGGATAAAATTGAGAAGATCGTGCTTTCCCGTGATGAGGGAAGCACCGTTATCAGCGGAAACGCCTTGGAATCGTTGGTGGATTTTCTAAGACAATGCCACGCCGGCACCATTTCCTATCAAACAGAAAAATGGAAAAGTGGCGCTCCCGATCAGCTGGTGTATATTTACTTTGAGGAATTTCCCTTGTACTATTATTATGGCTATTTCGGGCAATCCGAATCCGGGAAAAGCGGCTTTTCATCATGGGATGTTGAAAGCTATAACACCCAGTGCATTCTCCTTCCGGACGCGGTTGCGGAGGGGATAGCGCAAAGCGAAAAGGCAAATTGAGTAAAAAAAGAGAGTTGTTGTATGAACAAATGGAAAGCTCGGTTGCACACCGTTCATAAGGGATTGCGATATCTGCTGCTGTTGCCACAGGCAATCATTGACATTCGCTCTCTTCTGCTCTTTATCGGCGAGATCATTCATGTCCCTCTGGCGGGCGACGCAGCGGATACTGCTTCATGGCTACTTATGGTAGAAGTCCTATTAGCAGTTCCTGTTATAATCGGTGTCAATCATCATTTTTACAAGGATGGTCCGATTTATGACCAGGGGCGATGGGACTCCGAACCAAAAATCGTTTTGGAGCGACATTTAACAGCGTATCTACACTCGCACCTCAGCAAACGAGCCAAGTGTGTTCGATATGTAACTTTGGGGTTTCAAGCAATCATTTTGATTGCCTTAGCTATATCGTCACACACGAACATCATTAGCTTAGTACAAAATCAAGACAATATGGTCATCGAATGGTTCGTTGCATGGGTATTTTTCGATTTTTTTATTTGGACAGATCTGTATTCCTACATCCGCTCCAAAAACGATGAAACATAACCCATGCCTGTCTACTCCGACTATCCCACCGGATCCGGTTTGGCATATCGCTGACACAACAAACTTCCGCACCGGTTTCATTCGTACAGATGCAAAAAGCGACCGCGTATGTTTACACATACGCGGTCGCTTTTTTGGTGGGCGTAAACGGACTCGAACCGCTGACCTCTTGCGTGTGAATTATCTTGCCGGGGCTTTGCCACTTTTTGTAACTTGAAAAAAACGGCTCTATCTCTAGGTTTTTGGCGATTTTCCTTTTGAAACCGTTTGTAAACTTTCGTCCTTTATAACGACCATAACGACCAAATAACGACCAAATAACGACCAAAAAAGCGCCCACAACAAGCGGGGCGCTTCCGGTACTTATGCCTGTTTATAATGCGCCGGATTCAGCAAATCATCCAGCGTATCCGCGGCGATCTCGTCGGCTGTTTTGATAGCGTGGCTATATATATTCCCGGTGGTGCTGGTGCTGGCGTGTCCCAAGCGATTAGACACCGTTCGTATATTGGTACCGCCCGCAATAAGCAGCGTGGCATTGGTATGCCGGAGGGAGTGTGCCGTGATGGGCGGCAATCCGATACTGACGGAAAACTGTTTTATCCACTTGGACAACGAAGCCATGCAAATAGGCTTTCCATTCGGCTGCGTGAACACCTTGCGGCTGTCCTGCCATTGATCGCCCATCTGCAAGCGCTGTTCCGCTTGCCGCCGGCGCTGCTCTTTCAGCAACTCCATAACCCCGGCGGGGAGCTTCATCACCCGCTCGGAATTGTGCGTTTTTGTGGTACCGTCCTCCACTCCTTTGCCGGGAATATACACCGCGCTGCGGTTGACATGAACAAGGTTGTGCTCAAAGTCCACATCTTCCCATTCCAGCCCGCACAGCTCACCGCGGCGTATACCCGAGTATAACAGCATGGTTACCATGGCGCGATAATGAAACGGCTGTTCCTGCAGCGCATCCAGAAACGCAGCCGCCTGTTTTTCGTCCAAATATTGCACCGCCTTGCGCTCTTCCTTTGGCGGCTTCACTCTGGCGCAGGGGTTCTCTGCCATCACCTGCCATTCTACCGCCGTGGTGAATACAGCGGATAAAAAGCGGTGATAGTGTGCAATGGTGCTTTTGGAGAGCTTTTGTGCGTGACCGGACGGTATAAACAACCGATCGCATGGTTGACCGAGTGCCTCTGCCAGCTTGGAAGCACTTTTGTAGGAGATAGCCTTACCCGCCTGTGCCGTGCGCAGCGTGGCAACACCCACCCCCGCTCGATTGCACAACTGCGCTTTGGTGATACCACTGTGCGCAATAGCTTTTTCAAGCGCCGGCGCTGCAAGAAAAGAAACGGTATTTTTGTTATCCACATTTTCCAGCTGATTATAAAACTGCACAAGATGCCCCGGGCGTAATTTGTTCATGCGAATGTGTCCGAGAGCGGGGGAAACGCGCTCCATCAGCTGATGATACAGCGCCAAGGTGGACGGTTTCAGCTGCTTATCGGCATAGTCGGCAAACCACTGGTTTATAAAATCATCCAGCTTTATATTGCCATCCATATACTGCCCCGTTCTCACCGCTTCCTCGAACAGCACGGCTTGGCGTTCCAGCTCTTTTTCGATCTGGCGCGAGGTCATACCGGGAGCGGGGCGCCAGGTGATGGAGCGCATGATCTGTTTTCCGGCGGCATCGTATCCGGCAGACACCCGGATGCGATAGGTATCACCGCGTTTCTGGATCGTCGGCATGGGCGGCACCTCCTTTCGATTCGTTTTTTATATCAGCAAGGTGTCCCTTGCATATATTGGTGGAATATCTGAAGTTTTTCCTTCGTTGGTATTCTTGTATTGTCTCCAGATGTCATCCGCCTTTTGTAAATTCTCTTTTTCCGCCTTTATTTCATCTCTAGCGGCTGAATTTATAAAACGCCTAATGTATTCTCCTGCGCGAAAATACGATAAAGCCCTAAGCTCCTGCTTTTCGCCAAAATATTGTGCATCGCATTCCATCTTCGCTATGCCATAATCATGAATACCGATATCTTCCGGAGGGATATAATTTTCTTTTTTTTGCTCCTCAATGCGTTCTTGCAAATAATCAATATAGTGAGTTATTGTTTGCCCGCATTCATTGGTAATCGTAAAGAAAGCTGCCATTTCATGTATCAATCCTTCGAATTGCGCGGATGAAATAAAACTGTTGCAAATTTTCATATTCTTTTTTGGGTTCTTGCCATTCTTTATATCCTGCAATTTTTTAATTGCCTCATCAGACAGCCCTGTAGCTTCGCCTATACCGGCGGTTTTTGACGTTCGATTATCCGACAAGCCCAGCAAATAATCCGCTGTAACATCAAAATATTTTGCAAATTTTACAAGCATAGAAATATCTGCCGTTCTTTGCGCACTTTCGTAATAGGAGAGCGCACCACGGGATATTCCGAGTTCATCTGCTAGTTTCCCTTGCGACAGCCCCCTCTCTTCTCTTAATTCATTTATGCGCTGTGCAAAAATGTGAGTAGTTTCCATGTTATAGTCCCCCCCATGTTTAACTTTGTGAAAAATAAAATTCAAGGCACACAGCTGTTGACAGGAACAAGTGTTAATGCTACAATACTATTGTAACAGATGTAGCGATACACGTCAACAACAAAATTGCAGGAGGTACAACTATGGAGCAAGCAAATACACAAATCAGAAAAGCAGCAGCGGTCGCAGGGGTGAAACTTTGGCAGATTGCAGACAAACTAAAAATTGTAGACACCACCTTCTCGCGTCAGCTGCGCAAGGAATTTTCGGACGAAAAACGGGAGCAGGTGCTGCAAATCATCCGCGAGCTGGAACAGGAACGCAAAAAGGAGGCGGAATAATATGACACCACGCATGAGAACCATTGCCGAAGCCGCCACAGAGCTGAAAAAAGCCGACCCAGCCACAGCGATCACGCCGTATTATATCCGGCGGTTAGTGCTAACTGGTGCCATCCCGCATCTGCGGGTCGGTACCAAGCGGCTTATCAATCTGGATCATCTGCTGGCATATTTGAGCGCCCCCGCTGACCCGGCAGCAGTACCCGCCGAGCGGGGCGCCATCCGCCGCATTGCGGAATAAAGGGCGGGTGATGGAATGGAGCCTTGCAACGGCATTTCCTTTGACGAACGACCGTCCATGATCGAAACATCACCATTGGCATTATCCGAATTTCAGGACATACGCGCGCAAACCTTTAGCAAAGAGGACTTCCTGAATACCACCACCCCCTATGATCTGCTGGCGCATTACCGACACGATGAATTCCATCACAGCCAGATGCTGGCGGTCATGCAGGACAAGGCGGAACAAGCGGGGGTGGGGCGACAGCGTTTCAAAGAGATGTATAAAAGCTATTGCCTCCGCATGGACAAAGCGAACACGCCCCCGCGTCACACGCTGGTTTTCGTCGATAACCAAACGGGGGTGACGCTGAACCTCGACCTTGGCGCGTGGGAATGGAATGACCAGAGCGGTATCTGGCGCACCGATGGCAGCAAACCCCGGCATGCGTGTTCGCATCCGATAGCGCCGGTCAAGCGGCTTGTGAATGTGGATACCGGCACCGAAAAGCTGCAAATCTCTTTCCAGCGCGGGGGCAGGTGGCGCGATCTTATTGTGGACAAGCGGATACTTGCCTCTACCAAGAGCATTGTGCAGCTGGCGGACAACGGAGTGGCAGTCACCAGCGAAACCGCCCGCGATCTGGTAACCTTTATCAACGATGTGGAAAGCAACAATTACGACCAGCTTCCCGAGCAAGCCTGCGCGGCACGACTCGGATATATTGACGGTATGGGGTTTGCTCCGTATGTGGACAACCTGGTTTTCGACGGCGATGCCAATTTTCGCGATATGTTCCACGCGATCCGCGCACACGGTGATTTTGAAAAGTGGTTGACCATCGCGCGGGAGTGTCGCCAAATGAGTGTAACGGCGCATGTCATGCTGGCGGCATCCTTTGCGTCGGTACTGGTTAAGCCGCTGGGGCTGCTTCCCTTTTTCGTGAACCTGTGGAGCGTGGAAAGCGGCACCGGCAAAACCGTTGCGCTGATGCTGGCGGCATCGGTGTGGGGCAATCCACAGGTGGGCACCTATATCAAAACCTTTGACGGCACCACCGTGGGGTTTGAAAAGACCGCCGCGTTCCTCAATTCGCTGCCGATGCTGATCGACGAGCTGCAGCTGGCCAAGGTCAAAAAGGGAAAGTTCAACGTGTACCAGCTGGCAGAAGGGGTCGGGCGCACCCGGGGCACCAAAGCCGGCGGTGTGGAAAAGGCAGCCACCTGGCGCAATTGTATTCTGACCACTGGCGAAACCCCGCTCACCAACGCCGGAGATGGAGCCGGTGCGCGCAACCGCGTGATCGACATCGAATGCCGCGCCACCGACATGGTGATTCGGGACGGAAACCGCGTTGTCGCCCAGTTAAGCCAGCATTACGGCTTTGCCGGGCGGTTGTTTGTGGATGTACTGAACAATGACCAGGTGATGGGAAACGCGCGCACCATCTATCAAGATGCGTTCGAGCAGCTATCCAAAACCGACACTACCGAAAAGCAAGCCATGGCAGCGGCTGTGATACTGGCAGCGGATGCTATCGCCTCCACCTATATTTTTCACGATCAAGAGTTTTTGCGGATACCGGAGATGGCAGCGTTCCTCAAAACCAAAGCGTCGGTATCTGCCGGAGAGCGGGGATACCGGTATATATGCAGCTGGGTGGCGCAAAACATCAACCGCTTTTGCAGCAGCAACGAATTGGGCGATATATACGGCACGATGGATAAAAATTATGTGTATATCATCAGCACAGTGTTTCAAAAAGCCGTCGAAAGCGAGGGATACAACGCGGCGGCGCTGCTAAGTTACTTAAAACATCACGGGCTGATTTTGACACGTCCCGGCCGAAACACCCGCGGGAAACGCATCAATGGGGTCAACACCGAATGTGTGGTGCTGCTGTTGGAACGCCCGGAACCGGAGCAAACTCCCCCGCCGCCGGAGCCAATGCCCGATGATTTCGAGGAAATTTGACCGGTTTGTGGCGCGTTGTGGCGGCGTGTGGCGCTGCTGTGGCGATGGAAACAGCCCTCAAACCCGCATGAACACTAGGTTGTGGCGATGTGGCGATTGTGGCGATGAAAAACAACGCACTATATAAATATTTTTTCGGAGTTCACCGAAAAAAGTTTTTTCCATATAGAAATATATTTTATTATCGCCACATCGCCACACAACATAAAAATAGCCTTATAGCCCGCATAGATACTCACTTTTTAGTGTGGCGATGAACGGCATTTTGCCGCCACACGAGCGCCACACCGCCACAGGCAACAGAAAGGATGAACGCACATGAACAAGCAAACCCGCAAACCGACTGCCAACAACCAACCGACTGACAACCGGCTTTGTCCGCTGATGTCCCGACCGTCCCCCGTGCGCTGCGTGCAATGCGGCTGTATGCTGTGGGACAACGCCGACAGGATGTGCACACTGGCGGAAGCCGGGTTTTATGCCTTTGATCTTACCAACGCCCTGTATCGCCTTGGCGATCTGCTGAAACAGTAGCCCCGCTCCTTTGCGGACAAAACAAAAAAGCCGCCCCCGACAGGGCGACCCTTTAGCAAGGCATATTGTACAACAGAAAGGGGCGGCAGTCAATGACCAACGAAGAGATCGCCATGGCTATCCGTGCAGGACAAGCCTCGTATAACCAGCTTTGGGAGCAGGTGCACAAATACATTCGGCAGCAAGCGGGACAGTTTTCCCGGCAATACAGCGATCTGTGCCACGGCGCAGGGGTGGAACCGGACGATCTGGTACAATGTGGCTTTCTCGCCCTGTATGACGCGGTACAGGCATATAAGCCAGATAGTGGGCACAGCTTGATCGCCTTTCTCGCCCATCCGCTGCGCAACCGGTTCCGGGAGGTGTGCGGCATCCGCTCCACCAAGCGGGATTCGCTGAACGGCTGCGACAGCCTCGACCGCGAGATCACCGGGGACGATGGCGACACCATTACACTGGAAGAGCTGCAAGAGGATCGGCAAGCGGCTGTGGATATGGAAAGCGCCATAGACCACGCCTACCAAGTGGAATTGCATGGCGCATTAGAAAAGGCGCTGGACACCCTGCCGGAGCTGCAAGGCGAGGTGCTGCGGCGACTGTACTGGCACGGACAAACACAGGCAGCTATCGCGGCAGATCACGGCTTGACCGGCGAACAAATACGCCAGCACAAGGTGAAAGCATTGCGGGCACTGCGCAAGCCCTCGGTTGCCCGCTCGCTGCAATCGTTCTACGAGGAAGTGCTTGACACCGCCGCCTGGCATGGTACCGGGTGGAAGTCGTGGAACCATTCCGGCGCTTCGTCAGTAGAGCGCGCCATAGAAAAAGCGGAAGACCTTACACACAAACAATAAAGCCCCGCTCTGATCGGGGCAGACAGGAGAAAAGAACATGAACAGACTGGAACAAGAAACGATCGTTTTATTTAACGAAGCAGAACCACACGCCAGCGTATACACATACAACGGCGCATTAAAGCGCAAGCTATCCAACCTTTGCCGTATACGCCCAGAGGAAGCACGGCAAACCAAAGACGACGGAAACGGCGGCATAACCTTTGAAGTGCCCAAGCGGTGGATAAAGGTAAACGCTGGTCCCCTTTTGAGCGATGAGGAACGTGCCAGACGAGCAAGCGCCATAAAAGCCCGTTTTACTTCAAAATCGCAATAAACTTATGGAGTTGGACAGCTTTTCCTGCTCCGGGCATATACTTTTCATAGGCAAAAAGAGAAAGCCGCGAAACATACAAATTCACGGCATAAAACGCATTGCTTGCACGGGAGCTATCGAAAGCACAACAGCTGAGCGGGGCGGCAGTTTCCCAGACACAGGGATACCCCACCCCCTTCGTGCATCCGCCGCACAAAAACGCATCTCCCCTCACCGGTTCCCGTGCGCTGACCGCTGCCTCTGATCAGGGGGGGAGGTTGCCTATACGCGCATAATGTTAGCAAATGTTAGCTTTTGAACGCTATTATCAACGCGTTTCCCCTGCCCCGCTCTTGTTATTTCGCCGCCTGTGCGGCCTCCGTCCGGAGCTGCTGCACGGGCGTTTTTCTTTTTTAGGGACTCCGAAATCTCCGAATAGCGGGGCACAATAGGCGCAAAAAAGCCGCCACCCCTCGGGGCAGCGGCAGGCAGAGCAAAACCGTTTATTTCATTAACTGTTCTTCCCAATCGGTAGGAAACGCCATGTGAAACAGGTCGATGCTTTGACTATATTCTTCAAGCAACGCCGCCAACCTAGGAACAATCTCTTTGTTCCATTTGTCTGAAAAAGGATACAGCTCCCGCACCGCTTCCTGCTGCGGAACAGGCGGGATATAGTCGGTGCCGGAGATGCTCACCCGCCCGGTGCGGAGCGTTCCCCACTCCAGCGCCTCGTTTCGGGCGACAAAGTCATTCAGCTTGCAGATATATTCCAGCGTCAGCGGTTCTTCTGTGGTTTGCAGCATATAACGCCACGCATCCCGCATATTGAGAATCGCCTGTATATCGTCAAGGTGCACCTGGGGAACGTTCACACCCTCCAGAATGGTCTTGGTTTGCGGAAAGGTTACGGCGCGGTTTTCCATCTTCATTCCGCAATATACATTTTCATCCCACTTCTTTTTCGCCAGAAACCGGCTTTGCTCGGGCGTGAGGTGGTATTTGTCGGTGTATGGGGTCATGGTTGCGCCTCCGTTTCTGCAACGCCATCCCGTTCGATGGTTTCATCTATGGCGCGGTTGATAAAGCCGTTGAGGCTCTCGCCCCGCTGCTCTGCGTGGGCTTGCAGTTCGGCTTTTCGCCCCTTTGGAACAATAGTATTAATGCGGTCATAAGCCTTGGCATTGTACCTGTTTTTGGCTGCCGTGCTGGATTTTGATTGCTTTTCCGCCATTCCATTGCGCCCCCTTTTTTGGATAGTCTAATTTTTTCCATAATCAGTATATCACTTTTAGTATACTTATGCAAGTATAAAAATAGATGAATATACTTGTGCAAGTTTGTCTGTTTTGCCAATTGTTATATACTTGCGCAAGTATTATAATATGCTTGTCAAAAGGGACAGCGGCAATGCGGGGATACATGGTTGAGCAGCCGACAGCGTGAGCAACAGCACCATGAACACCCCCGCTCCCGACACATTATCAAAAGGAGCTGGTTTTAATGAGCAAACCGAAAAGGAAAGACAAACTGCAAACACTGGTGGAACTGCGCCAGCAAGCCGCCGCTCTCGCGGATGAGATCGCCACGCTGGAGGACGAGCTGAAAGCCACCATGCGGCGGCAGGGCGTGGACAAGCTGCAGGACGGCAAGCACGTGGTGCGGTGGAGTGTGGTACAAAGCCACCGGTTCGATTCCAAGGCGTTCCGCACCGAGTGCCCGGATGTGTACGCTGCCTATACCCGACCGGCTGAAACTCGCCGCTTCACCGTGGCGTAAAGGAGGGGGACACATGAAAAAAACGGTACCGGTTCCGGTGGAAACCGTCGCGGCACTGATTATGGCGGGGATCGCCATCAACGACATACTGGACACAAAGCAGCTCACCCCGGACATCATGGACGAATTGCGAACCATCCGACCGGCGATCAATCGCTTTTTGGAAACGGCATAAAGAAAGCCCCTTTCCTGCAACACCTACCACAGCACACAGAAAAAGAGCCACCACACCGCCGGAGCGGGGTGTAAGGATAGTATACCAGCCCCGCTCCCGGCTTGTCAACAGAAAGGATGAACCAACATGAACCACCCCACCGTCACCATTGCCGACCGGACAATTCCGGTTTCCGGTTTCACCCGCGTAAAAGATGAACAGGGCGAAACCATCGGCTTTCTGCCGGTTATCGACACCATGACCGATAGCCAATGGATCATATCCTGCATAGAATCGCGCCAGCAGCACCCCGAAAACTACCCGAACGAGGACATTCCGGCGGTGATAGCCCAGCAGCTGGAACTGCTGGAACGGGTGCGGGAAAAGGAACGCCAACGCCGGGAAGCTGCTCCCCCGTCACCCCGCGGCTATGCGTTTATCGAGATACCGTAAGGGGGCGCGTTGCACCAGCCACCGAAACCGACACCACCCAGCACCTTATAACACACAACGAGCGGGGTTAATCGTGCCCCGCTCTTTTTATATGCGCTTGGGATGTTGCCAACTGGTAAAACAGGGGGTATTTTCCGGGCAAACCACGAGGCTGGCACGGTAATCTTATCAAACGCAGCAGAGATATAACACCGTCTTATGTTTTCGCACGGTTTCGCAAGACAGAAACTTGCGTTTTGTGCGGTTCTCTTATGTTTTGTTCGTGTGATCTTATGAAACCGCTCCCCCGCTGCCGGATACAGAGAAGCAGCAGCCCGGAAAAAGCCGGCTTAAACACACAAGCAAACCCCTAAAAGCCCCCATAAAAGCGCCCATACAAGCCAGAAGCGCCACCCACAAAAGCAGCAGCAACGTTTGGGCACCGATGAGGTAAGCCACACTGACCCCGCCGACCGCTGGCGCAACTCGTCCGGTTACTGGCGAGGTGTGCCAAACACCCCTCATCGCAGCCTGTCCGGATGCCGACACGCCAGCCAGAACCACACACCCAGACGGTCAGAGGAAACACCTCAGGCAGAACATAGAGCAACGAAAGAGGCGCCCCCGCTCGCACCCCCTCGGCAGCACACAAGAAAAGGGTGTCAGTTAAACCGACACCCTTGGTATTTATGCGTATCCTTTGGCGGCTTTTGGCACCCATAACGACCAAATAACGACCAAACGGTAATTGTGGCAAGAGCCAGAGCATAAAGAGAACCCGCACAAACATAGCGTTCATGCGGGTTTTAGATGGTGGGCGTAAACGGACTCGAACCGCTGACCTCTTGCGTGTGAAGCAAGCGCTCTAACCAGCTGAGCTATACGCCCGTAAATGGTGACCCGAACGGGAATCGAACCCGTGTTACCGCCGTGAAAGGGCGGTGTCTTAACCGCTTGACCATCGGGCCAGATGCTCCCCCGATTGGAGGAACTATGGTGGCTGTAACTGGATTTGAACCAGTGACACTGCGGGTATGAACCGCATGCTCTAGCCAACTGAGCTATACAGCCATATACCGTGTCGCCCTTACGAGGCGAAGATCATTATACATCATACCCGCTGTGTTTGTCAATATGATTTTTCAAAAAACTTTGCGATTTGCGAAAATTCAGTCGACAGCTGCTATCTGCCCGCGCATTTCAATACATCCCACCGGACATCCGGCAGCGCATTTGCCGCAGCCCACGCATTTTTTCGCATTGATAGATGCCAAATTGTTCTGCACCGTGATCGCCTCGTGCTCACACACCTTGGTGCACTTCATACAGCCGATGCAGCCGGAGGTGCACGCCTTGCGCGTGATGGCACCCTTATCGTGGCTGGAGCAGCGCACCACCGCCGGTGCCGACACCGGCAGGATCGCGATCAGCGATTTGGGGCACGCCTTGGCGCACAAGCTGCACGCCGCGCATTTGTCGGTATCCACCCGCGCCAGCCCGTTTTCCACATGGATCGCGTCGTATTCGCACGCCGCCACGCAGTCGCCGTAGCCGAGGCAGCCATAAGAGCACGCCCAATCGCCGCCGTAAAACTGGTTGGCAGCCGCACAGGAGGGGATTCCGTGGTAATGCAGCTTGCGGCTGGTCACATCCTCGCAGCCGCCGCAGCGCACCACCGCCGCTTTTTTCTCCACCTCGCCGCCGCTGACACCCAACAGTTCCGCCGTTTTGGCGGCAACCTCGCTGCCGCCGGGAGCGCACAAGCCCACCGGCGCGCCATCGTGCGCCATCGCTTCGGCATAGCCGTCACAGCCGGAATAGCCGCACGCGCCGCAGTTGGCGCCGGGCAGCTGTTCGCGCAGCTGCACCACCTTTTCGTCCACCGGCACCGCCATCAGAACCGACGCCACCGCCAGGATCAATCCGGCCAGCAGCCCCAGCCCGGCAACAATGCCGACCGCCCAAAGAATTGCTGTCATATCCGTTTCCTCCTTTTCCGGTCACAGCCCGAGCAGTCCCTGGAACCCCAGGAACGACACGGACACGATGGAAGCGGCTACCAGCGTGATGGGCAGACCCCGCAGACTTTTCGGAATGTCGGCGCTTTCCAGCCGCTCGCGCACCCCGGCAAACATAACCATCGCCAGCAAAAAGCCCAGCCCCGCGCCCAGCGCGTTGACCAGCGATTGCCAGAAATCATAGCCTTTGTCGATGTTCAGGATGGTCACGCCCAGCACCGCGCAGTTGGTGGTGATCAGCGGCAGATAAATGCCCAGCGATTTATGCAGCGGCGGAATAAATCGTTTCAGCGTGATCTCCACCAGCTGCACCAGCGCCGCGATGATGAGAATAAACACGATTGTCTGCAAATATTCCAACTCGTGCGGCACCAGCAGATAGGTATAGATCGGCCAGGTCGCCGCGGTGGACATCAGCATGACAAAAATAACCGCCAACGACATACCGACCGCGCCGTTCAGCTTTTTGGATACGCCCAAAAACGGACAGATACCCAAAAACTGCGACAAAACAAAGTTGTTGACCAGCAGGCCGCCGATCAAAATCGCAAAAAAGCTGTTATTGTCCATTATCGGCGTCCTCCTTTCCCTCGGTCACATCCGCGGGATGCTCCGCACCGCATCCGGCACAGGCCGCCGCGTTGGGACATCCGGCGCAGCCCGGCTCCACCGGCTCGGTTTCGCGCCCCTCCCACTTGGCGGTCAGTTTGTTGGTGAGCCAGATCAGCATACCAAACACGAAGAATCCGCCCGCGGGAAGCACAAAAATCGTGATCGCTGGAATCAGCCCGCCATCCGGCCAGCCGAAGATGGTGCCGTTGCCCAAAAATTCGCGGATGCTGCCCATCACGACCAGCGCCGCGGTAAAGCCGCAGCCCATGCCCAGCCCATCCATCGCGGACAAACCCACGCTGTTTTTGCTGGCGAACGCTTCGGCGCGTCCCAGAATGATACAGTTCACCACGATCAGCGGCAGATAAATGCCCAGCGCCTTGTCGATCGCGGGCAGATACGCTTTCACCAGCATTTGCACAATGGTGGTGAAGCCCGCGATCACCACGATAAACGCGGGCAGCCGCACCTTGTCCGGAATCACCTTGCGCAGCAGCGAAATCACAATATTGGAGCACACCAGCACGAAGGTGGCGGCCAGCCCCATCCCCAGCCCATTGATCGCGGCGGTGGTGACCGCCAGCGTGGGGCAGGTGCCCAGCACCAGCCGCAGAGTGGGGTTCTCCTTGACCAGTCCTTTGCTGAACTCTTTGGTATACTTATTCATCTGCCGCACCTCCCGCTATGGCTTGATAGGCTTTGAGCGCGCCGTCCACCCCGCGCAGGATCCCCTTGGAGGTTTTGGTCGCCTGCGACACGGTGTCCACCCCGTCGGTGGAGGTTTGCCCCGCGATACGCTCGAGCAGCCCGGCTTTGGTCACTTTATCCACATATCCGGCGGTTTCGCTGTCATCGGTCACCGCCACACCGGTCACTTTGCCGTCGGTATCCACCCCAGTCATCACGGTCAGCCCCGCGCTTTTGCCGGTGGTGGTGACGGTAAAGACATAACCGATCAGCTCGCCGTTTTTCGACCCTTTATAATAGGTCACATCCGCGCCGTCCACCGACACGGTCGCCGCTTCAAATTTGTCCGCCGCCAGCACCTGCATCCGGGTCTGGTTTTCGATCTGCTCGTTGCGGCTGGCGATGGTATCTTTGGTCAGCAGGTTGGTCGCCGCCAGCAGCGCGGTGGTCACCCCCGCGATCAGCGTCAGGGTCAGCGCCGCCACCACGATAGAGAGGACATTACGCTTCACGCTGCCACCCCCATTTCTTGCCAAACGGCACCGGTTTGGTCACCCGCTCGATCAGCGGAGTGAGTATGTTCATCAACACAATGGCGAAGGACACGCCCTCTGGCAGCGAACCATACAGCCGGATCAGCACGGTCAGCAAACCGCAGCCGATACCGAACACCACTTTGCCCGCCCGCGTCACCGGCGAGGTCACATAATCAGTCGCCATAAAGATCGCACCCAGCATCAAGCCGCCGGACAAAATCTGATACACCGGGTTTTCGCCCAGAATCCATGTCAGCACAAACACGGTGCCGATATAGGTCAGCGGGATCACCGGCGTGATCACCCGCCGCGCCACCAGATAAATGCCGCCCATCAGCAGCGCCAGCGCACAGGTTTCGCCAAGGCACCCGGGGCGCAGCCCAAACAGCAGCTCCCGCACCGTGTAGGTGGCGGTATCGCCCTCCGCCAGCAGCGCCAGCGGCGTGGCGGTGGACACCGCATCCACCGCACGCGGCGCGATCCAGGTGTTCATGGATTCGGCAAAGCTGCTCATCAGCACAATGCGCCCCAACAGCGCGGGGTTGACAAAGTTTTGTCCCAACCCGCCAAACATCTGCTTGGCGACCACGATCGCGATCACGCTGCCCAGCGCCGCTTGCCACAGCGGAATGGTCACCGGCAGGTTAAACGCCAGCAGCAAGCCGGTGACGATACAGGACAGATCGCCCACCGACGAGGGTTTTTTCAGCACCAGACAACTCAAATACTCGGCGGCGACACAAGACGCCACACAAATCAGCTCCACCATAGCGGCGCGCCAGCCAAACAGCCACACCGACATCACCGCCGCCGGAATCATAGCGATCAACACATCCAGCATGATCATGCGGGTGGAATCGCCGCTATGCAGATGGGGCGATGAGGTTATCATCAAGGGTTTTTCCATCGTTTTGTGTCCCTCCTCATTTGATCGACGCCTGACGAACCGCTTCTTTCGCCATGCGCATGGTCTGCACAATGGGGCGGTGCGCCGGGCAGGAATACGCACAGCTGCCGCATTCCATACAGGTGGCGACATCCAGCCGTTTCATCGCGTCCACATCCTTCGCGCTGTACGCGCGGGCAATATCGGTCGGCATCAGCTGCATAGGACATGCCGCCACGCACCGACCGCACCGGATACAGGGCGTGATCGGGTCCACCGCCGCATCCTCCTGCGAAAACGCGAGGATCGCGTTGTTTTGCTTGAGCACCGGCAGCTCATCGTCCATCAGCGCCAGCCCCATCATGGGACCGCCCATCAGCAGCTTTCCGGGCGTTTCCTGATACCCGCCGCAAAACGCGATCACATCTTTGATCGGGGTACCGATGGTCACCAGCACATTTTGCGGATGGGCAATGGCGGAACCGTCCACCGTCAGCCGCTTTTGCAGCAGCGGCATACCGGTTTTGAGATACCGCGACAGCACCGCGATGGAGGTCACATTCATCACCACACAGCCCACATCCGCCGGCAGCTTTCCGGGCGGCACCCGCCGACCGGTACAGGTCGCGATCAGCACCTTTTCCGCGCCCTGCGGATAGCGGGCAGGCAGCGCCTTCACCCGCACCTCGCGCCCCGGCTTGCTGACCGAAGCCGCGATCTGCGACAGCTCTTTGATGGCGGCGGGTTTGTTGCGTTCGATCGCGATGATCACCTGCCGCACCGCCAAAAATTCCATCACCGTTTGTACACCGGACACGATATCCCACGAATTTTCCATGCACTCGCGGTAGTCGGCGGTGATGAACGGCTCACATTCCGCCGCGTTGATGATCAGCGTGTCCACCTCGTCGATGTTGGGCGGATTCAGCTTGATATGTGCCGGAAAACCCGCGCCGCCCAAACCGACCAGACCGCTTTGGCGCACCGCTTTCAAAAAATCCTCGCGGTTGTTCACCACCGGCGGCTGAACGCTTTCGTGCAGCCGCTGTTCGCCGTCAGAGGTGATCTCCAACGCCTGGGTGGTGCGCCCGCCCGGCAGCATCAGCGTGGGCATACCGGTCACCTTGCCAGACACGCCGCTGTGGATGGGTGCCGACACCGCCTGTCCGCTGTCGCCGACGATCTGGCCGACCTCCACCGTATCCCCCACCTTGACGGTGGGCATACAGGGCGCCCCGATATGCTGCGACATCGCGAGCAAAATTTTCTCCGGCGGGTCCATCACCACCGTTTCGCTTTCCGCCGTGTTTTTGTAATGCGGCACATGCGCGCCGCCGTGCGTATGCGCGTGCCACCGTTCCCATATGGTCATTGGGCAAGCCCTCCCCTTTGTAATATCCTGTATTTATATCCGTTTCAACGCCGGCCAAACGGTTTGCATCACCAGTCCGGTGGCGCACCCCGCCGCCAGCGCCATCACCAGCAAAAACGGAGCGGTACGCCACAGTCCCACATCCACCAGCGCCATCGCGCACAGCAGCTGCCCGCCGTTGTGCGCCGCCGCGCCAGCCACACCGACTCCCAAAAAGCCGACCCTCCCGCGCCAAAAACGCGACAGCGCCGCCATCACCAACACGCTGCACATCCCGCCGGACAGGCTCATCAGACACGCGGTGCCGCCGCGCAGCAGCGCGAATCCGGCTTTGACCATCGTGACCCCCACCGCGGCAGGGGTTCCCAGCACCGACAGCGCCGTCATGGTCGCGAGATTGGACAGCCCCCACTTGGCGCCGGGCACCGGCAGCGTGGGCAACAGCCCCTCCAGCAGCGACAGCACCACCGCCAAGCCGGACAATATCCCCAGCAGCGCGATACGCCCCACCGGCTTGTCCGTCCATTTGTTCATGCCGTCACCCCGCGATCATATCCACCGGCGCGTCCCCGGTCACCCGTATCGACACGCCCGCCGGTACACAAGCGGCGGTTTGCCCGGCGGTGGACAGCCACCCGCTGTGCACGCACACGCGGTCCGGACAATCGCTGCTTGCAAACCGGATGCGTCCGTTTTCCACCTGCACCGTCACCGTCAAGCCGTCCCGCCCGGCGATGCTCCACCGGCGGTCACGGCTGAGCTCCACCGTCTGTTCGCCGGCAGGCGAGGTGACCACCGCACCCGCGCCGGGGCGGCGCGACAAACAATCCGCCAGCCAAATGCCAAGCGCCAGCAAACACACCGCCAGCAGCACCGCGCCATCCGCCCGATGCCGCCGCCAAAAGTCCGCTGTGCGCTGCATACCGGCGACCTCCTTTGGATGGCGAAAACTGCCCCATCTTGTGTGATATTCTGTTTTATGATATACTATTTCCGGTGCATTTTCAAGACTTACCGGCGATTTTCGCCACGGTACCGCAAAAAAGCGCACTCCTTTTACATAAATGCCGCCAGCAGCAGCATTTCGCGGGCTTTTTCGTACATCGCGTCGAAATCCGACAGCGGCAGCGGGTTCACCCCCCGCCCTAGCTCCAGTGTAAAACCGGGGCGGCCGGTTTCTTCGATAAACCAATCCTTGAACCCGCCGTGCGATGCCAGCCCGGTGGGAGCGGTCGCGGTGTAGCCGGAGGCATCCGCCATCACTTGTGCCATTAGCCGCGACCGGCGGGGGGTGCGGGTACCGTAGTGCCAGTAGATCTCCTCGCCCTGCGTATGCAGCGTCACCACATGGCGCGGGTGCAGCCGCCGACACAGCGCCATCAGCGCTTTGGTTTCCGGCTCGCTGGCGGGGGCGGGGCCGCTCCATTGCCGGGGTGCGGGCGCGGCGATACCCTGCTCGTGTTCCATGCGGCGCAGCGTTTCCCATCCGGCGGGGAAATTGTGGTTAATATCCACTCCCCGCACATTCGCCTGCCACAGCCCCGGCTGATCGCCGCCCAACCGCTGCACCACCGGCGCATACTTCCCCGCCGCGGCGGAACCGTGCAGCGCTATGTTCACCCCGTCCGGGTTCACCAAAGGCAGCAGCACCAGCCGCCGCCCGGCACATACCCGGCGGATATCCAGCTCACACAGCGGCTCGCCGCTGTGCAGCGCCCCGCATAACTCTTCGCACAGCCGCAGCGTCACCAGCGAGGTGATCCACTCCTGTGCGTGGAACGCGGCGGCGATAACCACCGTTTCTTCCCCCTTTTCCAGCACCAGCGCGGGGAGCGCATACCCCAGCACGCTCGCGCCCACCGGCACCACCCGCAAAAACGGATAGGCGCGGTGCAGCGCCCGAATTTTGTTGCCCACAACACCGGTATCCGCCGGCTGCGGTATCACGATCATAACCGCTCCCCCTTTTGTTGCACTAATACATATATATAGAAAGGATGCGTTTTTTATGAATCTGACCGAAACCCCTATCCGCCAAACCGTGATCTACGAAGGCAAGATCATCACCGTGCGGGTGGACGATGCCCGCCTGCCCAACGGCAAAACCGCCAAGCGCGAAGTGGTGGAACACCCCGGCGGGGTGTGCATTGCGGCGCTGACCGATACGGATGAGCTGCTGTTTGTGCGCCAGTTCCGCTATCCATACGCCGAGGTGATTCCCGAGCTGCCCGCCGGCAAGCTGAACCGCGGCGAAGACCCGCTGCCCGCCGGTATGCGCGAGCTGAAAGAGGAAACCGGCGCCACCGCTGCCCATTACGAATCGCTGGGGCAGCTGTATCCTTCGCCCGGCTATTGCGGCGAGATCATCCATCTGTATCTCGCGACCGGGTTGTCCTTTGGTGATATGTGCCCGGACGACGACGAGTTTTTGGAGGTGGAGCGTATTCCGCTGCAGCAGGCGGTAAATATGGTGCTGTCCGGCGAGATCAAAGACGCCAAAACCCAGACGGCGGTGCTGAAAGTCTATGTCGCCCGCCAAAAGCAGGGGTAACGCCATGGCATCCAGCAAAGACTATCTGACGCTGGTGCTGGAGCAGCTGTCTGCACTGGACGGCATCTCCTACCGCGCCATGATGGGCGAGTATATTTTGTATTTCCGCGGGCGCATCGTCGGCGGCATTTACGACAACCGCCTGCTGGTGAAGCCGGTGCCCGCCGCCGTGGCGCTGCTGCCGGACGCCCCGCGCGAGCTGCCCTATCCGGGTGCGCGCGAGATGCTGCTGGTGGAGCAAGTGGAGGACAGCGCCTTTTTGTGCGGGCTGTTGACCGCTATGTTCGATCAGCTGCCCCCGCCGAAGCCAAAAAAGACATCCTGACAAATCAAAGCCACCGGTTGAACCGGTGGTTTGACCACGCCCTATAAGGGCGTATCTCCTGTGGT
>URFL01000015.1 GCA_900547105.1 uncultured Oscillospiraceae bacterium | reverse complement strand
GAACAGTACTGGTGACTTAAGAAATTTTGTGTCTACTAACTATTGACTACTTCATCATTTAGGCGCTGGCTTTTGATCTGTGCACGGTTTGTTATTTTTCCTGTTTCGTGAGTTCGAAAGTTTTGGCATCCGTTCCCCCGTTGTCTGTCAATGTGAGTTTGTTTTTGTCCGCCACAAAGGTATATGACTTATCCTGTGCTGCTTCGCTTTCAAAATCTATGGCAAGCGTATCATCCTTTATCTCGTAAGTAAAAGCGTAGCTGTTACTTGGCAGATTCAGCGAGCCTGCACCTTTACCATCAAACTGATACACCGTAACGCCGTCCAGATCCCATGTGCCTTGTAACACATCGGTACCGTTTGTACACAAACGGACAACGAAAACGACAGCCAGCACAAGTGCGACAAGCACCATACTCGATAATATCCCTATTTTCCTCTGTCTGCGCTTTTTGGCAGAGGGCTTAGAGGATCTTCCCGGTTTTCGCGAGGGCTGGGTACGACCTGCATTTGGCTCTTGCAACGCGTTTGGTTCTTCTTGCTGCGGTTGGGTGGTTACCGGAACCGATTCTTCCGTTTCTTGTTCCGCCCCATATCGTTTATAATAGAATTCTACGAATTCGTCGTACTCTTTTTTTGCTTTTTCTCTATCGTCCATGATACAGCTCCTGTTATCTTTAATCCTTTCTTCAAAGCGGCAAAGCCTGTGTTTTGCCGCTTTGAAGAAAGGGGCTTCCGTTTTTTAGAATGGAAGCCCAAAAGCCCCTATTGGGAGGCGGCCAAGAAAAGCCGCCTCCCAATGGCTTTACTTTCCGAAGTCAGTCAAATCGGTTATTTGACGCTTCTTTTTTTCTTTGAATAAACCATTGTGCCTGTAATTCCCGCACCGGATACGAACAGAAGCGCTATCCACAGATTCATCCCATTGTCATCGCCGGTTTGGGGGCTGGTTTCGTCAGTCTTGGGATGGGTGTCGCCGGTAGCCGGGATTTCAACCGCTGCCTTCTTGTCATGGCATACCGTGCACTCTTCGTGCTTAGATCCATTTTTGGTAGCTGTCGCTTCCCTGTCGATCTTCCATTCATAATCGTGGTTATGGACCGCGATAACGGTTTGTGCTTCTGTAAGTTCCACACTGGCGGTTGCGTCTGCATAGAGCTTGCCGCAGGAGCACTCATAATATGCCGTGTTGCCCGCCTTTGTGCAGGTCGCCGCTTTTGCCGCCACAGCAGTCAGATGGTTGGCACAGATGTGACCGAACGCAGGGGTGATCACATAACCGCATTCGGTACAGGTCTGGTCGGTCGTTTCGGTTGCGTCTTCACCCGGAGTGTGCTTGGCAAAGTCTGCCTTGTCGGTGCAGCCTTCGTTTTGGCAAGCGTGCCAATGACCGGATGCATCACGGCTCCAAGCGGCAGCATAGTTGTGACCGAGGGGGTTCCCTTCGGTAACACCACAGCCCTCACGCTTACAGGTCTTGGGCTCCGTGCAGGTTGCAGCCGCCCAATCATGACCGAGAGCTTTGATAACGACGCTGTCGTGGTCAGTGATTTCGACACTGGCGGTCGCATCTTCATAGAACTTGCCGCAGGAGCACTCATAGTATGCCGTGTTGCCCGCCTCTGTGCAGGTCGCCGCTTTTGCCGCCACAGCAGTCAGATGGTTAGCGCAAATGTGACCGAGCGCAGGGGTGATCACATAACCGCATTCGGTGCAGGTCTGGTCGGTCGTTTCGGTTGCTGCTGCACCCGGAGTATGCTTGGCAAAATTCGCCTTGTCGGTGCAACCCTCGTTTTGGCAATCGTGCCAGTGACCGGATGCATCACGACTCCAATCGGTAGCATATTTGTGCCCGAGGGGATTACCGTCAGTAGCGCCGCAGCCCTCACGCTTACAGGTCTTGGGCTCCGTGCAGGTTGCAGCCGCCCAATCGTGATCCAAAGCTTTGATCACGATGCTGTCGTGGTCAGTGATTTCGACACTGGCAGTGGCATCTTCGTAGAACTTGCCGCAGGAGCACTCATAGTACGCCGTGTTACCCGGTTCTGTGCAGGTCGCCGCTTTTGCCGCCACAGCAGTCAGATGGTTAGCGCAAATGTGACCGAGCGCAGGGGTGATCACATAACCGCATTCGGTGCAGGTCTGGTCGGTCGTTTCGGTTGCTGCTGCACCCGGAGTATGCTTGGCAAAATTCGCCTTGTCGGTGCAACCCTCGTTTTGGCAATCGTGCCAGTGACTGGATGCATCACGACTCCAATCGGTAGAATAGTTGTGACCGAGGGGATTACCGTCGGTAGCGCCGCAGCCTTCGCGTTTACAGGTCTTAGGCTCCGTGCAGGTCGCAGCCGCCCAGTCATGGTTCAGAGCAGCGGTAATGACGCTGTCGTGGTCGGTAATTTCGACACTGGCGGTGGCGTCTTCGTAGAACTTGCCGCAGGAGCACTCATAGTACGCCGTGTTACCCGGCGCTGTGCAGGTGGCTGCTTTGGCCTCAACAAGCGTCAGATGATTGGCGCATATGTGACCGAGCGCTTTGGCGATAACATAACCGCATTCGGTGCACTTGACGGGATCGTTCTCGGTTGCCGCATCGCGGTCTTTGGTATGTGCTACAACCGTGTCGTGTTCGGTACAGCCTTCGGTCTTACAGGTATGGGCGTGTCCGTCGGCATCCTGATAGTCCCAAGCTGCCATGTTCCAGTCGTGCTCGCCATAGTCGCCGTAGGACTGATGGCAGTCGGTGCAGATGGCTTTTGTCTGGCAGGTAGCCGTGCCGCCGTGGCAATCCGCCGTCTCGATATGTGCCGCATCGACTGTGCAGGTGCGGCTGTGGGTACCATCGCCGTTCGAGCTCCACGCGGTCCAAGTGTGTCCGTTGTTGACGGTTACGGTGATGGTCGTCTGGTTACCAGCCTTGTCGGTTGCGACCACCGTCTGCTTACCCGCTGCCGGGGCAAGCGTCAGCTTGCCGTCCGTCAGAGTGGCGTCCTTGCCGTTCACCGTCACGAGGTCCAGATATTCGTCCGTGATGGTCAGCGTAACGGCTGCGCAATAGGTCTTATCGTTATCCGCGCCGTTAATTACCGGAGCAGTCGCATCCAGCACAATGCCGTCTGTGCGCAGATAGGTTACATTGCCCGCGTTATCGGTAATCTTTGCATAGACAATGAGCTTTGTATCCGGCTCGATACCAAAGGAATTTTCATATGCGGTAAAGGACTTACCTGCAAGCTGCTCAATGCTGAGATCGTCGGCAGTCATAAGATACTCCACCGTCTTAACGCCGCTGCCGATGTCGTCTGCCGAGATGGTCACCGTCTGCGAATCCTTATAGAACAAACCGAAGGTGATGGTGTTCCAGAAGTTCTCCCAGAAGGTGCGCTCATTGATACGGATTTCACCGGTGGGCACGGTCTTGTCTATCTTGTAGTTTTCTGCGATCATCTCAGAGATGATGCCGCTTTCCTTGTTCCGCACATAGAAGTGCAGCGTGCCGTTGTTGGTTTCCTGCGACACCGTCAGGGTATCGACCCACTCACCCTCTGCGGTGTTGGTATAGGAAAGCTGCCAGCCGTCCTCCGCCGTGACAACAAAGTCGCTATTCAGCCAATCGTTGGAGTTGACCTTGTATTCGCTCTTGTCGGAGGTATAGGGAATAATATTCGCCGTGATACCAGTGGGCTGGATAAGAGTGTAGTTCCCCACATCCGCGCCGGAAAGCGTAAACTCTGTAAAGCTGATAGCAATATTATCGCCCGTTGCCACGCCGGTAAAGCGTGGCGTACCGCTCACAAGAGTCACATCCTCGCCGCTTACAACGCCGCGAAGCGTCGGAGTATCGCCGAAAGTCGCCTTGTCCGTGCCGTCATAGGTCTTGTTCGCAATCGTGACATTGACGGTCAGTTCTTTCTTTTCAATGGTAAAGCTCAGCGTTTTACTGGCAAGCTCCTCGCTATTTTTTGTCGCCGTTACGGTCAGCTTGTATTCGCCCGCGTCGGAGGGACCGGTGAATCCGGTCAGACCTGTGATAACGGTGTATTCTCCGTTCTCGCCCTTTTTCTCCCATTTATACGTGTATGCTGCACCGCTGACAGTGCTGCTGCCGGATATCACAGCCGCGTTAGCAAACACAACGGAATTGCCGTCGTAGATCTTTGCGTCGTCGGCCATCTCCTCGCCGCCGTTCTTAACAAGCAGCTTTCCGGAAACAACAGCGTTGAGGCAGAGTTTTAAGCCTTCGTTTTCAGCTGCTTTCAGCACATACTCCGTATTGTCGGAGCTGAAGCCTTTGGTGTCAGTCGTGCCCTTCACGACGATATAATTCATCGTGCCGCTAATACCAACATTGGCCTTGTCACCCATTCCGGCTTCTGCGACTGTGATGGGATAGTGATAGATAGTTCCTCTATAATTGAGAGTGCGCACATGGAGGTTATTGGCCTCGCCGCCGACGAGCTCGCCGTTTTCATCAATCGTGCCGTCCTTGACATTGCCGCTGATATTCACATTACCGGAAACATAGAAGTCTTTGGCATTATACGCACCGCCGCCGTAGCTATCGCCACTGCCGCAGGTGTTTTTCGTGATGCTGCCGCCGGTCATATTGACTGTGCCGTAGTTGTACAAGCCGCCGCCGGAGCTGTTGACCTTGTTGAGCGTAATGCTGCCGCCGGACATCGTGAACGTACCCTCGTAGTTGTACACACCGCCACCGCGGTTGAGGGCAGTGTTTCCGGTGATCGTGCCGCCGCTCATGTTAAAGGTGCCGTTGTCGTTGAGCACGCCACCGCCGCCGTAGTCATTGGTTTTTGTGGCGGTATTTCCGGCGATCGTGCCGCCGTACATATGGAACGTGTCGCAGTTGTAGACACCTGCACCTTTTTCATCGGTGTTGCCGGTGATCGTGCCGTTCCAGAGAGTGAGCGTACCGGAGTTGTAAATACCGCAGCCTGTCTCGCCGCTCTTGTGGGTGATTTTGCCGACATCACCGCCGCTGTGGCAGTCGGTAATGGTGAGGCTTGCACTTTTTGCGATCGTTATCGTGTTCTTACCGCTTACACCGGTAATAGTCTTGCCATTGAGACAGAGGTTGATGTTGGCTCGGACCTCCCATGTGTCAGAAAGTGTCACATCGTGCATCAGATACCAGTTGCCCGCATCGCTGGGAGGGCTGGTGAGGCTACCCCACGCCTTCCATTCGATGGCTTCACCGTGAGTTTTGCTGTCGGGACAATTCGTCTCGCCGCAGACACAGTGTGTTTGTGTTTGCCGCTGCAATTTCAAACCACCGTTTTCGTTATCCTTGAGGCAATATCCCTCTTTATCACTGAAAAAGCCAGTGGTGTCCGTTGTGCCGGTCACAACGGTCTGATTGAGCGATCCAGACACACCGATGCTTGCATCGGCGGACAAAGACTTGCCGCTCTCGACCGTAATGGGGGATAAGCTGGATAGATAGACGTTGTTAATCGTGCCGCCGTCAAGCGTGCCGTTTGTGATCGTGCCGTCCCTGACATTGTCGATGACTTTCACATTGCCGGATACGGTGAATATGCCATAACCATTGTACACACCACCGCCGGAGGAATCGCTGCCGCTGGTGTTGCCGATGATCTCGCCGCCACTCATGTTGAATGTGGCAGAGCCGCCGTTATACACACCGCCGCCGGAAATTGTAGTGCTGTTGCCGGAAATCGTTCCCGCAGACATATTGAATACGGTGTTGGTGCTGTCGTATGTTCTCTTATTGCACACGCCGCCGCCGTTGCCGCCGCTTGATATGTTATTTTTGATTTCGCCACCGTTCATATTGAACGTGCCCTGGAAGTTGTCCACACCGCCGCCGCCGCAGGCAGTGTTATTGTCGATGGCCGCCGCACCCGACATGGTGAACTCGCTGTAATAGTTGTTCACACCGCCGCCACCGGTGCCGGTACCGGTGCTGTTGCCCGTGATGCTGCCGCCGGACATAGTGAACTTAGCGGGATTATTCTTGCTGCTGGTGGTATTGTTCACGCCGCCGCCGTAGCCGCTTGAGGCTTTGTTGTTTTTGATTTCGCCGCCGCTCATTTCGAAGGTACCTTGCTGGTTGCACACACCGCCGCCGCCGGACCCGCCACCGCCGCCGCTGCTGGTAGCGATGTTGTCCGTGATAGCTGCCGCGCCGGACATCTTGAAAATGTTGTCGTTATATACGCCGCCGCCTTGCACGCCGGTGTTATCGCTGACGGTCGCCGTGCCCGACATTTCGAATGTGCCACCGTTATACACACCGCCGCCGTTGGAGTCGGCAGTGTTATCGGTAATGCTGCCACCGGTCATGATGAATGTGGTGCCGCTTTTTATGTACACGCCGCCGCCCTTGGACTCAGTAATGTTATCGGTAATGCTGCCGCCATTCATGGTGAATGTGCCGGTTTCGATGTACACACCGCCGCCGCTGGCGCTGGAACCGGCGTTGTTGCCCGTGATGCAGCCGTTCCAAAGCGTAAGCGCGCCCCAGCTGTGAATACCGCTGCCGGTTTTGCCGGTCTTTTCGCTTGTGTTGTAGCCATGGGTGATCCTGCCAACCAACGCCCGGCAGTCGGTGATGGTAAGGTTCGCGTCGTTTTGTACTTTGACTACCGAAATGCCGCCGGCCGCGTTGTAGGTGATGTCATTCCCGTTGAGGCAGAGGTAGAGGGTGTAACCGCTTTCGACGACGAGCGGTTCTGCTCTCTTCACGCTTTGGGTCAGATACACATAAGCGGTTTTGGTCGTGGTGTCATACACAATCTCGCTTGTGCCATCCCACGCCGTCCAGGTGAGCGCACCGCCGTGTGCGGTGTCGGTGCAATTGCTCTGCCCGCAGATGCAGTGAGTGTCGTTATGCTCGACATACTGTACCAGCTTTAAGCCGTTGTCACGGTTGTATTTCAGTTCATAAGAAGCGTCGTCGCTGAAAAAGCCAGTGGCCGATGTCGTGCCGGTCACAACGGTAGTGCCGTCTGCACCGTTAATGCCGACCTTCGCGCCGCTGGCAAGTCCCGCGGCGATAATAGGAAAATTATTATCAAATATATACACATTATTGTCTGTGCCGCCGACGAGTGTACCGCCCGTTCCGAACGCGCCGTCTTTCTTGTTGCCGGTGATAGTCGGTTTGCCAGACAGATTAAATATGCCGCGGTTGTCCACACCACCGCCGAGTTTTTTGGTGTTGTTTTGCGTAATGCTGCCGCCGGTCATGGTAAACGTACGGTCAGGGTAGTTGAATACACCGCCGCCGGCATCGTTAACAGTGTTATACAGAATGCTACCGTCGCTCATTTCGAATGTGCCGCAATTGGCCACACCGCCACCGACTTGGAGAGCGCTGTTGGCACGGATGCTGCCGTCGGTCATGGTGAAGGTGCCGTAGTTGAATACACCGCCGCCGTAGTAGCTGGAATAGTTATCCAAGATGCTGCCGCCGGTCATGGTAAATGTGCCTTTATTGCACACACCGCCACCGTGGGTGTTATGATTAGTGTTGTGGGCGATACTGCCGCCGGTCATGTTGAACTTGCCAAGGTTAAATACGGCACCGCCGCAGTTCTGACCGCCGGTGACCGCGTTGTATTCGATACTGCCGCCGTACATATTAAATTTACCGTAGTTATATACGCCGCCGCCATTGCCGTTTCGGACGGAATCATTGTTTGCAATGCTGCCGCCGTACATATTGAATATACTGTTCACGCCGTAGTTGTCCACACCTATACCGGCTTTGTTGCCGCCGATGCAGCCGTTCCAAAGATTCAGCGTACCGTTTTCGTTATAAATGAGGCTGTAATCCCCGTTTTTATCGGAATTGCTTCTTGCACTCGTACGGATGATCTTACCGACCTCATCGTCGCTATGGCAATCGGTGATGGTGAGGCTCGCACCGGATGTAAGAACGATAGCAGCATACTTGTTTTCAGCTGATGCCGCACCCGTCCAGGTAATCGTTTTGCCGTTAAGGCAAAGGTTGACGGGGCCTACGGTTGAATCAAGATAGAACACACCGCTGCTGATTGTCACATTCTGCGTCAGGTAATAGTTACCTGCTGTATCAATACTGTTCAGACTGGAAATGGGCTTCCACTCAAGCTTACCGCCGTGCTTGGTGTCGCTGCAATCACTCGCGCCGCAGATGCAGTGGCTGCCGTGTTCGCCGGACGCTGCAGCGTCGACAAAGGCGCTTGAAGGTATAAGTCCCAGCACCATCACAAAGCTCAGCAAAATGCTTAACACTCGCTTCTTCATTTTTTCCTCCGTTCCGCTATCCGACAACAGCTAAAATGAAATTGCACCGGTTTATACTCCCGTTAGTTCGGTTGCATATCCTAGGTGACTTTTCCAAATATCACAGCCATTATATACCAAATAAAGTGGGAAAGGTGCTTTTTGAGCGCGAAATGTTGTTTTTTCGGCGCGAAATGCAGTCAAGAGCCAACACGCTTCGACAACAATCTACATCAAGAGTTTTCATGTTATCTTCCATAACAAAAAACCCCCTGTGTTTTTTGATGTGGTTGCCAAACCAACATCATCTCCACAGGAGGTTTTCTCTTACTTATGCTAACATATTTTTCTCATTTTACATGATAAATCCGCCGTTGGGGCTGAGCACCTGTCCGGTGATAAACGACGCATCCGGCGATGCCAAAAACGCCGCCGCTGCCGCCACCTCGTCCGGTGTACCGACGCGTCCGAGCGGCGTTTCGTCACAAAGCGCCTGTATCGCCGCTGCATCCAGCATACCGTTCATTGGCGTATCGATCACGCCGGGGGCGAGGCAGTTCACCCGGATGTGGGAGGGACCCATCTCCTGCGCCAGCGCTTGGGTCATACCGATCAACCCGGCTTTGGCGGTGGAATACGCTACCTCGCAGGATGCGCCGGACATCCCCCAAATGGAGGACACCAGCACAATGCAGCCGCTTTGGCGGCGTATCATATCCGGCAGCACCGCCTGGCACGCCCAATAGGCGCCATCCAAATGGGTGCGCAGCATCTGGCTCCACTGTTCATAGGTGGTATCAGTAAACAGCTGCTGGCGGGCAATGCCTGCCGCGTGAACCAGCGCATCGATGTGTCCGAAGCGGGCGACCGCCTCATGTGCCGCGCGCTGCATCGCTTCGCCGTCTGCCACATCTGCCGAAAGGCTCATGACATCCGCACCGGCGGCGCGCAGCTCTTCCTCCAGCGCCTGTGCGCGTTGCTCACCGTGGTGATATTGCAGCAGCACACCCCAGCTGTCGCGGGCAAACCGGCGCGCGATCGCGCTGCCGATTCCGCCGGAGGCACCGGTGATCCAGACATTCCGTTTCATATGGTTTCTTCCTTTGTCAATAGTTTCGGCAACAGGCGCGCATACGCACGAAACGCACTGGGCAGCGCGTACACATCCGTAAGCTCGGCGGCATCCGCCCACACACAATCCGGCGGCAGATGGTCGGTCGCGGTTGTCAGACAAAAGCCACGCATTTTCCATTCGATATGCGAAAACAGGTGGCGTGCCTCCGGCAAGGGCTGTGCCAGCGTTATCGGGGCGTCCAGCAGCTCTTTGGCTGCGGCACATGCCTGTTCGGCGGACACCCATTCTTCGACCGCGGGCAGCTCCCACAAATGCGCCAGCAACCCGCTGGACGGGCGACGATGCAGCAACACCCGCCGCCCATCGTGCTGCTCGCTGATGATAACCAGCACAGTACGGCGCTCCAACCGTTTGTCCTTTTTCGGGGCGCGCACCGGCAGTTCAGCCGCGCACCCCAGCCGGTTGGCTTCGCACAGATCGTTTAGCGGACAGCGGCTGCAATCCGGCGCTGTGTTGGGCAGACAGATCGTCTCCCCCAGCTCCATGATTGCCTGATTGTACGCCCCGGGGCGGTCGGCAGGCACCATTTGCGCTGCCAGCGTCGATAACCGCTTTTTTGCTGCCGGTTTCAACACATCCTCGCGATCCGCGGTCAACCGCGCCAACACGCGCAGCACATTGCCGTCCACCGCGGGCACCGGAATAGCAAATGAGATGGAGGCAATGGCTCCGGCAGTGTATTCGCCGATGCCCGGCAGCGACAGCAAATCGGAATAGGACGCGGGAAGCTGTCCGCCAAACTGCTGCATCACCATCACTGCCGCTTTTTTCAAGTTTCGGGCACGACTGTAATAACCGAGCCCCTCCCACAGCTTGAGCAGCACATCATCCTCCACCGCAGCGAGATCCGCCACCGTGGGCAAGGCTTGCATAAAGCGGCGATAGTAACCCATCGCCGCTTCGATCCGTGTTTGCTGTAACATGATTTCGGACACCCACACCCGATACGGGTCGGTATCTTGTCGCCAGGGAAAATCGCGTTTTACCGTATCATACCACCCAAGCAGGCGGGTGGTCCATTCGGGATGCGGCTGTGTCATTCGGCACTCTCCGTCGGCTGTTCCTCCAGCACCGAGGTACAATGCGGACAGCGGGTCGCTTCGATGCTGATCTCGCTGCAGCAGAACGGGCATTTTTTGGTGGTGGGAGCCGGTTCTTCCTCCGCTGCCTTGTGAGAAGCGGTCAGGCGGTTGATGCCCTTGACCAGCAGGAACACCACAAACGCCATAATGATAAAGTTGATCACTTCGGTAATGAAGGCGCCGTAGTTGAAGGTGGTGGCACCGGCATCGGTCGCCGCCTTCAAGGTGGCGTAGGTTGCAGATTCGACTCCGTCCGGATATTTCAGCACCACAAACTGGTCGGTGAAATTGATGCCGCCGGTAAACAGACCGACAAACGGCATTACCAGATCGCTGACCACCGAGGACACAATCTTTTGGAACGCGCCGCCGATAATTACGCCGACGGCCAGGTCGATCACATTGCCGCGCATGGCAAACTGGCGGAACTCGCCCATAAAGCCGCCCATCTTCTTCATCTGCTTGGACACATCGTCTTTGACATGATGGTTATTCTGCGCCATGGTCTTTTTCCTCCTGTTTTTCGTCTTCCGGTGGTTTCTTTTCCACCAGCTTGCGTTTCACATCCACGCTGTCGTATTTCTTTTTGAACTGCACCCGACCGCGGTATTCTTTTTGGCAGCTGCCGCAAATCAAGTCGGCGCAAAAGGCATGACCACCAAACGCCCACGGGGTCTTATGGCGCAGCCGTCGCCCGCAATCCGGACAAACAAAACGCATTTGGCTGCGATCCACCAGCGGATCATCCAGATCCCGCAGCACATACGGCTTGAACAGTACCCGCTCGTAAAAGATGTCGTCCGCCGGCTGCAGCTCCTCCGGCAGCGATGTGCTGTCGCCTACGGCGCGCAGCACCTCCACCGTCAGCAGCGTATCGCCGAGGGCGCGATGAGTTTCCATCCCCTCCGTGCTGATCGACAGTCGCTCGCAAGCGCTGCGCAGCCCCAGCTGCTGCCCCAGCGGCACACCCATTTTCTGCTGACAATAGCGCTGAATGTCCGCATAATGCGTCATAAACGGCACTTCCTGCTTTTTATAGAAAAAGCGGAAATCCTCCATCAGCACCAGCAAATCGGTCTGGCTCCACGTCAGCAACGCGGCTTCGCCCTCACCGATCCATGCGCGCAGCGCGCTCATCGCTTGCCCAAAGGTCACGCCGCGATCCAGTTCCTCCGGTTCGATATGGGTCAGATTTTGCACAATATCCGACAATTTTCGGCTGATGGACGGCTTGATGACCGCTTGAAAACGATCCAGCTCGCGCAGGTCGCTATCCAGCTTGACCGCGCCGATGTCGATGATCTCGTTGAAATATCCGTGCGCTTTGCGGGAATACGCGCCGTTCCATTCCAGATCCATGACAATATAGATGATGGAAAGCGCCCCCTTTTAGCCCATTTCCCCCAGCACTTTACCGGCGAGAATATGGAAATGCAGATGCGGCACCGTTTGACCGGCGCCCACGCCGTTGTTGGTGACCACGCGGAAATCGCCGATGTTCTGTTCGCGGGCGATTTTGGCAATCACTTCAAACACATGCGCCACCACAGCGGCGTTTTCCGCCGTCAGCTCCGCGGCGCCGGAGATATGCTGTTTGGGGATCACCAGAATATGCACCGGTGCTTTCGGCTCGATATCGTAAAACGCCAGCACCTGGTCGTCCTCGTACACTTTTTTCGAGGGAATATCCCCCCGCACAATGCTGCAAAAAACGCAATCCATATCGGTCATCCTCCTGCTATCTTGATTATTTCGTCACCAGCTTGGCTACGATATCGTCCACCGCGTTGACCGCATCGTCCACGCGGGTCAGATCTTTACCGCCGCCCTGCGCCATATCCGGACGACCGCCGCCACGACCATCGCAAATCGCCGCAACTTCTTTGATGATTTTGCCGGCATGCGCACCCAGCGCCACAGCCGCCGCCGAGCAATAGCACGCAAAGGAGACAGAGCTTGCCGATTCCTGCATACCCGCCAGCAGCACGACCACGGCAGCATCACCCACCAGATCCTTGCTGCGGTTGCACATTTCGCGCACGGTATCGGCACCGGCACCCGCAAACGCGGCCGCCACGATTTTCACGCCGTTCACCGTTTTGGCGTTTTGGAACAAGCCTTCCACCTTTTGCGACGCCATACGGGCTTTGATCTCATCCAGCTCCTTCTGGGTGGCTTTCAGCTCCGCCATCAGCTGTGCCGAACGGCGGGCAATATCCTCAACATTGCTGGCTTTGATGGTGTCCGCGGTATACTCCAGCAGCTGGCGCTGCTCATCCATAACCTCCAGCAGGTTAAAACCGGTCACCGCTTCGATACGGCGCACACCGGACGCGACCGAGCCTTCGGATACCACACGGAACAAGCCGAGCTTCGCCGTGTTATCCACATGGGTACCGCCGCAGAATTCGATGGACACATCGCCCATACGCACCACGCGCACCACATCACCATATTTTTCACCGAACAACGCCATAGCACCCAGCTTTTTCGCCTCTTCGATCGGCATTTCGCGTACATCCACTGCCAGACCCGCGAGGATCCAGCCGTTGACCAGCTCTTCCACCTGCTTCAGCTCGTCCGCCGTCAGCGCCGAGAAATGGGTGAAATCGAAGCGCACACGGTGCGCATCTACCAGCTGACCAGCCTGTTCAACATGCGTGCCCAGCACCCGGCGCAGCGCCGCTTGCAGCAAGTGCGCCGCCGAGTGGTTACGCATGGTCGCATGGCGCACATCGTCGTTGACCGCGGCAGTGAGTACATCGCCTACCCGCAGATCGCCGGCTTTTTGCACACCGACATGAGCGATCACGCCGTTGTGACCTTTAATGGTGTTTTCTACATCAAACTGCGCGCCGTCGCCAATCAGCGAGCCGACATCACCCACCTGTCCGCCGCTTTCCGCGTAGAACGGGGTCACATCCAGCACAACAGCCGCTTTTTCGCCCGCCGAAACAGTTTCGACCAGCTCGTTATTCACAATAATCGAGGTCACGACCGCCTGGTGACTCAGCTCCTCATAGCCGACAAATTTGCCGGGGGTCAGCTGTTCCAGCACACTCGCGCCGTCTTTCCATGCGTTGGTATCGTCGTCGCTTTGCGCGTTGCGGGCGCGTTCGCGCTGCTGGGTCATCAGATCCGCAAACGCCTGCTCGTCCACCGTCAAGCCCTTTTCTTCCAGAATATCCTGGGTCAGGTCCAGCGGGAATCCATAGGTATCGTACAGCTTAAACGCATCCTCACCGGACAGCACCGTGCCCTCCAGATGCGCCAGCATATCATCCAACAGCGACAGACCGCTGTCGATGGTTTTGGAGAAGGAATTCTCCTCCACTTGAATCAGTTTGGTGATGAAATCTTTCTTTTCCGCCAGCTCCGGATACGCATTCAGGTTCTCTTTGATCACCGTTTCGCACACTTCATACAGGAACGGCTTGTGGATGCCGAGCAAACGACCGTGGCGCGCGGCACGGCGCAGCAAACGGCGCAGCACGTAACCGCGACCCTCGTTGGAGGGCATCACGCCGTCGCCGATCATAAAGGTAGTGGAACGGATATGGTCGGTGATAACCCGCAGCGACACATCGGTCTTGGGATCGTCGCCGTAATGTACGCCCGCAATGCGGCTGATATGTTTCATGATGTTCTGGACCGTGTCCACTTCAAACAGGTTGTCCACCCCCTGCATGATGCAGGCCAGACGCTCCAATCCCATACCGGTGTCGATGTTAGGATGATCCAGCGGCGCATAGTTGCCAGCACCGTCGCTGTCGAACTGGGTGAACACGAGGTTCCAAAATTCGACATAGCGGTCGCAGTCGCAGCCCACGCCGCAGGTGGGAGAACCGCAGCCGTATTCCTCGCCGCGGTCAAAATACAGTTCGGAGCAGGGGCCGCAGGGACCGGTGCCGTGCTCCCAGAAGTTGTCCTCTTTGCCCAAACGAACAATATGGTCGGCAGCTACGCCCACCTCACGCGTCCAGATATCAAACGCTTCGTCATCATTTTCATAAATGCTGACCCAAATCCGGTCGACCGGCAGCTCCAGCACCTTGGTGCAGAACTCCCACGCCCACGCGGTGGCTTCGTGCTTGAAATAGTCGCCGAAGCTGAAGTTGCCAAGCATTTCAAAATAGGTGCCGTGGCGTGCGGTTTTGCCCACCCGCTCGATATCGGGGGTGCGGATACATTTTTGACAGGTAGTAACCCGTTTGCGGGGCGGGGTGATCTCGCCGGTGAAGAATTTTTTCATCGGTGCCATACCGGAGTTGATCAGCAAAAGGGATTTGTCCCCTTTGGGAATCAACCCGAAGCTGGGCAGACGCAGATGCCCCTTGCTTTCAAAAAACGATAAATATTTTTCCCGTAAATCATTAAGACCTGTCCACTGCATAGCTGTTTTGTCTCCTTCACTCATAAAAAATCTCCCCGAACCGACAGGGAGCCCGTTCTATCAGGTAAACCAATTACAAATTATATGCCAACCGGCTTTTTTTGTCAATATCATCGGGCGGCTTTCTGGCGATTGACAACCACGCCCTTTATAAGGTATACTAGAAGGGCTTTTTAGCGGAAGTGGGCGCACGATTTCTTTTGAGGGAGAGGGACCGCACGCCGTATTACAACAGTAGGAGTGAAGGAGACTATGGCAAAGGTGCCGGAAATGTTTGGCTGCATGGTGTTTAACGACACGGTTATGCAGGAACGACTGCCCAAAGACACATACAAGGCGCTCAAAAAGTACATTGCTGATAACAAAGCGCTGGATCAGGAAGTGGCCAATGTGGTCGCCAACGCCATGAAAGACTGGGCGTTGGAACACGGTGTGACCCACTATACCCACTGGTTCCAGCCGCTGACCGATATCACGGCGGAAAAACACGACAGCTTTATCACCCCCACCGCCGAGGGCAAGGTGATCATGGAATTTTCCGGCAAAGAGCTGATCAAAGGCGAGCCGGACGCTTCCAGCTTCCCTTCCGGCGGCTTGCGCACCACCTTTGAGGCACGCGGCTACACGGTGTGGGATCCCACCTCCTATGCCTTTATCAAAGACGGTACCCTGTGTATTCCCACCACGCTTTGCTCGTACGGCGGCGAATCGCTGGATAAAAAAACGCCGCTGCTGCGGTCGATGAACGCGATCAACAAGCAGGGGCTGCGTATTCTGCGTTTGTTCGGCAACACGGCGGTGCATTCCATCGTTACCACCGTGGGACCCGAGCAGGAATATTTTCTGATCGACCGCGACGTGTTCGACAAACGGCGCGATCTGATCTACACCGGACGCACCCTGCTCGGCGCTCGTCCGCCCAAGGGACAGGAAATGGACGACCACTATTTTGGCGCCATCAAGCCCCGCATCGCGGCGTTTATGAAAGAGCTGGACGAAGAGCTGTGGAAGCTGGGTATCCTCGCGAAAACCGAGCACAACGAGGTGGCACCCGGTCAGCACGAGCTGGCGCCCATCTTCACTACTACTAATATTGCCACCGATCACAACCAGCTGACTATGGAGCTGATGAAGCGGGTGGCTGCGCGGCATGGCATGGTTTGCCTGCTGCACGAAAAGCCGTTCGACGGCGTGAACGGCAGCGGCAAGCACAACAACTGGTCGCTGTCCACCGACACCGGCGTGAACCTGCTGGAGCCGGGTCAGTCGCCGTATGACAATGCGCAATTCCTGCTGTTCCTGTGCGCTGTGATCAAAGCGGTGGACGAATATCAGGATCTGCTGCGCATCTCCGCCTCCGGTGCGGGCAACGACCACCGTTTGGGCGCGCACGAAGCCCCGCCGGCAGTGGTGTCGGTGTCGCTGGGCGATGAGCTGACCGAGATTTTGGAATCCATCGAAAGCAACACCGCTTATGATGCCAAAGAAAAGGTGCAGATGCGGGTAGGTGTGCATGTGCTGCCGCGGTTCCCCAAGGACACCACCGATCGCAACCGTACCTCTCCCTTTGCCTTCACCGGCAACAAATTCGAGTTCCGTATGCTGGGGTCAGCGGCCTCCATCGCCAGCGCCAACATCATTTTGAACACAGCAGTAGCGGAAGAGCTCAGCCAGTTTGCCGATGTACTGGAAGCGGCTGACGATTTCCAAAGCGCGCTGGACACGCTGATCAAAAAGACGATCAAGGAACACAAGCGCATCATCTTCAACGGCAACGGCTACAACGACGAATGGATCGCCGAAGCCGAACGCCGCGGGCTGCTGAACCTGCGCACCACGCCGGATTGTCTGCCGCGGTACGAGGAGCCGAAGAACATTGCTCTGTTTACCAAGCACAAGGTGTTCAGCCCCGCCGAGATCCACTCGCGCATGGAGATCGCTTACGAAAATTACAGCAAAACCATTCATATCGAGGCGCTGACCATGCTGGATATGGTGTGCAAAGAGATCATCCCGTCGGTTAGTTCGTACATTCATGAGTTGACGCAGACGGCACTCAGCAAAAAGCAGCTGATGCCGAACATCGACTGCTATACCGAAGAAACGCTCATCACAAAGCTTAATGACCTCAGCAACCAGCTGTATCGCTATATGGAACAGCTGCAAGCAGCGATGGACAAAGTTTCCGCCATCACCGATGTGGCGGAAACCGCACAGTATTACTGCCACATCGTTTTGGATGTAATGCAGAAGCTGCGCAGTGTCGCCGACGAGTTGGAGCTGTACACCGACAAGCGTTGGTGGCCTTATCCGAGCTACGGCGAGATTTTGTTCAGCGTACGATAAATACAATAGACAAAGTGCCGAGGCGTTCCGTATGGAGCACCTCGGCACTTTTCTATAATATACGAAAAACCGGGAGCAGAGAATGTCTCTGTTCCCGGTTTGAAAATGCACGATCAAATAGAAATCTTGTGTGCCATCTCGTACAAATCACGATCAAAAGGTTTTTTCATTTGCAGTGCTTCTTCGATATCATAATCGGTGATTTTATCCGATTTGATGGTCACAATGCGGTTGCTCTTACCGTGCAGCAGCAGCTGTACCGCGTGATAACCCATCTCGCTCGCCAGCACGCGATCGCGCACAGTGGGCGAACCGCCACGCTGCACATGACCCAGAATGGTTGCACGAGATTCGATACCGGTTTCTTTTTCGATCCTCTTCGCGATCTCGTCCGCATGGCCGATACCCTCGGCCACCACGATGATGAAGTGTTTTTTGCCGGTGCGGGACGTCGCCGCGATGCGATCCAGAATATCGCGCTGGAAATCAAATTCAACTTCGGGCACCAGAATGCTGGTGGCGCCCGCCGCGATACCGGCATTCAGCGCCAGATAACCCGCGCGGCGACCCATAACCTCGATCACCGAACAGCGGTCATGCGACTGCGCCGTATCGCGCACCTTGTCGATCATTTCCATGCAGGTGTTGAGCGCCGTGTCATAACCGATGGTGTGCTCGCAGCAGGAAATATCATTATCAATAGTGCCGGGGATACCGACACACGGCATACCATGGCGCGTCAGATCCTGTGCACCGCGGAACGAACCGTCGCCACCGATCACAACCACACCGCCGATGCCTTTATCGCGGCAGGTTTTGACCGCTTTCTGCATACCCTCTTCGGTCTGGAACTCTTTGCTGCGGGCCGTATACAGCATGGTACCGCCGCGATGGATAATATCCGACACACTGCGCAGATTCATTTTCTCCATATCGCCGTCGATCAAGCCGTTATATCCACGGTACACACCGTAAATGTCGATTCCTTCGCCCAGCGCCGTGCGCACGACCGCACGAATGGCAGCGTTCATACCGGGAGCGTCGCCGCCGCTTGTCAGAACCGCCAGTTTTTGAATAGCCATAGTCAAATCTCCTCTTCAACGCAACATGCGTGCAATCACTGATACCTATAGAGATACCTTTAGTATTTTATTATATCGTAAATAGCAAAAATATCAATCCGTCTTTTCGACAATAAATGCTCACGATTTCGGCGAAATTTCAACACTTTACCAAGTAACAGAGTCACGGTACCCATACCACATTCTCTTCGCCCAAAAATGACCGCAATTCGCGCATCATCACCTCGTGCGGCCACACCCCCATAGAGGCAGGCGCTTTGACCATTTTGCCGGTGTCGGCAAAGCGGATATACAGCGGCTGTTCACCGGCAAACACATCCATCACCAAACAGGCGCGTTTGTACAACGCACTGCCGCGGGAGGGCACTTTCAAATACAACCCGTGATGCGCCGACGGCGTAGACGGTGCGGGTGCATCCATTGCCGGTTTAGCAGATTTTGGCTTGACCGTTTCCGCCGGCAGCGGCGCAGACGGATCCGGCGCCGGCTGCACCGTGTCACAGATCAATTTTGGTTCTTCATCCTCCCGCACACTGACCCGCGCCGTGATCAGGACGGCGGCGCCCTCCTGCAGAAGAGTGGCATACCGCGCCAGCGTTTTCGGAAACACCAGCATCTCCATGCTGCCGGTTAAATCCTCCACCGTGGCATACGCCATGGTTTCCCGCGATTTGGTGACCTTTTGGCGCATATGGTCGACCAGCACCAGCAGCCGCACGGTGGTGCCATCCGCCACCTGCCCCCCCGCTGCCAGTAGCCGTTCCATACGCGCCAGCTTCATCGCTTTATACAGCGGACGATACGGCTCCAACGGATGACCGGAGATATACAAACCGGTCACTTCTTTTTCCATCGCCAGCTTTTCCGCATGAGAATATTCCTCGCACGCCGGGATTGCCGGCGCGACAGCTGTGTCCTCCCCCGCCACATCAAAAAAGCCGAGCTGACCATCCAGATTGCGGCGGTTGTCCTCCTCCAACTGATCCAATATGCCCTCATAGGACAGCATCATGGCGCGGCGGTTGTGTCCCAATCCATCCAACGCACCACATTTGATCAAACTCTCGACCGCGCGGCGGTTGAAATCCTTTTTACCGGACATACGCTTGCAAAAGCTGAAGAAATCGGTGAAGCGTCCGTGTTGCTCCCGCTCGCTCACCAAGGCATCGATCAAGCCGCGCCCCAGATTTTTGAGCGCCAGCAGCCCATATCGGATATGCTCGCCATCCACTGTGAACGCGGACACACTGTCGTTGACCGAGGGCGGCAGCACGCGAATGCCCATTCGCTCACATTCGCCGATATACCCCGCCACACGGCCGCTTTCCAGCACACTGGTCAACAGCGCCGCCATATACTGGCGCGGATAAAAGCATTTCAGATAAGCGGTTTGATACGCCACGGTGGCATAAGCGGCGGCATGCGATTTGTTGAACGCATAAGAGGCAAACGAGAACATATCGTCAAAAATCGCTTGCGCCGTTGGCTCCGGCACGCCGCGACGGCAACAGCCGTCCACCACCACATTCCCGTTTTCATCGGTCAGACCGTGGATAAAAATGGTGCGTTCCTGCTCCATCACATCCTCTTGTTTTTTCGCCATGGCACGGCGCACCAGATCCGCCCGCCCCAGCGAATACCCCGCCAGCTCGCGGAATATCTGCATGACCTGCTCCTGATACACAATGCAGCCATAGGTCACATTCAAAATAGGCGCCAGCAGCGGATGATGCACCCGCACCGCGTCGGGATGGTGACGGTTATGGATATACTTGGGAATGGAATCCATCGGACCGGGACGAAACAACGAGATAACGGCGATCAAATCCTCGAAGCAATCGGGCGACAAACTCACCAGCACCCGTTTCATACCCTCCGACTCGAATTGGAACACACCCATACTGTTGCCCGCCGCCAGCATTTCATACACCGGCGCAGCATCCAGCGGAATATCCGCCACCGCAAAATCCGGCTGCTCCTGCCGGATCATCCGCTCGGCATCGTGGATCACCGTCAAGTTGCGCAGCCCCAAAAAGTCGACCTTAAGCATACCGAGCGACTCCAGTATCTTCATCGGGTACTGGGTGGCAACCGCCTCGCCGTTGAGGCACAGCGGCACAAAATCGCTAACCGGACGCGGCGCGATCACCACACCGGCGGCATGCGTGGAGGCGTTGCGCGGCATCCCCTCTACCCGCTTCGCCATTGCGATCAAGGCTTCCACCCGCTCGTCACCCGCCACCAGCTCGCGCAGCTTGGCGGATTGCTCCAGTGCTTTGTCGATGGTCATTTTCAGTTCAAAGGGGATCAACTTCGCTACCTGATCCGCCAGCGCATACGGCAGGGACATCACCCGCGCCACATCGCGAATGGCAGCGCGCGCTGCCATGGTACCAAAGGTAATGATCTGCGACACCCGATCCGCGCCGTATTTGCCGATCACATAGTTAATGATCTCCTGCCGTCGCTGGGGACAAAAGTCAATATCAAAGTCCGGCATGCTGACCCGCTCCGGATTCAGAAACCGCTCAAAGAGCAGGTTGTAGCGGATCGGGTCGATGGCGGTAATACCCATGCAATAGGCGCACAGACTGCCCGCGCCGGAGCCACGACCGGGGCCCACCGGAATATCGTGTGCTTTGGCGTACTGCACAAAGTCGTTCACGATCAAATAGTAATCCACATATCCCATCTGTTCGATGGTAGACAGCTCGTATTCCAGACGCTCCGTAATGGCGGCGTCCGGATGGTCGCCGTAGCGGCGGCGCAGCCCCTCGGTACACAGCCGCCGGAAATAGGACAGGTTGTCCCCCTCCGGCGCTGTAAAGGTGGGCAGCTTTAGTTCGCCAAACCGGATATCCACCCGGCAGCGCTCCGCGATGCGGGCAGTGTTGTCAAACGCCTCCGGAATCGCCGGAAACAGCGCCCGCATCTCCTGCTCGGATTTGAGATAAAACTCATCGGTTTCAAACGACATGGCGCTGGGATCGTCCAGCGTGGTACCGGTTTGGATGCACAACAGCACCTGCTGCACCCGCGCATCCTCTTTGGTCAGATAGTGCACATCGTTAGTGCAAACCAGCGGGATGCCGGTGTCGCGCGACAATCGAATCAGCTGGGGGTTGATATTCTTTTGCTCGGACAAGCCATGGTCCTGCAACTCGAGATAATAGTTGTCTTTGCCGAACAGATCGCTGTATCGCTGCGCGATCTGGCGTGCACCTTCATAATCACCGGAACGCAGGCGGCTGGGCACCTCGCCCGCCAGGCACGCAGACAGCGCGATCAAGCCCTCGTGATATTGCTCCAGCAGCTGTTCATCCACCCGCGGGCGGCTGTAAAAGCCCTCGGTCCAGCCAAGTGACACCAGCTTCATCAAATTGTGATAGCCATGGTCGTTTTCACACAGCAACACCAGATGATGGTAGCCGTTATCCACTCCATGCACCTTATCAAACCGCGTGCGGGGCGCCACATAAACTTCGCACCCAATGATCGGGTGGATGCCCGCCTTTTGCGCGGCTTTATAAAAATCGACCACGCCGTACATCACGCCGTGGTCGGTGATCGCCAGCGCCGTTTGACCCAATTCAGCCGCGCGGCGCACCAACTCCTGAATGCGGCAAGCGCCATCCAGCAAGCTATATTCACTATGAACATGAAGATGGGCAAAAGCCATGGAAAAGCGCCTCCTTTACAGATGCTCGGCAAACGCCATGATCCGCTCCAACCGGTGGTTGACCCCCGACCGGCTGATGGGACGGCTCAGCGCTTCGCCCAATTCGCGCAGCGAATAATCCGGATTTTCCAACCGCAGCGCTGCCAGCTCGCGCAGATCCTCCGGCAGTGCATCCAGTCCACATGTGTTCTGAATCGTATGCAGCGCCGCCATTTGGCGCGCCGCCGCCGCCACCGTTTTGTCGATGTTGGCGCTTTCGCAATTGGTGATGCGGTTGGCGTTGTTGCGGATATCCTTGACCATTTTGATGTTCATCAGTTCCAGCGATGCCGACATCGCACCCATCAGGGTCAGGCAATCCTCGATCTGTTCGCTCTCTTTGAAATAGAGCACATAGCCGCCCTTGCGCCGAATTTCGCGCGCGGTCAAGCCCCATTCAGCAAACAGCGCCTGCCAATCGCGGGACAGGTGGTAGTATGGTACGCTGAATTCCATATGATAGCCGATCTGCGGCGTGGTCATGGCGCCGCAGGTCAGGAAAATGCCCCGCAGATAAGCGGCGGCACATTCGTCACATTCCAGATTTGCCCGGTTAAGCCGCACCGCATAGGATGCCGCATCCTGTCCAAACAGTTCCCACACACGGCGGCACTGTTCGGGCGGCACCGAAAGGGTGTGGAATTTTGTCTCCTCACCGGCGGCATCGCTGCGCATAGCGGTCACGCCCGCCACCTCTTGCAGCAGACGCTGATACACCTGTGCCACCGCTTCGCTTTCGGTTTGCAGCGAAATGCGGTCGGCGGAGAAGGAGCGCCCCGCTTCCAGCATACCATACAGCTGCGCCTTGCGGCAACACGCTTTTTCCGGCACGATCTCGCATAATTCGCGCTTGACATCAGACGAAAACGACAACGCTTCCTCCCCCTTTCGTTGGTATGTATACAAGAAATTACAGTTTACGAATATCGCGGTGGCGCACATTCACCCGCAAGCCTTGTTCACGCAGGTGCTCGAACAAGCCCTCCGCCACCGTGACCGAGCGGTGCTTGCCGCCGGTGCAGCCGATGGCGATCACCAGCTGGCTTTTGCCCTCGTTGCGGTAGAGCGGCAGCATATATTCAATCAAATCGTACAGCCGCTGCTGAAATCCCGCAATGTGCGGATCGTTCAGCACATATTCCCGCACATCCGCATCCAACCCGGTTTTGTGGCGCAGCTCGTCCACATAAAAGGGATTGGCAAAGCAGCGTACATCCATCACCAGATCCGCTTCCTCCGGATACCCGTATTTGAACCCAAAGGACATGCAGGTGATGCTCATGCCCGCGTCGGCATTGTCCAAAAACAAGCTGACCACGCTTTCTTTCAGTTGGGCGGGCGACAGATGGGTGGTATCAATCAGATAATCGGTTTGCCGCCGCAGATCGTGCAGCATCGCCCGTTCCCGCTCGATCGCTTCAGAAAGCGAACCGTTGGTTTCCGCCAACAGCGGGTGCTGACGGCGGGTTTCTTTATACCGCCGTTTGAGCACCTGCGAATCACATTCCAAAAACAGAATTTTATAGTCACCGCACTGGTCTTTCAGCTCCTGCAAAATCTCCGGCAGCCGGTCAAACCATTTGCCGCCGCGAATATCCACCACAATGGCGACCCGCGGGATCGGCTCCTGCGACTGCATACACAGCTCTGCAAATTTGGGAATCAACCGAGGCGGCAGGTTATCGACACAATAAAAGCCGATATCCTCCAGCGCGTTGACCGCGCGGGATTTGCCCGCACCGGACATACCGGTCACGATCAGCAATTCCATGGTTACCCTTCCTTCCTCCACAGCCGGTCTCACCAGCTGACATTCCGTCCTATCAACGCCACTTCCGGCTCCAGCGCCACTTGGCATTGCTCCCATACCCGGCGGCACACCTCTCGCTTCAGCGCGATCATATCCCGACAGGTGGCGTGTCCGCGGTTGATCACAAATCCCGCGTGTTTTTCGCTGACCTGGGCATCGCCCACAGCAAAGCCTTTTAAGCCACACTGATCAATCAGCGCCGCCGCAAAATGCCCCTGTGGACGCTTGAAAAAGCTGCCTGCGCTGGGATATTCCAGCGGCTGCTTGTCGCGACGCTTCGCCATCAGTTCCTCCATGCGGGCGGTGATCGCCTCGACATTTCCCGCCGACAGCCGGAAAGTGGCATCCACCACCACATCATTGGTCTGCATCAGCGCGCTGTGGCGGTAATCCAGCTGCAACTCCGCCGCCGGGGCGGTGCGCAGCGTTCCGGTTTCGGGCGACAGCAGCGTTACGCTGTGCAGCACATCCGCAAACTGCCCGCCGTAAGCGCCCGCGTTCATATACACGCCGCCGCCCACGCTGCCCGGGATTCCGAACGCAAACTCCAACCCGGTCAATCCATGGTCGCGCGCCTCGCGGCACAGCCGTCCGATGGACACACCCGCAAAAGCGGTCACCATGCCGGTAGCGGGATCGCAGGTGATCGGCTGCGACCGGTCATCCAATCGCACCACCGCGCCTTCGATGCCATCATCCGACACCAGCAGGTTGGAGCCTTTGCCGATCAGGGTGACCGGCAGCTCGTGTTCGCGGCAAAGCCGCAGTGCCTGTGCCAGCGCCTGCGCCGACTGTGCAGTAATCACTGCATTCGCCGGACCGCCGATACGGAAGGTGGTGTAGGGAGCCATAGGAGCCTGCAGCGCAACACGGCACCCCTGTTTTTCCAAAGCTGCACACAAATCAGGCTGCCAGATCACCGCAGTTCCCCCTCTTCAAAATTATCCTCTTATTCATTGCCCAGAAATGCCGCACCGATAATGCCGGCATCGTTGCCCAGTGTCGCAACACACAGGCGCGATTGATGCACGCTGTATTTGCTGTAACGATCCTGCTCGATCTTCTGCTTCAGCGGCACCAGCAGAGTGTCGCCCTCGTTGCAGATACCGCCGCCCACGCAAACGACCTCCGGCTGGAAAATGTTGATGACGTTGGTCAAACCGCACGCCACATACCCAATGTAGGTGTCCACCACCTGTTTGGCAGCGGCATCGCCCAAACGCATCGCGTCAAACGCCGTCCGTCCACTGACGCGACCGTGCTCCTGCGCCACCGCGTGCATCTTGCTATCCGGGTGAGCATCCATGGCAGCTTTGGTCTGGCGTACCAGCGCCGTCGCGGAGGCATACGCTTCCCAGCAGCCGTTGCGGCCGCAGGTGCACGGTTCGCCATCCACCACGATCACGGTGTGACCGATCTCGGACGCGGCGAAGTTGAATCCACCGTAAACCTTGCCGTTCAGCACCACACCGCTGCCCACGCCGGTACCCAGCGTGATGCACACGCAGCTATTGGTGCCCTTGCCGGCGCCCGCCAGCGCTTCGCCCAGCGCGGCGGCGTTGGCATCGTTTTCAATATACACCGGTTTTCCAGTCAGGCGGCTAAGGTCATCCCGCAGCGGCACCTTGTGGAATTGCAGATTGTTGGAATACTCCACAATGCCGGTATCCTGATTGCAGGTGCCGGGGCAACCAACACCCACATACCGCACCTCGTTCATCGTCATATTGGCTTTTTCCACCGCCTCGCGGGTCAGCTCCGCCATATCGCGGATAATCTCCTCCGCCGGGCGGGGCAGGTTGGTTTTGCGTTTGGCGGTTGCCAAAATGGTGTAGCTGTCATCCACCACACCGGCCACAATGTTGGTGCCGCCCAAATCAATTCCTACTCGTACCATGGTACGCTCTCTCCTTTTTTATAATGAAATGTGTTTTTCGCACAGATACGCTTTGAACGCATCCGCGCTGCCATTGACAATCAGTTTGGATGGAAAATCAATCTCCTGCAGCATTTGCAGGCATTGCTCCACCTTGCCCACCGAGGCATGATAATGCGCATCCGAATCCACCACGATCCGCACCCCGTGCTGCTTGCACAGCTGCGCGATATGCACGCAGTTTTGCAGCGACTGGCGGCGTACCGCAAAGGTGTTTTCGTTGATCTCGACCAGCTTGCCATATTGCCCGAACAGCGGGATCACTGTATCATAATCATAGGCAAAGCGGGGATCGCCCGAATGACCGATGATATCCACCAGCGGGTTTTTCGCAATCGCTGTCCACGCGGCGGTCATTTCCTCCACCGAGCCAAACGGCATCAGTCCGCGGTGCATCGACGCAACCACGATCTCCAGCTCTTCCAGATCGGCAGCTTCCATATCCAGACTGCCGTCGGTACCGATCACGTTGGCTTCCACCCCACGCAGCACCCGCACGCCGTTGATGCGCGGCGGCAGCTGATCCAGATTGCGGAAATGCCAGATATGCGGTGCATCCTGCATGGATACGCCATGGTCGGTACAGGCGACCGCCAGCATCTGTTTGCGCGCCGCCTCCCCTGCCAGTTCGGTCACGGTGCTGTATGCGTGGCTGGATGCGAGGGTGTGGCAATGCAAATCAGCAACAACAGAGGTTATCATATGATGTATAGCACCCTTTTCTAAAATTTATTCCATTCCACTTCCGCCGCCGGAGCGTTGGGCGCGTCCGCGTCCATCCCCAGATTGTGCATCAGCTCCTGCGCGGCGTTGTAGCCCATTTTGCGGTGGCGGTTGTTCATCGCCGCCACCTCGATGATGATGGCGAGGTTTCGACCGGGTTTGATGGGGATCAGCGTTTTGGGAACCTGGATGCCCAAAATCTCGGTGTACTCGTTGTCCAGCCCCATGCGGTCATAGATTTTGTTGTTGTCCCACGGCTCCAGCTCGATCACCATGTCGATTTTTTCGGTGACCTTGACCGAGCCCATACCGAACAGCCGGCGGGCGTTGATGATGCCCACGCCGCGCAGCTCGATAAAGTGACGGATGTTATCGGGAGCGGAGCCGACCAGCGTTTTGGCGGACACGCGGCGAATTTCCACCGCATCGTCCGCGATCAGCCGGTGACCGCGCTTGATCAGTTCGATCGCCGTTTCGCTTTTGCCAACACCGCTGTCGCCCATCAGCAAAATACCTTCGCCGTATACCTCGACCAGCACGCCGTGGCGGGTGATGCGCGGCGCAAGCTGCACATTCAAAAAGGCGATCAGCGCCGCCATAGCGCTGGAGGTCGGCTCGGAGGTGCGCAGCAACGGCACTTCATACCGGCGGCAGCTTTCCTCCACCTCGGGCAATACTTCCAGCGAGCGGGTGATGATCACCGCCGGCGGTTTTTGCCGAATCAGCTCGTCCACCCGCGCGCGGCGGGTATCGGCATCCAGATCCAGCAAAAAACCGTGTTCGCTTTTGCCCAGCATCTGGATACGGTCATGGTCAAAATAATCCAAAAAGCCGCTCAGCGCCAAACCCGGACGGTTCAAGTCGGGCGACACCACCATCCGCTCGCCCGGATCGTTCGGGGTGTAGATGGTTTCCAGCGACAGTTCGTCAATGATCTTCGCCAAAGAAACAGTAAACGCCACATGATTCATAAGTCGTTTCCTCCCATATGGTATCAGACTTAGTATACCGCATTTTGCACGCGGTGAAAAGAGCAAACGGGAAAAAATGAAAATTTTCTTTCTTTATGCAGCTTTTGCTTGCAACCATTCGCCAACCATAGTATGATAATATCATAGACTTCTGTATCAAACAGCAAGGAGGCTTATGCGGACTGTATGAAAATCGGACTGTTTAACGATTCGTTTCCGCCTATGATCGACGGCGTTGCGCAAACGGTCAAGAATTATGCGGAATATTTGCAGAAAAATCACGCACAGGTGACGGTTGTCACCCCGAAATACCGCCATGTGGTGGATGATTATCCGTTCCAGGTGTACCGATATCAGTCGGTTCCCACCGGCAAGCGGGTCGGATACCGCGCGGGCAACCCGTTGGAACCGGCGGCGTTGTTCCAGCTGCGCAAAATGCATTTCGACCTGATGCACATCCACTCGCCCTTTGCATCGTCGGTGCTGGTGAAGGCGCTGAACCGGTCTCCCAAGGTGCCGGTGGTGTTGACCTATCACACCAAGTTTGACATCGACATTGCCAAGCGGGTGCCCAACCGCGCGCTGCAAAAGGTGGCGCTGCAATTTGTTAAAGCCAACATCAACGCGGTAGACGAAGTGTGGGCGGTAACCGAACGCTGCGGCGAATCGCTGCGCGATATCGGCTACAAAGGGCGCTATATGGTGATGGAAAACGGCACCGATTTCGCGTATGGACAAGCCTCGCCCGATGCGATAGCGGAGCTGAAAGAGAAATATCACATTCCGGACGACACCTTTGTCTTTTTGTTCGTCGGGCGCATGATGTGGTATAAAAATTTGAAGCTGATTTTGGATTCGCTCAAGATCGCCAAAGAAGCGGGATTGCCGTTTCGTGCGTTGCTGGTGGGCGACGGTTACGATGCCAAAGACATCCGCACTTATGCCAAAGAAATCGGGTTGGAAAAGGAAGCCATCTTTACCGGCGCGATCTACGATCGCGAATATCTGCGGGTATTTTACAGCTTGGCGGATATGTTCCTGTTCCCCTCCACCTACGATACCTCCGGCATTGTGGTGAAAGAGGCAGCGGCTTGCGATTGCCCCACGCTGCTGGTGCGAGGCAGCTGCGCCGCCGAGGGCGCCAAGGATCATTATTCCGGCTTTTTGGCGGAAGAAAATGCCGAATCCTGCGGTGAAGCGATCTTGTCCGCCTGCCAAAGCCGGGATCATCTGGCGGCGGTGGGACATCAGGCAGGTGAAAGCCTGTATCTGTCGTGGGAGGACGCGGTGGCGCGCGCCTATGCCCGATACGAAGAGATTTTGAAAACATGGCCGGGTCCGCTCCCCTACAACGCGCGTTCCGGCAAACGATAAGCACCGTCCAAAAGCCCCGCGGAAATGTTTTTTCCGCGGGGCTTTTTGTGTATAGAAAACCCATGAGCGGGGCACACTAGCGCGAGAAAGGGGCGATGCGCATATGACCATTACCGCTATCCGCACGGTGTTGATCTACATACTGGTCATCGCCGCCATGCGGGTCATGGGCAAGCGCCAACTGGGCGAATTGCAGCCGGTGGAGCTGGTGGTGACGCTGCTGATTTCGGATATGGCGGCGGTGCCGATGCAGGAAAGCGGGCTACCTCTGCTCAGCGGGGTGCTGCCGATCCTCATTTTAGTAGCGCTGGAGCTGCTGCTGTCGGGACTGATGTTGAAATCGCCACGTTTTTCGCGGCTGGTCAGCGGCAACCCTATCGTTTTGATCCAAGACGGACAACTGCGGCAGCAAGCCTTAAAAAAGATGCGGATGACGGTGGACGACCTCATGGAAGCGCTGCGGCAGCAAGGCACCTTTTGCCTTGGCGATGTACAAATGGCGGTGGTGGAGCCGAACGGTCACATCAGTGTACTGATCAAGCCGGAAAAGCAGACCGTCACCGTGGAAACAGCAGGGTTGACCCCACCGGACGATGCGGTGGATATGGTGGTCGTCAGCGACGGCACCATATCCGACTGGGCGCTGCAGGTGTGCGGGCTGAGTGAGGCGTGGGTAAACCGGACGCTGCAGCAGCATCGTATTGCGCTGTCGGATGTGTTTGTAATGACCGCGAACAAGCGGCGAGAGGTGCATATCATTCCCCGCCAGATCGGAGGCAAGCCATGAAACGATTGGTCGTATCGATAGCGCTGCTGGTGATCGTCGGCAGCCTTTGCGGTGTGTCGCTGCACGGACAGCAGAAAAACACCCATGCACTGATCGACACGCTGGACCGCATGGAGCAGGCATATCAGACGGGCGATCGGCAGCGGTGTCGGCAGCTTTCCGAAGATTTTCCTGCCGATTTCGAGCGGCGTACCCGTTGGTTTTCGCTGTTTTTGCCGCACAACTATCTGTCATCGGTACAGGAAGTAGCCGTCACCCTGCCGGTAATTTTGCAGGGCGAGGACAGCGCCCACTTCCCCATTGAACTGGCGCGCTGCCGTTTGCTGCTGCAGCGGTTGGAACAGCTCGAAGTGCCTTCGATAGAAAACATCTTATAAACGCAAAAAAGCACCCGACTAGCGGGTGCTTTTTTGCGTTTACGCATCCAGTTGCGGAATCATAGCCACTACTTCTTCATACGCCGTGTCCACAGCCGATACCAGCGCCGCATCCGGCGCTTCGGCTTTGTCGCGCATCGCTTCGGTCAGCTGCGAAGCGGCGTTGCCCAGCCGATCCAGCCCAAGATTTTGCGCCACGCCTTTCAGCGTGTGCACCGCGCGGAACGCCACTGGCCAATCGGCTGCGTTCAGTGCGGCTTTCAGCTCGTTATAAGAAGGATCGTTCACGAACTTGTGAATAAATTTTTTGAGGATCCCCTCGCTGGGAATACGGCTGAGAACATCCTCATACCGGCTGCCGATCTGATCGTAGAACTCTTTCAGTTGCATAAAACGAACCCCCTTAGTTCCCTTCTTGATGTGCCGATTTGTTTTTGTACATTTCTTTATCCGCCTTGGTAATCGCCTGCGACAGCGGGTACACACGATACGCTCCGCCCAGGCTGACATCCAACTGTATTTGTGGATAATCTTCCAATTGGGACTTTCGAACCGCGGCACGGATTTCCTGCAGTTTGGCATAGAAATCCGGTTCGGGGATTTCGGAGAACAGCAGCAAAAATTCATCGCCGCCATAACGCACCATAACGTCTTCCTCGCGCAGACAGGAAGAAATCACTTTCGCCACATGTTTCAGAGCGATATCGCCGATCGGGTGGCCGTAGGTATCGTTGATATGCTTAAAGCGATCCACATCCACCAGCGCCACACCGTCGCACTGTTCCAAATTCGGCAAAAAGTCATCCAGATACATCCGCGAATAGACACGCGTTAAAGAATCACGGTAAAAATTCAGCAGCAGCAAGTTGGTACGGTTAGGCGAATGATCGTGCAGCGGTTGTTCGCCGGATTCATCCATGCAAAACGCGATTTCCAACACGCAGTCGCGATCACCGGCGCGCACATATTTGGACAGCACCGAATAGAATTTGCCGTCTTTGATTTCCAGTTTGCTGAGCCAGTTTTTCTTTTTCAGCGCGCGAAGAGACGAACAGTTTTCGCAGCACTCTCCCCGCCCCCAGATATCATAGCAAAGCTTGTCGGTCTGCACCAATTGCCCGTCCTCCTGCACTTCCAGCACATGAGAACCAGCCGGATCCACCAACCGTACCACACCAAAGATATCTCTGAGCACATGGGCAACCTGCTCCATGGTTTCTCCGCTTGAAAACAGATTGCGCAGCCCGACGCGGGTGACCTGATCGTGAATATCGATAAATTGGCCGAGGGCGCTGATATAATCGCCACCGCGCAGCGGCCAGATGGTTTTGGCGGTCAGACGATGCCACCGGTATTCCCCATGAACCGGGATCAGCACCTGCATGGTCACGGTCGGTTCCTCCGGAGTAGTGCTGTTGATGCGTTGCTTCAGCGTATCCCAGTCCTCACGGGACAACAGGCGCACATCGTCGCCCTCCGAGATATACAGAACTTTGCGTCCTTCGCCGGGGTCTTCGTACCAGTTGTGATAGATCACTTTTTGCAGAATATGATCGTATTCAAATTGAACGCCCTGGCACTGACCGGCGAAGAATTCTTTCTTGGTGCGCTCGTTTATCAGCAGCCGACGCGAACGGTCGCTGAGCGGCAGCTCCTTGTTGTTCAGCATTTCGTTGGCCAGCTGCTGTGCCTCCGCCTGATAGTCAAAGGCACTGGGATCGGATTTCAAATTCCATTGCAGCTTATCCGCCACCGCTTGCAGACATTCGATCAGCAGCGGGTTAAACGCTCCGCATTCGCCGTTGCAGATCATCTCGATCGCGCGTTCGTGCGAAAACGCTTTTTTATAGCACCGTTCACTGGTCAGCGCGTCATACACATCCGCCAGCGCCACCACCTGCGCCGAAATCGGGATCTCATCCCCCGAAAGTCCGTCGGGATACCCGCCGCCGTCCCAGCGTTCGTGGTGCCAGCGGCAGATCTCGTGTGCAGTTTTCACCAGCGGCTCGCTTTGCAAAACCGGCGCGCTGTTCAGTACCTCGTCGCCGTTGGCGGCGTGGGTTTTCATGATCTCCCATTCCTCCGCCGTCAGCTTGCCCGGTTTGTTCAAGATCGCTTTGGGAATGGTGATTTTGCCGATATCATGCAGCGCCGACGCCATGGTGATCATCGAGATGTCCGATTCGGTCATCGGGTAACGGTCGGTGATTTTGGTCAGATGGTGCAAGATCAAATTGGAGATAGACCGCATATGCAGCGTGTGGCTGCCGGATTCGTTATTGCGGGATTCGATAACGTGGCTGAGGATGTTGATCATGGTGTTGTTGATCTTTTCGCGATCGTACACCTGCTCTTCCACCAGCTGCACCAACCGCCGTTGACGGGAATACAGCATCAGCGTATTTTCCACGCGGTGCTGCACCACCGACACGCTGAACGGGCGGTTGATATAATCGGTCGTGCCCAGATCATACGCTCGCTGGATATATTCCGCATCGTACTCGGCGGAAATGACGATCACCGGAATTTCTTCGATCCAACGCCGCTCGTTCATCACCCGCAGCACTTCAAAGCCATCCATGCGCGGCATATTGATATCCAGCAGGATCAGATCCACTTCGGCATCATCATTCAGTTGCTCCACCACCTGAACGCCATCGCCCGCATACAGATAATCGTATTTATCGCCCAAGATCTCCGTCAGTAGTTCCTGGTTCATTTCGGAATCGTCCGCGATCAGTATCCTGTCTTTCAAACCCATTTTAACATCTCCCGTCTTTTTCTGCCGATCAGCAGAAAAGACAATTGTTTGCCCGGCTGCACAGATACAACACCCCAAAGCAACCGGCACAGCACCTATATGTCGACACAACCGGACCGTTCCGGTAACGACATTTTTCGCACTTTCGCAAGGAAATTCCGATATTGTGTCAAAAAACATCACAATCAGTATAGCATAATATGTGGCATTGGTCAAACAAGTTTGCAAAAAGATTTTTACTTTTGTAAAATTTCCGAATATTCACGCCACCGGCTTTATCACGATTGTATATTGCAGGTATATCTTTTTTATATACCTATCACAAGAGCACACCAAATATTTTCCTTGCACAGCACAACCGGCTATGATATAATAATTAGGAAAAGGTGTATTCTTTCGACATTTTTGTTGAAAAAACGATATATTCCGACAGACTGCTTTTCCGCGCGAATCAATCCGCCACGGCATATGGCAGTCTTTTTTTACGACTAAATGTGCAACAACAGGAGGTTTCCCCATGAGCCGGATTACCGATATGCTGTCGTCGCTTGGCGGCAATATCGTCTGGATTATTATTGGCTGTGTTGAGCTGGTAGCGGCGATCATCATGATCAGCACCCTGCCAAAGCGCTTGCATTTGAAAAAGCGTCGGAAGGCCAGCGACAAAAGCGGTGCTGTTCAAGCCATTCTGGACGAACTGGACAAGCGCCCGAACGAAGTTTGCTATGTAACGCGCTCTTCCGATTTGATGCCGATGCTGGCTTATGGTGATCTGATCGGGTTGATGGGGGTCACCGTGGATCAGATACGCACGGATGCGTCTTGTTTATTCAAAAAACGCTTTTCCAACGAGGCGAGCCATCGCATTCTCGATGCCTACCATAACTGGAACGGGAAACGGCCGCTGCGGTTTAACGAACAGACCACAGACGGCAAATGGATCGCCGGAACCATTTGCCGGGACGAAAGCCAAACATACGATTTGATTTTTCTGGCTGACCACACTGAACAACATCAGCAGCAGGAGGAATACGAAAAGGCGCTGGATCAGGCGGATGCTTCCAGCCAGCTGAAAACCAGCTTTTTGTTCCGGATGTCGCACGAGATCCGTACCCCGATGAACGGCATCGCCGGTATGCTGACGCTGGCGGAGGATCAGCTGACGGCAGATCATCCCGCCATGCAGTATCTGACCAAGGCAGACGAGCTGTCGGATCACCTGCTGAAGCTCATCAACAATATTTTGGATATGTCGCGTATCGAAGCGGGCAAAGTGGAGCTGGAAAATCTACCCTTCAGCCTGCACGCACTGGGCAACAAGCTGTACGATATGTTTTCACAAACGCTGGAGACCAAAGGCGTGCATTACGAAGTGATCTTTGAGCCGTTCGACACCGACTGGGTGGTAGGCGACGAGCTGCGTATCAGCCAGGTGGTCATCAACTTTTTGTCCAACGCCATCAAATTCACCAGCGAAGGCGAAGTGACGGTCACCTTCCGGCAAATGCTGCTGAACAATGGTGTGCTGGACTTTATGATCCGGGTTCACGATACCGGCATTGGCATGAAGCCCGAATTTATCAGCCGTATTTTCCGCCCGTTTGAGCAGGAGGATGCCAGCACCACCCGCCGGTTTGGCGGCACCGGATTGGGCATGGCGATTTCCGATCAACTGGTCAAACTGATGGGCGGCCAGATCGTGGTGAACAGCCAACCGCAAGTCGGCTCCGACTTTTCCGTGTTCTTGTCGCTGCCGGTGGCGGACGAAGCCGCTGTGGAAAAAGAAACCGGCAAAACCACCACTGACGATGACAACACTGACACCCCCGACCGGGGCTGTCGGTTGCTGCTGGCAGAAGACAACGACATCAACGCGATGATCGCGGTAGAGATTTTGGGCAAAAAGGGCGCCGAAGTGGACGTTGCCGAAAACGGCCAGGTGGCGGTGGATCGTTTTGCTTCCATGCCGGAAGGATACTACGACGCGATTTTGATGGATATTCAAATGCCGGTGATGGATGGTCGCGCGGCCGCCAAAGCCATTCGCGCCATGAGCCGGAACGATGCCAAACGCATTCCTATTTTTGCGCTGTCTGCCGATGCGTTCGTGGAGGATGAGCGACTCTCGCGCGAGAGCGGAATGAACGGTCACCTGGCAAAGCCGATCAACTTTGATGAACTATGGAAAACGCTGCAAAAGGCACTGTCCGAAAAGGAGGAACGCTAAGCTATGAATGAGCAATGGCGAAAAGGTCTTTTGGCCATTTTTGCATCGGTAGCGGTCATGGGCGGCACGATCCGCGTGGCATTGGACTATCGCAACGATACCGCTTTTCGTTCCACCGATTCCAAAAGCAAAATGAACAACAACCAGGTGTTGTTTGCCAACGGTGATCCCGCTACCGGTGCCGGTGACAAAGACACCTCGGACGATTCTTTTTGGGAAAATAACGATTCGGATAAAAATGCCGATCAAACAGGAAACGGCAACGGCTATCTGTTTAAGGACGGCAAAACCGCCGCCATCGACAACGGTCATGCCAAAACCGACGATGCCACCCGCCCGGGCGGCAATACCCCGGACACGATCATTGATATTGCCGGTGATCTGGACACAATTGACACGGTGATCAAAGGGCATCCCTCTACCGATACGGATACGAACAGCCCGATCCACAACGATGGGAACAACAATACCGACAATGGTTTCACCGGTGATTCCAGCGATGATTCGGATCATGGCGATACCCCTACCCCTTCGCCCGACCCCGATCCGGTTCCGGATAACAAGCCTGACTACGCCGATTCGGCACAAGACCCCACACCGGATAAAACCAAACCGCCGGCAGGATTGCTGCCCAGCGAAAAGTTCCACGAGGACATTATTCCGGAATCGCCGAGCACGGACGATGGCGAGAACGAGAGCGTGTATATCGGCAAGCCAAAGCTCGGAGCGACGCATTATCTGTACCTCGGGCAGCAGCTGGATCTGACCACCCTGTTTAACTCGCTGGATACCTATGTGACCGGCGCGAACGGCACGCTGTACCTGTGGGGCAGCGATGCGCTGGGGCAATATGTGCGGTTGGACAGCGTGTCCTTTGATAACGGCAACACATGGGTGGAGCTGCCCACCACCATTCCCACCAGCTTGCCGGACAACATCATGCTGATCAAAGCGGCGTACCGGCTGTCAACCAAAGACAAATGGACCGAAACGACCGTCAGCTATGCGGTGGAATCCAACCGTATTCTGCTGCTGAAATCCAAGCTGACCAAAGCGGACGAAATGATCGATACCTCGCAAATTTTGAATGTCGATACCTATTATCAATATACCAAGCCGGGCTTCTTGGTCAATCTGTTGTACTTCCAAAAAGAATTTCTGGGAACGGAACCGCTGACCAAGCTGTTCCCGGGATGGATGGAAAACGGCAAGCTTTACTGATGTGTGATAAAGAAGTAATAGAAGTGTAAAAAATTTTGCCGTTCCTATCCGGCA
>URFL01000014.1 GCA_900547105.1 uncultured Oscillospiraceae bacterium | reverse complement strand
CCCTCTGACGAGGGAGGTGGATTTTTGCGCAGCAAAAAGACGGAGGGAGAGAAAATATCGCCCGCTTTGTGTATTTCAAAAACTCTATCTCTCCCTCAGTCTCGCTGGCGCTCGACAGCTCCCTCGTCAGAGGGAGCCGACCGAAACCTCTGCTTTCCCTGCCATCTTTTCGTAGGGGACGATGCCCACATCGTCCCACAAGCAAATACATTTACTTGTGGCAGATAATGTATCGGTCGTAAATGTAGTCGCTGCTTGACAAACGGCGGCGGGTGCCGTACAATATCTCCCGGCGAAAAGATGCTTTTCGTGGTCAGTTCGAAACCATCCTGACCTAAAACAAAACTATGGAGGAATGTACCATGACAAACAAAAACCGTGTAAGACATCTGACCGAGGCCGCGCTGATTGCCGCCATGTATGCCGCGCTGACGTTCGCGATCGCACCGCTGGCATACGGCGAAGTGCAGTTTCGTGTGTCCGAGGCACTCACCATTTTGCCGGTGTTCACGCCGGCGGCGATCCCCGGGCTGACCGTCGGCTGTTTGCTGGCCAATTTGCTGGGGCTGTTGAGCGGAGCCAATCCCGCCGGTACGCTGGATATGGTGTTCGGCACGCTGGCAACATTGTTGGCGGCATTGCTTACGTATGCACTGCGCCATATGCGGGTCAAGGGACTGCCGGTGCTGGCGGCACTGCCCGCTGTGATCACCAATGCCGTGATCGTGGGCGCAGAGCTGGCAATTTTCTTTTTGGATTTCAGCCCCGCTACCTACGGCGTGTGCGCGCTCAGCGTCGGTGCGGGCGAGCTTGTGACCGCGACGGTAGGCGGACTGCTGCTGTTCGGCGTGCTGGATAAAAGCGGCGCAGCAAATAAAATTTTCGGTCAACGCACCAAAGCGGTATCGTAACGGTCCGCGGGCCGTTGGATGGTTGCGTGTGCCCGCGCGGATCAACAAAAAGCCGTTCACCTTATGGGTGAACGGCTTTTTTGCGGACAAGAATGGGCTGTTATCTTGTAGCGAGCGCAAGCCTCCCTTGTGTAAAGGGAGGTGGATTTTTGCGCAGCAAAAAGACGGAGGGATTGTAACGAAAATGGCGAGTTACCCGCCGTCCGGCGGACGGCGACAATCCCCCAGTCACGACCACGGTCGTGACAGCCCCCTTTACTCAAAGGGGCCTTGCGCCCGCCGCCAAATAATGCACAAATTTTGATGATAGCAGAGCCCCATTAAGCCTTCCCCTTGGAGGGGAAGGTGGCGCGACCGTAGGTTGCGACGGATGAGGTGTCAGAAGCCTATCGGGTTCAACAATATTATGGTTATTAAGTGATTTTAATATTGTAAGCAACCATTGGTGGATTATGGACAACAACTTTTCCACCTCATCCGCTTCGCTTCGCTCAGCACCTTTTTCTCCCGAAGACGGGTCCCTTTTGTCGGTTGCGCCGACATTTCCCCCGCAAGCGGGGGAATTACCTCAAGGGGAAGATTTGCGAGGATTGTATCTTTTACTATAAGCGAGAAAATTATCTCAAGGGAAAGGTGCGCCATTATACTTTTTTCTGCTTTTGCACCCCCGTTGCCCGGTTTTGAACAGCAACTATCCTTCCCTCGCAGCAGGGATGTGGCGAAAAAAGGGGCAGCTGTGGTGGATTATAACCGCCAAAACCTATATATAGTGCCTGTTTTCCACCAAAAACGCGACATCTGTGGATTTGTGAATTCCCCTCTGTTTTGAACAAAACGGAGGGAAAAAGTTTTTGCATTTCTACGAAAAAAATTTATAAAAACACTTGCATTCTCCCTCTTGCTATGGTATTATACTTAGGCGTGATTATAGATAAAGGGGAAAATGCGCCCTTTTATCGCGATCACAGACTGCACGATATGCGATGAAACGGGAGGTTGCGGCCGCTTGGCAGGCCGGTTTTTCCGTGGAGTATGTCCGATTTCAAACCGGGCGAAACAAATACCGCGTGCAGGGTGGGCTGCGGGACGCGTGCGTTCCGTTGAGTTGCAAGGCCTGCCTATGCCGGTAAGACGCTGTTTGTATCCCGGAATATGGAGCCCAACCATTTTCCGGTTTTTTCTCCAACGGGTGCGGAACACCCGGCGGGGATGTACAATCCGGCGCCGCCCGCCAACTCAAATTCTAAGGAGGCGTTTTTCAGTGGCAGTCAAAGAAAAAATTCGTATTCGCATCAAAGGGTATGACCATCAGTTGGTCGATCAGTCGGCTGAAAAGATCGTCGAGACCGCCCGCCACACCGGCGCTCGTGTTTCCGGTCCTGTGCCGCTGCCCACCCAGAAGGAAGTCGTCACCATCCTGCGTGCTGTGCACAAATACAAGGACTCGCGTGAGCAGTTCGAGATGCGCACCCACAAACGGCTGATCGACATTCTTCGTCCTTCCAACAAGACGGTTGAGGCTCTTATGGGCCTTGAGCTCCCCGCCGGCGTGGAAATCGAAATCAAACTGTAAGGCGCATTTCCGAACGGTTTGACAGTTTCCCGCTGCGAGGTCATGTTGAGTGCCGGTTGCCGCCGGTTCTCAACCAATAACCAAGGAGGTAACAGACTATGCAAAAAGGCATCATCGGCAAGAAGGTCGGCATGACGCAGATCTTCGACGAAAAGGGCAATGTCGTTCCGGTGACCGTCATCGAAGCCGGTCCCTGCGTCGTTGTTCAGAAAAAGACCGTCGAAAACGACGGCTACTGCGCCGTTCAGTTCGGCTTTGGCGACGTTTCCAACAAACACGTCACCAAACCCCTGAAAGGCCATTTCGACAAAGCGAACGTGGCTCCCAAGAAAACTCTGCGGGAGTTCCGGTTCGACGATTGTGACGCTTTCAATGTAGGCGATCTGGTCAAAGCGGACGCGTTTGCGGTCGGCGACCGGGTGGATGTGGTCGGTACCAGCAAAGGTAAAGGCTACGCCGGCGCGATCAAGCGCTGGAACTTCCAGCGCTTGAAAGAATCCCATGGTAGCGGTCCTGTGGCCCGTCACGCGGGCTCTCTGGGCGCCTGCTCCTCTCCTTCCCGCGTGTTTAAGGGAATGAAAGGTGCCGGTCATCTGGGTGCCGAGCGGGTCACCGTTCAGAACCTGACCGTTGCCAAAGTGGATGTGGAGAACAATCTGATCGCGGTGCGGGGCGCGGTGCCCGGTGCGCGCGGCAGCGTTGTGGTTCTCTCGGAATCCGTTAAGAAGGCGTAAGGGAAGGAGGAGATCACATGCCTACAGTATCGATTTATGACATGACCGGCAAGCAGACCGGCACGATGGAGCTGTCCGATGCCATCTTCGGTATCGAGCCCAACACCGTAGTCATGCACGAAGCCGTTGTCAATTATCTGGCCAACCAGCGCCAGGGCACGCAGTCTACCCTCACCCGTTCGGAAGTGCGGGGCGGCGGCAGAAAGCCGTGGCGGCAAAAAGGTACCGGTCACGCCCGTCAGGGCTCCATCCGCGCTCCCCAGTGGACGCACGGCGGTATCGCGTTGGGCCCGAAGCCCCGTGATTACCGGTATGTTCTGAACAAAAAGGTGCGCCGCCTGGCGCTGAAATCCGCGCTGTCCGCGAAAGTGGCGGCTGACGAGATGAAAGTGCTCGACGCCATCACCCTGGATGAGATCAAGACCAAGACCATGGCCACCGCGTTCAAAGCGCTGGAATCCGGCAAGAAAGTGCTGCTGGTTCTGCCCGAGAACAACGAGACCATCATCAAATCGGTCCGCAACATTGAGGGCGCCAAGGTCGCGCAGGTCAATACGCTCAACACCTATGATATCCTGAACAGCGATACCTTTATCGTGGTGAAGGACGCGGTGGCGCAGATCGAGGAGGTATACAAATAATGAATGCTCGTGATGTGATTCTGGCTCCGGTCATCACCGAGAAATCGGTGCAAGCGCTGGGCGAAAAGAAATATACCTTCCGCGTGGCCGACGGCGCCAACAAGATCGAGATCGCCAAAGCGGCGGAAGAGATCTTCGGCGTGAAGGTCCAGAAGGTCAACACCGTCAGCATGAAAGGCCGCAAGCGCCGCATGGGTCGCTACGAGGGTTACACCCCCGATTGGAAAAAAGCGATCGTCACCCTGACGGAAGATTCCAAAACGATCGAGTTCTTCGACGGCATGTTCTAAAAACCGCCGCGCAGAACCCCACCGCAAACGGTTCTTTGAACCGGGCAAGGTATGGGAGCAAAAGGCAGCTCCCGCAAAGCCAAATAATAGGAGTGTGAATCGGAATGCCTACGATATCGTATAAGCCGACGACCCCCGGTCGCCGCGGTATGTCGGTCCTCGACTACAGCGGTCTGTCCAAGGTCGCACCGGAAAAGAGCCTGCTGGCTCCGATGAATAAAAAAGCCGGCCGCAACAGCTACGGCCGCATCACCGTCCGCCATCGCGGCGGCGGTAACCGCCGGAAATACCGGATCATCGACTTCAAGCGCAACAAGCTGGATATGCCGGCTACCGTTCTGACGCTGGAGTACGATCCCAACCGCAGCGCCCACATCGCCCTCGTTCAGTACGAGGATGGCGAGAAACGCTACATCGTGGCTCCTCTGGGCCTGAAAGTCGGCGACACCGTTCTGGCGGGTGCCGAAGCCGACATCAAACCCGGCAACGCTCTGCCGCTGGCGAACATTCCCACCGGTACCTTCATCCACAACGTGGAGTTGTATCCCGGTAAGGGCGCCCAGCTGGCCCGCAGCGCCGGCACCATGGCTCAGCTCATGGGTAAAGAAAACAACATGGCGATGATCCGCCTGCCCTCCGGCGAGATGCGCAACGTCCCGCTGAACTGCATGGCGACCATCGGTCAGGTCGGCAACGTCGAGCACGAAAACGTGAAAATCGGTAAAGCCGGTCGTAAACGCCACATGGGTTGGCGTCCCACCGTTCGCGGTTCTGTCATGAACCCCTGCGATCACCCGCATGGTGGTGGTGAGGGTAAATCCCCCATCGGTCGTCCGGGCCCGGTCACCCCGTGGGGTAAACCGGCGCTGGGTTACAAGACCCGCAAGAATCACAAGGCTTCGGATAAGTTCATTGTGAAACGCCGCGGCGGTAAGTAAACGAAAGGAGATTCGTGATTTATGGGTAGAAGCGTAAAGAAGGGTCCTTTCGTACAGCCCGTGCTGCTGAAAAGGATTCAAGAAATGAATCAGGCGGGAGAGAAGCGCATCCTGAAAACCTGGAGCCGCTCTTCCACCATTTTCCCGGATTTCGTCGGTCACACCATCGCGGTGCACGACGGCCGGAAACATGTTCCGGTGTATGTCACCGAAGACATGGTGGGTCACAAGCTCGGCGAGTTTGCCCCCACCCGTACGTTCCGCGGTCATATCGGCTCCAAGAGCTCGAAGTAAGCGGTTGAAAGGAGAGAATTCACATGGAAGCAAGGGCGCAAGTGAAATACGTCCGCATTTCCCCCCGCAAAGTCAAAATTGTTCTCGACCTCATCCGCAACAAACCGGTTGATGTCGCTCTCGCCATTGTGCGCAACACCTCCAAGTCCGCTTGCGAGCCGCTGGAAAAGCTGCTCAAATCGGCGGTTGCCAATGCGGAGAACAACTACAACATGGATCGCAACAACCTGTATGTTGCCGAGTGCCTGGTGTGCCCGGGTCCGATCCTGAAACGGATCCGTCCGCGTGCGCAGGGCCGTGCCTACCGCATCGAGAAGAGAACATCCCACATTACCCTTGTTCTCAAGGAAGCAGAATAAGTGAAGGAGGAGGACGATTATGGGACAGAAAGTCAATCCCACCGGTTTGCGGATCGGCGTTATTAAAGATTGGAATTCCCGCTGGTTTGTGAAAGACAGCGAGTTCGGCGATACCATCGCTTCGGACTACAAACTGCGTGCGTATCTGAAGAAAACGCTGTATGCTGCCGGTATTGCGAAAATCGAGATCGAGCGCGATGCATCTCGCGTGCGTATCCACATCCACTGTGCGAAGCCCGGCCTGGTCATTGGTAAGGGCGGCACCGAGATCGACAAGCTGCGCGCGACCTGCGAAAAGATGCTGGGTAAAACCACCCTCATCAACATCGTCGAAGTGCGCAATCCGGATTTGAATGCTCAGCTGGTTGCCGAAAACATCGCGCAGCAGCTGGAGAAACGTATCTCCTTCCGCCGCGCCATGAAACAGGCGATCGGCCGCGCCATGAAAATGAACGCGAAGGGCATCAAAATCCAGGTTTCCGGCCGTCTGGGCGGCGCGGAAATTGCGCGTACCGAACAGTACCACGAGGGTACCATTCCGCTGCAGACGCTGCGTGCGGATATCGATTATGGCTTCGCTGAGGCGAGCACCACTTACGGCCGGATCGGCGTGAAAACCTGGATCTACCGTGGCGAAGTGCTGGCGGGCGCTGCCAAACCCCGCCGCGAGGATCGCCGTGACGATCGCCGCGACCGCAGAGATCGTAAGGACCGCAAGGAAGGAGGCCGCAAATAATGCTGTTGCCCAAGAGAGTAAAATATCGTCGTGTGCACAGAGGCCGCATGACCGGTAAAGCCATGCGCGGCAACACCGTTACCTACGGCGATTTCGGTCTGCAGGCTCTGGAGCCGGCTTGGATCTCTTCCAACCAGATCGAGGCCGCCCGTGTGGCCATGACCCGTTACATCAAACGTGGCGGTCAGGTGTGGATCAAAATTTTCCCGGATAAGCCCATCACCGAAAAACCCGCCGGCACCCGCATGGGTTCCGGTAAAGGTGCTCCGGAATATTGGGTGGCGGTCGTCAAACCCGGCCGCGTCATGTTTGAGATCGCCGGCGTTCCGGAAGAGACCGCCCGCGAAGCTCTGAGACTTGCAGCGAACAAGCTGCCCATCAAGTGCAAATTTGTTTGCAAGGAAGAAACGGATGGTGAGCAGGCATGAAAGCTACAGAAATCACGAAGATCAGAGAGATGAGCGACACGGAGTTGCAAAAGAAGCTCGCAGACCTCAAAGAAGAGCTGTTTAATCTGCGCTTCCAGCATGCGATCAACCAGCTGGACAACCCGATGCGCCTGAAAGCTGTTAAAAAAGAGATCGCTGTGGTCAAAACGATCATCCGCGAGAACGAAATCAAAAACGGCGCCGAGGCGTAAACGGAAGGAGGAGTTATTGTGAGCGAACGCAATTTGAGAAAGACCCGCACCGGCCTGGTCGTGAGCGACAAGATGGACAAAACCATCGTCGTGGCGATCGAGGACAATGTTCGTCATCCGCTCTATAAAAAGATTATCAAACGCACCGTGAAGCTGAAGGCGCACGACGAAAACAACGAGTGCCGCCGCGGCGACCGCGTCATGGTAATGGAAACCCGTCCGTTGTCCAAAGACAAACGGTGGCGTTTGGTACAGGTAATCGAAAAAGCGAAATAAGTCGGTGAGTCTTGAAAGGAGGAACACCCTGTGGTTCAACAGCAGACCTACCTCAAAGTGGCCGACAACACCGGCGCAAAGGAGCTTATGTGCATCCGTGTCCTCGGTGGTTCCGGCAGAAGGTATGCGAATATCGGCGACGTCGTGGTGGCTTCGGTCAAAAAAGCAGCACCCGGCGGCGTTGTGAAGAAAGGTGACGTCGTGAAAGCGGTCGTGGTTCGTACCGCCAAAGGCGTCCGTCGTGAGGATGGCACCTACATCCGTTTCGACGAAAATGCCGCGGTTATCATCCGCGACGACAAAAACCCCAGAGGCACCCGTATCTTTGGACCGGTGGCGAGAGAGCTCAGAGATAAAGATTATCTCAAAATCCTGAGCCTTGCCCCCGAAGTGCTGTGATGGGAGGTTCGGACAGTGAATAACAAACTGCATATTAAAACGGGCGATACCGTTATGATCATTAGCGGTAACGACAAGGGCGAAAAAGGCAAAGTGTTGGCGGTCAGCCCCAAAGAGGGTAAAGTGATCGTCGAGGGCCGCAACATCGTCAAAAAACATGTGAAGCCCCGCAAAATGGGCGACCAGGGCGGCATCGTTTCCGCCGAGGGTGCGCTGTACGCCAGCAAAGTCATGGTCGTGTGCCCCCATTGCAACAAGCCGACCCGCGTCGGCCACAAAAAGTTCGCCGACGGGTCCAAAGAGCGCATCTGCAAGCGCTGCGGCGAAACGCTGTAAGGAGGGATAAGACATGGCTAGAATGAAAGACTTTTACAAAAGCAATGTCGCTCCCGCGCTGATGACCAAGTTCGGTTACAAGAGTGTCATGCAGATCCCGAAGCTGGACAAGATCGTCATCAATGTCGGCTGCGGCGAAGCGCGTGAAAACTCGAAGGCGATCGACGCCATCATCACCGATCTGTCGGCGATCACCGGTCAGCGTCCTGTGGTTTGCAAAGCGCGTAAATCGGTTGCAAACTTCAAACTGCGCGAAGGCATGAACATCGGCGCGAAAGTCACCCTGCGTGGCGATCGTATGTACGAGTTCCTGGATCGCCTGTTCAACGTGGCGCTCCCCCGCGTGCGCGACTTCCGCGGTATTAACGCCAACTCGTTTGACGGTCGCGGAAACTACAACATGGGTCTGAAAGAGCAGCTGATCTTCCCCGAGATCGATTACGATAAGATCGACAAAGTGCGGGGCATGGATATCTGCTTTGTTACCACCGCGAATACGGACGAAGAAGCGCGCGAGCTGCTCACTCTGATGGGCGCTCCGTTCGCGAGATAAGGAGGGGAATACTGTGGCAAAAACTTCTATGAAAATTAAGCAGCAGCGCAAGCCGAAATATTCGACGCAGGCGTACAACCGCTGCAAAATCTGCGGTCGTCCCCATGCGTATCTGCGGAAATACGGCGTTTGCCGTATCTGCTTCCGGGAGCTGGCCTACAAAGGCGAGATCCCCGGCGTCCGCAAGGCCAGTTGGTAATAGCTAAAAGGAGGTTGACGGAATGCAAATCACCGATACGATTGCCGATATGTTGACGAGAATCCGCAACGCAAACTCGGCGAAACATGATTCGGTCGATATCCCCGCTTCCAACATGAAGAAGGCTATTGCCCAGATTCTTGTTGACGAGGGATATGTCAAAAATTATCAGGTCATCGAAGATGGCAAACAGGGCATCATCCGCGTAACCCTGAAATATCAGGGCGCGTCCAAATCCCCGGTTCTGCTGGGTCTGCGTCGCGTTTCCAAGCCCGGTCTGCGCATCTATTCCAGCAGCGAGGACATGCCGAAGGTCATGAAAGGCATCGGCACCGCCATCGTGTCCACATCCAAAGGTGTTATGACGGACAAAAAAGCCCGTCAGGAGCACGTGGGCGGCGAAGTCCTGGCCTTTGTATGGTAAGGGGGTAAGGGAGATATGTCGAGAATTGGACGCAAACCGATCGCTCTTCCCGCCGGTGTGGAAGTCAAAGTGGCCGACAACACCATTACCGTGAAAGGTCCGAAGGGCACCCTGACGCAGAATATCCACCCGAACATGACGGTGGCTGTGGAAGGCAACGAGATCCTCGTGACTCGTCCCAACGACGAGAAAGAAAACCGTTCTCTGCACGGTCTGACCCGTTCGCTGATCGCCAACATGGTGGAAGGCGTGACCAACGGCTTCACCAAAGAGCTGGATGTCAACGGCGTTGGCTATCGTGTGCAGAAACAGGGTAAAGACCTCGTGATGAACCTGGGCTACAGCCATCAGGTCATCGTCAGCGAGATCCCGGGCATCACCATTGAAGTGCCCAACCCGAACAAGATCATCATCGCGGGCGCCGACAAACAGCTGGTTGGCCAGTTTGCCGCCGAAGTTCGCGAGAAACGCCCGCCGGAGCCGTATAAGGGCAAAGGCATCAAATACACCGACGAGGTCATCCGCCGCAAGGAAGGTAAGACCGGCGGTAAGAAGTAAGAGAGGAGTGAATCATCATGGTGAGCAAAAAAGACAGCAACGCAGCGCGTCTGCGCCGCCACAAACGGGTCCGCGGTAAGATCAGCGGTACGGCTGAGTGCCCGCGCCTGGACGTATTCCGCTCCCTCAACCACATCTATGCACAGGTGATCGACGATGTTAAGGGAGTCACCCTGGTGTCCGCCTCCAGCACCGAAAAAGATTTCGGCGTTTCGGGCGGCAACAAGGAAGGCGCCAAAAAGGTTGGCGAACTGATCGCCAAACGGGCCGCGGAAAAGGGCATTGAAACTGTCGTTTTCGACCGCGGTGGTTACGAATATCACGGCCGCGTCAAAGAGCTGGCCGAAGGCGCCCGCGAGGGCGGCCTCAAGTTCTAAGGAAAGGGAGGAAATACTTTGTCCAGATTTGACGCTAAACGAGAACAAGACTCGGAATACAAAGAAAATGTAGTCGCCATCAACCGCGTCAGCAAGACCGTTAAGGGTGGCCGAATCTTCAAATTCGCCGCGCTGGTCGTGGTGGGTGACGGCAAGGGCACCGTGGGCTTCGGCCTCGGTAAAGCCGGCGAGGTTCCGGACGCGATCCGCAAAGGCATCGAGGATGCCAAAAAGAATCTCGTGAAGATCTCGCTGAAAGGCTCCACCATCCCGCACGAAGTCATTGGTAAATTCGGCGCCGGCGAGGTGCTGCTGAAACCCGCTGCTCCCGGTACCGGCGTTATCGCCGGCGGTGCGGTGCGTGCCGTGGTGGAAGCGGCCGGCATCGGCGATATCCGTGCCAAGGCTCTCCGTTCCAACAACCCCTGCAATGTCGTGAGCGCGACCATGGAAGGTCTGAAACAGCTCCGCACGGCGGATGAAGCGGCGGCTATGCGCGGCAAAACCGCTAAGGAAATTTTAGGTTAAGGGGAGGATGGTTAGAATGGCGAACACGAAAGCGCTGCAGATCAAACTGGTCCGCAGTCTGATCGGCTGCAAGAAAGACCAGATCGCGACCGCCCAGTCTTTGGGACTGCGGAAGATCGGCGACAGCACGAGCCAGCCTGATAACGCGGCTACCCAGGGTAAGGTGGCCAAGATTATCCACCTCATCGAGGTAACCGAAGCGTAAACGATCGACAAGGAGGTGCGAACAAATGAAGCTACATGAACTGTCTCCGGCCCCGGGTTCCACCCGCGAGGTCAAACGGATCGGTCGCGGCCATGGTTCCGGCCAGGGCAAGACCGCCGGTAAAGGACACAAAGGCCAGAAAGCCCGTTCGGGCGGCAGCATCCGCCCCGGTTTTGAAGGCGGCCAGATGCCGTTGCAACGGCGTGTCCCCAAAAGGGGCTTTAACAACATCTTTGCTACCCGGTACGCCAGCGTGAATGTCGCCGCACTCAACAAATTTGAGGATGGCGCTGTGGTGGACGCGGACGCTTTGAAAGCGGCCGGTCTGATCAAAAAAGAATATGACGGCGTGAAGATTCTGGGCAATGGCAATGTGGAGAAAAAGTTGACGGTCAAGGTCACGGCTTTTTCCGAGGCTGCCAAAGCGAAAATCGAAGCAGCCGGCGGAAAGGCTGAGGTGATCTGACATGTTTCGGGTCCTGCGTAATGCCTGGGTGATCCCGGATCTGCGCAAGAAGATCCTGTACACCCTGTTTATCGTGCTGATCTTCCGGATCGGCTCGGCGATCTCCGTACCCTTTGTTGACATTGCGGCTTTGAACGAAGCTGTCAAGAGCAACTCCGGCGGGTTTATGGATTACCTGACCCTGCTGTCCGGCGGTGGTTTCTCGGATGCGAGTATCTTCGCTCTGTCCATCACCCCGTACATCAACTCCAGCATTATCATCCAGCTGCTGACGGTGGCGATTCCGCCGCTGGAGCGTATGGCGAAAGAGGGCGAGGCCGGCCGCAAAAAGCTGGGCCAGATCACCCGCTTTGTGACCGTTGCTCTGGGTCTGCTGCTGGGCGTGGCGTACTACTTCATGGTGAAGAACAAGTACGGCGCGTTGGTGACCGAAGCCAAGAGCGGTTTTGGTCTGTGGTTTGCCGCCATCGTGATTATCCTCTGCTTCACCGCGGGCGCATCTTTGATGATGTGGCTGGGCGAGCAGATCAACGAAAAAGGCATCGGCAACGGCATCTCGATTTTGCTGTTTGCCGGTATCCTGTCCCGCGTTCCGACCGGCGCCACCTATCTGTGGCAGCTGTTCTATGAGGCGGGCATCAAACAGGTCCAGTCGGATTCCAGCGCGGTGAAATACATCATTCTGGTTCCGGTCATCCTGATCCTGTTTGTGGCGATCATCGGGTTCATCGTGTTTATGAGCGACGCCGAGCGTCGTATCCCGGTGCAGTACGCCAAACGCGTGGTTGGCCGCAAAATGTATGGTGGTCAAAACACCTACATCCCGATCAAGGTCAATATGTCCGGCGTTATGCCGATCATCTTGGCGTCCTCGATCGTGTCGCTGCCGTCCATCATCATGAGCTTTACCGGCACGCCCACCAAAGGGTTCTGGGCGTGGGTGGCCAATGTTTCCAAACAGTCCAGCCCGGTATATCTGGTGCTGTTGTTCCTGCTGATCATCGGTTTCGCATTTTTCTATGTGACCATTCAGTATGATCCGCTGGAAATGGCCAACAACCTCCGCAAAAACTCGGGCGCCATTCCGGGCTATCGTCCGGGCAAGGCGACGGTGGACTACATTAAGCGTGTCCTGTCCAAGGTCACCTTTATCGGTTCGCTGTTCCTCGGCGTGATCGCTGTATTCCCCGGCGTGTTCGGTGCGATCAGCGGCATCTATGGCTTGACCCTCGGCGGCACCTCCCTGATGATCGTGGTGGGCGTCGCGCTGGAAACCACCCAGCAGATCGAGAGCCAGATGATGATGCGCCATTACAAAGGGTTCCTGGAGTAATCCCGGTTTCGTCTGTAAATGTATATGAGTCGGCGTCGGGAGGACGCACCCGCGTTCTCCCGACCCGCAGATGAAAAGGAGGAATCATTCGGTGAAACTCATTCTCCTCGGCGCCCCCGGCGCCGGAAAAGGCACGCAAGCTGAAGTGATCAGCGAGCACCTGCATATTCCCACTATCTCCACGGGTAATATTATCCGTGAAGCGCTGAAAAGCGGCACAGCGATGGGGCTGAAAGCCAAAGAATTTATCGAAGCCGGCAAGCTGGTGCCGGACGATGTCGTGATCGGCATCATCCAGGACCGTTTGGCACAGCCGGATTGCCAGCATGGCTTTATTCTGGACGGTTTTCCCCGCACCATCCCGCAGGCCGAGGCGCTTGACCGTATGGGCGTCGTGATCGACCGCGTCATTGATATTGAAGTGGACGATGATGTGATTGCTCAGCGTGTATCGGGCCGCCGTGTTTGCCAGGGTTGCGGCGCTTCCTACCATGTCGACTACAAACAGCCGGCACAGGAGGGCGTGTGCGACCGGTGTGGCGACACCCTTGTTCAGCGCAAGGACGACCATCCGGATACCGTAAAAGAACGCTTGCAGGTCTATCATGAGCAGACCGAGCCGCTGAAGCACTACTATTCGCAGCAAGGAAAGCTTTATGTCGTCGAAGGACAGGAAGAGGTCGCGGATACCACCCGGCTGACCCTGGCCGCAGTTGAGGCGTAAACATGATCGAGATCAAAAACAGCCGGGAGCTGGCCGCGATGAAAGAGGCCTGCATCATCTCGGCGCGAGCGCTCAAACTCGCAGGCGAGGCGGTCGAACCCGGTGTCACCACCGAGGAAATTGACCGCGTGGTGCGCCGCTATATCGAAAGCCAGGGCGCCAAGCCCTCGTTCCTCGGTTACGGCGGATTTCCTGCCAGCGCCTGCATCTCGGTAAACGAGACAGTTATCCACGGCATACCCGACAAACGCAAAATCAAGGCGGGCGATATCGTCAGCGTTGATGTGGGAGCGTTTTTTAACGGCTATCACGGTGACAATGCCGCCACCTTCCCCGCCGGGGACGTGTCCAAAGAGGCGCAAGCCCTGATGGATGCCACCCGCGAAGGCCTGTACGAAGGCATCAAAGCGGCGGTGGCGGGCAATCGCATCGGCGATATTGGCGCCGCGGTGCAGCGGTATGTCGAGGTGCGTGGTTACTCGGTTGTACGGCAATTCGTCGGCCACGGAGTAGGCACGGACCTGCACCAGGATCCCAGCGTACCCAATTTCGGAACACCCGGACGCGGGCCGCGGCTGCTGCCCGGCATGACCATCGCGATCGAGCCGATGATCAACGCGGGCACGCCGGATGTGCGCATTCTCAAAGACGGTTGGACGACCGTTACGACGGATGGCAAGCTGTCCGCGCATTTTGAACACACGATAGCGATCACTCCCGACGGCCCCGTCATTATGACGCTTCCGTAAGGAGGGTTCCCATGCTGCAAACAGGCTCTGTGGTGATCTCCACAGCCGGTAAAGATCGGGATGGCTTTTTGGTCGTCGTCCGCACGGACGGCGGCGTATGGGTGGCGGACGGTCGGCATCGCCGACTGGAAACCCCCAAGCGCAAAAATCCGCGCCATCTGCGGCTGACGCCTTACCGGATGGAGGCATCGTCCATGGCCACCAATCGCGAGCTGCGCCGCGCCCTGACCGCGTGTCGGCAGGCAGCGGATGCCAGCGAGGTGTGACCGCTCCCCTTGCGGGACGGCACGATCATTGATGGAGGTTATCAAATGTCCAAAGCGGATGTTATCGAATTGGAAGGTACCGTAGTGGAGGCTCTGCCCAACGCAACCTTTCAGGTAGAGCTGCAAAACGGCCATCAGATCCTGGCTCATATCTCCGGCAAGCTGCGGATGAACTACATTCGCATTCTGCCCGGTGATAAGGTCACGGTGGAAATGTCCCCGTATGACCTGACCAAAGGCCGGATCACTTGGCGCACGAAATAAACGCGATTCGCTCGGTTGCAGAGCGGATCTATCGTATCCAAAAGTCGCGCATAGCGCAAGGAGGGATCGTATGAAAGTCAGACCTTCTGTGAAGAAAATTTGCGAAAAGTGCAAGATCATCAAACGCAAAGGCCGCGTGATGGTCATTTGCGAAAACCCGAAACACAAGCAGCGCCAGGGCTAAGGCGCAATGAATTCTATGTGCCACCGGCACAGCTTGAAAGGAAGGATAATTTATGGCGCGTATAGCTGGTGTTGACCTGCCTAGAGATAAGCGTGTTGAAATCGGCCTGACCTACATCTATGGTCTGGGTCGCAAATCTGCCTCGGACATCCTCGCCGCCACCGGTGTCAATCCCGACACTCGTGTCCGCGACCTGACGGAGGAAGAAATCTCCAAACTGCGTGAGTACATTGACCACAACTACACGGTGGAAGGCGACCTGCGCCGCGATGTCGCGTTTGATATCAAACGCCTGATCGAAATCGGCAGCTATCGGGGTCTGCGTCACCGCAAAGGTTTGCCGGTGCGTGGTCAGCGTTCCAAGACCAACGCCCGTACCCGCAAAGGCCCGAAAAAGACGATCGCTAACAAGAAGAAGTAAGCAGGAGGGATTAGAATGGCTGCTGCAAAAACTACCGCGCGCAAGGGTGCTACCACCCGTCGCCGCAGAGAACGCAAGAATGTTGAGCGTGGCGCTGCTCATATCCAGGCCACCTTTAACAATACCATCGTGACCATCACCGATACGCAGGGCAACGCGTTGTCCTGGGCGAGCGCCGGTGAGCTGGGCTTCCGCGGTTCGCGGAAATCCACTCCCTTCGCGGCGCAGACCGCTGCCGAAACCGCTGCCAAAGCGGCTATGGAGCATGGTCTGAAGAGCGTTGATGTGTACGTCAAAGGCCCGGGCGCCGGCCGCGAAGCCGCGATCCGCGCTCTGCAGGCCGCCGGACTCGAGGTCAGCTTGATCAAAGACGTGACCCCGGTTCCCCACAACGGATGCCGTCCTCCCAAGAGAAGACGCGTGTAATTCAGGAGGTGTAACACATGGCAAGATATACCGGTGCGGTGTGCCGTCAGTGCCGCCGCGAAGGACAAAAACTGTTTTTGAAGGGCGAGCGCTGCTACACCAGCAAATGCTCGGTTGATAAACGCTCTTACGCTCCCGGCCAGCATGGTCAGGCGCGCAACCGTAAAGCCTCCGAATACGGCAAGCAGCTGCGTACCAAGCAGATCGCCCGCCGCTATTACGGTGTGCTGGAAGGCCAGTTCCGCCACTATTTCGAGATGGCTGAAAAAATGCAGGGCGTGACCGGTGAAAACCTGCTCCGCATTTTGGAATCCCGTCTGGATAACGTGGTGTACCGTCTGGGCTTGGCGTCTTCTCGTGCGCAGGCCCGTCAGCTGGTCACCCAGGGCCATTTCCTGGTCAACGGCCGCAAGGTCAACATTCCTTCGTTCTTGACCAAGGTCGGTCAGACCATCACCGTCAAAGACGGCAGCCGTCAGCTGGGTCTGATCAAAGAGATCGTGGAGAAAAACAGCGGTCGCGCTGTGCCGAAGTGGTTGGAAGTGAATCGCGAAACCATGGAAGCCAAGATCGTTGCTGTGCCTGAGCGTGAGGACATCGATCTCGATATTGAAGAAACCCTGATCGTCGAGTTGTATTCGAAATAATCGACTCATTTGACGAGATTTGACCGCAACCAAACAAGGAAGAGCCGCTGCCGCAATGGGCGCGGCGGCTTCTTCCGAATCCATAAGGAGGGTTTTGCATGATTGAGATTGAAAAGCCCCGCATCGAAGCGCTCGACCTCGCCGAAGACGGCACCTACGGCAAATTTGTCGTGGAGCCGCTGGAACGCGGCTACGGTACGACTCTGGGCAACAGCCTGCGTCGTGTACTGCTGTCGTCCCTGCCCGGCGTGGCGGTAACCTCCATTAAGATCGACGGTGTCCTGCATGAGTTCTCCACGGTGGAGGGCGTCAAAGAAGATGTCACGGAGATCGTTCTTAATATCAAGGGTCTGGTCGTGAAAATCAACGGCGAAGGCCCGAAGGTGGTCTATATCGAAGCCGAAGGTCCCGGAGAGGTCACTGCCGGCTCCATCAAATGCGACAGCGAAGTGGAAATCCTGCAGCCGGATATGCATATTGCGACTCTGGGCGAGGGCGCGAAGCTGTTCATGGAGATCACCCTGGACAAAGGCCGCGGCTATGTGCCGGCGGAACGCAACAAACAGCTGATGGCGCCGGTGATCGGCGTTATTCCGGTGGATTCGATCTATACGCCGGTGATCAAAGTGAACTACACGGTGGAAAACACCCGTGTGGGCCAGATCACCGACTATGATAAGCTGACGCTGGAGCTGTGGACCAACGGTACCATTTCCGCGCAGGAAGCGGTGTCGCTGGCGGCAAAGGTGCTCACCGAGCATTTGAACCTGTTTGTCGATCTGTCGGGCGAAGCCTATACCGGCGATTCCATTATGGTGGAAAAGGACGACAAGGGCAAAGAAAAAGTTCTCGAAATGACCATCGAAGAGCTGGATCTGTCGGTCCGGTCGTTCAACTGCCTCAAGCGCGCGGGTATCAACACGGTCGAGGACCTCATCAACAAGAGCGAAGAAGATATGATGAAGGTTCGCAACCTGGGCCGCAAATCGCTTGAAGAAGTGATCAACAAGCTGGCGTCGTTAGGCTTTAGCTTGTACGAAGAAGAGGAATAATTCTTTTATCGGTACGGCAAAAGCCGTGCGTATTCAGGACAAAAGGAGTGAATTCAAATGCCCGGAACCAGAAAACTCGGTCGCCCCACCGCTTCGCGTATGGCGATGCTGAGAGCTATGGTCACCTTCCTGCTTGAGAAGGGCCGCATTGAAACCACCGTTACGCGCGCCAAAGAAGTGCGCTCCATGACGGAAAAAATGATCACCATCGCGAAAGAGCCTACCCTGGCGAACAAACGCCTGGTGTACGCGTTCGTGACCAAAGAGAGCGTTGCGAAGAAGCTGTTTGATGAGATTGCGCCGCAGTATGCGGATCGCAAAGGCGGCTACACCCGCATCATCAAAACCGGCGCTCGCCGCGGCGATGCCGCCGAAATGGCGATCATCGAGCTGGTGAAATAAGAGCTTTTCAAAAAGGCCCGCCGAACCGTAAGGTTCCGGCGGGTTTTTTGTCGTTGCGCGGGGAGAAAATCGTTAGCGCAGAAGCCTCGCATACGGATCAGCGACGTGCAAACGCCTTTCCCTCGAGATGATTTCACTTACTTAGAAATAACGAAGAAACTAAAAAAGCCTTCTTCTTGAGGTGATTCCCCTGCGCGCGGGGAAAATGTCGGCACAGCCGACAAAAGGGGCCCGTCTTCGGGAGAAAAAGGTGCTGAGCGAAGCGGATGAGGTGTTGTGAACACACCAGCAAATGTTATTGCGACTCGCTAAAGTTCGCATGCATAAGTTCCGTCGACCAAATCAAAGATTTGGGGCGTCACTTATCTGAGGAGCAACGCAACGAAAAATCTTTCCAAAGTGATGTATCAAAAAGATTCTTCGCTGTGCTCAGAATAACAGTAAATAGGCAGAGTCCTCGCAAGCCTTCCCCTTGGAGGGGAAGGTGGCGCGGCTTTACGCCGCGACGGATGAGGTGTCAGGTCTCTGAAAAATCGGTATAAACCAGTGGCGTGCCAAAGCCTCCCTTGTGCAAAGGGAGGTGGATTTTTGCGCAGCAAAAAGACGGAGGGATTGTGGTAAAAGCACTAGGCAAGACGCCCATCCGATACACGGCGACAATCCCCCAGTCACGACCAAGGTCGTGACAGCCCCCTTTACACAAAGGGGCCACGCGCCCGTCGCAAGTGGAGTGCGCTTGCTTGTGGGACAATGCTGGAGAAGATTCTTCGCTGTGCTCAGAATAACAGTAAATAAGCAGGGTCCTCGCAAGCCTTCCCCTTGGAGGGGAAGGTGGCGCGGCTTTACGCCGCGACGGATGAGGTGGAAAGCAGCAGATTATGGTGTGCTGACGGTTTTACGCAATATTAAAATGACATCCTAACCACTATATTGCTAAAACCTTATAGACTTTTGACACCTCATCCGCTTCGCTCAGCACCTTCTCCTCAAGGAGAAGGCTTGCGTCCGGCACAAGTGAGTTTGTTTGCTTGCGGGACGATGTGGGCATTGTCCCCTACGAAAAAAGAGGAACAATGTTGGAGAAGATTCTTCGCTTCGCTCAGAATGACAGGTTGAGTGCCCGTATTGTAGAAATCTCGCCTGGCTCCCTCTGACGAGGGAGCTGTCGAGCGCTAGCGAGACTGAGGGAGAGAAAAAGTTTTCTCGACATCAAAAGTGTGTGCTAATTTCTCGCTCCTTTCGCCTTGTGCACACCGCCAATTGGATGATACCCGATACCCACAAGCGGGTGTCGAAAAAAATTCCCCGCTGGGGGGTTGCCAAAACGGAGCTTTTGGTGTATAATAACGGCTGTTATCCGCCCGTGGCGAAGCTGGATATCGCAGTGGATTCCGATTCCAAAGGCCGGGGGTTCGAATCCCTCCGGGCGGACCAAAAAGAAGAAGTCGCACTTTTGTGCGACTTCTTCTTTTTTACGAGAATATGGTTCTCGCCATACGGCATCTATAAATTCGTGCGAGAATCTTTGTTTTTGCAGCGCCCCTATTCTTTCATCAGAGGAATGCTTTTATGCACCACAAGCGGTGCGGGACGATGTGGGCATCGTCCCCTACGAAGAGAGGTGCCGGAAAAGCTTCTTCGCTGCGCTCAGCACCGTTTTCTCCCGAAGACGGGCCCCTTTTGTCGGCTGCGCCGACATTTTCCCCGCGCGCGGGGGAATTACCTCAAGGAGAAGGCTTTGCGCCCGCCGTGGATTTGTGCGTGATTTGTGGGCATCGTCCCGCACGAAGAGAGAACTGAAAAGCTTCTTCGCTGCGCTCGGAATGACAAAAATACGCAGAATTTCTGCAAGCCTTCCCCTTGGAGGGGAAGGTGGCGCGACCGCAGGTCGTGACGGATGAGGTGGAAAAACGGCAAATTATAGTGCGCTGACGGTTTCGCGTAATATTAAAATTATACACTAACCACTATATTGCTAAAACCTTATAGGTTTCTGACACCTCATCCGCTTCGCTTCTCTTAGCGCTTTTTTCTCCCGAAATAGCGGCGGACGCGCGATCGATAGGCGCGATAGGGTTCCCCGAAAGTCGCCGCCAGATAGACCTCCTCCTGCCGGATCTGCAAATGCAGCATCACGATGGCAAAGGCGGTGAACAGCGCCGTGAGCGGGTTGCCGTACATCAGCAGCACCCCGATATACATGAGATCAAACCCCAAAAACGCCGGATTGCGGCTGAAGGCATAGATGCCGGTGGTGACCATCGCGGTCTTGTCGGTTTCCGGAATACCCGCGCGCCAGCTATCCTTCATGCAAAGCACCGCGGCGAGAAATACGCCGTCGCCCACCAGCCCCAGTAAAAAGCCAGCTACCCGCAGTCCGGCGGGCAGCCAGCTCCAACCGCACCACACCGACACCAGCTGCACCGGAACGATCGCATAGGTGGCGATTTTCATCAGCGTTTCCACCGTGTGCAGTGTTTTGTCTTTTCGCTTGCCGATTTGGTTGGTGCGGATGCCCTGTCGCCGCTGAGCCAACATTTTCCCGAAATAGATGCCGTAAAACCCCGCCAGCACCAGCAGCGCCAACAGCGGATACGGAAAGGTTTGCACAAAATCGGACCATCCCATCGTTTATTCTCCTTGCCGTTTGAAATACAGCAGCGACAATATCGCCACCGGACAAAAATAGACGCACCAAAACTCCAGCGCCGCCACGCCGACCCATGCGGGTCCGTCTGCCTGAAAGACACCGAGCATCGGCAAAAGGAGGCAGGAGAAGAAAAACACACCGTGGATCATCAGCAGCGCTTTGAGCCACCGATCCGGGGTGCAGCGCGGGTGGATAGTGAACCCGGCGAAAAAGGTGGACAGCGCCATCAACGCATAGCCGAGCAGATCCAGGTTAAACGCCAGCCCCATGCGCTGGAAATCCAGCAAATCCCGCGCTTGCCGGGTCAGTTCGCCGGCGCGCACGGTGGTGAGCTGGGTGAAATATACCAGCAAAATGATGGCGGCGTAAGCCGCAGCGAACGCGAGAGCGGCATAGCCGGCCGCTTTGCGCTCCGGCGCTGCCAGCGAAACCAGAGCGCTTATCATTACCACAAAGCTGAACGCGATAAACATCGAGCAAAAATAGCAGCCAAACAAGACATCCAGCAGCATACACACAGCGAAGCCGACCACCGCCAGCGCGTTGATCCCCGCGCCGATCATGCCGATCTTTCGGTTCATATCGACCACCCCTTTTTATTCCACTGTGTGGATGCGGGCGGGGTCAAAGCGATCCTGCTGCGGGCGGGTTTTGGCGGGATAGCCCACCGCAAACAGCGCAAATGCCCGCTGACCGGACGGCAGCGCCAGCAGCCGTTCCACCGTCTGCATCTGTTCTTCCAGCGGCGCAATGCCGATCCACACGCCGCCCAGCCCCAGCGCATCCGCCTGCAGCCACATATTTTCACACGCGATGCTCATGTCGATCTGGCAATACGCCGGCAGCGTGACCTGCTCGCGATAGGCCGATACGATCACCACCGGCGCGTTTTTCGCGAACCCGGCATAGGGGGTCACGGTGGACAGCTGCTCGATGAGCGAGCGGTTGGTGACCACATAAAACTCCCACGGCTGCTGGTTAAACGCCGACGGCGCCGCCATCGCCGCCCGCAGCAGCTGTTCGATCTTGTCCGGTTCCACCGGCGTGTCCTCATATTTCCGCACACTGATGCGGTGAAAAATCTCGTTCATCGGAAATGCTCCTTTGCCATCAAAAGTGATACCCTATTGTACCATTCGGGGGATACCTGCCGTCAAGAGGATACAAAAAATTTTTCAAAAAAGTCTTGACTTGGAGTCAACTCCAACTTGTATAATAAGGGCAACGATAAGAATACCGCAAAGGAGTGCTGTTTTATGCAGGAAGTATTGCTGTTGAGCGGCGCGGGTCAGATCGGTATGGCGATTGCCCGTCGGGTGGGTGCCGGCAAAAAGATCGTGGTCGGCGACAAAAATCCCGCCAATGCGGACGCGATCGCGACCATTTTGCAAAACGCCGGATTTGATGCCGTGGCGACCGAGATGGATCTCGCCTCGCGCGCGTCGATCAAACGCATGATCGCGCAGGCACAGCAGATGGGCGATATCACCATGCTGGTGAACGCGGCGGGCGTTTCGCCCAGCCAGGCGCCGATCGAAACCATTTTGAAGGTGGATCTGTATGGCACCGCGGTGTTGCTGGAGGAAGTGGGTCAGATGATCGCGCCGGGCGGCGTAGGGGTCACCATCTCCAGCCAGTCGGGCTATCGGATGCCGGCGCTGACCGCGCAGCAGGACGAGCAGCTCGCCACCACCCCCACCGAACAGCTGCTGGAGCTGGAAATGCTGCAGCCGGAAAACATTCGCGACACGCTGCACGCGTATCAGCTTGCCAAGCGGTGCAACGGCAAGCGGGTGATGGCGGAGGCGGTGCGTTGGGGCAAACGCGGCGCACGCATCAACGCGATCTCGCCGGGGATTATCGTGACCCCGCTCGCGATAGACGAGTTCAACGGTCCGCGCGGCGATTTTTATAAAAATATGTTTGCCAAATGCCCGGCGGGGCGTCCCGGCACCGCCGACGAGGTCGCCCATCTGGCGCAGCTGCTGATGAGTCCGCAAGGCGCGTTTATCACCGGATCGGATATGCTGATCGACGGCGGCGCGACCGCGGCGTATTTCTACGGAGAATTGAAACCACAACATTAAGGAGGAATCGGTTATGATGACGAACGAAACGTATACGCTGGCAAACGGGCTGGCGATCCCGAAGCTGGGGCTGGGCACCTGGCTGATTGATGACGACAAGGTGGCGGACGCGGTCAAAGCCGCGGTGGACGGCGGCTATCGCCTGATCGACACCGCCCAGGCGTACGGCAACGAGCGGGGCGTGGGCGAAGGAGTGCGCGGCTGCGGCGTTCCGCGCGAGCAGTTGTTCGTCGGCAGCAAGGTGGCTGCCGAGCACAAAACCTACGAATCCGCCGCCCGGTCGATCGATGAAACGCTGACCAAAATGGGGCTGGACTACCTCGACCAGATGATCATCCACAGCCCGCAGCCGTGGGTGGAGGTGAACCAGTCGGACAACCGCTATGTGGAGGGCAACCGTGCGGCGTGGCGCGCGCTGGAAGACGCGTACAAGGCGGGCAAGGTGAAAGCGATCGGTATCTCCAATTTCCAGATCGGCGACATCGAAAGCCTGCTGGAAACCGCCGAGATCAAGCCGATGGTCAACCAGATTTTGCTGCATATCAGCAACACCCCGCTGGAGCTGGTGGACTATTGCCAGCAAAACGGCATCGCGGTGGAAGCATATTCGCCCATTGCTCACGGCGAAATTTTGCACCAGCCGGACATTCAGGCGATGGCGGACAAATACGGCGTGTCGGTGCCGCAGCTTTGCATCCGCTACACCTTGCAGCTGGGCACCATCTCGCTGCCGAAAACGGGCAACCCGGCGCATATGCGCACCAACGCCGCGGTGGGTTTTGAAATCAGCGCGGCGGATATGGAAACGCTCAAGCACTTTCAGCCGATCGAAAGCTACGGCGCCAGCAGCGGCTTCCCGGTTTACGGCGGAAAATTATAAGCCGCATCGCCAAAAAGGCGGCGGAGTCAAGGGGCAAAGCCCCCCTATCTTCCGCATTTTATGATTACCCCGCATTTTTATACAAAAAGTCCCCGATGCGATCGCATCGGGGACTTCGTTTACTCCTCGATAATGTACGGCTCCACCCGGCTGAGCATTCGCAAGCCGAGGGTGACAGTCATCCGCAAGCCTTCCGGTTGGTACTCTTCGCTTTCCACCGCGCCGTCCTCGCGGCATTCCTGCGCCAGCCCGCCCTCGCGAAACGGCAGCAGCAGCGTGACCCGCCGCCGATCGGGCGGCAGCACCCGCGCCAGCTCCTCCAGCAGCGCGGGAATGCCCATGCCGGTTTTGGCGCTGATCGCGATGCCGCCGGGCGGCGCAATATCCGGCACCGGCACCACATCGCATTTGTTCCATACGGTCAGCACCGGCTGCTCGGTGCAGCCCAGCTCGCGCAGCAGCGACACGGTGACATCCCGCTGCTCCAGCACCTCGGGGTCGGAGGCATCGCACACATTCACCAGCACATCCGCTGCCACCGCTTCCTCCAGCGTGGAGCGGAACGCCTGCACCAGCTGGTGCGGCAGCCGCCGCACAAACCCAACGGTGTCCAGCAGCAGCACCTGCCGTCCGTCCGGCAGCCGCAGCGCCCGCGCGGTGGGGTCCAGCGTGGCAAACAGCTTGTCCTCCGCCAGCACACCCGCGTCGGTCAGCGTATTCAGCAGGGTGGATTTGCCCGCGTTGGTGTAGCCCACCAACGCCACCGAGCGAATCCCCTCTTTGCGGCGGCGCTGGCGGCGGCTTTCGCGGCGGCGTTCCACCTCCGCCAGCTGCTCTTTCAGCGCGCCGATGCGGCGGCGAATGTGTCGCCGGTCGCTTTCCAGCTTGGTTTCACCGGGGCCGCGGGTGCCGATACCGCCGCCCAACCGGGACAGCGCCGTGCCTTGTCCCGCCAAGCGGGGCAGCTGATATTGCAGCTGCGCCAGCTCCACCTGCAGTCGCCCCTCCGCCGAACGGGCGCGTCCGGCGAAAATGTCCAGGATCAGCGTGGTGCGGTCGATCACGCGGCAGGGCAGCGCGTCCTCCAGATTGCGGTGCTGGGTGGCGGTCAATTCGCCGTCAAAGATGACCAGATCCACCTCCTGCGCCTCGCATATCTGGCGCAGCTCTTCCAGCCGTCCGGCGCCCAGCGCGGTGGCTTTGTCGGGCGATTCGCGCTTTTGCACCAGCTCGCCCACCACCTCGCCGCCCGCGGTGTCGGTCAGCTCGGTCAGCTCGTCCAGCGAGCTGTGTATATCAAACGCGCCGGTATCGATGGACACCAAAATGACGCGCTCGGTTTGCTTTTCCTGCTCGATAATCTCCATGCCGTCCCTCCTTTTGGTACTAGTATACCACACAATCGAACAAAATCCAGCGCATTCTTCGCGTTTGGGGCGACGGATTTTGCGCGGCGCGGAAAAACTGTTTTCTTTTTCGACAAAAAGTGGTATAATAGCCCATAACTATATTTTACCGATAACGGAAAACAAGAAGGGATCGCTATGAACGATTATGATGTATTGATCGCCGGAACAGGCGTGGCGGGACTGTATGCCGCGCTGAACTTTGCGCCGGATGTGCGGGTGCTGGTGTTGTCCAAGCGGGAATCCACCCTGTGCAACAGCTTTTTGGCGCAGGGCGGTGTCGCCGCCGTGGTGGACAAGGAGCACGACGATTATCGGCTGCACATCGCGGATACGTTGATCGCGGGCGGCTATAAAAACGACCTGCGCAGTCTGGAAATTCTGGTCAACGAGGGACCGGAGGATGTGCTGCGTTTGATGAAAGAGATCGGGGTGGATTTTGATACCGACGAAGCCCATCACATCTCCATGACGCTGGAGGGTGGCCATTCCCGCCGCCGTATTCTGCACCACAAGGATTCCACCGGTCGCGAGATCACCGAAAAGCTGATGGCGGCGGTGCAAACGCACGACAATGTGACCATTATGGATTGGACCCAGCTGGTCACGCTGACTCCGCAGGAGGGCGGCTTTTGGGCGGGCTTGCTGCAAAACGGAGAATACAAAACGGTGAGTTGTTCCTACTGCATCCTGTGCACCGGCGGCATCGGGCGGGTGTATCCCTACACCACCAACTCCGCCATCGCCACCGGCGACGGTATCACACTGGCGTATGAGCTGGGCGCGCGCATCAAAAATCTGCGGCTGGTGCAGTTCCACCCCACCGCTTTCGCAGCGGAAACCGGTCGCGAGCGGTTCCTGATCTCGGAAGCGGTGCGCGGCGAGGGCGCGCTGCTGCTGAATTGCGACGGCGAGCGGTTTATGCCTCGCTACGACGAGCGCGGCGAGCTGGCGCCCCGCGATGTGGTGTCCCGCTGCATCATGCAGGAGGCCGCCCGCACCGGCAGCGAAAAATTCTATCTGGATATCACCGCGCGGGGTCCGGAATTTATCAAAAACCGGTTCCCGATGATTTACAGCCGCTGTCTGGAAGAGGGCGTGGACATCACCCGCGAATGGATTCCGGTGTTCCCCTGCCAGCACTATCTGATGGGCGGCATTGATGTGAATGTCTACGGCGACACCACGGTGGATCGGCTGTATGCCGCGGGCGAATGCTCGCACACCGGCGTGCACGGCCAAAACCGGCTGGCGAGCAACTCGCTGCTGGAAGCGCTGGTGTTCTCGCGCCGCTGCACCTACGATATCAGCCGGCGGCTGCGGCACGAAAAGAGCGGGGTCACCACCCCGGCTCCGGCGGCACCCGGCGGCGACCGCGCGCTGGAACCCGGCTATCGCACCGAGATCCGCAACATCATGCAAAAAGCGTGGTTTGTGATCCCGGATTATGACGAGGTGGAAAAGGGCTTGGCGCGTGCCGAGGAGATCCTGCACACGCTGCGCACCGGCGATTATGCGCTGACCGCCGATTATATCGAGGCGAAGAGCCTGGCAACGGTTTGTACCATTATTTTGCGGGAAGTGATGGAATCCCGCCAGCAGAAAGGGGAATGACCCATGTTACCGCAATTTTATGTGGATGATCTCATCAAAACCGCACTGACCGAGGATATCAACTATATCGACACCACCACCGACCTGATGATTCCGGAAACGGCGCGCACCAAAGCGCGGTTTGTCGCAAAAGCGGACGGGGTGCTGTGCGGATTGGAGGTTGCGCTGCGGGTGTTCCGGCTGCTGGATGACACCGTGCAGGTGACGGTGCATATTCCCGAGGGTGCGGATGTGCACAAGGGCGATCTGATCGCGGAGTTTGAGGGATACACCCGCGCGCTGCTCAAGGGCGAGCGCACGGCGCTGAATCTGCTGCAGCATATGTCCGGCGTGGCGACCGCCACCCGCGAGGCGGTGGAGCTGGTGAAAGGCACCCGCGCTGCCATCACCGATACCCGCAAAACGCTGCCGGGTATGCGGGCGCTGCAAAAATATGCCGTCACGGTGGGCGGCGGCAAAAACCACCGGTTTAACCTGTCGGACGGCGCGATGTTGAAAGACAACCACATCGACGCGGCGGGCGGTATTCCGCAGGCGGTGGCACAAATTCGCGGCCGGCTGGGGCATATGGTCAAGCTGGAAGTGGAAACGCGCGATCTGCATGAAGTGCAGCAGGCGCTGGACGCGGGCGCGGATGTGATCATGCTGGACAATATGTCCTGCGAGGATATGGCGCAGGCGGTACAGCTGGTGAACGACCGCGCGCTGCTGGAGGCGAGCGGCGGCATCACTGCCGCGACGCTGCGCGCCGTTGCCGAAACCGGCGTGGACATCATCTCGATCGGCGCGCTCACCCATTCGGTCACCGCGATGGATATTTCCATGCGCATCGGCTGATGGTATCCTATAAATCCAAAAAGCCGGTCAGCGGAATGCTCCGCCGATCGGCTTTGTCGCATATAGCAGCCGCCTGACCCTGCGGGGTCAGGCGGCTTTTTATGGTTAATCGTTCTCTTTTTTGGCGTTTTCGTCTTCGTCCGGCGGCGTTTCCACCGGACAGCGCACGATGCGCACCCGCTCAATGCGGCGGTCCTCCACCTGCAGCACCGTGAAGGTGAAATCGCGGAATACCACCTCGGGATGTTCGTCCTCGCCGGGAACCCGCCCCAGCTCGTCCAGAATAAATCCCGCCAGCGTATCAAAATCGCCTTCGGGGAAGTGGGTGTGCAGCAGATCTTCCAACTCGTCCATATCAATGGAGCCGTCCACCTCAAACGAGTTTTCGCCGGTTTGGCGCACCTCTTCCTCCTCGTGGTCAAATTCGTCCTGAATGTTGCCCACAATGGATTCCAGCAGATCTTCCATGGTGACGATACCGGCAACGCCGCCGTATTCGTCCACCACCACCGCCATTTGGGTGTGCTTTTCGGTCATTTCGGTAAACAGCTCGCCGCAGCGCTTGGTGCCCGGCACAAAGTAGGCATCCCGCATCAGCAGCCGGATGGACACGCCGTCCGGCACCGTGCGCCCCACATAGGGCAGCAGGTCTTTGATGTACAAAACGCCGATGATGTGGTCGATATCCTCTTCATACACCGGCAGGCGCGAGTAGCCCTCGTCCACCGCCATTTGCAGCGCTTCGTCCAGCGGGTCGGTCACATCCAGCGCCGACAGGTCGGTGCGGGGGGTCATAATGTCCTCAGCGGTGATGTCGTCAAACTCGAAAATGTTGTTGATCATTTCCTTTTGGCTGCCCTCGATCACACCTTTTTCTTCGCCCACATCCACCATCATCCGAATTTCTTCTTCGGTGACTTCCTCTTCATCGGCGTGGGGATCCAGCCCGAACAGGCGCACTACCAGATTGGTGGAGGCGGACAACAGCTTGACAAACGGCTTGGTGATAACGGCGATCGCGCGCAGCACCGGTGCCACCCCAAAAGCGATGGATTCGGTCTTTTGCATCGCGATGCGCTTGGGCACCAGCTCGCCCAGCACCAGCGTGAAATACGACATCAGCAGCGTGATCAGCACCGTGCTGATGGAAAACAGCAGCTCGCCGTGCGCTTTGGCAGCGGGGATCACGCTTTGCAGCCACGCCGAAAACGGTTCGGCCATCGATTGGGCAGCCAACGCCGAGGTGAAGAACCCCGCCAGCGTGACGCCGATCTGGATGGTCGCCAAAAAGCGGGAGGAATCCTCGGTCAGTGCCAGCACCAACCGTGCTTTTTTGTGGCCGTCCTCGGCCATTTTGCGGATTTTACTGTCGTTCAGAGAAATGATCGCGATCTCCGACGCGGCAAAAAAGGCGTTGCACAAAATCAGTGCCAGCAGCAGCAACAGCTGCAGCGCCAAATTGCCCGTAGGGGGAGGGTCTGCGTCCATCATAAGAACATATCGCCCCTTTCAAAGGTGTAAAATATTGCATTTTCTATAATAGAAGATTTTTAGGCAAATGTCAACCACTTGTTTTTTGAAAAAGCCCGCAAACCCGCCGGACGCAAGGAAAAAAGGTGGGTCAAAAATCGCGAAAAAAACAGCAAAACCGAAAATTCAATCTTTACACCGCCCGGTAAAAGTGATAGTATAGAGTTGTGCGTCAAACAAAAAATCGACGCCGCTGGTTTTTGGTATCTTATCCTTATAAAGGAGGAAACTTTTCATGGCAAGAAAGAAAAAGACCATGGATGGTAACAACGCCGCCGCGCATGTTTCCTATGCGTTCACCGATGTTGCTGCCATCTACCCCATCACCCCTTCTTCCGTTATGGCGGAAGTGACCGACGTTTGGTCGGCTGCCGGACAGAAAAACCTGTTTGGCCGTCCGGTCAAAGTGGCGGAAATGCAGTCGGAAGCCGGCGCTGCCGGTGCGGTTCACGGCTCGCTGGCCGCGGGCGCGCTGACCACCACCTACACCGCTTCGCAGGGCTTGCTGCTGATGATCCCGAATATGTACAAGATCGCGGGCGAATTGCTGCCCAACGTGATCCATGTGTCGGCGCGTGCGCTGGCGTCTCATGCGCTGTCCATCTTCGGTGACCACTCGGATATCTATGCTTGCCGCCAGACGGGCTATGCGATGCTATGTTCGTCCAGCGTGCAGGAAGTCATGGATCTCGGCGCTGTGGCGCACCTGTCCACGCTGAAAGGCCGCGTGCCCTTCATCCACTTCTTTGATGGTTTCCGTACCTCTCACGAGATCCAGAAGATCGAAGTGTGGGATTACGACGATCTGAAAGACATGGTGGATTGGGATGCGGTGGATCGTTTCCGCAAACACGCGCTGAATCCGGAGCATCCGGTGCAGCGCGGTACCGCTCAGAACCCGGATATCTTCTTCCAGGCGCGCGAGGCGGCGAACAGCTACTACAACGCGATCCCGGACATCGTGGAAGATTACATGAACCAGGTCAACAAAAAGATCGGTACCAACTACAAACTGTTCAACTACTATGGTCCCCGCGACGCGAAACGCGTCATCATCGCGATGGGTTCTGTATGTGAGACCATCGAGGAGACGGTGGACCACATGAACGCCGCCGGCGACAAAGTGGGTCTGATCAAGGTCCGCCTGTATCGTCCGTTCTCGGCGAAACACCTGATCGCGGCGCTGCCCAAGACGGTGGAAACCATCTCGGTGCTGGATCGCACCAAGGAGCCGGGCTCCATGGGCGAACCGCTGTTCCTGGATGTTTGCGCGGCGCTGAAAGGCTCCAAATACGAGAGCGTGCCGGTGTACACCGGTCGTTACGGTCTGGGTTCCAAGGATACCACTCCCGGGCAGATCGTGTCTGTGTATCGCAACATGGAAGCTTCTCGCCCGAAGAAACAGTTCACCATCGGCATCGAAGACGATGTGACCAAACTGTCGCTGAAGGTGAAAGAGAATCCGGATACCACCCCGAAGGGCACCCACTCCTGCAAATTCTGGGGTCTGGGCTCCGACGGTACGGTCGGCGCGAACAAAAACTCCATCAAAATTATCGGTGACCACACCGATATGTATGCGCAGGGCTATTTCTCCTATGACTCGAAAAAATCGGGCGGTGTCACCATCTCCCACCTGCGTTTTGGTAAAAAACCGATCAAATCCACCTATCTCGTCAACAAGGCGGACTTTGTGGCATGCCACAACCCGTCCTATGTGGACAAATACGATATGGTCACCGATATCAAACCCGGCGGCACCTTCCTGCTGAACTGCTCGTGGAACGACGAAGAGCTGGATAAACACCTGCCGGCGGCGATGAAACGCTATATCGCGAAAAACGACATCAAATTCTACACCATCGACGCAACGCATCTCGCCAAGGGTCTGGGTCTGGGCAACCGCACCAACACCATCCTGCAGGCGGCGTTCTTCAAACTCGCCAAGGTTATCCCGGTGGATGACGCGGTGAAGTTCATGAAGGAAGCGGCGACCAAGTCCTACTCCAAGAAGGGCGAAGCGATCGTGCAGATGAACCACAACGCCATCGAGTGCGGTGTGAAAGAAGTCCGCAAGGTCAAAGTGCCGAAGGAATGGGCGAAAGCCGAAGACGGCGCGGTGCAGGAGATGGCGGATACCGGTCGTCCCGAGATCAAGGATTACATCGAAAACATCCTGAAACCGATCAACAAACAGCAGGGCGACAAGCTGCCGGTGTCCACCTTTGTGGAGAACGCTGACGGTACCGTTCCGCTGGGCTCGGCAGCTTATGAGAAACGCGGCATCGCGGTGGATGTTCCCTGCTGGCTGCCGGAAAACTGCATCCAGTGTAACTTCTGCTCGTTTGTATGTCCGCACGCGTGCATCCGTCCGATCATCATGAACGAGGAAGAGGTCAAGAACGCTCCCGAAGGCATGAAGATGAAACCCGCGACCGGTATGCCGGGCTATCAGTTCAGCATGACCGTGTCGTCTTTGGACTGCACGGGCTGCGGCTCCTGCGCCACCATGTGCCCGGGTATGAAGGGCGAAAAAGCGCTGGTTATGAAACCGCTGGATACCCAGCTGGACGAAGAGGACAAGTTCCTGTATGCGTATAACCTGCCGGTGAAACCGGAAGTGGAAGAGAAATTCAAGGCGAGCACCGTTAAGGGCAGCCAGCTGCGTCAGCCGCTGCTGGAGTTCTCGGGCGCCTGCGCCGGCTGCGGTGAAACCCCGTATGCCAAGCTGGTCACCCAGCTGTTCGGCGATCGTATGTACATCGCCAACGCCACCGGTTGTTCTTCCATCTGGGGCGGTTCTTCTCCCTCCACTCCCTACACCGTGAACAAAGAGGGTCACGGTCCTGCATGGGCGAACTCGCTGTTCGAGGATAACGCCGAGTACGGCTACGGTATGTTCCTGGGCGTGACCGCCCGCCGCAACCGTTTGGTGGATCTGATGACCAAGTTCACCGAAGAGGCGAAGGACGAAGAGCTGAAAGCCGCGGCAGCCGAATGGCTGGCGGGCAAGGATGACGCGGAAGCGTCCAAAGCGGCGGCGGCGAAAGTTGTTCCCGCGCTGGAGCGTCTGGCGAGCACCTGCACCTGCGGTTTGAAAGCGGATCTGGAAGAGGCGCTGAAAGCCAAAGACCTGCTGGTGAAAAAATCCTTCTGGATGTTCGGCGGCGACGGCTGGGCCTATGATATCGGCTTCGGCGGCGTGGACCATGTGTTGGCGTCCGGCGAGGATGTCAATGTGATGGTGTTCGATACCGAAGTGTATTCCAACACCGGTGGTCAGGCTTCCAAAGCGACCCCGACCGGTTCTGTGGCACAGTTCGCTGCGGCCGGTAAGGTCACCAAGAAGAAAGACCTCGGCTCGATCGCTATGAGCTATGGGTATGTGTATGTGGCGCAGATCGCCATGGGTTCGGATATGAACCAGGCGCTGAAAGCCATCCGCGAGGCGGAGGCCTATCCGGGTCCGTCGCTGATCATCGCGTATGCGCCCTGCATCAACCATGGTATCAAAGGCGGCATGGGTATTTCTCAGCTGGAGGAGAAAAAAGCGGTGGAGGCCGGTTACTGGCACACCTATCGCTTCGATCCTCGCAAGGACGAGCCGTTCACGCTGGATAGCAAGGCTCCGACGGCGCCGTATCGCGACTTCATCATGGGCGAAGTGCGGTATAACTCGCTGACTCGCTCCTTCCCGGAACGCGCGGAAGTGCTGTTCGAGAAGGCCGAAGAGAACGCGACCAACCGCTATGCCTATCTGCAGAAGCTGGGTCAGCTGTACAACAACAAATAATAGCCGGATCAACGGCCGGTAAAAAAGCCCCCGAATCTTCGGATTCGGGGGCTTTTCCGCGTGCGGCAGGAGAAAATTCTGAGCGAAGCGAAGAATGACAAAGAATTAGCAGAAACTTCTCAAGCCTTCCCCTTGAGGGGAAGGTGGCGCGACCGTAGGTCGTGACGGATGAGGTGGAAAAGCAACGGATTAAAGTGTGCTATTGGTTTCCCGCAATACTAAAAATGTTCGCAATTATTATATCGCTAAAATCTTATGGTATTCTGACACCTCATCCGCTTCGCTGTGCTCAGCACCTTTTTCTCACGAAGACGGGCCCCTTTTGTCGGCTGCGCCGACATTTCCCCCGCGCGCGGGGGAATTACCTCAAGGAGAAGGCTTGTGCCCGCTGTGAGATAGGACACATTTTTTGCGTTTTGAGCAAACAAAAACCGCCCGGAGTTTTCTCCGGGCGGTTACAGATGTGTGTGCGATTATTTCATCAGCGTGACCATCACAGCTTTTTGTGCGTGCAGACGGTTTTCCGCTTCGTCGAAAATCTCATCGGCGTGTGCCTCAAACACATCGGCGGTGATCTCCTCGCCGCGGTGCGCGGGCAGACAATGCTGCACCATGCAATCCTCGTGCGCCACACTCAGCAGCTCGTCGTTGACCTGATACCCCGCGAACGCGATGCGGCGTTTGGCGGCTTCGCTCTCTTGTCCCATCGACGCCCACACATCGGTGAAGATCACATCCGCATCCTTGGCGGCTTGTTTGCAATCGTTGGTCAGCACAAACTTGTCGCCGTAAGCCGCGGCAAATTCCAGCACCTCCGGTGCCGGACGATACGCATCCGGGCAAGCGATGGACACGTGCATGCCCACCTTCAGACAGCCGACGATCAGCGAGTTCGCCATGTTGTTGCCGTCGCCGATGTAGCACATATTCAGCCCTTCCAGCTCGCCTTTGTGCTCGCGTACCGTCATCAGATCCGCCAAAATCTGGCAGGGATGGCAGAAATCGGTCAAGCCGTTGATGATCGGGATGCTGCCGTATTCCGCCAGCTTTTCCACCTCTTCCTGCTCAAAGGTGCGGATCATGATGCCGTCCAGATACCGCGACAGCACCCGCGCGGTGTCTTCGATCGGCTCGCCGCGCCCGATCTGCAGGTCGTTGGACGACAGGAACAAGCCGGTGCCGCCCAGCTGGTAGATGCCGGTTTCAAACGACACACGGGTGCGGGTGGAGGATTTTTGGAAAATCATACCCAGCGTTTTGCCGGCCAGGTGTTTGTGCTCGATGCCGTGTTTCAGCTCGTATTTCAGCTGATCCGCCAGGTTCAGAATGTCGATGATCTCCTCGGTGGAGAGATCCAGCATTTTCAACAGATGGTTCATGGGTCAGTTTGCTCCTTCCAATACTTTTTGTAAGATCGCCAGTCCCCGGTCGATCTCCTCATACGAAATGGTCAGCGGCGGCAACAGCCGCAGCAGCGTTTTGGCGGTCAGGATCAGCAGCCCGTTTTGCAGGCATTGCTCCGCCACGGCGCGGGCTTGCAGCCCCTCGTCCAGCAGAATACCGATCATCATGCCCTGCCCGCGCACCGCGCAGACATGCGGCATCGCTGCGATTTTTTCGCGCATATACGCGCCCTTTTGCGCGACCTCATCCAAAAATCCGGGTGCAGTCAGCCGCGACAGCACATACCGCGCGCCCGCGCACACCACCGGGTTGCCGCCAAAGGTGGAGCCGTGCGAGCCGGGCTGCATCACATCCTTGCATTTCTCGTTGCACAGGCACGCGCCGATCGGCAGCCCGCCGCCAAGGCCTTTCGCCATGGTCACCACATCAGGATGGATGCCCGCGTTTTCCGATGCCAGCAGCTTGCCGGTGCGTCCCGCGCCGGTTTGCACCTCGTCCACGATCAACAGCAGATCGTGCTCGCGACACAGCGCCTCCACCGCCTGCAAATAGGCGGGATCCTGCGCAATCACACCGCCCTCGCCCTGGATACATTCCAGCATCACGGCGCAGGTGCGGGCGCTGATCGCCTGCCGCAGCGCCTCGATGTCTCCGGCGGGAACATACGCAAAGCCGGGGATAAACGGGTCAAACGACACATGCAGCGCGTCCTGACCGGTCGCGGTCAGAGTTGCCATGGTGCGCCCGTGGAACGACTGCCGCAGCGTGATGATCTCGTACCGATCGTCGCCGTAGGTGTCGCGGCTGTATTTGCGCGCCAGCTTGATGGCACATTCGTTGGCTTCGGCGCCCGAGTTCGCCAAAAACACACGGCTCATGCCGGTGGCGGCGCACAGCTCGGCGGCAAAGGCGACCTGCACCGGCTGATAATACAAATTGGAAACGTGCTGCAGCCGCGCCGCCTGCTCGCTGACGGCTTTCACCCAGCCGTCGTCGCAATAGCCCAGCGAGTTTACGCCGATGCCGCTGCCGAAATCAATATACTGGCGACCGTCCACATCGGTGGCGACAGCGCCCTTGCCCTGCTCCAGCGCGACCGGGAACCGACCGTATGTCGCCATCAGCGCCCCGTCGTGCTGCTGCTGAATTTCTTCCAGTGTCATGGTGGATCTCTCCCTTATAAGAACATCGTGCCGATGCCGTCATCCGACAGCATTTCGATCAAAATAGAGTGGGGGATGCGCCCGTCGATGATGTGGGTGCGTTTCACGCCGCGGCGCACCGCCTCCACACAGCAGTCGATCTTCGGGATCATACCGCCCGAGATAACGCCCTGTTTTTTCAGCTGCGGCACCTCGCTGACATGCACCACCGAGATGAGCGATTCCTCGTCGTCCTTGTCCTGCAGCAGTCCGCGCACATCGGTCATCAGCACCAGCTTTTCCGCTCCCAACGCCGCCGCAATGCGCGACGCGGCGATGTCCGCGTTGATATTATAGGTGACCGGGTCGCCGTTTTCGTCCGGTTCGCCCGCCGCCACCGTCGCCACCACCGGAATGGTGTCGCTTTCCAAGCTGTTGCGGATCAGCGTCACATTCACGCCGACAATATCGCCCACAAACCCGAGGTCCTTTTCGGTGTGGCGCACGGCTTTGATCATACCGCCGTCCAGCCCGCACAGACCAATGGCGCGTCCGCCCTGGTGCTCCAGATACTGCACCAGCGATTTGTTCACCTTGCCCGCCAGCACCATTTCCACAATGTCCATGGTTTCGCGGTCGGTGTAGCGCAGCCCGTCCACAAAGCGCGACTCTTTGCCGATTTTTTTCAGCATGGCGTTGATTTCGGGGCCGCCGCCGTGCACCAGCACCACTTTGATGCCCACGGTGGACAGCAGCACGATATCCTCCATCACCGCGGATTTCAGATCGTCGCTGATCATGGCGTTGCCGCCGTATTTGATGACCACCGTTTTGCCGGTGTATTGTTTGATGTACGGAAGCGCACGGGTCAGCACCTGGGCGCGATCGGCCGTTGACATCTGCATGGAAAATCCCTCCTGCTTTCAGACGATCAGGTTCGATAATCGCCGTTGATCTTTACATAATCATAGGTGAGGTCACAGCCCCACGCGGTCGCATTCGCGCTGCCGTCCGACAGCTTGATGTCGATGACGATCTCTTTTTCGTGCAGCACCTTGGCGGCGAGCTCTTCGCTGAACGCGATGCCCGCGCCCTTTTCGCACACGACCACCCGACCGGCGGTCGATTCAAACGCTGTTTCCACGCCGTGGATGTCCACATCCGCGCCGGAATAGCCGATGGCGCACAGCACCCGTCCCCAGTTGGCGTCCTCGCCAAACATCGCGGCTTTCAGCAGCGACGATTCGATCACCGCTTTGGCGACAATGCGCGCGTCCTGCTTGGTTTTGGCACCGGTCACACGGCATTCCAGCAGCTTGGTCGCGCCCTCGCCGTCCGCCGCCAGCTCGCGGCACAGCTGCACGCAAATGGTTTTCAGCGCCGCGGCAAACGCGTCATAATCCGCACCCTTTTCGGTCACAGGGGCGTTGCCCGCTGCGCCGTTCGCCATGATCGCCACGGTATCGTTGGTGGAGGTGTCGCCGTCCACCGACATCATATTAAAGGTATCCACCACCACATCGCGCAGTGCATCCTGCAGCAGCGCCGGCGCGATCGCGGCATCGGTGGTCAAAAAGCACAGCATCGTCGCCATGTTGGGCGCAATCATCCCGCTGCCCTTGGCGATACCGCCCAGCACACAATCCACCCCGCCCACGGTAAAGGGCACCGCGATCTCTTTTTTTACGGTGTCGGTGGTCATGATCGCCTCGGCCGCGTCGCCGCCGCCGTTCGGGGACAGCGCCGCCACCAGCGCGGGAATACCCGCTTCGATCGGTGCCAGATCAATAGAGGGACCGATCACACCGGTGGAACCGACGATCACATCCTCGGCGCGCAGCCCCAGCGCGTCCGCCGCCAGCCGGCTCATCGCCTCGGCTTTTTCCACACCGTCCGCGGCGCAGGTGTTGGCGATACCACTGTTGCAGATCACCGCCTGCGCTTTGCCGTCCGCAATGTGGGCGGCGGTCACCGCGATGGGCGCGCCCTTGACCAGATTGCGGGTGTACACCGCCGCCGCGCTGGCGGGAGTGTCGGACACGATCAGTGCCAGATCTTTTTTGGTGCGGTTTTTGCGAATACCGCAGTGGATGCCTGCGGCTTTGAATCCTTTGGCAGCGGTTACGCCGCCGGGAAGAAATGTCATAACAAAGTCACCTCAAACGATTAAAATGCGGGCGGGATCATGTCGATGCCCGCGGTTTCGTCCAGCCCGAACAGCAGATTCATGTTCTGGATCGCCTGTCCGGCTGCGCCCTTTACCATGTTGTCGATCACCGAGGTGACGATCAACAGGCGGGTGTGCTCGTCCACATACAGCTGAATATCACAGTAGTTGGAGCAGCGCACATGGTTGATGTTGACCGCCTGACCCGGCGCCATCACCCGCACAAAATGCTCGTTTTGATACGCCTGCTCATATGCATCGCGCAGCTGCTGTTCGGTCACGCCGTCCTTCAGATGCGCGTAGATGGTGGACAAAATGCCCCGGTTCACCGGCAGCAGATGCGGCACAAAAGTGATGGTCGCGTCTTGCCCCGCCAGCTTGGACAGGGTCTGCTCGATCTCCGGCGTGTGGCGGTGCGCCGCCACCTTGTAGGCGGAAAACGCCTCGTTGCAATCGGGGAAATGGGTGGTTTGGGTCGGTTTGCGTCCCGCACCGGTGGTGCCGGACTTGGAATCCACCACAATGCCGGTGGGGGATACCAGCCCTTGCCGCAGCGCGGGCGCCAGACCCAGCGCCACGCTGGTGGGATAACAGCCGGGGTTACCGATGATGGAAGTTTTGCGAATATCGTCGCGGAACAGCTCGCACAAGCCGTAGACCGCCTGTGCGTGCAGCTCGGGATATTTCGCCTCGCACCCGTACCAGGTGGTGTATGCCTGCGGATCGTCCAGCCGGAAATCCGCGCCCAGATCGATAAACTTTTTGCCTTGCGCGGCACACGCCGCGGCGGTGTCCTGCGACAGCCCGTGCGGCAGCGCGGCAAACACCACATCGCTTTTGCGGATCACCTCGTCCGCCGCCTCGCACACCAGCGGGGTGATCTCGTTCAGGTTGGGATACACCTCTGCCAGCGGCTGGCCTTCAAACGAAACCGAGCTGACCGCCGCCAGCTCCACCTGTGGGTGGCGCAGCAGCAGCCGCACCAGCTCCACACCGGCGTAACCGGTCGCGCCGATAATACCTGCCTGTATCATGGATCAGCCCTCCTCTTTTTTCAGCAAATCGGTCACCCGCTGCACCTGCGCCCGCACATTTTCGGGAGCGGGGCCGCCATACACGCGGCGCATCGCCGCGCAGCGTTCCAGCGAGATCGCGTCAAACACATCTTCGTCAAACAAATCGCACACCGCGCGGTATTCCTCCAGCGGCAGCGTTTCCAGCGTCAAGCCCTTGTCGATGCACAGCGCCACCAGCGATCCGGTCGCTTTGTACGCATCGCGGAACGGTAAACCTTTGCCCACCAGATAGTCGGCGCAGTCGGTGGCGTTGATAAACCCGCCCGCCGCCGCGCGGCGCATATTGTCCGGCAGCACTGTCATGGTGTCGATCATCGGGATAAACGCGGTGAGACACATGGACACCGTGTCCAGCGCGTCAAAGATCGCCTCTTTATCCTCCTGCATATCCTTGTTATACGCCAGCGGCAGCCCTTTCATCATGGTGAGCAGCGTCATCAGATCGCCGAACACCCGCCCGGACTTGCCGCGCACCAGCTCGGCGATGTCGGGATTCTTTTTCTGCGGCATAATGGACGAACCGGTGGAAAACGCGTCGTCCAGTTCGATGAATTTGAATTCCCACGAACACCACAGGATGATCTCCTCCGAAAAGCGGGAGAGATGCACCATCACCAGCGACAGTGCTGCCGCCAGCTCCACGGTGAAATCGCGGTCGGCAACGCCGTCCAGCGAGTTGTTGGTCACGCCGCGCATCCCCAGTGTGTCCGCCACCACTTGGCGGTCCAGCGGATAGGTGGTGGACGCCAGCGCGCCGCTGCCCAGCGGCGACACATCCATGCGGGCGACCGCGTCGTCCAGCCGGCCGATGTCGCGCAGCAACATTTCGGTGTACGCCATCAGATGGTGCCCAAAGGTGATGGGCTGCGCCCGCTGCAAATGGGTGTAGCCCGGCATGATCGCGTCTGCCCAGCGGTCGGCTTGCTTGCACAGCACGCCGACCAGCTCCACCAGCTGCGCCCGCAGCGGCGCGACCGCATTTTTGAGATACAGCCGAATGTCCAGCGCCACCTGATCGTTGCGGCTGCGCCCGGTGTGCAGCCGTTTGCCCGCGTCGCCGATGCGCGCGGTCAATTCGCCTTCCACAAAGGTGTGGATGTCCTCGGCGTTCGGGTCAATGGTCAGCGCGCCGGATCGCAGATCCGCAGCGATCGTGGCCAGCCCGTCGCGGATGGCTTCGCCGTCCGCTGCCGAGATAATGCCCTGCTTCGCCAGCATTGCGGCGTGCGCCATGCTGCCGGTAATGTCCTCCTGTGCCATGCGGCTGTCAAACGCGATGGAGGAGTTAAAGTCGTTGGTTTTTTGGTCAAGCTCCTTGTGGAACCGTCCTGCCCACAGCTTCATAATGCCACACCTTTCGGAAAAACGGAAATAATCTAAAAAGCGGATAGGGCGGACACCCGTGCGGGTGTCCGCCAGCGTTGTATTGTGTGTCGAAAATTACAGACCTTTTTTCATCGCCTGCACCTTGATCGGCAGACCGAACAGGTTGATAAAGCCCTCGCTGTCCTTCTGGTTGTACGCGCCCTCGTCGTCACCGAAAGAGGCGATCTCGGGATCGTACAGCGAGTAGGGAGAGGTGACTCCGGCGTTGATCATGTTGCCTTTGTACAGCTTCAAGGTCACATCGCCGGTAACGGTCTCCTGCGTTTTATCAACAAAAGCGGAGAGCGCCTCGCGCAGCGGGGTGAACCACTGACCGAAGTACACCAGCTCGCCGAATTTCTGCGCGACCAGCTCTTTGTAGTGCTGGGTGTCGCGATCGAGAGTAATGGTCTCCAAAACCTCGTGCGCCTTGTACAGGATGGCACCGCCGGGAGTTTCGTACACGCCGCGGCTCTTCATGCCGACCAACCGGTTTTCCACCAGATCCAGCAAGCCGATGCCGTTTTCGCCGCCCAGCTTGTTCAGCTTTTCGACCATTTCTACAGCGCCCAGCTTTTCGCCGTCCACCGCCACGGGAACACCTTTTTCAAAGGTGATCTTGACATAAGTGGGCTTGTCGGGAGCCTGTTCGGGAGAAACGCCCATTTCCAGGAAACCGGGCTTGTTGTACAGCGGCTCGTTGGCGGGATCTTCCAGATCCAAGCCCTCGTGCGACAGGTGCCACAGGTTTTTATCTTTGGAATAGTTGGTTTCGCGGTTGATCTTCAGCGGGATGTTGTGCGCCTCGGCGTAATCGATTTCCTCGTCACGCGATTTGATATCCCAGGTCCGCCACGGGGCGATGATCTTCATCTCGGGAGCAAACGCCTTGATGGCGAGCTCAAACCGCACCTGATCGTTGCCTTTGCCGGTGCAGCCGTGGCAGATGGCGTCGGCGCCCTCTTTTTTGGCGATGTCCACCAGCCCTTTGGCGATGCAGGGACGCGCATGAGAGGTGCCCAGCAGATAGGTTTCGTAGGTCGCGCCCGCCTTCAGGCAGGGCCAGATGTAATCTTCGATGTACTCTTTTCTCAGATCCAGCACATACAGCTTGGACGCGCCGGTTTTAATGGCTTTCTCCTCCAGACCGTCCAGCTCCGTGCCCTGTCCGACGTCACCGGATACGGCAATGACCTCGCAGTTGTTGTAATTCTCTTTCAGCCACGGGATGATGATGGAAGTGTCCAAACCGCCGGAATAAGCCAGCACAACTTTTTTAATATCGCTCATGGTAATTCGCGTCCTTTCTGGTTGTCTATGTTCCATATTATACCACCGCATTTTGATTTTTCAAGGGGGTTTCGTGCATATTTATGCTTATGGCGCGAGTTTTGTCATCCTGCCCAAACAGCAACGCTTCACAGCACTATTTCCGGTGGAAGCGACAATAGAAAATGCAGGGTATGCGTGCATAAATGAATAAAAATGCATTGTTTTGCTGTATATTCAAAAGCGAAAGCCACCCGCGATGCCGCGCAGCCCGCGGATGACAATGCATCGGCGCATCTGCCGCCGCGCACTTTGGCGGACGCGGGCGCTTATATATATGTATACACATACGCTGAAACGGCAGACCGCGGTGATGCACACAGCGGAGCGCATAGCGATGAGAAAGCGGGGCATCCTCTAAAGGATGGCGACAGCAGAACGCGGTCAGCTGATGACTGCCTGCCGCCCGCTCGTTGCTGCTGGACAAAAGCGATCGTGAACCACCGCCAATCATCCCGCCCGAGAAACGTTTTTTGAAAAAGCACTGAAAAAGCACTGTGTGTTTTCGTTTTATATAAATAGGTATAAAAGGAAAAACTTTTTTCAATTTTTTTCAAAAAAGGTGTTGACAAACGTGGGAGGTGGTGGTATTATAGTCAAGCACTCTTCGAGAGGGCGCCGCCGGAACGGCGGAT
>URFL01000013.1 GCA_900547105.1 uncultured Oscillospiraceae bacterium | reverse complement strand
CAGAAAACCAATAAGATTTTAGCAATATAATAGTTGCGCACATTTGTAGTATTGCAGAAAACCAATAGCATACTTTAATCCACCGTTTCTCCACCTCATCCGTCGCGGCGTAAAGCCGCGCCACCTTCCCCTCAAGGGGAAGGCTTGCGAGGATTCTGCGTTCGTCAAATTATCTGTGCTATCTAGTGGCGGGCGCAAGCCTTCTCTTTGAAGGAGAAAACTTGCGGGGCTACAATCTTCTTATATAGCACAAGGGGAAGTCTGCTTTGGCAGACTTCCCCTTGCGTTTATTCTATCTTCTCAATTACCAGCCTTCGTACATGGTGCCGTTCAGCTTCATATCCACTGTCGCACCGTCTTCCACTTCAATATTCAGCGTCTCACTGCAATCCAGTGTGCCGATCACTGCGCCCTTGGCACCGCTATGGTAGGTCGCGGTGGGCAGCGACCCGCCGTTGTTGCCGTTGTTCGCCACAATGGTGCTGCCCAACAAATTCAGCGTACCGCCCTCGAAGCATTCCGCTTCATACGCGCACCACGAGAAATACTGCACCAGATTGACGGTGCCGCCCTCGACATACGCCAGCTTGGAGTTGCTGCCCCAGGCATCCTGGTTGAACATATTGATCTCACCGCTGAAGCCTTTTTTGGTGACGACATTGTAACCGCCGCCCTGCTGATTGAACACACCCATCGAGTTGATGAGGGTCAGCTCGGCGCTGCTGTCGCCGTTCGCGACCACGCCGTTTTGCGCCGCATCAAACGCCACGCCCCACATGGTGCCCTTAAACGAGCCGCCGGTGTACTGGTCTTTGACCAGCTCGATCTGGGTGTTGACAATAATGTTAAAGCAGGAGAAGAAGTCCACATTTTTGCAATCGCCCAGCACCATGCCTTTGACCACACGCGAGGTGTAATCATTGAGCATCGCGCCGCGCGCGGTCACGCCGTCCGCCGTGACCCGATCGTCATCCGGCTGGCTTTCGTAGGTGCCCTGTTGGGTCCAGCCGGAATAGTTGAAGTGCAGGTTCTGCACCACACCGCCGTTCACGCCGTGACCCAGCTCCAGCGTCGATTTCATCGCCGCGCCGGTCACATCATAAATCACGATGTCATCGCAGCGGTTGGTCATCGCGTCGATCGCCGTATACGAGCCGATCATCGCCATATCCTGAATCCAGCACTTTTTATCCGCGCGGACGGTGGGCGGGAATGCATGCACCTTTTCTTCATCCACCATGCCCACATCGCTGTATCCCTGTTCGGGATAGAACACGGTAAAGCCCCGCACACCGGATTTTTCCGACAGCGTGATCAGCGGCTGTCCGTTTTCCTTATCGCGGTCGCCGTAAGCGTACAGCTGGGTGCCCGCCCAGGTGCCGTTGCCGTAGTGCGGACCGTCAAAGCTGCCGCGCAGCTCCACGCCCTTCGGCACCGTCAGCGCGCCCTCGACGCGGTACACGCCACCCGGCAGATAGACAGTGCCGCCCTCTTTGGCGGCCGCATCCAGCGCTTTTTGAATCGCGGCGGTGGAATCCTCTTCCGGAATGTCCTGCGGCATGCCCTTTACCGCGCCGTAGTCCTCCACGTTGAACAGCGTGTGTCCCGCGGGGCGGTTTTCCGGCACAAAGTCGTGCTCGTATTCCGGCGTTTTCAGCACATCGCGGCTTTTGTCGTCGCGCTGCAGCCGCTCGTCATTATCTTTCCAGTTGTCGCCCTGCATAATGGTGCTGTTCTTGAAGCTGTTGCCGGTGAGGATCGCCTGATCCACCTCGAACCCGAGGTTAAACGCCGGCTTTTTCTCGTTGAACGCGCTGTTGGAGCACACCAGATGCCCGCCGTTCATCTTCACGGCGTTGTCGCCCCACGACTCAAAGGTGCAATCGTTCAGATTCAAGCCGTAGTCGCTTTCGGCAATGGTTTGGATACCCACGCCTTTTCCGCGGAAGGTGGACGCCGACACCACCAGCGTGTTGCGCTCGAAAACAGCGTCCTTGGCAGCTTCATCGTCGCTGCCCATCTCGTCATAATAGATGCCGGTTTGGGACGCGTCGATGTCCGCATAGCTGACCTCCAGCCCCGGATAGCTCATATTGTCGATATAGATACCGACATCGGCGTTGGTCACTTTGATCTTGCCGATGGCATCGTTGCCGTGCACCAGCAGCACACCGTATTTCACGCTGTCCATTTCCAGATCGTACCAGTAACCCCAGTCCATCTGGCCGCCTTTGATACCCACCAGATTTTTGCGGGTATACTCTTTCACCGCATCCACACCGGCGTTGACCGGCGCGTTATCCAGCCCGCTGTCGATCCAGTAGGACGGAGCAAACCGCACCCGCTCGATACGCGGAATATCAAACGCATCCGCGCCGTAGATGCCCATATTCAGTACGGTGCCATACAGCCCGCGGATCATCATGGACGAGCAGTTGTCGTTATAAAACCCGACATAGGAGTTATACAGCGTCACATTCAGCACATTGGTGTGACCCTTGCCGCCGATGGTCGCCGGATAGGGCTGGATATCCTCCGCTACCTGTTCGGGATACCAAACGCTGATGTCCCGCAGGGTGGCGGCGCTTTCCAGATAGACAAAAGAGCCCTCTTTGGAATCGGTGCTGCCGCGCCCTTTGTATGCCATCAGAATCGTGCCTTTGCCAAGCCCCTTGTCGGTTTCCGGATTGCGCCATTCGCCGCGCAGCGTCACGCCCGAGGGGATTTTCAGCGTGCCCTCTACCTTATAGCGGCCGGCGGGCAAAAACACCACGCCGCCCACATCGCGCAGCGAATCCAGACAAGATTGCAGCAGATCGGTGCAATCCTGTTCGCCTTTGTCGTTCGCGCCCTGCTCGCGCGCATCAATGTTGTACACGATCTCGTCCTGCGAGGTCATACCTTCGCTGGGCGATACCAGCGACACACCCTCCGCCTTGACCGCGTACGGTTTCGGCTGACAGCCGGGCAGCACCAGCGCGCCCGCCAGCAGTGCCAGCCCCGCGCCCCATGCCAATACTCGTTTTCCGTTTCCCATATGCGTCTCCTTTTCTACCATGCCATGTGTTGATGGGTCGTATATTGCAGGATCGCCAACGCTGCCGCCGCCGACACCCCGTCGTCGGTCACAGCCGCCGCCCGCGCCGCGCGTGCCGACAGTTCTATCTGTCCGGCCGCGGCTTGCAGCGTCATCAGCGCATCCACAATGGTGATTTCGGTGTCACCGTTGACATCGCCCTGCGCAAAGCTCAGCGCCAGTGCCGCTTGCTGCACCGACTGCTGTGCCGCCTGCAGCGCTGCCTCGTCCGCCCGCTCGTCTGCATACACCGCGCGCGCCGCTTCCAGCGCCGCTTCATATGCCGCCACGGTATCGGCAAGGCATCCGGCGGTATCCTCCGGCGTTGCCAGCCAGCCGATATACAGCTGCTGCTTTTGCTGATACAGCGTGGTGAGGTCGGTCAGCTGCGCCGCCGAGAGCACCACCGGCGCGGCGGCATCCGCCTGCACCCGCAAGCGGGTGACCCGCGTCAGCTCGTGATCGGGATCCTCCTGCTGCAGCTGCTCTACCGGCAGCGACAACCGGTTTTCGCCCGGCGACAGCGTTACCGTCCAGCCAGCCACACCGCCTTCCTCGTCGCGGTCGCCCAGCGTGATATGCAGCGTGGCCGGTTCGGTGACGGTGGCGGTGAGCCACAGCCGCAGATTCTGGCGGTTGCGGTTAGCCAGCACAAAGGGCGAACGGTTGTCGCCCGCTTGCCAGTCGGTGTCCGCTCCCTGCTCGGTCGCTGCCCATTCGCCGTCGGTATCGGCAAAAGTGACCGCCGCCACCGATGGCGTCAGCCGGTAGCCGTTCAACCCCTCGCGCACCTGTGCGCCGGGGTGGACATTGACATTGAATTTTTCTACGCAATCCAAGCTGGTCCACACCGTGCCGCGCCCCTTTTCAAAATAGGTCAGATCGGGGGTGTGGCCGCTGTTGTCGCCGCTGCGGGAGGTCAACACGCTGGTATACATATTCAGCTCGCCGCCGTGGCATTCGCCCTGATACACGCTCATGGACAAATACTGCGAAAACGTGACGCGGCCGCCTTCCACCAGCGCAATGCGCGAGTTGCCGCCCCAGGCATCGGCGTTAAACAGCGTGATCTCGCCGGTAAAGCCCGGCTTGGTGATAACGTTATACCCGCCGCCCTGCTGGTTGAACACGCCCATGGAGGCGTGCATGGTCAGCGATGCGGCGCAGCCGTCTTCGCCCACCACACCGTCGCGGGAGGCATCGAACGCCACGCCCCAGGTCACGCCCTCGAACGAGCCGCCGGTATAGGGGTCGGCAATCAGCCGCAGCTGAGTCGCGATGACGATGTTGAAGCAGGAGAAAATTTGCAGATCGCGGCAATCGCCCAGCGTCAGATAGGTCGCTTCGCGGGTTTCGTAATCGTCAAACAGATCCGACCGCTTGGTCACGCCATCCGGCAGCTTGCCGGTGGGCGAATTTTCGTAGTTGCCCTGCTGCGACCAGCCGGAGGGGTTCAGGTGCAGATTGTGCAGCGTGCCGCCGCGCATCCCGTGCCCCACCTGAATGGTGTCGTGCAGCACGCAACCGGTCACATCCCGCACCACCAGTCCGTCACAGCGGTTGGTGATGGCATCGATGCCGTCGTAAGCCCCCACGATCGCGAGGTTTTCCAGCCAGCAGCCCGCGTCCGCCCGCAGTGTGTACGGATAGGTCTTGATCTGCTCCGCTTCCTCCACGCCCTCGGTCTGGTCGGTGAAGCCCTGTTCCGGATAAAACACCGTGAAGCCTTTGGCACCGGCGTTTTTCGCCAGTGTGATCAGCGGCGCCGCCGTTTGGTCGTTTTTGCCGCCGTAAACATACAGATGCGTGCCGTTAAAGGTGCTGTTGCCGTAATGCGCGCCGTCAAAGCTGCCGCGCAGCTCCACCCCGCTCGGTACGGTCAGGCTGCCATTCAGCCGATAGGTACCGCCCGGAATATACACGGTGCCGCCGCCCGCCTCTCCGGCGGCGGTCAGCGCCTCTTGAAATGCGGCGGTACAATCGCGCACCCCGCCCGCTTGGGCGCCGTAGTCAGTGACCAAAAACAACCGGTCGGTCGCCGCCGAACGGGTTTCGGCAGGGGTGAAAGTGTAATCCGGCACACACGGCGCTACTTTGGCGGTGTCGTCCCGCTGCACCAGCGTGGTATCGGCAGCGGTCAGTGCCGTTTCGGGCGCGGCAAAGGTGTTGCCGGACAACAGCGCCTGCGACACGGTCGCTTCCAACTTGATGGCGGGTTTGTCGTCCTCGAACCGGTTGTCATCGGTGGTCAGATGACCGCCCTCCATATACAGCGCGTAACGGTCCCAGTTGCGGAAGGTACAGTCGGTCAGGCTGACCCCGTGGGAGGTTTTACTGAGGGTATGGATGCCGATGGGGGCATCGCGGAAGGTGGTGGCGGTGGCGACCAGCGTTTGCAAGCCATCCACTTCGTAATGCACGCCCTCCACGCTGGCGGAAATATCCGAATGGGTGATCTGCAAGCCGGGGGCATTGACATTGGTGGTGTAGATGCCGTATTGCACATTGCGGGTCACCAGCTTGCCCACCGCATCGTTGCCCGCAAACAGGAAAATGCCGGTTTTGGCGTTGGCGATCTCGATATCGTACCAATAGCCCCAGTCCTGCCGTCCGCCGATGAGCCCGACGGTGGTTTGACGGGTGTGGCTGTTGAGCTGGTCGGCCGCAAGCCCTGTCGGTGCGCCGGGCAGCCCGCTGTTCATCCAATAGCGGGTATCGACGCTGACCCGCTCGATACGCGGAATATCATACGCGTTGGCACCGTAGATGCCCTGTTTCAACGCGGTCGCATAGAAATCGCGAATCAGCATGGACGAGCAGCTGTTGTTGTAAAATCCGATATAGGTATTATACAAGGTGACCTCTTTGACCACGGTGTGCCCTTGTCCCTCGATGGTGGGGGGATACGGTACCGGATCGGTGGGGTCCTGTTCGGGATACCACACGCTGATATCCCGCAGACAGGCAGAGCTTTTCAGCCGGATCAGCGCAGTGGCGGTTTCGTCCTCCGCCCCGGCGTACGCCATCAAAATCGTGCCGCGCCCGGAGCCGCCCTCGTTCGGGTTTTGCCACACGCCCCGCAGCGTCACTCCGGCGGGGATGCTGAGCGTACCGCGCAGCTGGTACCGTCCGGCGGGCAGATACACCACACCGCCGTCGGTGCGCAGGGTATCCAGACAATCCTGAATCGCGGTGGTGGAATCCACCTCGCCGGTCGGGTCGGCGCCCCATTCGGCGGCGTTCAGGTTGTACACCACCGTGTCGCCGGCAGCGCCGTCCGCCGGAGTCACAACCGCGGCCTTGCCGGGCTGGCGTCCCGCCACATCCACCAGCCTCACATTGGACAAAGTCATGCTCACCGGCTGGTCAGCCATTGCCGCGCCGGGCAGCTCCACCATCAGGCGGTTGACCGCCGTGGCATCCAGCGGTTCGGCACCGCTCATCTCCATCAAATCGCTCCACGCAAGCGACAACAGGTTGTCGCCTTTTTTCAGCTTGAGTCCACGCACACTCCATGCGGCGGCGGTATCGCCGGTGGCGCTGTCCACGCTGCGCAGCCGGATGGTTCCTTGCGACAGCGCATCGGCGGACCATTCTCCCGCCGTGTCCAGCCGCATGATCATCAGCAGCCGCAGCCCCGACAGATTATGGCGGGAAACATCCACACCGGTATCGGCGGTGGTGTTGTCCGCCTGTACCCACCCGGTGGTCAGCGTCTGGTTTTCGGCAGTATAGGTGGTTTCGGCGGCCGAAAAGGACAGCACATCATAGGTCGTATCGTAATACGTCGTGCCGTCCGCACGGCGGGAAGCATCCACCAGCGCCACCTGCGCGATCTGCAGCCGGTATCCCTCCGCAGCATCACCCAAATTGGTCAGCGACAGCGACAAACGCAGCGTGCCATCCAGCGACAAGCCGTCCGCTGAGGTATAATCCGACGCGGCACCATCCCAGACGCTGTCGCCGGTGGACAGCCGCCACACCAGCGTGTTCCAGCCGGGGCGGATGGATTGTTCGTTAAACCCGTTTTCCCACACGATCTCGCCGCCGCTGTCATCTGACAGCGCCAGACGGCGGGTCGCCGTTTTATCCGACAACGCGCCGGTGTGGTAGGGCAGCAGACGGTTGTCGATATACACATTCATATACAGCGCCAGATGATCCGCCGCCGCGTGCTGCCACGCGGACGAGGGGGTAATGGCATCCGAGGTCAGCTGAAAGCCGCCCTCGGTCATCGCCAGTTCCTGATCCGGTACGCTGTCGCGCAGATCCTGCACCAGCCGATAGGACGGCGCCGCGGGGGTGGCGGCGTTAACGACAGGGTTGCCGAGATCCACAATCGCCACATCGTCCAGAATAATGGTGTACTGGCTGCACGCCCCCTCTTCGTCCAGATAGGACAGCGCGAAGTTAAAGGACGCGGATTCTTCAAATTTCACCGTCTGCCGGTTGGCGGGGATGGACTGCATCCGCTCATCCAGCGGGTGAAATTCCGTATCCTTGGCGGTATCAAACCGCAGCAGCAGCCGGTTCCAGCCACGCTGCAGCGACAGCTGGTTGAACGACCAGCGCACTTCGTAATAAAAGCCGTCGATATACCGCTGGATGTCGATCTGGCGATAGTTTGCCTTGTTCAGCAGCTCCTGCACATCGCCTTCGGCGTTGTCGATATACACATTCATATACAACGCCAAATTTTCCACCGGCGTTTGGCGGGTGCGCGCCGTATAGGTCACCTCGGTACCGGTGCGGTAGCCGTTGCGATAGGATATCTGCCGCCGCCCCATCACGGGCTGCAGCACGGCATACATATCCTGCGGCGGATCCGCCGGAGCAAAGTCCGATTCCGCCAGCGCAATACCGGTTGACGGCCACAGCATCAAGGCGCTGAGCAGCACCGCCAACAGTCGTTTTCCCCACATAGTAAACGTCCTCTCTTTTTCGCAAATACAAAGAGACATATCTATGCTTTATGGTAGTCGCTCGCCGGCGGTTTGTCAATGCACCTATCCTCCGAATTTGCACCCCCTTTTTTAGCGATAACCCCCACCAAACAAGGGCGACTGTTTTCACAGCCGCCCTTGTTCCGAAATCATATTAAAATACCGCGATGCGGCGGGTCGCCATCTGCAAAATCAGCAGCGCATCGGCAGCGCTTACCCCCGCCGTATCATCCACATCCGCGAGGGTGCGCTGCGCATCGTTCAGCGTCGCTTGTCCCGCCGCTGTTTGCAGCACGATAAGCGCATCCAGCACCGTCACCGCACCGTCGCCGTCCACATCGCCCGGCTGTGTCCACGCGGCGCCGGGATGCTCCCGTCCGTTCAGTCGCTTGACCGCCCGCGTGCCCGCCTGCATACGGATGTTCAGCCGCTCTTTGCAGTCGAGGTTGCCGGCGGCAATGCCCTGAGCTCCCGCTTCGTAGGTGATGTCCGGCGTATTGCCGTCGTTATCACCATACTGTGTGATGAGGGTGGAACCGACAAAATCCAGCCGTCCGCCGGCGCGGCACACGCCGTTAAAGGCGCTGGAGGAAAACGCCTGCACCAGCTGCACATGGCCGCCCTCCACAAACGCCAGCTTGGAGCCACCGCCCAGCATTCCCGCCGTCATCAACCGGATGCTGCCGGTGAAATCGGGGCGGGTAATGACATTGTAGCCGCCACCCTGTTTATTGAAGATACCCATGGTACCCAGCATGGTCAAATCGGCAGCACAGCCGTTTTCGCCGACAATGCCGTTGTGGGAACCGTCGAACACCACGCCCCATGTGGTTCCCCGGAAGGATTCGCCGGTATACGGGTCGGCGATCAGCCGGATATCGGTGGCAATATCAATACCAAAGCTGGAGAAGATATGCACCTCCTGCGCATCCCCCAAGGTGAATTCCGTCACCGTGCGGGTGAGGTAATCCTCAAACGCCGCCAGCTCGTTTTGCCCATCCAGCGCGTCGGCACCGGTGGGGCGACCGGCATAGCAGCTTTGCGTCCACCCCGACGCGTTCAGGTGAAAATTGCGCACCGCGCCGCCGCGGGTGCCGTGCCCCAGCAGCAGACCCTGATACAGCGTCATGCCCGACACATCCGAAATCACCAATCCATCGCACCGGCGGGAAAGCGCATCGATGCCGGTGTAGGCATTGACCAGCGTCAGGTTGCGCGCAAAGCTGCGGGTGTTCATCCGGATGGTGGGCGGATAGGCGCACACCTGTCGGCTGTCGGCCAACCGGTCGCTGAAGCCCTGCTCCGGATAGTACACCGTCAGCCCGCTGACCCCGGCGCCCTCGCCCAAATCCAGCAGCGGCGTGCCCTGTGCCTCGCCCCGTCCGGCGTACACATACAGCTGGGTGCCTTTCATGGTGCTGTTGCCAAAATGCGGACCCTCAAAGCTGCCCCGCAGCTCCACCCCCGCCGGAATCACGAGAGACCCATCCAATCGGTAAGCCCCGCCCGGCAGATACAAGATGCCGCCGGTGTCTGCCAGCGCGTCCAGCCCGGCTTGGATCGCCGCAGTGTCATCGGCGCCATCGTTTGCCACCGCGCCGTATTCTTCCGCCGACAAAATTCGTTCGCTGGCAGCACGGCAGGCGGGCACCGCGGGATGGGTGTACGCCGGCATGGCGGGAACATCCCGGTTGTCATCATCCCGCACAAGCAGCACACCCTCCGGTGCTTCCACCGCCGCTTGACGGGCGGCAAAGCGGTTGCCGGTGAGCACCGCCTGGCGCGCGGCTGTCGTCAGCCGGATCGCCGGGAGCGGCGTTTCAAACCGCGAACCGGACACGGTCAGATTGCCGCCCCGCATCGCGATCGCCTGATCACGCCAGCCGGAAAAGGTGCAATCGTTGACATTCACCCCAAAGCCGCCGCTGCCGACTCCCACGATCGCCGCATCGCCGCCGCGGAAGGCGGTGGCGGAAACCACCATGGTTTCCCGCTCTTTCACCGCGTAATACACGCCGGTCACCGACGCTTCAATATCCGCATAGGTCAGTTCCAGCCCCGGATAGCTGATACCGGTCACATACACACCATATTGCACCGATCGGGTGGTCAGCGCGCCAATGTAAATGCCGCCGGCTTCGATGTAGCAGCCGTAGCGCGCATTGGCAATCGTAAGATCGTACCAATACCCGCCGTCCTGCCGTCCGGTGCGGATGCCGGTGACCCGCTCGCGGGTGTAACTGCTCAGCTGGTCCGCCGCCAGCCCGACCGGCGCACCCGGCAGCCCGCTGTTGATCCAATAGGCGGTGTCAAACGCCACCTCCTCGATGCGGGGAATATCATATCCCTCCTCCGCGTCGATGCCGGTGGACAGTACCGTGCCGTACACGCCCCGCACCAGCAGCGAGGAGCAATGGTGGTCATACACCCCGATATACGCGTTGTACAACGTGATGTTATGAATATAGTTGTGCCCTTTGCCGGCGATCGTCGCCGGATACGGCTGCGGGTCAGCGGCGGTTTGTTCCGGATACCAGACGCTCAGATTCTGCACCGATGTGCCCTTTTCCAACCGGATGAGCGCGTTGGTTTCGGGGTCGGTGTTGCCTTTACCGGCATACGCCATCAAAATCGTTCCTTTTCCCGATCCGCCGGCATCGGGATGCTGCCATTCGCCCCGCAGGGTCACCCCCTCCGGCACCGTCAGCGTGCCCCGCACCTGATACCGCCCCGCCGGCAGGAACACCACCCCGCCGGTGCGCTGCAATTTATCAATGCTCGACTGGATCGCTTCGGTGCTGTCGGTTTGACCGGTGGGGTCGGCACCGTCCTGCACAGCGCTGCGGTTGTAGACAATGGGTTCCTCGGTGGTCAGTCCCTCGGTGGGGGTGGCCAGCTGCACCGGAGTGGAGATCGTACGCTGCCCGGTGATGTCCACCACCTGCACCTGCGACAGGGTCATGGTGAAACGACCGATGTAGTTATTCAGGCTGTCGATATACAGCCGAAACCGGTTGACCGCGCTCAGATCCACCTGCCCGTTGTTGGCGGTCAGATCGGAAAAGGAAAAGGAGAGTCGGTTTTCGCCGAGCTTCAGCTGTTGCCCCACCAGCAGCCACCGGCTGTTTTGTTCGCCATTGTTGTCCGGCGAGCGCAGCTGCGCCTGTCCGCCGGAAAACCGCTTTTCATCCGGAGCATCGTTTTCGGCTGCGGTCAGCTGCATGGTCATTTCCAACCGCAGATTTTCCGCTTTGTGGGCGGACAGATCCACCCCGGCGGACGCATCGGTTCCGTCGGCATAGCACCAATCGGTGCTGAGCGCACCGTGCTTTTCCGCCGTGTTGGTGAGGGAAAAGGTTTTTTCCGCCGCCGAAAACCGCATCAGCACCGCCGGCGCAGTTGCCTGCGCCGCCAGCGGGCGGCATAAACCGAGCAGCATCAGCACGCTTACACAAAAGGCCAATCCCCGTTTCATTCCGGTTCCTCCCCGTCCTTGTTTTTCTTTATCCTAGCGTATCGCCGGGGGTCTGTCAACCGCTCTTTTCCGCTGTCCGGCTATTCTTCCGCTTTTTCCATTTGAATAGTCAGCTTCTCCAAATTCTTCAGCGTTTCTTTGTCCAAAAAATGCTCCACCTGTTCCACCAGCTCCAACGCATCGTCGGTGTGGTTAAGCCGGCAAAAAAAGCGCTGCAGCACCCCATGGCGCCACAAAAAATAATCGCCCAGCGCCCGCCCCTCGTCGGTGAGCAGGATGAGCCCGTATTTTTCCGCCCGCACCAGCCCCATCCCCCGCAGCTTGCTCACCATTTTGGACGCAGAGGACGGCCGCACATTCAGCCGCTGCGCCAGCAGATGGATCCGCATATAATCGTGATCGCGCATATGGCGGCACAGCATTTCAAGGTAATCCTCCATGCTTTCGGTGATCGCGCCGGTTTTGAGAAGCTGGTACCCTTTCAAGGTGTGAAATTCGCTGTCCATAACGCCCTCCTTGTCACCAAACAGGTTGTACCGCATAGGTTGGTAGCAGGAAACAAATGTGGCGCATGCCAATTGTTTCTCCGTTACTTTATGATAAGGAGAGCAGTGTTATGAATACATGTTGTTGTCCCCTGTGCCAGATGCAGGAGGGACAGACCGCCCGGGTGCGCGAGGTGCGCTCCACCGGCAGTATGCAGCGGCGGCTGCTGGATATGGGGCTGATCGCCGGCACGCCGGTCGCTTGTTTGCAAAAAAGCCCCGGCGGCGATCCGGTCGCCTATCTCATCCGCGGCGCGGTGATCGCAATTCGCCACGAGGATTCCGCCAATATTTTGGTGGAACCGGTGTTGTGAAGGGGGCGCGGGCATGGGATTGACGGCTTCTTCCACCGGACGGCAGGCGGTGGACAGCGGGTTGCGGACAGGGTTGACCGACGATCGGGTGATGGCGCTGGCGGGCAACCCGAATGTGGGCAAAAGCACCGTGTTTAATGCGCTGACCGGGTTAAACCAGCACACCGGCAACTGGCCGGGCAAAACCGTTGCCAGCGCCCAGGGAGTTTGTACCCATGGCGGGGAGTCCATTGTTTTGGTGGACATCCCCGGTACATATTCGCTGATGGCGCATTCCGCCGAGGAAGAGGTGGCGCGCGATTTTTTGTGCTTTGGCGCACCGGATGCGGTGATGGTGGTGTGCGACGCCACCTGTTTGGAGCGCAACCTCAATCTGGTGCTGCAAACCATTGAGATCACCCCGCGGGTGGTGGTTTGTGTCAATCTGCTGGACGAGGCGCGCAAAAAAGGACTGCATCCGGATCTGCCGCTGCTGGCGCGGCGGCTGGGGGTGCCGGTGGTGGGCGCGAGCGCCCGCCAGGGCGAAGGGTTAGAGGCGCTGATGGACGCGGCGGTGGCGGTGGCAGCGCAGCCGCCCGCTCCCCCGCCCGTGCGGTACACCCCGGCACTGGAAGCGGCGATCGCCCGCGTGCAGCCGGCAGTCGCGCCGCTGGTGGAGGGGCGGCTGAACCCGCGGTGGGTCGCGCTGCGGCTGCTGGAGGGGGATGCCACGCTGGCAGCGCGGATGGCGGCGTTTTTGAAATGTGACCTTACCGCCGATCCGGCGGTAGCAGGCACGCTTGCCGCCGCCCACGCGGAGCTGGCAGCTGCCGGATGGGACGGCGATCGGCTGCGGGAGGCGCTGGTGTCCTGTCTGGTGGAACACGCCGAGCGATGCTGCGACGGAGTGGTGCGACAGGAACGCCGCGCCGCCGGCGACCGTGATCGCCGCATCGACCGCATTTTGACCGGACGGCTCACCGGCGTGCCGGTGATGCTGTTGTTGCTGGTCGGGGTGTTTTGGCTGACCATCGTGGGGGCAAACTATCCCTCGGCGTGGCTGGCGAGCGGGCTGCTTTGGATCGAGGATCGGCTGGCACAGGGGCTTTTGGCGATCGGCGCCGCTGACTGGCTGGTGGACGCGGTGGCACACGGGATGTACCGCGTGCTGGCATGGGTGGTATCGGTGATGCTGCCGCCAATGGCGATCTTTTTTCCGCTGTTTACCCTGCTGGAGGACGTGGGCTATCTGCCGCGCATCGCGTTCAATCTGGACCGGCATTTTCAAAAAGCGCACACCTGCGGCAAACAGGCGTTGACCATGTGCATGGGGTTTGGCTGCAACGCCGCGGGGGTGGTGGGCTGCCGCATCATCGATTCCCCCCGCGAACGGCTGATCGCCACGCTGACCAACAATTTTGCGCCTTGCAACGGACGGTTTCCCACGCTGATTGCGATTATCAGTATGTTTTTTGTGGGGGTGGGCGGCGGCGCGGGGCGCAGTGCGCTGTCGGCGGTGTTTTTGGCGGGGGTGATCGTGCTGTCGGTCGCCGCCACGCTGCTGGTGTCGCGGCTGCTGTCCTGCACGCTGCTCAAGGGAATGCCGTCCTCGTTCACGCTGGAGCTGCCCCCCTACCGCACCCCGCAGGTGGGGCGGGTGCTGGTGCGCTCGGTGGTGGATCGTACTCTGTTTGTGCTGGGGCGCGCCGCGGCGGTGGCGGCTCCCGCCGGGCTGCTGCTGTGGGTGCTGGCAAATGTGACGGTGGGCGACGCCAGCCTGCTGGCGCACGGTGCGGCGGCGCTGGATCCGCTGGCGCGGTGTCTGGGGCTGGACGGCACCATTTTGATCGCGTTTATTCTGGGATTTCCCGCCAACGAGATCGTGTTCCCCATCATCATTATGGCGTATATGGCGCAAGGGCAGCTGACCGACATGGGCGATCTGGCGGCGCTGCACACGCTGCTGGTCAACAACGGCTGGACATGGCTAACCGCCGCGTGCACCATGCTGTTTTCGGTGATGCACTGGCCGTGTTCCACCACCTGTCTGACCATTCGCAAAGAAACCGGCAGCGCCAAATGGACGCTGCTCGCAATGCTGATCCCCACCCTCACCGGCGGGGTGCTGTGCGCCGCGGTGGCGGCGGTGGGGCGGCTGTTTTTATAAAAATCGCGTCGCCCCCTTGCCAAACCCGCCAAAATGTGATACCATAGAATTAGAACAAATGTTCTTTTTCGGACGGTCGAGCCTTCCTCTCGACCGTTCCCTTTTACCGATATGGTTGCATTATGCAACCTCGCCGGAGGGTGCCTCCCCGCCCTCCGGCGACACAAAGAACCCGGCTCCGGTCGGGTTGCGACACAAAAACAGGTGGTGAATATTTGATGAGTATACGAAGTGTGTATGTTGATTTTTCAAAACCGATCCGGCCGTGCGGCGACTACCAATTTGCCGGATACGAACAGGAACACCAGGCAACCACGCTGCAGGTACGGCTGCCGGCAAATTTTACCGCCGGGGTGGTATATGTGCAGTTCGATTTTCAAACGGCGGCGGGCGAAACCATTCTCAGCGAGCCGGTGGTCGCCCGCAGTGACACGGTGTCCATTGCGCTGTTTCAGCAGCTGACGGTCGCCGGTGTGCTGCGGTTCCAGGTGGTCGGGCGGGATGCTGCCGACACGATCGTCGCCAAAACGCCGGTCGGCAAGCTGCTGATCGAAAAAAGCACCTACGGCAGCGCGGTGCAAATGGATCCCGCGCCTTATCGGGTGGATCAGGAGATCCTGCGCTGTCTGGAGAGCGCCTCCAAGGCGGCGGATCGCGCCGATGCCGCTGCCGATCGCGCGGCGCTTTCCGCCGGCAATATGCTGCCGATCACCACCGCCAAGCTGGCGGCGGGAGCGGTCACCGCGCCAAAATTGGCGAATGGCGCCGTGACCGCGGACAAGCTCGCGCCCGCTGCCGTCACCGGCGACAAGCTGGCGGACGATGTAAAGGCGGGGATGCTGCCCACGCTGGCGGTGCTGGGCGACGACAGCTATCGGCTGGGAACGCTGCCGGCGGACGGCACGCTGATGCGGGTATTTTTGCCGTACATGCCGGGAACCGGATCGGCGGAATGTACCGTTATCGGCAGCGTGGACCGCTATGCGGTGGTAGACACCGCGGGGCGGCAGCTGACCTATCCGCAGCTGCCGCAGGGCACCTATTTGATGAAATTCGAGCCCAGCCAATTCCGGGTGGTGGTGTTGGATGTACAAAATCCCACTCTGCCGTATAATGCGGTGACCACCGGCACCATCGCGGACGCGGCGGTCACGATGCCGAAGCTCAGCACCGAGGTGCGGGAGGTGCTGTCCGGTGCGCTGCGGCGCAAGATCGTGTCGGCGCTGCCGGAAGCGGACGGCGAAGTGCTGACTGCCCGGCGCAGCTCGTTTTCGGTGGATAATCTGGCGAAATTCGGCGATCTGGTGAGCACCAACTGGGTGCCGCTGAACAAAGCCGCCGATGTCACCCCTCTCACGAACACCAAACGGCTGCGGTTCACGCTGACGCTGCGCAAAGCGGCAGGCAGCGGCAGCTATCGCGCCGGGCAGGTGCGGCTGCGGCGGTGGCAAAACAACGCCGAAACGGTAGCGACCTACGGCTTGCCGCCCGCCCGTATCACCGAGGGCACGACCGAATGGGATATTCCGCTGACCTATTTTGATGCGCCGAACGCCGCTGTTTGGACCGGCGTCAACGAGATCATGGTGTATGTGTACGCCAACAACGGAACCGCTGCGGCGGACGGCGATTACACCATCACCCTTTCCCGCGTGCGCATTGTGGATACCGCCATCCAGACGCTGGTGGATCCGAACACCATTTATATGTTACCTGCCGACCAACCGCAAGCGAGCAACGCTTACGACGAGTATATGTATATCGGCAGCGGGTGGGAACGCATCGGCAGCACAGCGATCGACCTGACGGATTATGTCACCCGCGACGAGCTGCGGGCACTCGCCGCCCGCGTGGCAGCGTTGGAGGCGAGCGCATGACTGACACCGATATCCCTATTCAATTGGAGCGGCACGATCAGCACATCAAGTCGCTGCAGCATCAGGTGGACGCATTGCGCGCCGTGCAAAACGAGATCAAAGCGATGAGCGAAACGCTGGTGGCGCTGACCACCGAGATCAAGCACACAAACAGCAATGTGACCGAGCTAAAACAAAAGGTGGACACGATCGAAAATCAGCCCCGCGCGCGGCTGAACCAGATCGTGACCGCCATCATCGCGGCGCTTTCGGGCGGGATCATCTCCACCGGGATAGCATGGCTGTGCACGCGCATATAATGGAGTACTATATTATAAAGGAGACACACTGTATGGAGATACAGGAATATGTGAAACCGGAATTGCTGGTGTTGATCCCGGTGCTGTATTTGGTCGGCATCGGGTTAAAGAAAAGCAAGCTCGCGGACAAATGGATCCCCGCGCTGCTGGGGGTGGCGGGTATTGTGCTGGCGGGACTGTATGTGCTGGCGACCACGCCGTTCAGCGGCTGGCAGGAGCTGATGATGGCGGTGTTCACCGCGATCACCCAAGGCGTGTTGGCGGCGGGTGCCAGCGTGTATGTTCACCAGATCATCCACCAGACCAAAAAGGGGTCCTGACCGATGGTGAAGATCACACAAAATCTGGTCAGCCCCGACCGCTATGAGCGAAAGTGCCCGTATGCACTAAAGCCGCAATTCGTGGTCATCCACAACACCGCCAACGATGCGTCTGCCGCCGATGAGGTGGCGTATATGCGCCGCAACGACAGCGAAGTGGGATTTCACTACGCCGTGGACGACAAGGAGATTGTGCAGGGCATCCCGGAAAACCGCAACGCGTGGCACGCGGGCGACGGCAACGGCGACGGCAACCGCCGGGGATTATCCATCGAGATTTGCTACAGCAAAAGCGGCGGCGCTAAATTTGACGCCGCCGAGCGCAACGCCGCCGAGCTGGCGGCATCGCTGCTGCGCAAATATGGGCTGGGCATCGAACGGCTGAAAAAGCATCAGGATTACAACGGCAAATATTGCCCGCACCGCACGCTGGATCGCGGGTGGGCACGCTTTGTAGCGATGGTACAAACGCAGTTGGCGGCGGCCACGCCCGCCACACCGACTAAGCCCGCTGCCAAGCCGAGCGCTCCGGCGACTCCGGCGGTGGTGTACTGTGTGTGCACCGGCGGGCGCTGGCTGCCGGAGGTCAGGGGGCTGGCGGATTATGCCGGATTACCGGGACAGCCGGTCACCGACGTGGCGATTCGCGTCACCGGCGGCAGCGTTAAGTACCGCGTGCACATCAAAGGCGGGCGCTGGCTGCCGTATGTGACCGGGTACAACACCGCCGACAGCGCCAACGGCTACGCCGGCAACGGACAAACCATCGACGCGATCGAGATTCGCTTCACCCCCGCCAAGGGGGCAACATCCCGCAAAGCCAAGTATCGCGTGTCGCCCGGCAAGGGCGGCTATTGGCCGTGGCAAACCAATGCGGATAAAAGCAAGGGCATGGACGGCTACGCCGGCGCGTTCGGCGTGTCGTTCGACCGGCTGCAAATCACCCTCGAATAACGTATATGCGAAAAGACCCGACAACGGATATCCGTTGTCGGGTCCTTTTGGTGTTATCGAAGCATTAGTCCTGCGGCACCAAGGTGATGGTGATCGAGCGGATGTTCAGACCGCCGCCTGTACCGCTGAGCCGCACCACGTTGTCGGTGCCGGCGTTCAGATCAACCAAGCCACTGGTGGCACCGGTGTAGGCACCCCAGTCACCGGTGGTGGCAAAGCCCAACTCGGAGCCGAACCCCACCGTATTACCGTTGGCGGAGGCGATCACCGAGCCGCTGCCCATGGAGGAATACTCCACCGTGATCATAGCACGACCGCCTTTGCCGCCGTCGATGTTCGCCAGCTCGACATACGCGCCCTGATGGTGCATATTCTGCACGATGCCCTCGCTGTTGACATTGGGGGCAAAGCCGCCCTCCACCGTGGTGCCCACGGTGGCATTTTCCATCGTGTAGCGGGTCGCCGGACCGGTGTACGGTTTCAAGTTGACCACCGTCGGGTCAATCGCTTCCGGATGGTCGGGATCCACATTGTCTTTCGGCAGATACACCCGAATGTTCGTGAAGTTCGCGCCGCCCGAGCCGGACGCCAGCCAGATGGAGTTTTCCACGCCGGCTTTCAGATCGATCAGGCAATACGCCACGCCGCTGTAATCGCTCCAGCTGCCGGTGGTGGTCATGCGCATATAGTAGCTGGTGGTGGCGGTAATGCCGCCGCCCTCCATACCGCTGGAACGCACCTGGAAGCTGGGCTTATCCGCCGAGCCATAGTGCACCTCCAGCAGCGCTTTGCCATCGGTTTTGCCGCCGATGATGCCGTCAAACTGCAGATAGGCACCCGGCGCGGTCAGCGTTTCGGTGTGGCGGTTGTCGCCGGAACCGACGATCTTCGGACGCTCTTTCGGGATGCGGTTGCCGTCGTCGTCCAGAATCAAGTTGCCATCCTCGTCCTGCTGGCACTTGTCATCCGCCACCTTGGTCATATCCACATCCACCTTGGCGAAGCCGAGGCTGTAGTCATACGCATAATCATAGGTATCTTTGTACTGCTGGATGGTTTCATCGCTGAGCAGCAGCGCGCCGGTCTGGTTGGGCGCGTATTTGCCGGTTTCCGCCGGGCCGATCGCCGGCACACCGGTCGTGGTCTGCACCACCGGTTTGATGGTGCCATCCTCGTTGAATTCCACCTTGTCCACGCACACCGAGCGCAGGTTACCCGCGCCGGACAGCGCACCGTTATGATAGAAGATGTACCATTCGCCCTTGTACTCGACGATCGAGCCGTGGGTGGTGTCGCAATCGGTCACCGGTCCCAGAATCGGTTCCGCCTGCGCTTTGTAGGGACCCATCACATTATCCGCGATCGCATAGCGCATCTCGTTGCCGCCGTCCCGGCCATCATCATTTTTGTCGTGTCCATCAGGATACATCAGATAATATTTGTCGTTGCGTTTGAAAATCCACGAGCCCTCGTGGAAATCGCGGTAGTCTGTGCCATCTCCACGATTAATACGATCGGCACCGGGATATTCCAAATCCTCGGTGATATCTTTCCAGGTTTCGGGTTTCACACCCAGCAGATCATCGGTCATCTCGGCGATGTAGCATTTGCCCGCGCCGCCAACCGACAGATAGAATTTGCCGTCGGTATCCTCGAACACGCAGGGGTCAATCAAGCCGTGGCCGGTTTCGTCATAGGGGATGCCTTCCAGATAGCCCTGATAATCGCTGCCATCCGCTTTTTTGGTCACCACCGAGAAATCCTCCGCCGGTTTGCTGCTGGTGGCAACGCCGATCTTCCACGAATCGTTCCAGTTGGTATCGCTGGGATGCGGGAAGAAATAATAATAGGTACCATCTTTATACGCCGCGTCGGGGGCCCACATGAAGCCGCCCTCTTCGCGTCCCCACTCCACATCGTCGGACGACAGCACTTCGCCGTGGTCGTACCAATCCACCATGTTGGAGGTGGAATAGATGTGATAACGGTCCATCAGATCGCAGCCGCGCGCCGGGAACTGGTCGTGCGACGCGTACACATACAGCCGGTCATCGCCGTCCACATTCCACACATGCGCCGACGGGTCGGCGGTGAAGATGTCGGTGAAAATGGGGTTGCCGGAAGTGCGCACCACCGGCTGCGGGAATTCCGAAATGTACTGGGAATCGTATTGCAGAATCAGCAGCGCATCCATCGAGGTCACGCCGTCCTCGCTTTGATCCACATTGCCTCGTTTGATCTGATCCTCGTCCAGCGTGATGAGATCCGCCGCATATTGCAGCGCGATCAGCGCGTCGATCGAATCGATCTTGCCGTTGGCGTCAATATCGCCCAAAGCATACGTAACCGGCTGCTCCTCCGCCACGGCAAAGCCAGCGGCCGGGGTGGCCAGCAGCGCTGCAGACGATACGGCCGCCAACAGCGTGCGCAGGGTTTTGCGTTTGTTCATGCCATTCTCCTTCTTTCTCTTTCCGTCTAGCTCTCTGTCGGGCCGCGCTGCCGGTCAGCCCTATCCACTGCCGGCATTGCAAATATACCCGATATTGTTATTATATCGTTTTGTGAAAGCGATAACAATTGGAAGGGTTGACAATATTCGGCTTTCGTATTACACTAAAACGACGAAACAATTTGGTAGGAGGATCAACATGAACAACGCGGACAAAACGATGGACAAGATCGTCACGCTTTGCAAAAGCCGTGGCTTTGTGTTTCCGGGATCGGAAATTTACGGCGGACTCGCCAACACATGGGACTACGGCCCGCTGGGCGTGGAACTGAAAAACAACGTCAAGCGCGCGTGGTGGAAAAAATTCGTGCAGGAAAACCCCTACAATGTGGGGCTGGATGCCGCCATTTTGATGAACCCGCAAACCTGGGTCGCCAGCGGTCACCTGGCGGGCTTTTCGGATCCGCTGATGGATTGCCGCGAGTGCCACGAGCGGTTCCGCGCGGACAAGTTGATCGAAGATTGGTGCGCCGAAAACGGCTTTACGCTGGACAAGCCCATCGACGCGTTCTCGCAGGAGGAAATGAAAGCCTTTATCGACGAGCACGAGGTCCCCTGCCCCACCTGCGGCAAGCACAACTTTACCGACATCCGGCAGTTTAACCTGATGTTCAAAACCTTCCAGGGTGTCACCGAGGATGCGAAAAACACGGTGTATCTGCGTCCCGAAACCGCGCAGGGCATCTTTACCAACTTTGTGAATGTGCAGCGCACCACCCGGCGCAAGCTGCCGTTCGGCATCGGTCAGATTGGCAAATCCTTCCGCAACGAGATCACGCCCGGCAACTTCATCTTCCGTGTGCGCGAATTCGAGCAGATGGAGCTGGAATTTTTCTGCAAACCCGGCACCGATCTGGAATGGTTCCAATACTGGCGCAATTTCTGCCACCAGTTCCTGCTGAGCATCGGTCTGAAAGACGAGAATTTGCGTCTGCGTGACCACGATCCCGAGGAGCTGTGCTTCTATTCCAAAGCGACCACCGACTTCGAGTTCCTGTTCCCGTTCGGCTGGGGTGAGCTGTGGGGTGTGGCGGATCGCACCGATTACGACCTGACCCAGCACCAGAACACCTCCGGCAAGGATCTGACCTATTTCGATCAGGAAACCGGCGAACACTACATCCCGTATGTGATCGAGCCGAGTCTTGGGGTGGAGCGCAGCGTGCTGGCGGTGCTGTGCGACGCGTACGACGAAGAAGTGGTGGACGCCGAAAAGAACGATACCCGCGTGGTGATGCGGCTGCATCCGGCGCTCGCGCCGTTTAAGGCGGCGGTGCTGCCATTGTCCAAAAAGCTGAGCGAGGGTGCGCAGCAGGTGTATGCGCGCTTGGCGCAGGACTTTATGGTGGATTACGACGAAGCCGGCTCCATCGGCAAGCGCTATCGCCGCGAGGACGAGATCGGCACGCCGTTTTGCATCACCTACGACTTTGAATCCGCCGAGGACGGCTGCGTGACCGTGCGCGAGCGCGATTCCATGCAGCAGGAGCGGGTCGCCATCGACAGCCTGCCGGCGTATCTGGCGGACAAGCTGCGCTTTTAAGGAAAGGATACCGCTATGACCGAATCACTGGCCACCTGGTTCACCGAGGCACTCGGCGGTATTCCCAAAGAGTGGATCATCTTCATCATTTCGATGATCCCGATTTTGGAGCTGCGCGGCGGGTTGATCGCGGCAGCGCTGCTGGGCATTGACATTGTGCCCGCCATCGCCATCTGTCTGGTCGGCAACATCATCCCCATCCCGCTGATCCTCTGGTTCATCACCCCCATCTTCAACTGGCTGAAGCGCACCCGCGTGTTCCGCCCGCTGGTGGAAAAGCTGGAGAAAAAGTCGATGGGCAAAAGCGAGAAAATTCAAAAATATGAGTTTTGGGGACTGGTGCTGTTTGTCGGCATTCCGCTGCCGGGCACCGGCGCATGGACCGGCGCACTGGTCGCATCGCTGCTGGACATCCCCTTCAAAAAAGCGTTCCCCGCGATTTTGCTGGGGCTGCTGCTCGCCACCACCATTATGTGCGTGGTGACCTATCTGATCCCGTGGATCATCGCCCTGTTTTGATGGTAATTGTCACCAAATCCCGACCGAGCCCCGCTTCGGTCGGGATTTTTTGCGCCGGAGAGGCGGCAAAAAATCCCGCATATCTGAATATTTTCAGTCGATTGCCTTTTTTTCTAGACTTTTAGGGAAAAGTCATGTATAATCAAAAGAAAACCGGCTTGCGGACCGGTGGTCATCGCATACGCGTCGGAGGGACATGATTTATGACAGAGGAAAAGCCCAAAAAGCACCTCGGCGGGATCATCATGCTGGTGGTGCTGGTCGTGCTGACCTTTTATATGCTGCTGCGCAATCTGGAGCTACGGGAGCTGTGGCGGGTGATCTGCAGCGCTAACCCCTTGTATCTGGGCATCGGCTTCGCGGCAGTGCTGCTGTTTTTGGCGGGCGAGGGGCAATGCTACCGCGTCATGCTGAAAGGCTTGGGGGAACATATCCGGTTTTGGCCGTCCTTCACCTACGGCTGTGTGGATTTTTATGTGTCCGCCATCACCCCCTCCGCCACCGGCGGGCAGCCCGCGGTGGTATACGCCATGAGCAAAGACGGGGTGCCGGTTGCCAAAGCCGGCATGGTGCTGCTGCTGTACACGGTGGTGTACAAAGCGGTGCTGATGACGCTGGGCATTATCTCGGTGTGTGTGCATCCGGAGCTGATTTTCGGCGGTGAATGGTATTTCAAGCTGCTGTTTGCCTTTGGCGTCACTGTCAATGTCGTGGTGATGGCGGTGTTTTTGCTGGCGATGTTTTCCAACACGCTGATGCTGCGGGTATGCCGGTCGCTGGTGGTGCTGGGGCACAAGCTCCATCTGGTGCGCCATCCGGAGGACAAGCTGGCGTCTTTGGAAGAGCAGCTGGCGGAATATCGCGCCAGTGCGGCGTACATCCGCCAAAACCCCGCGATGCCGTTTCGCGTCTATCTGTGGGCGATGGCTCAGCGGCTTTGTATGTTTTCGGTGTCCTTTTGGGTCTACCGCAGCTTGGGGTATTCCGGGCTGTCCATCGGCTACTTCATCGTGATCCAGGTGATGATCTCGATCGCGGTGGATTCGCTGCCGCTGCCCGGCGGGGTCGGCGCGTCGGAAAAGATGTTTCTCGTGCTGTACGGCACCATCTACACCGCCGGGCACCAGCTGGAACCCGCGCTGCTGCTCACCCGCGGACTGAATTATTACGGCTGCCTGATTTTGTGCAGCATCATCTGTATCGTGCATCAACAACGCGTGATGCACCGCCAAAAACCGGTTGCGCCGCCAACAGCATCGTAGCGGCAAAAACGAGGAGGAACCACCATGTTGGGATTTTGGAACTACACGGTTTGGGCGACCTACGCCAGCTTGGCGTCGGGCGTTTTGGGCATATTTTTCGCTTGCTCCGGGCATCCGCTGTCGGCGGTGTTCTGTCTGGCGGTTTCCGGCTTTTGCGATGCCTTTGACGGCCGCATTGCCCGCACCCGCACCACCAGCACCGAGCAGGAAAAGCGGTTCGGCATCCAGCTGGATTCGCTGTGCGATCTGATCTGCTTCGGGGTGCTGCCCACCACCATCGGCTATGCCGCCGGGTTACAAAAGTGGTATTTTGTGCCGGTCTTTTTGCTGTTTATCCTCGGGGCGCTGATCCGTCTGGCGTATTTCAACGTGATGGCGGAGGAATACATGGCGCATCCCGGTAAAAAAAGCACCGGCTATCTGGGCTTGCCGGTCACCGCGACCGCGCTGATTTTGCCGGCGGTATATCTGCTGCGCGGCGTGCCGGCGCTGCAGGAATCGTTCCCTTACATCTACGGTGTGGCGCTGCTGCTGATTGCCGCCGCCTTTGTGCTGAAATTCCGCGTTCCCAAGCCGGGACTGAAAATCATCCTCGGTATGCTGGTGCTGGGGCTGCTGGAATTTGTGGCACTGATCGTGTGGGGGAAGTGATCACATGACCGAACAAACTTCTTCTCGCCCCACCGTTGCGGTAACACGCCCCGGCGGGGCGTTGGCATTTTTGTATGGCTGCGCGGCCGGTCGGCTGGTGCTGAAGCTGCTGACTCGTCGGTTTGTGTCGCGGCTGGCGGGCGGCTTTATGAACAGCCGCCTGTCGGTGCGGATGATCGACTCGTTCGTGCGCAAAAACAACATCGATTTATCGGAATACGAAGCGGCGGATTATCGCTGTTATAACCAGTTTTTCACCCGCCGCATCCAGCCGGAATGCCGCCCCATCGACACCGACCCCACCCATCTGATCAGTCCGTGCGACTGCAAGCTGTCCGCCTACCCCATTGACGAGGGACGGCGCTTTTGGATCAAGCAATCCGCCTATACGGTGGAGGAGCTGCTGGGCGGCGACCCGCTGGCGGCGCAGTTCGCGGGCGGCGTATGCGTGATCTGCCGACTGACGGTGGACGATTACCACCGCTATTGCTATATTGACGACGGCGAAAAAGAGGACAACCATTTTCTCCCCGGCGTGCTGCACACGGTGCAGCCCATCGCGCTGGAGCGGGTGAATATTTACAAGCGCAACTGCCGCGAATACACGCTGATGCACACCGCCCACTTCGGCGATGTGGTGCAGGTGGAGGTAGGGGCGTTGATGGTGGGCAAGATCTGCAACCACCACGGGCGCGCGCAGGTGCGCCGCGGGGCGGAAAAAGGGATGTTCCAATTCGGCGGCTCCACCATTGTGCTGTTGCTGCGCCCCGGCGCAGTCGATATCGACAACGAGCTGCTGCGCAACACCCAAAACGGGCTGGAAACCGTGGTGCGCATGGGCGAGCGCATCGGCGAACAGGCGCTGTGATAGATTGGTGATGTTCTCCGCCCGCGTGGCGGAGATTTTTTTATTTCAGGAGGCTGTGTTTATGAAAATCGTATATGGACTGTCGTCCGGCATGGTGCTGCAACGCGATACCGAGCTGTGCCGCGCCGGCTTTGCCGCCGACGCAGTGGGCGATGTGAACATCCGCGTATCGGTGCCCCACGGGCAGGTGCGGGAGGATGCCCCGCGCGATGGGCATCGCTTTTTCTGGCTGATCAACATTCCGGTGGGCGGTCCCTACACCGTCACGCTGACCGATGACGAAAGCAGCGTCACGCTGACCGATCTGTATGTCGGCGATGTGTGGCTGCTGGCGGGGCAATCCAACATGGAGGGCATCGGCTACTACCGCGACATCGCGGGCGAGCTGCGCCAGCGCCCCGAGCTGCGCCAGTTTTCGTTTGATAACGAGCATTGGGAGCTGGCGGAACCGCGGCTGCACCGCGGTTGGATGTGCCCGGAGCCGTTTATGCAGAATCATTTCAAGGGTCACGGCGGGGTGCATGTGCGCGGCGTTGGTCCCGGCTTTTACTTTGCGGAAGCGATGCACGCCCGCACCGGTTTGCCGCAAGGGGTGATTCCCTGCGCGCTGGGCGGCTCCAATTTGAGCCAGTGGGATCCCGACGCGAAAGAGGATATCCCCAATCTGTATCAAATCACGATGAACCGCATCAAGCTGTCCGGCGGGCGGGTGCGCGGCATCTTCTGGTACCAGGGCTGCGCCGAAGCCAACCCCACCGGTGTGGAGCTGTTCACCGGGCGGATGCAGCGGCTGATCGCCGCGTTCCGCGAAGCGCTCGGCGAGCCGGAGCTGCCTTTTGTGCAGGTGCAGATCGGGCGGTTCAGCAACGCCGCCATCGCGGACGATCCCCATTGGAGCGCGATCCGCGAGCTGCAGCGGCAGATGACCGACGCGATCCCGGCGCTGGATACGCTGGCAGTGACCGACGCGGATTACGCGGACGGGATTCATCTGCAAGCGCGGTATCACCAGCGGCTGGGCAAAGCGGCGGCGGAAAGCATGGCGCGCCTTTGCTTTGACAAACAGGGGTTGAAAACGCTGCCCGCGCCGGCGTTGTCCGACATCCGCATCATCCACGGATCGGACGACTGGGGTGAGAACCTGGCGGTGCGCTACCGCAACATTCACGGCGGGCTGCAAAGCCCCGGTGTCCCCTCCGGCTTTGCGCTGTCCCGCAGCCCGGATCACATCGACACCCGCAGCATCTTCCGGCTGGAGCTGGGCGAGGACACGGTGTTTGTCCGCCACGAATGCCCCGACGAGCAGCTGAAAGAGATGTATCTCTCGTATTTCTTCGGCAACGGCACCTACGCCAACATCACCGACGCCGCCGGTCGCCCGCTGCCCGCATTCGGCCCGCTGAAATTGAGTGACTGGCTGAAATAAAGTGTAAAAACTTTTCCACCTCATCCGTCGCGGCGTAAAGCCGCGCCACCTTCCCCTCAAGGGGAAGGCTTGAGGGGACTTATCATCCGTCCAAGCGCAGGGAATCACCTCCAAGGGGAAGGCTTGTGAAATCTCTACGCTCATCAAACTGTCTATGCTATTTGGCGGCGGGCGCAAGCCTTCTCCTTGAGGAGAAGGTGCTGAGCGCAGCGAAGCGGATGAGGTGTCAGAAGACCAATAAGATTTTAGCAATATAATAAGTTGCGCACATTTGTAGTATTGCGGAAAACCAATAGCATACTTTAATTTGCCGCTTTTCCACCTCATCCACCGCCGTTCGGCGGTCCCCCTTCCCCTCGGAGGGGAAGGCTTGTGAAATCTCTACGCTCATCAAACTGTCTATGCTATTTGGCGGCGGGTGCCAGCCTCCCTCTGACGAGGGAGGTGGATTTTTGCGCAGCAAAAAGACGGAGGGAGAGAAAAAACACCGCCCACTTTGGGTGTTGCAAAAACTCTGTCTCTCCCTCAGTCTCGCTGTCGCTCGACAGCTCCCTCGTCAGAGGGAGCCGGATGGGATTTCTACAACGAGGGCACTCACCCTGTCATTCTGAGCGGAGCGAAGAATCCTTTTGCCGCAAGCGTCGGCAAGGTACAAGGGCAAACACGGAAATATACATACGACAAAAACCCCCGACACAAAGAATGTCTTTGTGTCGGGGGTTCTCTTTATCTATCGAGCGCTATCAGCTCAATTTGCCGTTTTTGTCGCAGGCCAGCACAACTTTACAATCTCTGGTATCTGTCGTAATCAAACCCAACAACTTCTTTTTGAATGTGCCGGTACCGATTGCCTGATTGCCGGATTTTTTGGAGGCTTTTTCAGCAACCGTCCAATCGCTATGTTTAATGCTGGTGCTACAGGATGATGCGGTGCAGGTCGCGCTGACACCCGTGTTCACGGAAAAAGTGCCCTTTTCCGTGAACGACCACAGTGCATTGCCATCGGAATCCTTAGCCGTATAGGTTTTGCTGCCGCTTTTGCTGGTGGTTGCCCGCGTCACCGCCGGGAGCTCGCGCACCACGATCTCGATATAGGAGCCGTCCTCCTGATACTCCGTCGTTTCGCTGACTACAACGCCTTCGTCCTCCTGCGTTTCCGCCAAAACCGCCGCGGGTACCGACACCATCAGCACCGTCATGCACAGCATCGCCAAAATCTTTTTCATTGTCATATTGCCCCTCTCTCACTCATAAAAATGTGCTACTTCCTCTTGCGTATACCCATCCTGATAAACAATCGTTACTTCACCGGTATCCGGTGTGTTAGCTGATCGATTCAACAACATTGCCGCACCCAATGCACCGAGCGCCACTGCCGCTATGGCTGCTACGATGATTACGCCGATCCGGATCGCTTTTGCACGGAAAAGCCGCTTGCGCACAAATTCGTCATCCAGCGTGGATATGTAATCGTTTGCGATCGTCTCCGGTTTGCCGAAGTGGTCGCAAAGCTCCGCCAGTGTTGCATCCGGATGCTCCTGCTGATATTCCTCTACACTTCCTTTCAATGGTTCCAGAAACACTGCTTTTTCACGGCGCGTTCCCACGATCCGCTTTCTGATCCGTCTGCAATAGATTTTGCCCGCCCGACTCATTCCGTTATCCCTCCTTCCGGGTATACTGTAAAACATGAAGAATGCCTTGACTGAGAGCGTCGTATTCCCGCCGAATCTCCTGCAAATATTCTTTCCCCGCCGGTTCCAAATGGTAGTAGACGCGCGTGCGGCGCACCCCCACCTTTTCCTTTCGGTCAGAGATCAGGCCTTTTCCCAAAAGACGGTACAGCGTGGGGTAAAGCGAGCCTTCTTTGACAATAAACAAGCCTTCGCTGCGCTCTTCCAATGTCTGGCAGAGCTGGTACCCGTACATATCGCTCTCGTTGAGCAAGGTCAGGAGCATGAGTTCAATGGTTCCCCTTTTGAGGTTATCACTAACGCTCACAGTCTCACCTCTTTCTTCCATTTAATTATACTTTCGTATTATTTTGCCGTCAATACTATTTGTCGCAAAATATTGTTGACAAAATAATTTTGTTGTTGTATAGTAGTGACAGACGGCGGGACGACGCGAATACCCGCCGTGTGCAGATTCTCCCCAAGGACTGCGCAGCATCATATGCTCCTTTTTTTAGCGAGCAACTCCATTGACTGATAACACCCAAAGGCCTCCCGTTTTTCTGGCGGGAGGCCTTTGGGCAATTTTGTGTCCAAATTGTTAACTTTGCAAAAGTTGCCGTGCAAGGTATCCCAACTAAAAAATTGTAGAATCCCCGCAAGGAGAACAAAAGCCTTCCCCTCCAAGGGGAAGGTGCTGAGCGCAGCGAAGCGGATGAGGTGTGAGAGAACCAATAAGATTTTAGCAATATAATAGTTGCGCACATTTGTAGTATTGCGGAAAACCAATAGCATACTTTAATCCGCCGCTTTTCCACCTCATCCACCGCCGTTCGGCGGTCCCCCTTCCCCTCCAAGGGGAAGGCTTGAGAGATTTCTGCGACTATCTAATTTCCCTTGCTATCTGGCGGCGAGCGTATGTCCCCTTTGAGTAAAGGGGGCTGTCACGACCGTGGTCGTGACTGGGGGATTATTCGCCGTCCATCGGGCGGCGGGTGAACTTGCCATTTTCTTTACAATCCCTCCGTCACAGCTTAACGCTGTGCCACCTCCCTTTACACAAGGGAGGCTTTGGCACGCCATTGGTTTATGCAGAAATTTTTCGGTTTCTAACACCTCATCCGTCGCGGCGTAAAGCCGCGCCACCTTCCCCTCAAGGGGAAGGCTTGACAAGTCTTATCGCTACCGGTGGTCAGAGAAATTGCCTCTGAGGGGAAGGCTTTGGCATGCCGCTGGTTTGCATATACATTTTCGTGCCGCCATGGCGTGGCTATTTTGTCAGCTGCAAGCCATCGTAATTCTCGTGCAGCACGGCGCAGGAGGCAGCCATTTTGCTGCGTTCCTCTTTGCTCAAATCCAGTTCCAACACCCGCTCCACTCCCTGGCGATTGATGATGCAGGGCACCCCCACAAACACATCCTTTTGGCCGTATTCGCCGCGCAGCCGGGCGGACACGGTGAGCACGCTGCTCTCATTCGACAAAATGGCGCGGGCGATGCGGGTCATGGACATACCGATACCATAGTAGGTGGCTTTTTTGGCGGCAATGATCTTTTGCGCCGCTTCGCGCACCTCGGTGCTGATGCGTTCCAGCTCCTCCAGCCGGTAATCCTCCGGATGGCTGCGGCACAGCTCCACCACCGACCGGGTGGCAAGCATCGCCTGTGACCACGGTACAAACTCGCTGTCGCCGTGTTCCCCCATCACATACGCGTGCATATTGCGCGCATCCACCCCAAAATAGTCACCCAGCAAATACCGCAGCCGCGCCGTATCCAGCGTGGTGCCGGTGCCCAGCACCCGCCCCGCGTTAAACCCGGACAGCTCATAGGTGACCCGTGTCATGATATCCACCGGATTGGTGGCGACCAGAAAAATGCCGTCAAAGCCGGATGCCACCACCGGCTCCACGATGGAGCGGAACACCTGTGTGTTGCGCTGCAGCAGCTGCAGACGGGATTCGCCCGGCTTTTGGTTGACACCGGCGCAAATAGCGACAATGTCCGCATCGGCGCAGTCGGCATAATCCCCTGCGGCGATCTTCATGGAGCCGCTGGCAAACGCCAATCCGTGGTTCAGATCCATCGCCTCACCCTGTGCGCGCTCGCGGTCGATGTCGATCAATAGCAGTTCATCGCCAATGTGCTGGTTCAGCGCCGCATAGGCAAAGCTCATCCCCACCATACCGGTACCCACCAACACGATTTTTCGGCTGTTGTTCATGTTCGCTCCCCCTTTTGTACCAGTATGCCCACCCAGACGGCGGTTATGCCCCGCCGCAGCATCGCGGCTGCCGCTATTTTTTTGTGCCGAACAGGCTATCTTTTTGTCGAAACATCTGGTATACTAATGGTGTATATGTATCCTCAACCTGTAAGGAGGAACCATGATGCTGGTAGACAATTTTTTTGAAAACATGGAGATACTGCACCGGGGCACGCTGCCCCCGCGCACCTATTTCATCCCCTATATGACCGCGCGGGACGCTTGCGCCGGGCGGCGCGACCGCTCCAACCGCTTTGTTTCGCTGAACGGCGGGTGGCAATTCCGCTATTTCGACAGTGTGCGCCGCATGGACGTGCCATTTTTTAAGCCGCCCTACCCCACCATCGGCTTTGCCGGATTGCCGGTGCCGTCGGTGTGGCAGATGAACGGCTACGACCACCACCAATATGTGAACATCCAATATCCGTTTCCCTACGACCCGCCGTATGTGCCGGTGGACAACCCCTGCGGCGCGTATCTGCGCCCGTTCAAGCTGTTGCGGATGCAGACCGAAGGTCGGGTACACCTCTGCTTTGAGGGGGTGGACTCCGCCTACTATGTATGGGTGAACGGTCACTTTGTCGGATACAGCCAGGTGTCCCATTCGCCGGATGAATTTGATGTGACCGAATTTGTCAAAACCGGCGACAATATGCTGGCGGTGCTGGTGGTGAAATGGTGCGACGGCAGCTATTTTGAAGACCAGGACAAACTCCGGATGTCCGGCATTTTCCGCGATGTGTACCTGCTGCTGCGGGAGGAAGAGCACATTGCCGATGCGGTGATCACCACTCCGCTGTCCAAAAACTATCAAAAAGCGGCGGTGGAGGTGGCCTGCACATTTAACGCGGGGGCACCGGTGGCATCCGCCCAGCTGCTGAACCACGAGGGCAAAAAGGTGGCTGCCGCCTCCGCCAAAAACGGCAAGCTGCACATGGATGTGCCGGATCCGGTGCTGTGGAACGCCGAGCAGCCGTATCTGTACACGCTGCTGCTGCAATGCGGGCGCGAGATCATCCCCTTTGCGGTGGGGCTGCGTGAAATCAGCGTGAAAGACGGCGTGGTGCTGCTGAACGGTCAAAAGCTGCGGCTGCGCGGCGTCAACCGCCACGACAGCGACCCCACCGTGGGCTATGCCGTCACCCCCGGGCAAATGCGCGCCGATCTGCTGCTGATGAAGCAACACAACATCAACGCTGTGCGCACCAGCCATTATCCCAGCTCGCCGCTGCTGCTGGATCTGTGCGACCGGTTGGGGCTGTATGTGCTGGAGGAAGCGGACATCGAATGTCACGGCGTGACCACGCTGTACGGTCCGGCAGCGGATTTTTGCAAAATTGCGGACGATCCCGCCTTTGCCGCGCCGATCATGGATCGCATCCAGCGGCTGGTGCTGCGTGACCGCAGCCGCACCTGCGTACTGTTCTGGTCGATGGGCAACGAAGCGGGCTACGGTGAAAACTTTGTCGCCGCCGAGCGGTGGGTCAAACAGACCGACCCCACCCGCCTGACGCATTACGAAGGAGCGGCGCATATGCCCGCCGGCAAACAGCTGGACTGCGCCGATCTGGATGTCAAAAGCGGAATGTACACCTCGCCGGACGATCTGCGCCGGTATGTGGAACAACCGGGCGGCAAACCGTTTGTGCTGTGCGAATATTGCCACGCCATGGGCAACGGACCCGGCGATTTGGAGGATTACGAGCAGGTGCTGGACGCGTATGACCGCGCGGCGGGCGGCTTTGTATGGGAATGGTGCGACCACGCGGTGTTCGCCGGCAAATCCGGTTCTGGCACAGCAGTGTACCATTACGGCGGCGATTTCGGCGAGGAGCTGCACGACGGCAACTTCTGTATGGATGGGCTGGTGTATCCCGACCGCACGCCGCACACCGGTTTGAAAGAGCTGAAAAATGTGTTCCGTCCCGCGCGGCTGACCTGTGAGGACGCGGAAAAAGGACGGTTCACGCTGTACAACAAGCTGGATTTCACCGATTTGAAGGACTATCTTTCGCTGGCGTTTGTGCTGACAGCGGATGGGCAGTCGATGCAGGAGGGTGCTCTCCCCTGCCCGTCGGTTTCGCCGCGGGGACAAGTACCGCTGCAAATCGATTATCTGCTGCCGCGGCAAGGCGTTTGCCATCTGCGGCTGGAATACCGGTTGCTGCAGGACACGCCGTGGGGCAAAGCGGGCGACGCCGTCGGCTTTGACCAGGTGGAGCTGGCGCGGCATTCCGAGCCAGCTCCCGGCTTGTCCGGTGTACGCGCGCCGCGCTATTTGCAGGATGATCGCGAAATTTTGCTGTGCGGACAGAATTTCCGCTATATTTACAGCAAAGATACCGGTTTGTTCACCAATCTGACCATAGACAAGATGTCGATGCTGCGCCGCCCGATGGCCTTCAACCTGTGGCGCGCCCCCACCGACAACGAACGACACATCGCCGGTCAATACTACGCCTGCGGCTACGACCGCACCACCTCCCGCGCCTACGCGACCGAGGTGTACAGCGATGGCGAGCTGGTGCGCATCACCACCGATTTGTCGGTGGCGGCAAACGGACGGCAGCGGTTGCTGAACATCCGCGTGCTGTGGACGGTGGACGGCAAAGGCGCCATCACATGGGATATGACTGTGCGGCGCACGCCGGGGCTGCCGTTTTTGCCCCGCTTTGGGCTGCGGTTGTTCCTGCCCGGTGGCATGAAACAGGTCGCCTATACCGGTTATGGTCCCTACGAAAGCTATGTCGACAAGCACCAAGCCAGCTGGTACGGTTGCTTTGAAAGCACGGTGGACGAGCTGCATGAGAATTATGTGCGTCCGCAGGAAAACGGCAGTCACTACGGCTGCACCCGTCTGGCGCTGTCCGGCGAGGGCGCGGCGCTGACCGTGACCGGCGATTTCTGCTTTAACGCCTCGCCGTATACACAAGAGGAGCTGGCGCACAAGGCGCACAATTATGAGTTGCGCCCCTGCGGCGACACGGTATTGTGCATCGATGCGGCGCAAAGCGGCGTGGGATCGCACAGCTGCGGACCGGAGCTGCTGCCTGCCTATCGGCTGGACGCGAGTGAGTTCACCTTTAGCGGCCGCCTGAGCTTGGGAGAATAAGAAAAGACACGAAAACGCCGTCCGATATACATCGGACGGCGTTGTTTTGTGGCGCTTATATGGTGTAAAACAAAACCACAGTGTTGACAAACTGCGGCAATGCTGCTAGGATAGGATATTAGATGGCATGACCATTCACGGTAGGCGGTTCGTCCCCTGTTCAAAGGGGGTCGAAATTCTTTTTCGCCCCCGAAAGGGGGTGACGCGATGTATGTTACATACGGCGAATTGTTTCAATTCGTTGTCATGATAGCAACTGTGATTGCACTTGTAATCAACGCGATAAATAAAAAGAAATAAACCGCCCAACCCTCGAAAGTTAGCGGTTTATTTCTTCTAACTTATTGGGGGCAAACCGTCTATCGGTCATGCCATCCTCTAGTAACAGTATAGCCCCTTTCGGGGGCAATGTCAATAGATGGCGGGTGGTATTTATGGCCGCCCGCCATCTTCAATCGCCGGGGATCACCCGGCGTTTTTTCTTTACTCCGCCGGGCGGATACGCGGCACGGTGTCGATGGCTTCCGCCACCGGTTCGCGCATCCACAGCGTGGGGGTGATGCGCAGTGTAAAGCCACCGCCGTTTTCCGCCGCCCATTCGTGCATGGGTGCGCGCGGCAGCGCATACGCCGCCATCAACAGCATAATCACGCCGCCATGAGTACAGACCACCGCTTCGGTGTCCTTGTGACGCATCATATCCTCCACCAGCGCTTCAAACGCGTGCTGCACGCGATGCTGGAACTGCTCGCCGGTTTCGCCGCCGGGAATCTCCACCGGCTCGCCCGCCAACCATCGGCTGAAACGCTCGTCCTGTTTGAGTTGAGCGGCGCTTTTGCCGTCCCATTCGCCGAAATCGCACTCCGCCAGTCCGTCCACTACCTCCGCGTGGCAGCCGGGATACAGCACCTCCAGTGTTTGACGGCAGCGGGTCAGCGGACTGGTGAAAAACCGCGCGCCGCCCGGATAGTCGTACTGTTGTTTCATGGACAGCAGCTGCATCAACCCTTCGGGCGACAGCGGTTCATCGGTGCGCCCGATATAACGCCCGTCGTTGTTCGCCTGGGTCTGGCCGTGCCGGATCAAATGGATGGTGTAGCTTTGCATCAAAAGCACCTCTTTACAAATCGTTGATTTTTCGTTATACTAAACTCGCTGTATATTTTTAGTGAAGGAGCAACCCCGCATGAGCAACGAATTTCCACGTATTCTGCTGTCGCTGCGCCGCGAGCGCAAGCTGACCCAAAAGCAGGCCGCCAAGGATCTGGACATTTCGCCGGCGTTGTTGTCGCATTATGAAAAGGGCGTTCGCGAATGTGGGCTGCAATTCGTGGTGCGCGCCGCCGACTATTATCATGTGTCCTGCGACTATCTGCTGGGGCGCACCGCCGATCGATCGGGCATCGCGCCCGAATTGGTATCGCCCCAATCGCCGCCCACCGAAAACGAAAAGCCGCTGGAGCTGTCCTCGCCGGAGGACATTCGCCAAAAGCAGATTTTGCAATCCACCCACATTCTGTTCCAGATGCTGCAAAGCTGCCGCCACGATCCGCTGACCACCGAGGTCACTCGCGCGCTGTCGGTGCTGTTGTACGCGTTGTTCCGCGAGCTGTGCGCGCATCACCCACAAACCTCAAAAGCGCTGTTTTCGCTGCCGGAAGCGCAGTTTCAGCCACTGACCACCGCCGCCATCGGGCGCGCGGTCACGCGGGTAGGGTGTTTGGCGCAAGGCTATCCGGTGCCGGGCGCGGACAAGCTGTCCGCCGAAGCGCTGCCGGCGCTGTCGCAAGAGCAGCTGCGCCGCGATTTTCCCTTTTTCTCCGCCTCGCTCGCGCGGGTGTTCCGCGTTGCCGAGCGAACCTTGCAGGAAACCGTGTAACGCACACGCGAAATGTCCCCTTCACGCCCCGGGCGCGAGGGGGACACGCCGTTTTTTATTCGTCCGCTGCTTCGTCCGCCGCCGGAGCCGCGGGCGTTTTTTTGCTGCGGAAAGCGACCGGCGGGATCAAAAACGCCGCCACCATAGTCACCGCCACGCACAGCAGACAGAAAATGCTGAAATACCAGTTATCCACGCCGCGTTCCACCCGCTCGCGCACCACCGGCACCACATACAGTGCCGCCGCCAACAGGGTGTTAATCACGCTGGTCGCCCGCAAAAAGTTCACATCCAACCGGCGGCCATGCAGCGCCGCCAACGCCATCGAGGGAGTCAAAAACAGCAGCAGCGTATGCAAAATCAGCGGCGTGCTGACCCCAAAGCGCTGCCATTCCAATCCGGTGCCGCCCGAATAGCCGAGTTGCGCCACCAGCGCGCCCACCAAAAAACCCGCCAGCAGCAGATAGATGATTCCACGGCACACGATGCGCGCCGGACGGCTGTGCCAAAACCGGTGTGCCAGCACTGCGCACACGATGCCCACCACAAACAGCAGATACAGCATCGGCTTGGCGGTGGTGGACAGCGCAAACAGTGCCAACCCCATCACCAGTTGTACCACCGAAAACAGCACCAACACTTTTTGGTACAGTTCGGTATCGGACGACGGCATCCAGTTTCGTATGGACATGGCGGCTCCCCCTTGGTCGTGTTTGTGTTCCATTATAGCGGGTGCGGCACAAAAAAGCAAGCGACCCGCTCGTCCCCGACCGGCAGATTTTGTAAAAAGATTATGAAATACCCCAAAAGGAGCCTGCTGCCGTCGGCAGCAGGCTCCCCGCTTTTTCGCTTTATTCGCCTTTGATGAGTTCTTTATACAACCGGATATATTCGTTGGCCGAGCGTCCCCAGCTGAAATCGCACCGCATGGCGCGTTCCACCAACACCGGCCAATCGGTCTTGTTGGCGTACGCCCCCAACGCGCGGTGGATCGCATACAACATATCGTTGGCGTTGTAGGTTTGGAAGGTGAATCCGTTGCCGGTCCCATCTCCGCAGTCGTGGATGCTGTCCTTTAAGCCGCCGGTTTCGCGCACCACCGGCAGTGTGCCGTACCGACACGCCACCATTTGCGCCAACCCGCACGGTTCGCTTTTGGAGGGCATCAGGAAAATATCCGCCGCCGCATAAATTTTGTGCGCCAGCTCCGGCACAAACCCGGAGCAATAGCAGAATTTGTCGCGATAGCGTTCCTGCATCTCTTTGAAAAAGCTCTCATACTGCCAGTCGCCGGAGCCGAGCACCACCATCTGCACATTTTCGTGCAGCAGCTCATCCAGAATATATTTGACCAGATCCAGCCCCTTGTGCGATACCAGCCGGGTCACCATGCCGATCAGCGGCACATCCGGCTGCTGCGAAAGCCCCAGCCGCTCCTGCAGCGCCTGTTTGTTGCCCGCCTTGCCGGAAAAATCGTCGGCGGAATAATGCACCGGAATCTGCGGATCGGTGGCGGGGTCATACGCTTCGGTGTCGATCCCGTTGAGGATACCGCTCACTTTCCAGCTGCGTGCCCGCAAAATCGAATCCAGCCCATGGGCATACCACGGATCCATGATCTCCTGCGCATAGGTGGGGCTGACGGTGGTCACGCGGTTCGCTGTTTCGATCGCACCCTTCATCAAATTGAGATCGCCATCCTGCTCCAGCAGGCTTTGCGCCGATCGCGGAATACCAAACACATCCTCCAGAATATCGGTGCCATAACGACCCTGATACTGGATATTATGGATAGTGTACACGGTTTTGATGGAACTGTATTCGGGACGATCGGCGTAGTACAGGTGATGGTACACCGGAATCAGCGCGGTTTGCCAATCGTTCGCGTGGATCACATCCGGCATAAATCCGATCGCCGGCAGCATTTCCAGCACCGCGCGGGCAAAAAACGCAAACCGCTCGGCATCATCGTAATGACCATACAATCCGGCGCGTTTGAAATAATACTGGTTATCCAGCAAATAGTAGATCACGCCGTTTTGACGCGCTTCAAACACACCGCAATATTGCCGCCGCCATGCCACCGGCACCGACAGGCTGGTCAAAAAGGTCATCTGATCCCGCAGCTCCTGCGGCACCGATTCGTACAGCGGCAACACCACCCGGCAGCCAACCAGCCGCCGGCGCAGCGCCTGCGGCAAGCTGCCCGCCACATCTGCCAATCCACCCGACGCCGCAAACGGCAGCGCTTCACTGGTGGCGTATAATACTTTCACAGAAAGTCCCCCTTTTTGTCATGCTATGCTTTTTCGCTGTTCAAGCGGCGTGGTCAAACCACCGCGCCTTTGGCGATAAACACGGGATAGCTGTCCGCTCCCCGCAGGCAGCGACCATCGTGAATGGTCACATTTTTATCCAAAATCACCGCATCCAGATGCGCGCCCCGATGTATCACCGCATCCTGCATCACAATGCTGTTTTCCACCACCGCGTCGCGCTCGATATGCACATCGCGGAAGATGATGGAGTTGCGCACGGTGCCGTCAATATGCGCACCATCCGCTACCAGCGAATTGGACACCTGCGAATGCAGCCCATAGGTGGCAGGAGCGCAATCCCGCACCTTGGTATACACCGGCCGCCCCTTGGGGAACAGCGCCGCGCGCACATCACTGTCCAAAAACGCCATATTGGCGGCAAAATAGCTGCTCAGCGAATGAATGGTCTGCACATACTCGGTCACCTCGGCGCCCTGGATGCGCATATCCTCGCGGTATTTTTGCAGAATATCGCGTTCAAAATTCATCTGGTTGTGGCTGACCGCGTCCGCCACCAACCGATGCAGCAGATCCCGCCGCAAAATGTAGATGCCCAGCCCGTAATAGCTGTTTTGCTCGCCGTTGGCATCGCCGATCTGGATGTCCGCCACACGGCCGTCCACATCCATCGTCAAAATCAGGTTGTTGCGCTGGGCGGGCAGCGGACCGCGCTTGTAGCCGATGGTGATGTCCGCGCCGGAATCCAGATGCGCATCGATCAGGCGGTCATAGTCGATGTTGCCCACCAGATGGCTGTCCGCCAAAATCACATATTCCTCCCGCGCGCGCTCCAAAAAAGCGCCGATACCCGCCAGCGCCGCTACGCGCCCGCTGTACAGATCGTCCTGCGCGTTGAACGGCGGCAAAAAGCACAAGCCCTCGTGCTTGCGGGACAGATCCCACGCCTTACCGGAACCGATGTGATCCATCAGCGATTGATAATGGCTTTTGGTCACGACTCCCACCTTGATCACACCGGCGTTGACCAGACTGGACAGGGTGAAGTCGATCAGCCGATACCGTCCGCCGATCGGGATGGACCCCATCGACCGCACCGCGGTCAGATCGCGCACCGATTCGTCGTGCATATTGGAAAAAATCAACGCCATCACATTGTTATTTCGCATAGATGGCACCCCCTTCCACATCTTCCTCCACCATGGCACGCGGCGGGACGGTCGCTCCCGCGCCCACCGTGACGCCGGCGGCGATAACCGCAACGCCCCAATCGTCGCTATGTTCTTCCGGTCGTGCCCCGACCACGGCGTTCTCTTCGATCACCGCATCCTCCGCCACGATCGCGTATTGCACCCGCGCGCCTGCTTTCACCCGCGCGCCCGGCATCAAAATGGAGTCGCGCACCTCGGCGCCCTCCTCCACCGTCACGCCGGAGAACAGCACCGAAAAGTCCACCGTGCCGAAGATGTTGCCGCCTTCCGACACCAGGCTGTTTTCCACCTTGGCGTTTTGCCCGACATAGTGTGGCGGATGCCCCTCGTTGCGGGAATAGATGCGCCACGAACGGTCGGACAAATCCAGCGAGGTTTGCGGGTTCAGCATATCCATATTGGCTTCCCACAGGCTGTCGATGGTGCCGACATCCTTCCAGTAGCCGTCAAACCGGTAGGCAAACATCCGCTCGCCCGCGTTCAGCATGGCGGGCAGCACATTTTTACCAAAGTCGTTTTGCGAGTTCGGGTCCTGCTCGTCCATGGTCAGATATTGTTTCAATTTGTCCCATGTGAACACATAAATGCCCATCGACGCCAAGTTGCTCTTGGGATGCGCGGGCTTTTCGTCAAATTCATAAATCGAATCGTCCGGGTTGGTGTTGAGAATACCGAACCGGCTGGCTTCGGACATCTCCACCTCCAGCACCGCGATGGTGCAGTCGGCGTGGTTGCGCTTGTGGGCGGCGATCATCTGGGAATAATCCATTTTGTAGATATGGTCGCCGGACAGCACCAGCACATACTCCGGACGATAGCGCTCGATAAACGCCATGTTCTGGTAAATGGCGTTGGCGGTACCTTTGTACCAATCTGCGCCCTTGTTTTTCTGATACGGCGGCAGCACATGCACCCCGGCGTTCAGCCGGTCCAGATCCCACGGCTCGCCCGCGCCGATATAATCATTCAGCTCCAACGGCTGATACTGGGTCAGCACCCCCACCGTTTCGATGCCGGAATTGACACAGTTGGACAACGGGAAGTCGATGATCCGGTATTTGCCGCCATACGGCACCGCCGGTTTGGCAATATGGCGGGTCAAGGCATACAACCGGCTGCCCTGTCCACCGGCCAACAGCATAGCCACACATTCCTGTTTGCGATACATAAAGCCTACCTCTTTCCTTTTTTGCCTGATTTCCCCGCCGCGCCCGCCGGACGCCCGGAGGATTTTTTGTTTTTACGCTGGAAATACAGCACCGACAACGGCGGCAGCGACAGCTCGATCGACTGATCGCACCCGTGCATCGGGATCGCTTCGCTGTTCACCACACCGTTGGCGACACCACCGCCGCCAAACGCCTTGTCGTCGGTGTTAAACACCTCTTCATACGCCCCGGCATGCGGCACACCGATGCGGTATCGCGGCCGCAGCACCGGATTGAAGTTGCACACCACCACCCGCTCGTCGCCCTTGCGGTCGATACGGCGGAACGCGATCACGCTTTGTGCGTAGTCGTCGTTCGCGATCCAGGAGAACCCCTCCCACGAGAAGTCGTCCTCCCACAGCGGCGGGGTGTTGCGGTAAAAGTCGTTTAAGCAGGCGACAAAATGGTGCAGCTGGCGGTGGGATTCATAATCCAGCAACAGCCAGTCCAGCTCCTCTTCAAACGCCCACTCCTTAAACTGTCCGAACTCGCTGCCCATAAACAGCATCTTTTTACCGGGGTGCGCCATCATATAGCCGAGGAAAACGCGCACATTCGCGAACTTGTCCTCGTAGCTGCCCGGCATTTTGCCGATCAGCGAGCCTTTGCCGTGCACCACCTCGTCGTGCGAGATGGGCAGGATAAAGTTTTCGGAAAACGCATAGAAAAACGAGAAAGTCAAATGGTCGTGATTGTCCTTGCGGAACAGCGGGTCCAGCGCCATATACCGCAGCATATCGTTCATCCAGCCCATGTTCCATTTGAAATTGAATCCCAGCCCGCCGTCGGAGGTGGGGCGGGATACCAGCGGCCACGCGGTGGATTCCTCCGCAATCATCATCACCTGCGGGTGATGGGCAAACACACATTCGTTCAGCCGCCGCAAAAAAGCGACCGCCTCCAGATTCTCCTTGCCGCCGTACTGGTTGGGCACCCATTCGCCATCCCGACGGTTATAGTCGAGATACAGCATAGATGCCACCGCATCCACCCGAATGCCGTCCGCATGATACTGTTCCAGCCAGAACAGCACGTTGGAGATCAGGAAATTCTGCACCTCTGTCCGACCGTAATCGAACACACAGGTGCCCCATTCGCGATGCTCCCCCTTGCGCGGGTCGGCGTATTCGTAGCACGGGCCACCATCAAACCGATACAGCCCGCATTCGTCTTTGGGGAAATGCGCCGGCACCCAATCCAGAATCACGCCGATGCCCGCCTGGTGGCATACATCAATAAAATGCATGAACTGGTGTGGCGTGCCATAGCGCGAGGTGGGGGCGTAATACCCGGTCACCTGATACCCCCACGAGCCGTCATACGGATGCTCCATCACCGGCAGCAGCTCGATATGGGTGTATCCCATCTTGACCACATACGGCACCAGCTCCTGCGCCAGCTTGTCATAATCGAAAGTCTGGCCGTCGGGATACCGCCGCCAGGAGCCGAGATGCACTTCGTAAATGTTGATCGGCTGGTCGTAAATCGGGTGCTCACGGCTGCGTTGCTGCCACGCCGCATCCTGCCAGTCGTATCCATCCAGATGGTAGATCTTGGACGCGGTGGCAGGGCGGGTCTCAAAATGATAGGCATACGGATCCGCTTTCAGCACTCGCTCGCCGTCCGCCGCCTGCACACAATACTTGTAGGCATCGTATTCCTGCAACCCGCTGACCGTTGCCTCCCACACGCCGTCGGCGCGGCGGGTCATGGGGGTGGCATCCTCCTGCCAATCGTTGAAGTCGCCCACCACCGATACACCGGCGGCGTTCGGCGCCCACACGCGAAATATATATGTGCCATTTTCCAAAAGATGACAACCCATTTGTTCAAACGCTCGTATATCCTCATAAAGAGGCCGATACGGTATCTCTGCCTGACCGAGACCCATAGCCGATCAGCTCCTTCCTTTTTTCATAGTTCTATTGTAACACTCTCGTCGAAAAAATCAAGTCAATTTTCTATGATTTCAATAATATTGACTGATTTTATTTTTTTGATTTGTGTATTGTGAACATTTCTGGGCGGTTTTGTCTGTATAACCCCTATAGTATACGCCGCCCGGTTAAAAAAAGCCGTCGAAACGGCAAATCGCCGCCTTTTTCCTTTTCCCCACAACGCCAAAAGGGTCCGCGGGTTTCGGCAATCGAAACCCACGGACCCTCTCTGTTTACGCCGCCGTTTTGGGCGACCTTTGTGTTGCCGTCTGACCGGTCGCCTTGATGCGGCGGCGCAGCCGTCGAGTCAGCACTTCTTTGGTAACGGCGCGCACATCCACGCGCCCCTGTTTCGGATCATATGTCATTGTTTTTTCCTCTCTGTTATCGGCGCGCGACGGGATACAGCTGCCAACGCAGCCGCACCGCTGCGCCGTGCCACCCACCGCAGCCGTTCAATTGCAACGCGGTCTGGCGGCACCGCGCCATACGGCAGGGAATCTCCCGCCCGACCGCACCTGCCAGCCGCAGTGACTGCACCTCTCCCCGCTCGGTGCGCAGCGTCAGCGTGGCGCGCTCCAGCGTCCATTCCACCGGCTCCACCGCGCGCAGACGCTTGTCCTTGTCCGGCAGCGCGCCGTCCCACAGCCGGGTGTGCACCGCATACGGAATCGGCACCGTCACTGTTTGGGTGCCATCCCACACGGCATCCGCACCGGTCGTGTCCGGCTGCACGCGATATACCGCCCACACCGGTGCCTTCTCCTGTTCGGCGCGGCACCACAGCTCCAACTGCTCGCCGCGCGCTGCCCATGCTGTCGGCTGCACCTGTTCGTTCCATCGCCAGCAAAACCATACCGGCGCCGTTTCCTTGCGAGGATCGAGCACCCACACATCTCGCCCGATCCCCAGCAGATACCGTCCGTGCCACCATGCAGCGCTTGCCGCTGCCCGCTGCTCCGTTGTGTATGCCGCCAGCATCGGAGCGATCGCCTCCGACATTACCGCCGCCGGTTCGCGTCCGTTCATGCGGTCGGCGGTCAGCATCCGCACCTGCCCTGCACCATCCATCCACAGCAGACGTTCCTCGCCCACCTGTATCGTTGCTGGACAGTGGCACCCCGCCCCCACCGGCAAACGAGTAAAGGAAAAGCGGGAGCGAGCGGTGCCCTCCGCCGCCGACGGCGTCAGCATATAGATTTCCTGCGGTTTGAACAGCACCAGCCGGTCGCGCAGCCGCGTAATCGCCGTCACCGCGCTGTGGGGATCGCCCACCCGCGTAAAGTGGCTTTGCGGCATATACAGCGGATCGCCCGGTGCGCTCCAGCAAATCAGCGCCGGGTCGGCTGGATCGCCAAACAGCACCAGCGCCGCGCGGTGCTGGTCGCCGGGCAGCCAGCACCCCTGCCGCAGCCCGGCCAGCAGCGTCCGACCGCCCACCCCGTTTTTGGCGGCGGTCACCATCATATTGTTCTCCCGCGGGGCAGCGGGCAGCGGGTTATCCTCGGCTGCTTGTGCATCACGAAACTGCACATAGCCGCCTTGGCGGTTCACCCGCATAAACCGCCCGTCCGCCGCGGCGCTGTCGGTTTGCCCCGCCGCCACCCGATAGGTCAGCTGCCCGCCATCCGCGGTATCGATCACCGCCGTCACCGCGTCGTTCGCCAACCCCGCTTGCGGCAGATAAAAGCGTGTGCTCGCCCCATCGGTGGTATACGCGGCGGAAAACCGGTCGGTCAACCGGTTGTATTCCTCATACGCCTGTCCGCCGGACGGCTTGCTCTCCGTCGGCAGACATCCCCGCCCGCCGCGCATCACCAGCGGCACATACGCCGCCTCGTCGCAAGCCTCCCATACCCCGCCACGGGCGCGCAGCCGAAACAGTCCGCTATCGGTGATCGCGAGCCACCCTTCCGGCACCGCAGCGATCACGCCATAGGCTGCCGCCAACGGCTCGCGGCTGAGCGGCACCGCCGCACCAGCCTCGTCCGCGCAAAAGCACCACAGCCGCGTTTGACCATCCTGCTCATAGCGTTCCAGCCAGTAAGGGCGCGTTTCCCCCTCCGCCTCCATTTCGGGCAGCAGGCAAAGCGCCTCTGCGCGGCGCGCCACCGTACCGACAAATCGCAGCGCCGGGCGGGTTTGCAGCATCTCCTGTTCCCACCACACGTTGCAGGTTTCCGGCAACAGCGTATCGTCCGTTCGTCCGGCGCGGCCGTCCACGCCTTTCTCCCATGCCGGAAGCGTCACACAGCATTGCTCCGGCGCTTTCATCGCGGCATACTTCATGCGCTCTCCCCCCACGGGATCACATCCTGCCGCCGGCGGGACGGTGCGCCGCATTGTCCGCGCTTTTGGCTGTATGCCGCCGCCAGCACCGCTTGCTGGGCGCTGTCGCCCTCCGCCTGCGCTATCCACATCGCCACCCCGATCGGCAGCACCTCGCGGCACGCCCTGTCGGACAACGCCACCGTATCGTCCAGCCGATCCAGCGGTACAAACGGCTGTTCCTGCTCCACCGCCCACAAATCGGCAACCACCTGATTGACCGCCGCCAAACCCTGATGGCGGCTATCTTCGCGAAACCGGCTTTCCGGCTGTCCGTCCTGATCGGTATAATGCAGCAGCCGCAGCGCCTGTTCCAACGCCTCTTGCCCTGTCATGCGCTTCCCTCCTTTTTATCGTCATCCCGCCCGCACCACCCGCCGGATCGAATCAATACACGTACGCCACAATGCTCTTCAGCATGCTGTTGCGCACAAACAGATCGTAATACAGACGATAATCAAACTTCCATGCGTCCGCCTGCAAATTGCGCGACGGATCAAAGGTGCGTACCTGTTCGGTCTTTTTCACCAGCGACGCCGCCCGCTTGGGCATCACCAACAACCCGATGCTTTTACTATCTGCTTTGGGGGCAAACCCGCCGTCGGTCTGGTTCTCGTCCACCCCGTTGTAGAAGGTGTACGCCGTTTTCATCCGCGAATCCGGCACCGGCAGCACCGCCACTCCGTTGAGAGACCGCACCTGCGTATCCACCCCGCCTTTTTTGAAGGATGCCAGTTCCAAATGACGGCTGACCTCGTCGCTGTTTTGCAGCGCGTTCCACATGGTGCCGTCCACGAACGCCACCAGCTCCTCGTCGTAGCCCGCCTCGTTCTGCACCTTGGCGATGGCGCCGGTCAGCATCGCGAATGCCTGGGTCGCGGGCGTACCGGTGACCGTCTGCTTGTTGGTCACCGCCAGCCCCGCCAGCTTGGACAGGCAATACGCATCCATTTCCGGCACCACGCGGGTGCGCACAAACTCGCCCAGCACCTGTCCGGCCAGCCCCGCCACGCCGGTTTCATCGTTGTCCTCACGATCCAGCTGGAACGAACGACCGCGATCCATCTGCAGCGTATACGGCTGGCTGGACACGGTGATGGTGCCCTTGACAAAGCCGGTGTCGCGGTCATAATCGCCCAAACCGGACATCTCCATTTCGGGGATCAACACGGTTTTGGCGCCCACAAAGCGGCTGCGCAAGGCGTTGTCCGCAAAAAAGCCGGTCACCGGTTTGGAAACGACCGCTTTGTCCAGCTCGCCGGTCATGGTCTGTGCAAAGGTAATCAAATTCATAAACACACTCTCCTCATCATTCTTGTTGTTGTATGGTTATTCCATGGCTGTTTGGAACGACCGCGCGAACGCGGCCTCCTCCGGACGCGGATCGTCCGGCAGATCGCGCAGCGATCCGGCACTTTGAGCGGTGCTGCGCTGCTGCATTTGCCGGGCGGCTTGCCGCCGCACGGTTTCGGCGTACCAATAGCGCAGATACGCGTCCCGCAGCGGCACCCCCTGCGCGGCGGTGTCCCACACCTCCTCCGGCAGATCCTCCGGCATACGAATGTCCTCAATCTCGTCCGCCAGCGCCAAAAATTCCTCTGCCAGCCGCGCCGTCTGCCCGGCTTCCGTGCCCGGTTCCGGCGCGGCTGGCGGAGCCATCTCCGTCAAACCCGGTTCCTCCGGCGATTCGGCGGGAGCCACTTCCGCCAGCGTCACTTCCGGCATGGGTTGCTCACTCGTTTCCGGCGGCATCGCCACTCGCTCCTCCGGTTCTGTCTGCACGGGATTTTCCGCCGCCGGCATCGCGCTGATTTCGGGTTGCTGCATCGTTTTCTCCTCCTTTTGTGTCGGTCGGCTGCTCACATTCGCGCAGCAGCCGCTCCAGATCCGGAATCGCACCCTTGGGTAAGCGCTCCAAATACTGCTTCTTGTCGATCATCTGCCGGTCAAACAGATTGTCCAGTGTCTGCACCGACTGGTTTTCGCTCCACAGCGAGGACGCGCCCGCCTGCACCCGCACATTCAGAATCAAATCGCGGTAGCGCGTGCCGTCAAACGGCAAATACCACACCCCGCGCTCGTCCTCCATGCGCAGCCGGCGGCGACCGTACTGGGTCACCCAAAACTCGGCAAACAGCCGCGCCACTTCCTCGACAAAGCGGTAAAACCGCTGCCCGATCATGTTCAGCGGCATCATCGCCGCCTCACGCACCGCAATGATCGCCGAGGTGTTGTCGGGGGTCATATCGCCCAGCACCGCGCTGTTCACCCCCGCCTGATTCAGGGTGTTGACGATCAACGACGCGCAAAGGTCGTCAAACTGGGGCGAAAAATCCGGCGGCTTGACATAATGGATCGCCTTCTCCACCTCGTCGGCGGAACCGTACACCGGAATGATCTGCCCGGGATCATTGGTGAGGGGTTGGTTCACCAAGTCGCCGTTGACCACCATCATCGGCATCCCCATCATCATCACCGCCCACACCGAAGCGGTCATCATCCGGTTGATCGCGATCTGGTTGGGGATCAGATAGGTGATCTCGCTGTCGCCGTAAGCACAGCCTTTGCGCCGCTCCCAGCAAAACTTCGCCAGCGGATACCGCCGGATACCCAAATCCCACACCGGCCGCACCACCTGCCCGCGGCAGGTCTTGACCGCCTTCACCGTATAGGCGCGGCGCTGCTCGTCCCACTCTTTCCAAAAGCGGGTCAGCACCGTCGCCTTGCGGGTCGATTCCGACTCGCGGCGATCGGGATCGCCTGCCATATACTGCCGTTCGTCATCCGGACGGATTCGCGCGGCCTGCACCGCGGTGCAGCCGTATTGCCGCGCCTGCCGCCGCAGCTCGCCCACCGGCTGGCGCTGGGCAATCAGGATATACGGCTGGGTCTGCACCTCGTCGTTGGTCGGGTCGCCGAAATATACATTCTCCACATCCAGCGCCTCACAGGCGATGTCCCCGCGAATCGGCACCGTACGGGCATGGTCGGCATACAACCCGGTGGGGATCCGGTCATCCCAGTAAGCGTACAGCAAACCGGTACCGGTCTGGTACGCGTTGCGCAGCACCGTTTCTTTCATCTCCTCCAGCCCCACGCGGGCGGCGGTCACCTGAAAATACTCCGACAGCGCCGTCATCACCGCCGCCACCTCCGGCTCCTGCAGCGTGCCATGCCAGCCGTCCGGCTGACCGGCGACCCGATCGCGCAGCGCGGTCGTAGAAGCCGGTGCGGCAACCCCCTCGGCGGTGTACCGCACCGCCACCGGTGCCGACCCCACCACTGCCATTTTGTATTCGCCGATTCGCTTGATGATGTTGTACCGCACCAGCGGCCGCTGGTCGCCGCAGTTGGCGCCGCGCCACTGATCGCCCGCGAAAAAGCGCTCGTTGATGCGATTCTGCTCGTACAACCCGCGCCGCCCCAGCGCTGCTTTGAATGCCGCGCCCTCCTCGTACTCCCGGAACACCTGTTCCGGGGTGATCGTGTGTTGGATCAAATGCTCACTTCCTTTCTGTTATCGTCCGCCCTCCGGCGGCTTTGGCATCGCCGTGCCGTCGTAATGCCAAAAGTTGTGCCATTCCTGCCGTTGCTTTTCGTCCGGCGGAAGGGCCGTCGGCCGGCTGCCTGTGGTACTGTGCCGCCCCTGCCAACGCCCTGCGGCATACGCCGCCAGCGCCAGCAAAAAGCCAGCCATTCCCATCAAAAACGCCATCCACTCCCTCCTTTCTTCATGCCCAATGTCCGCGAAAATGCACCGGCAGCACCCCGCTCGGGTCGCGGCGAGGCACGGAGCGCGGCGCTTGCTCCCGCGGCGGCGGTACATCCGCCATCGCGTACCGCAGCGCATCCATCAGGTGATTATCCCGGTCGGCGGGGCGATTGATGGTGCGCCCCGCCGCGTCCTGCTCCCAGCAATACGCTGACAGCTCAGCAATGGTGTGGCGGCAAGCGGGATGCACCACCATCTCGTATTCCTGCAGCCGCGCAATGCCGTGCAGCACCGAATCCGCCCCCTTGATCGCGGGAGCAATGCGCCCGATCCCCAGTCGCCGCAGCTCCTCGTTGGACTTTGGCTCGGCGCTGTCGGCGCGGATGCGCTCCTTGGCATACCCCTTGTCGCGGATCATGCGGGCAATATCGCTGTTCAGCATCCGCTTTTCGTAATGCTCGTCGTAAATGTACAGCCGCCGCTGGGCTGTGCTCACCGCCGCCGCGATAAACGCGGTGGGGTCGTTCGCATAGCCGTAATCCAGCCCAAACACATGGCGATACCCCTCCGGCAGCGCTCGCGGATCAAAGCTTTCGACCCGCCAGCGTTCAAACACCAGCCCCTCTTCCACGCCCCATTCGCCCAGCCCCGCCACCGCGTATCGCCGCGGGAACCGCACCCGCATATCCTCGTAAATGGCACGGTCGGTGTCGTCCAAAAACTCGTTGCAAAGATAGTTGGTGGTCATCGCCAGCACATCCGGATGCGGCTGGTCGAAAAAGCGGGCTTTCAGCCAATGCTGTTCGCTCCACGGATTAAAGGTGATGGTGGTCTGCTTAAACAGCGGCGGGGACACTTCGCCGCGCGGCATGGACAGATCCAGCTTGTTGAAATCCTCCTCGCTGCGCAGCTCAAACGCCTCTTCGACCCACACCCAGCAAATGCTGCCCCGCTCCACCGTTGTGGATGCCAGCTTGTCCACCCGATCCATCCCGCGGAACAAAATGCGTTGTCCGGTCGGTTTGTAGATCAACTCCAGCGGCGAACGGGTGGCGCTCCACAGCGCCTCCACCCCCAACCGCCGAATCGCCCATTTAAGCTGGGCAAAGGTGCTGTTTTCGTGGGTACGGTATACGTTGCGAATCACCATTACATTCGCATCGGGATATTTCATCATGTGTACGATGTACCACAGCGCGGTGGTGGAGGATTTTTTGGAAGCCTTGCCGCCTTTCACCACCCGATACCGCCGGCGGCATTCCCAAAACCGGCGGTATCCCTGCCCCACAATGTCCGGCAGATACCGCGCACCCGACGGCAGCTCAGGCGGCTGCTTCGGTTTCTTCATCGTATTTGGCCAGCGTGCGCAGCACCTCCTCCACCTCTCCGATTTCAAAATCCAACAGGGTGATCCGCCGGTCATAATCGCCCCTGCGCTGGCACAGCTCCTCGCGGCGTTTGATCAGCGCCTCCCGTGTCTGCCGATAGCTTTCAATGATGTCTTTCACAATGTCGTCCTTTCTAAATATTGCAATTTGCAACTTTTCAAATAAGCGTCTGGTGAATTCGTTCACGCGTCATTCCGGAAGATCGTTTTCGCCGCAAAAGCGCACCTCGGTCACCGGATCGGCCGCCGCCCGGTCGGTGTATCCGGCGTATTGCTTTAAGTACAGCATATGCATATTCACCCCCGAGCCTTTGGTCAGCGCGTGTTCCAACACGCTGGCGACCGCTTGGGTGTTGGCGATACGGATCGCCTGCAGCGCGGGTTCAAAAGCCGGATCCTCCGGCCGATAAGATGGGTCGACATACCGGCGAAAGGTCTCGCCATCCATTTGCAGCTCCGCCGCCAGCCGTTCCGCCGTCAGCGGCACATGGTTTTCTTCGGCGTATGCGGTGGCGCGCCGAATGGCCGCCCGAATTTTGCCGGTTTGCCCAAGCTCCACCCGCTCACCCCGCTTTCCTGTCTGCAATCAGCACCAACGCGTCACGATCCTGTTCGGCGCGGGGTTCAAAATAGCCGTCAATATACGCCACCGGTTGATCCGCCACCTGCTGCACCGGCACCGCCCGATCGATATACAAAAGCACCGCCGTGTCCCCCGGCACCTCCGCCGTCATGCGCCGCAGCTCCGCTATGGTCATCCTCTGCCTCCTTATTCCTGCACGTATTTTTCTCCATCCCCTCTTACTCTCCTCCGGTTACGATAACCATTTTCAAAGAAGCCCCCTCCAGCCCTTTTGAAGCACTCCTCCGCTTAGCGGAGCACACCGCCCCTCGCTTTCCTCCCGAAGCCAAATGAAACGCGGCCACCTCGTAAGCTATTTCTTTGAAGTCTGATGAAAAGCAACCACCCCGCAAGCCTTCCCCTTCGAGATGATCCCCTCCCTCTGTCGGTAAAGATGCAGCTCATCAAACCTTCCCCTCGGAGGATATATTGCAAATCAGCAGCGTGCAAAAGCCTTCCCCTTCGAGGGGAAGGTGGCGCGACCGCAGGTCGTGACGGATGAGGTGTCACCTTACCGTTTTCCTCCACATCAAACGAGATTTCTGGATAAAAGATCCTTCGCTTCGCTCAGAATGACAGGGGGGAACATAGAAACCCTGCCGGCTCCCTCTGACGAGGGAGCTGTCGAGCGCCAGCGAAACTGAGGGAGAGAAAAGGTTTTTGCAGCACCAAAAGTATGTACTGATTTCTCTCTTCCTCAGTCTTTTTGCTGTTCAAAAAACCACCTCCCTCATCAGAGGGAGGCTTGCGCCCGCCACAAAATTATGCACCGCTTAAATTATGCACCGCTTTTAGCAAACGCAGAGTCTCCTCAAGCCTTCCCCTTCGAGGTAATTTCCCCGCTTGACAAGAGGAAAGAAGAATCCCCGCATGCCTTCCCCTCGGAGGTGATTCCCCCGCGTGCGGGGGAAATGTCGGCGCAGCCGACAAAAGGGGCCCGTCTTCGGGAGAAAAAGGGGGACCGCCGAACGGCGGTGGATGAGGTGGAAAGCTCGTTGTTTTCTGCATTCTGATGGTTGTTTGCCAAATAAGAATATGCGTAACCATAATATGGCTAAAATGGTATAGATTACAGACACCTCATCCGCTGCGCTACGCTCAGCACCTTCTCCTCAAGGAAAAGGCTTGCGCCTACCGTCAGATAGCAAGGAAGAATCAGGCAATCGCACCCACAAGCGGCGGCGCCTTCCCTGCCGCCGATCTATGCATTGGTTCCCCTCACACTCGCCCCGCGAAGTAACCGAACAAATGTTCTAATTCTATGATACCCTCATTTTTCTTTCTTGTCAAGTGCAATTTGCAACTTTTTTAAAAATCATATTGACCTTGTTGCAAAATGTGCTATACTTAATCTATCAAATGCCGGGCATCGTTCCCGTTGCCCCAAGGAGGAATCCCTCATGTCGTCACCAAACCTCACCGCGCAGCGCCTGCGCGCCTGCCGCGAGCAACACCGCGAAACGCTGGATCAGGTCGCACGGGTGCTGGGTGTTAACAAATCCACCGTCATGCGGTGGGAACGTGGCGCCACCGTCAACATCAGCCGCGCCACGCTGGAGCTGCTGGCGCGCCACTATGCCGTGTCGGCGGACTGGCTGGCGGGGCGCGAGAACGCCCCCGCCGCCCACGACGCTCCCGCCCCGCTGGTGCAACTGCCGATTCTGGGCGCGGTGCGTGCCGGCTACGGCGGTGCCGTGTTCCAAGAGGTCGTGGGCTACGAACCCGCCACCGCCTCCTCTATCCAGCCCGGCGAGGAGTATTGCTGGCTGCGGGTCACTGGCGACAGCATGACCCCCCTGCTCAACGAGGGCGATCTGGTGCTGGTGCGCAAACAGCCCGCCGTCGACTCCGGCGACTACGCCGTTGCCATCATCAACGAAGAAGAGGGCACCGTCAAACAGGTGCGCAACCTCGCCGACGGCATCGAGCTGCTCAGCGTCAACCCCTACTATCCCCCCCGCCGGTTCGAGGGCGAAGCCGCCGCACAGGTGCGCATCCTCGGTCGCGTAATGGAAAGCAAGCGCAAATTTTAACCCGCCCATAGCCCACAGGAGGAGCCGTTATGAGTCGTACATCCCGCCGCCAAAAGCACGGCCTTTGGATCACGGTCGCCAGTCTGGCGCTGGCCGCCCTGTTCGTCACCGTCAACAGCCTGCTGCCCACCCCGATCACACCCACACTGACCTGGCAAAGCCTGCTGCAGCAAGCCGGTGTCAACCAAACCTCCTCGCTGCCGGACGGCGAGCTGCAGGTACACTTTCTGGATGTCGGCAACGCCGATTCCGCGCTGATCCGCTGCGGTACCCACCAAATGCTGATCGACGGCGGCGAGCCGTCCTCCGGCAAAAAAGTGGTGGACTATCTGCGCGGTCAAGGGGTCGATCGGCTGGATTATGTCATCGCCACCCATCCCGATGCCGACCACATTGGCGGGCTGCCGGATGTGCTGGAAGCGTTCCCCGTCGACCGGGTGCTGATGCACTACATGGATGACGACAACACCCCCACCAGCTACAGCTACGAGCGCCTGCTGACCACCATGCTGGATCGGGACATTCCGGTCACCGACACCGCCCCGGGACAGCAATACGCGCTGGGCGACGCCACGATGGACATTTTGGGGCCGCAAGGTGATTTCGCCGACAGCAACAATATGTCGGTGGTGTGCCGCGTGTCCTTTGGCAACCGCCGGTTCTTGATGATGGGCGACGCGGAAAAGAAAGCCGAAAACGCCCTCATCAGCAGCGGCACCGATCTGCGCGCCGATGTGCTGAAGGTCGGTCACCACGGCAGCCATTCCTCCACCAGCTCCACCTTCTTGGCGACCGTCGCCCCCGACCACGCGGTCATCTCCTGCGGCGAAAACAACCGCTACGGCCACCCCCACCCCGAAACACTGGCGCTGCTGCAACAGCGCCATACCCACGTTTGGCGCACCGACCGCCAGGGCACCATCATCATGACCACCGACGGCGACAAGCTGACCGTCACCACCGAAACCGGAAAGGAGCCGACATCGTGACCTATATCGTGGATCGCATCGAAGAAGATATCGCCGTGCTGCAGGACGAGCAGGAGGCGCTGCACCCGCTGCCGCTGACGGCTCTGCCGGATGGCGTGCGCCCCGGCGATGTGGTGCAGTCGGACGGCGACGGCTATCGTCTTGACCCCGCCGCCACCGCCGCCCGCCGCGAGCGTATACGCCACCTGCAAGACCGGCTGCGCCGTCGCTGACAGAGCGCTTTGGACAGCACCGCAAAAAAGTTTTGCTGTTTTTCAGCTTTTTCCAAATTAAGCCTTGACAAACGGATGGCGGAATGCTATAATAACCAGCGTTCCGCTTCACAGCAAGCGGTCATGGCTACGCCTCTGTAGCTCAGTCGGTAGAGCAGGGGACTGAAAATCCCCGTGTCGATGGTTCGATTCCGTCCGGAGGCACCATATCCGCGGCTTTAGCTCATCTGGTAGAGCGCCACCTTGCCAAGGTGGAGGTAGCGAGTTCGAGCCTCGTAAGCCGCTCCATTACAAAAGACGTCAAATCCCTTGGCGTCTTTTACATTATGGCGCCATAGCCAAGTGGTAAGGCATGGGTCTGCAAAACCCTGATTCCCCAGTTCAAATCTGGGTGGCGCCTCCATGAAAAAGCACTTAAGCGTAAGGCTTAAGTGCTTTTTCAGTTATATTTCGCCTTACGGCGAGTGGTATTGCCTTCGGCAATGATACCCGTGCGCCATGTGCGGAGAGCAAGTAAAAGTTATCTGAGATACTATCATCGAAAGGAGCTGCATGAATATGGAAAGATCAAACCTAACAACTGATTATTTTTCGGACTATGTATGCTATTCCGAAAAGGATATCACAGAAGTTACTAACCAAGGAATACGCTTTTCAAACGGTTCACATCTTTCATTCGTTGAATGCACATATACCTATGCAGAAATACATAAAAAGCAAATTTCAAAATGTATTGGAGAACGTAATATAGAAGAGTTGCGCTTTGTTCTTTACACACCCATGCGTCCCACTATAATAAGATTTCCCAAAAAGCCATGGATTGCGGAACTGTTTTCAAAGCCCGCCTATCAACGCTTTCATAAATTTCAAAACGCTATTGTTGAAAAAGGATTTTCCACATTGGACTTGTCGTAAATTGTATATCCTTTTTTGGAACTCCTGCCTATTGTCCCATGTATACCACCCAAAAAGCGCCCGCAACAGCCTGAGCCGTTGCGGGCGCTTTTTTGTTTCAGAATACCAATTATTTCGCGGCGGTCGTAGTGGTCGTGGTCGCCGCCGTGGTGCTGCTCGAAGCCGAGATCGTCGTGGTCGAATCCGCGGACGAAGACGAGCTGGGCAGATACCGCGTGATCAACATGCCGGCAAACACCAGCACGAAGAACACGATCATGATGACTTTGGTCCAACGGCTCAACACCGCATCCAGCGTGCGCGCGCGACCTTTTTCCATAAACGCATCCGCCGCGCCGTTAATCGCGCCGAGGTTCGCCTGACGACCTTCCTGCAGCAACACCACGCCAATGATGGTCACAGCCAAAATAATCAATACGATTCCGATAATGATCTCCCAAACAGACATATCTATACCTCCAACAAGAACTGTAAACAGAATAGCCTTATTATACTAGCATATTTGATCGCCGATTGCAAGCCATTTTCAAAATTTCTGCGGTTTTCCGGTATAAACCGGCATTTCGCGGGTCATACTATGCTTGCACGGGAGATCCAAAGGCGTTTGCGGTTTCCGCGTGCCCGACCGTTTGCCGACGACCGTCCTTTGTTGGCAAACGGTCTTTCTTTATGCCGCGCTTATTCCAGCGTCAGCTGCTCGCCGATATCCTCGGCTTGCGGCATCGCGCCCGCGGCGGGCAGTGTTTTGGTGCGATACCGCGCGGGCTTCGCCACCATATCCTCGCGGAACGGCTCCACCTTTTCCAGCACCGCGTGACGTTTGAGCGTCATCACCTGCACACCCTGTGTGCTGCGGGTGCTCTTCGCCGCAATCGCGCCGGTATGCGCCAGCAGCCGCCGTCCGGAGGACGCGGTCAACATAAACTCCTGATCCTCGGCAATATGCACGATCGCCACCAGCGGCGATTTGTCGGAATACGCCCCCACCAGCTTGCGGCGGTTGGTCTTGGTCGCATAGGCAGACAGGTCCACCTTGGCGACCTTGCCGTTTTCAAAGAAGAACAGCAAATATCCGCTGTAATCGGTAGTCACCACCATATGGATGGCGGTTTCGCCCTCGTCAAATCCCAGCTTGGTCGCGACAAAATCGCCCATAGCGCTGGCTTTGGTATCGCCAAAATCCGACGCCTTGGCTTTGTACACCGTCCCCTTGTTGCTGAAGAACAGCAGATCGCGGTTGTTGGACGCCTCCACTGCCTGGGCGATGCGGTCGCCCTCCTTCAGCTTGTGTTCGCTGCTCATACGCAGCGATTGCGGCGTGATTTTTTTGAAATACCCCTCTGCCGTGAAGAACAGCGTGCAGGGATAATCCGGAATTTCCTCCCGCACTTCCTCGGCGGTCAAAATATCCTGCGCAAAGATCAATTCGCTGCGGCGCGGCTGACCGTAGGTCTTAGCCACCTCCTGCAGCTCGCCGATCATCACCCGCCGAATCTTGGTACGGCTGCTCAGTAGCTCCTCCATCTCGGCAATATCCTGCTCCAGCTTGTCGGTTTCGCGGGTGCGTTTCAGGATATATTCGCGGTTCAAATGGCGCAGCCGGATCTCCGCAACATACTCCGCCTGAATCTCATCAATGCCAAACCCAATCATCAAATTGGGGATAACCTCGGCCTCCACCTCGGTGGAACGGATGATGCGGATCGCCTTGTCAATATCCAGCAGAATTTTGGCGAGGCCTTTGAGCAAATGCAGCTTCTCTTTCGCCTTGGTCAAATCAAAATATACCCGCCGGCGGATACATTCGGTGCGGAACGCGATCCACTCGTCCAAAATCTCGCGCACACCCATCACCCGCGGCACGCCGCCGGTCAGAATGTTGAAGTTGCAGGAATAGCTGTCCTGCAGCGGTGTCAGCGCAAACAGCCGCGCCATCAGCTTATCGGCGTCCACGCCGCGCTTCAAGTCGATGGTAATCTTCAAACCGTCCAAACCGATCTCGTTGCGCACATCCGCGATCTCGCGCACCTTGCCGTTTTTCACCAGTTCGATCAGCTTGGCAATGATCGCCTCCACCGTGGTGGTGGGCGGAATTTGCGTAATATCGATGCAGTTGTCCGCTTTGTCGTAGCTGTATACCGCCCGCACTTTGACGCTGCCGCGTCCGGTGCGCACGATCTTCTCCAACTCGGCACGATCGTAAATGATCTGCCCGCCGCCCGGGAAATCCGGTGCTTTCAGCGTGGACAAAATGTCGTGATTTTCGTCTTTAATCAGCGCAATGGTGGTGTCGCACACCTCCTGCAGGTTGAACGAGCAGATGTTGCTCGCCATGCCCACCGCGATGCCCACGTTGCTGTTGACCAAAATGGACGGAAAGGTCACCGGCAGCAGCGTCGGCTCCTTCATCGTCGCGTCGTAGTTATCCACAAAGTCCACGGTATCCTTGTCGATGTCGCGGAACAGCTCGCCCGCGATCGGATCCAGCTTCGCCTCGGTATAACGCGAGGCGGCATATTCCATATCCGACGAATACGCCCGACCAAAGTTACCCTTGGAATCCACATACGGATGCAGCAGCGCCTGATAGCCCCGCGACAAGCGCACCATGGTTTCGTAGATCGCCGCGTCACCGTGCGGGTTCAGCTTCATGGTCGCGCCGACAATGTTGGCGGATTTGGTGCGCGCACCGGTCAGCAACCCCTGCTTGTACATGGTGTACAGCAGCTTGCGGTGGGACGGCTTAAACCCATCAATTTCCGGAATAGCACGCGACATGATCACACTCATCGCATACGGCATATAGTTGGTTTCCAGCGTATCGGTGATGGCCTGGTTTTCCACCGTTCCCGCGCCAACGATATGCGCGTTTTCCGGCAGCTTGTCCACCGTCGGTGCTTTTTTCACTTTTTTTGCCATGGTCGCCACCTCCTCAGCTTACATCCACCATTTCCAAATACAGACTGCCCTTGTCCGCAATAAACTCCTTGCGTCCGGCCAGATTATCGCCCAACAGCGTGTCAAACATCGTCGCCGTCGCCTCCACGCCGGACGGCTCCACCTTGATGAGCCGCCGGGTGGCGGGATTCATCGTGGTCAGCGACATCATATCCGGATCGTTTTCGCCCAAACCTTTGGAGCGCTGAATGGTATACTTTTTGCCCTCCAGCTCGGTCAGAATCTCCGCTTTTTCGCGGTCGTTATACGCAAAGTAGGTATCGGTTTTGGTTCCGATCTCATACAGCGGCGTTTCCGCGATAAACACCTTTCCCTCTTCGATCAGCGTGGGGGTCAACCGGTACAGCATGGTCAAAATCAGCGTGCGGATCTGGAATCCGTCCACATCCGCATCGGTGCAGATAATGATCTTGCTCCACCGCAGCAGGTTCAGGTCAAACAGCGACAGATCCTTGTTTGCCTTGCTTTTGACCTCCACCCCGCACCCCAGCACCTTGATGAGGTCGGTGATAATATCATTTTTGAAGATCTTATCGTATTCCGCTTTTAAGCAGTTGAGGATCTTACCGCGCACCGGAATGATCGCCTGAAAATCCGGGTTGCGCGCCTGAATACACGCGCCCATAGCGGATTTACCCTCCACGATAAACAGCTCGCGCTCCTCCACCTTTTTGCTGCGGCAGTCCACAAAGTTCTGCACGCGCGAGGTCAGATCGTTGCTGCTGGACAGCGTTTTCTTCAGATTCAGGCGGGTGTTTTCGGCTTTTTCGCGGCTGCGCTTGTTGATCAGCACCTGCTCGGTCAGCTTATCCGCTTCCACCTTGTTTTCGAGGAAATACACCTCCAAATGGTGGCGCAAAAAGTCGGTCATCGCCTCTTGGATGAATTTGTTGTTGATCGCCTTTTTGGTCTGGTTTTCATACGATGTCTGGGTAGACAGCGACGACGATACCAGAATCAGGCAATCCTGCACATCCTGGAAACTGATCTTGCTTTCGTTTTTGAGATACCGCCCGTTTTGCTTCAAGTAAGCGTCGATCTGCGACACAAACGCCGACCGCACCGCTTTTTCGGGCGAACCGCCATGTTCCAGCCAGCTGGAGTTGTGATAATACTCCTGCATATTCCGGCGATTGGAAAAGCACAACGCCACATTCAGCTTCACTTTGTATTCCGGCTTGTCTGCGCGGTCGCGCCCGCGCCGCTCCGCCGACCACACCTGCACACCGGTCAGCGCATCGTCGCCCGCCACCTCCTGCACATAGTCGGCGATGCCGTTTTCATAGATAAATTCCTGCGTATCAAAGCCGCGCCCGTTTTGCGTGCGCAGCACAAACAGCAAATTGGGGTTGACGATCGCCTGCCGTTTCAAAATATCCTCATAATATTCCAGCGGCACGGCAATGTCGGTGAACACCTCCAGATCCGGTTTCCAACGGATGGTGGTGCCGGTATCCTTTTTGGCGTACGGCTCCTTGTGCAGCCCGCCAATGTTTTCGCCCTTTTCAAAATGCAAGGTATATTTATACCCGTCGCGGCGCACCTCCACATCCATATATTCCGACGAATACTGGGTAGCGCAGGCACCAAGGCCGTTCAAGCCCAACGAAAACTCATAGTTTTCGCCCGCATTGGTGTTGTATTTACCGCCTGCATACAGCTCACAAAACACCAGTTCCCAGTTGAACCGCTGCTGTTTTTCGTTGAAATCCACCGGCACACCGCGGCCAAAATCCTGTACTTCGATCGAACCGTCCTCGTAACGGGTGGTCACAATGCGCTTGCCGTATCCCTCGCGCGCCTCGTCAATGGAGTTGGACAATATCTCAAACACCGCGTGTTCGCAGCCCTCCAGCCCATCCGAGCCAAAAATAACCGCCGGGCGTTTGCGCACCCGGGCAGCGCCCTCCAGCATTTCGATGCTGTCGTTTCCATATTCCTGCTTTTTGGATGCCATGTTGTCCCTTCCTTTATGTCATCTAAAATATGCCAATAGTCTTATTGTACCCCATTTCCCGGACTTCTGTCAAGAAACAATTGTTCGCTTTTGGGAACATCCCCTCGCCGCGTCTTTCGGCGCGTCGAAAGATGAGATTCCGCAAACCTTCCCCTCGGAGGTGGATGGGGTGGAAATGGTAGATTATAGCGCACCAATGACTGCCCACAATAACACCCATATACGCAGCCATTATTTCGTTATCATCGTATATGTTTTTAACACCTCATCCGTCGCGGCGTAAAGCCGCGCCACCTTCCCCTCGAAGGTAATTCCTCCGCGCAGGGGAAATGTCGGCGCAGCAAAAAGATGGAGAGAGAAAGTATCGCCTACTTTGGGTATTGCAGAAACTCTGTTTCTCCCTCAGTTTTGCTATCGCTCGACAGTTCCCTCGTCAGAGGGAGCCGGGCATGACCTCGGCTTTCTCCCACCATTTCTGTGTAGGGGGCGATGCCCACATCGCCCCACGAATTACGCACTCCACTCGCGGCGGGCACAAGCCTTCCCCTTGGAGGGGAAGGTGGCACGACCGCAGGTCGTGACGGATGAGGTGGAAAATCACCCTTATAAATATCATTGCAACTCGCTAAAGCTCGCACGCATAAGTTCCGCCGACCGAAGAATCTTTCCAAAAGATAGCAGCTAAAAGATTCTTCGCTGCGCTCAGAATGACAACGAATATGCAGCACCTCACAAATCCTCTCCCTCGAAATAATTTTCCACTTGGCAGGAGGAAAATGCAGCAACCTCGCAAGCCTTCCCCTTGAGGGGAAGGTGGAACGACCGCAGGTCGTGACGGATGAGGTGGAAAATCAAGCAACTTTCTGTATCCGCCGGCAGACGCAAGGCCCCTTTGAGTAAAGGGGCTGTCACGGCTTTAGCCGTGACTGGGGGATTGTCACCGTCCGCCGGACGGCATTTGAGCGTGCCGTTTTCGTCACAATCCCTCCGGCTTTTGCTGCGCAAAAATCCACCTCCCTTTGCACAAAGGAGGCTGGCACCCACCACCGATTTACAAAAAACTCATCTTCCCCACCACACACAAAACGCCCTGCCCGGCGAGCCGGACAGGGCGTTTGCAGAACACAAGCGTTTTCGCGCGATTAGATCTCGGCGAAGTATTTGATGGTGCGAACCATCTGGCTGGTGTAAGAGTTCTCGTTGTCGTACCACGACACAACCTGCACTTCGTACAGATCGTCAGCCACTTTGCTGACCATGGTCTGGGTGGAATCGAACAGAGAACCAAAGCGCATACCGATCACATCAGAGGACACGATCGGATCTTCGTTGTAACCGAAGGACTCGGAAGCCGCCGCTTTCATCGCCGCGTTGATGCCGTCAACCGTCACATCGGTGCCTTTGACAACAGCGGTCAGAATGGTGGTGGAACCGGTGGGAACCGGCACACGCTGGGCAGAACCGATCAGCTTGCCGTTCAGTTCCGGAATAACCAGACCGATGGCTTTTGCCGCGCCGGTGGAGTTAGGAACAATGTTGGCAGCGCCGGCACGGGCACGACGCATATCGCCTTTGCGATGCGGGCCGTCCAGGATCATCTGGTCGCCGGTGTAGGCGTGGATGGTGGACATGATACCGCTCTGGATGGGCGCATAATCGTTCAGCGCTTTCGCCATGGGCGCCAGGCAGTTGGTGGTGCAGGAAGCCGCCGAGATGATAACATCATCTTTGTCCAGCGTTTTCTCGTTCACGCTGTACACGATGGTTTTCAGATCGCTGCCGGCCGGAGCGGAGATAACCACTTTTTTCGCGCCCGCATTGATGTGAGCCATGCTCTTCTCTTTGGAGCAGTAGAAGCCGGTGCACTCCAGAACGACGTCAACGCCGATCTCGCCCCACGGCAGTTTGGAAGCGTCCGCTTCTTTATAGATGGTCAGGGTTTTGCCGTCCACCGTGATGGTGTTGGCTTCGTCGTCCGCGGTCACGGTGTGCAGATTCTCACCGATCTTACCGCAGTAACCGCCCTGAGCGGTGTCGTATTTCAGCAGATCCGCCAGCATAGAGGGTTTGGTCAGATCGTTGATCGCAACGACATCATAACCCTGCGCGCCGAACATCTGACGGAAAGCCAGACGGCCGATGCGGCCAAAACCATTGATTGCAACTTTAACAGCCATGATAAATTCCTCCGTTAATCAGATTTCGATACCATTTTATACTCTTTTTTTCTTTTTTGCAAGGAGTTTGTTAAGGTTTTCACGACTTGTTCATACTTTTGTTAGGTTTGCCCAAATCGCATCCGGTTATACCCCGATACTCATTGCTTATCCCGATAGATCTCGTTCAAAATATCATCAACATCCATACTTTCCGCCGCCGTCGGCGCTTGCTCGGGCGCGGTTTCGGCAGAATCGGCAGGCTCTGCCGCCGCGATTTCCGGCGTTTCGGTGGCCGCCACCGCGGAAACTGCGTCCGTTTCCGGTGCATCCGCCCCCGCTTCGTGCTCGGCTGCCGCCGGCTGCTCGGTCTGGTTCCCGTCCGGCAGCCATTCCGGATTTTTGGCGCGCACCCGCTCAAACACGGTTTCGGTGCGGGTGGTATACGCCACCGCGACCGCCACCGCCAGCGCCAGCAGCCCGACCGCCATATCCGCCGCGCCCGCCATCTGCGTGGTAGCGGTGGACACCGCCGTGTTCCAATATCCCGCCAACCGCACGATCGACGAGGTCAGTGTGAACAAAAACGCGCCGCACGCGTAAAACAGCAGCATCGGCGTTTTTTTGTCCGGCTTGCCGACCGCGCCCACATACCGCGCGAACGAGAAGAAGAACAAAATGGTGAACACCAGCATCAAAAATTCGCTCAAATTTTTCTGCACATCCACCGCGCTGGCGTAGGACACCACATACCGTGCCAGCCGCATCCAGCCCCACAGCACCGGCGTCAGCGCCATCAGCCGCAAACGACCGTGCTCGCTGATATCCTTGGTCAGCCAGCCAAACCCCAGCCGCACCAAAAATGCGCCGCCCCAAACGCCGAACACCAGCGTCAAAACCAGCAGCAAGCCATCGATCCCGCTGATGACCGAATCGTTGGGTGCCGGCGTTTGACCGGTGGTGATCCAGATGCCGGCATCAAACAGCGTACACAGAAGCAGCGCTGCCCCGCACAAAATTGACACCGTCGATACCGACGCCAGCTGCCGGTGATCCACCGGCGAAGCCGGCGACTGGCACAACCGACACAGCACCCAATCCACCAGCAGCACCACGCCACCCAGCGTGGTCGCCCACATGGCGGGCTGCCATCCGGCGATCTCGGGCAGCCATCCGCCCGGCACCGCCACCAACCGTATAAACACCATAGCTGCCGCTGCGGCCAGCGTCAACCATAACATCCATTTTTTCAGGACCTTCCGCATAACGCGTGTCATCCCTTTCTGCAAAAATTCAAAAATAGGCAAAGGTTATCCGTTTTATTTTACCACAAACTCACCCTCTCGGCAATGCCTAACCGCAAAAAAGCTCCCGCTCGCCTACAAAATATAAAATGTGTCAAAAACCGCTTGCGTTCTGTTCAAAACCTGTTAAAGTAATAAGTGAAAACAACCATCTGAAACGAAAGGATGCGATCCATATGAAATCCTGCTCCAACTGCGGCGCGGTCTGCCGAGCCAATCCGCCCGCGTGCTGAACATCATCGCACTGGCGCTGGCGGTTGCCAACTCGTTCCTCGGCATCGCGCTGCGCCTGCTTTAACCGTATAACCGCACAAACGCCAAACGAGCCGCATCGGATATTCCGATGCGGCTCGTTTGGGTCTGCCGCAAAAAAAGCCGACGCGAAAAGTGAAGTGATAAAATAATGGTAGACACGAAAGTGCCTACCATTATTTTTATGCTAT
>URFL01000012.1 GCA_900547105.1 uncultured Oscillospiraceae bacterium | reverse complement strand
TGCAGGCAGTGCGGCATATGCGGATGATGCAGTCGGAGATTCGCCGGCTGGTGTCGATGCGCGAGGACGAGCTGTTCGACGCTGCCAAGCTGCTGCAGGTGCCGTACGATCTGGTGCTGTATGTGCACGAAAACGGCAAGCTGCCGGTGGTCAACTTTGCTGCAGGCGGCGTGGCTACCCCCGCTGACGCGTCGCTGATGATGCAGCTGGGTGCCGAGGGTGTGTTCGTCGGTTCCGGTATCTTCAAATCCGGCAACCCCGAAAAACGCGCCGCCGCGATCGTGAAAGCGGTGACCAATTTTGAGGATGCCGACCTGATCGCCGAGCTGTCGGAGGATCTGGGCGAAGCGATGGTGGGCATCAACGAGCAGGAAATCGAACTGCTGATGGCGGAAAGAGGAAAATAATTTTTCGCTATTTCACACGAAAGGAGCGGCGGCATGGCCTTTTCCGAAGAGCAACTGGAACGGTATTCCCGCCACTTTGTGCTATCCGAGCTGGGCGTGGCAGGGCAGCAAAAGCTGCTGCACAGCCGGGTGCTGGTGATCGGCGCGGGAGCGCTGGGATCGGCAGCCTCGCTGTATCTGGCTGCCGCCGGTGTGGGGTGTCTGGGCATTGCCGATTATGATCGGGTGGAGCTGTCCAATTTGCAGCGGCAGATTTTGCATCGCACCGATCGGGTGGGTGAACGCAAGGTGGATTCCGCCCGACAGACGCTGCAGGCGCTGAACCCGGATGTCACCGTGCTGCCGCTGGCGCAGCGAATCACACCGGATAATATCACCGGTATCCTCGCCGACTACGACTTTGTGGTGGACGCGACCGACCGGTTTGAAACCAAGTTTTTGATCAACGATGCGTGCGTGCTGGGGCACAAGCCCTTTGTCCATGCGGGCATCGTCCGCTTTGCGGGACAGGCGATGACCTATGTTCCCGGACGGGGACCGTGTCTGCGCTGTCTGCTGGAGGATGTGCCCCCGAACACCGTCACCTGTGCGCAGGCGGGCGTGTTGGGGGCAGCCACCGGCGTGCTGGGCAGTATTCAGGCGCTGGAGGCAATCAAGTATCTGACTGTCATCGGCGAGCTGCTGACCGGGCGGGTGCTGTATTTTGACGGGCTTACTATGCAAACGCGGGTCAGCCGGTTCCCCCACCCCGCGCCGGATTGTCGGGTGTGCGGCGAACATCCCACCATTCGCGACGTGGCGGAAAACCGCGCCGAATACGAGGTGGCGGGCTGCGCCCGCTGAGAGGAGGGCGCGCATGGACGAAGCCCGCGAGATGAATATTAACGACTATTTGCAGCAGCGGTTTGACAACGATCTGCTGGTAGATGTTCGCGACGCGATGGTGTTCGACTGCGGCAGCATCCCCGGTGCGGTCAACGTGCCGCTGGCGGAGATCCGGCGGCTGTATCAGCTGCCGCGCGACAAAAAGATCTGCGTATTTTGCCAGTCCGGCGAGATCAGCCGGAACATGACCGAGCTGCTGCTGGACGCGGGGTACGACGCGTATCACCTGTCCGGCGGCTATCGCGACTATCTGCGCGCGCAGATCGCCAAGGAGATGGACACATGAGATTTTCTTCGGTACTCACCCTCGCCGATGCCGCCGAGCTGAAAGCGGCAGCCACGGCACAATGCGCCGCCACGCTGCATTTTCACGATGCGTGCGGCGGACAATCCTTTTCGCTGGATGCCCCCGCCACGCCGGAGTTGCGCGAGCTGGTGACACAGTTTGCCGCGCAAAAAGGCGGACGCGCGGTGTTTGACGACGACGGCTTGTCCTTTCGCGTGGTTCACCGCGACTAAAGGAGAGGCGTATGCAAAACGAATTTTCCCGCACCCGGCTGCTGCTGGGAAGCGAGGCAATGGACACGCTGGCGGGCGCACGGGTAGCCGTATTCGGCATTGGCGGTGTGGGCGGTTACACGGTGGAAGCGCTGGCACGCAGCGGCGTGGGCGCGTTGGATCTGATCGACGACGACCGCGTTTGCCCCACCAACATCAACCGCCAAATCATCGCCACCCACAGCACGCTGGGGCGTTACAAGGTGGATGTGGCTGCCGAGCGGGTGGCGGACATCAACCCGCACGCGGTGGTGCGCACCTACAAGGCATTTTACACCCCCGACACCGCGCACCAATTTGATCTGGCGGCATATGATTATATTGTGGATGCGATCGACACGGTGACCGGCAAGCTGGAGCTGGCGCAGCGCGCGGCAGCGGCGGGCACCCCGCTCATCAGCTCGATGGGCGCAGGCAACAAACTGGACCCCACCGCGTTCGAGGTAGCGGACATCAGCAAAACCTCGGTTTGTCCGCTCGCCAAGGTGATGCGGAAAGAGCTGAAAAAGCGCGGCATCGCCCATTTGAAGGTGGTTTATTCCAAGGAGCCGCCGCTCACCCCGGTGGGGGATGCAGGCGATGACCAAAACGGCTCGGTGCGCACCGGTCAACGCCGCCAGACCCCGGGCAGCACCGCGTTTGTGCCCTCGGTGGTGGGGCTGATCATCGCGGGCGAGGTCATCAAGGACCTCACCCACACGCACACCCCCGCGTAAACAGATTTTTCCATCAAGGGCAGGAGGGCTGACCATGCTGGCGTTTTTGAAAGCCTACGGCGTGACCATATTGCTGGCGGTGCTGATCGCGGCGCTGCTGTTTTTCGCGATTCGCTACACGCTGCGCCACCGGCACGACGGGTGCGGCGGATGCAGCCATTGCCCCCACGCTGGTGGCTGTCACCGGCAGCATACCGACCATTCCTGACTGTGCGCGTACCGTTTGCCTTCCCGATTTCATCGTCGGGGAGGCTTTTTGTTTTGTAGAATATTGTGCTAGTTTTTTACAAGATACTGCTATCATTTGGGCGGGCAGGGTGCTATACTGAAAGCGGAAAACAGGAGCAGTTTTCCACCGAAAGGAGAGAAAACGGATATGCGTTCAACATGGAAAAAAGTGTTGTCCACTGCATTGTCGCTGTCGCTGTGCGGCTGCGCCATGCTGCCGGCCATGTCCGGCACCGTCAGCGCCGCGGCGAAAATCAAAATCGCCTGCGTTGGCGACAGCATCACCGCCGGGTCGCACGCCTCCGGCGCCGCCTTTTATTATCCCACCCAGCTGCAGCAGCTGTTGGGCGACGGATACGAGGTGAAAAATTTTGGCGTGTCGGGCTGTACGCTGATGAATAGCGGCGATCAGCCTTACCAACAGGACACCCATTACAAAGAGAGCCAATCCTTCGCACCGGATTATGTGATCCTGATGCTGGGCACCAACGATGCCAAAACCAGCAACTGGACCCACAAAGCGGATTTTGAAACGGATATGAAAGCGATGATCCAGTCCTATCAGTCGCTGGCGTCCCACCCGACCGTGGTCGTAGCAACCTCGCCGACGGTCGGCGCCACCAACATCGGCATCAGCGATGCGGTGGTGACCGGCGAAGTGGCACCGCTGCAGAAAAAAGTGGCGGCGGAGATGAACTGCCCGGTCATCGACATCAACGCTCTAACCAAAAACGCCCCCCAAAACTACGCGGATGGTATTCATCCGAACGATGCAGGCTACACCGCCATGGCGAAAATGATGGCGGAGGGACTGCAAGGCGTGTGGTCGGCTGCTATCACCCGCTTTGCGGTAAACGGCGCGGTCGGCACCATTGACGATGCCGCGAACACCATCACGGTGCTGGTGCCCGCCAATACGGCGCGCACCGCGCTGACACCGGATATCACCGTGGCGAACGGTGCCAAGCTGGACAAATCCGGCACGCAGAATTTCACGAAACCGGTGACCTACACCGTCACCGCGCCGGACGGCAAGACCAGCAAGACCTACACCGTGACGGTGAAAAACCGCGATAAGATCAAAATCGCCTGCATCGGCGACAGCGTTACCGTCGGCGTGGGCAATTCGGGCGGTAAATCCTATCCCGACCAGCTGGAGCAGATGCTGGGCAGCCGCTATTATGAGGTGAAAAACTTCGGTGTGAGCGGTTCGGCGGCGCAAAACAACGCCCACGACCAGAGCCCCGTCGGCGAAACCGCCCATTTCGGCTATCGCACCGCCGAGCTGTTCCCCATCACCCCCGATTGGATGGACAACAGCCGGGTGGTGATCGACAGCGGTGTGGATTTGAACGGCAACCCGGTAACGGTGGACAAATTCTGGGATGCCGACACCGGCAAATACTGGGCGAAAGAATACACCGTGTACCAGCAAAGCCAGCTGTACCGCGCGGACGTCTACATCATCTCGATGGGCGGCAACGACGCCAAGCCCTGTAACCAGGGAGAGGACAACACCTTTGAGCAGGATTATGTCGATCTGATCCGGGAATACTGCGATCTGCCGTGGCATCCGCTGGTGATTGTCAGCACCTCACCCGCCATGGTGGAGGGGACTGTCGTGTCCAAAACCATGGATGAGGTGATCGTGCCGTATCAGCGCAAAGCCATCGCTGAGCTGGGGCTGCCGATGGTGGACAGCTACGGCGCTACCGTTGTCGGGCGGGATCGCTTCTTTATTGAGGACGGCGAGCATCTGAACGATGCCGGGTATGAAGCCGTCGCCAAAGTGATGAAACCGGTGGTGCAAAGCACACTGGCGCAGTTGAACGCGTTCAGCGTGGACAACGGCGCTAACCGCACCGCGACCGCCGGGGTGATCGACCAGTCAGCGAACACCGTGTCGCTGACGGTGCCCGCCGGGGTAAACATCAACGCGCTCACCCCCACTCTCTCGTTGGAGCCGGGCGCGACCTACACCCCCACCGGCGCGCAGAATTTCATACGGCCGGTGACCTACACCATCACCGGCGCGGACGGTTCCACCCGCGCCTACAAAGTAACGGTGAAGCAGCTGCCCAAGTGCAAGATCGCCTGCGTCGGCGACAGCTTGGCGGTCGAGCCCGAATTCCTTGCCGATTTGGAGAGCTTTTTGGGCGGCGGCTATGACATCGGTCGGTTTGGTGTGAACAGCACCACCGTTCAGATCGACGGTCAAAAGGAAACCGGCGACAAACGCGGTGCCTACATTTACCACCCCGAATATCAGCAGAGTTTGGAGTATAATCCCGATGTGGTGCTGTTGCTGATGGGTTCCAACGACTCGAAGCAAGGCGCCGGCAAAACCCAAAGCGGGTACGATCTGGTGACCAACTGGAAAGCCGGCAGCGCCCAAAATTATGAGCGCGATCTCACCGTGCTGATCACCTCGTATCAGGACATCGGCGCGACGGTGATCCTCGCCACTGCCCCCTCCGGGATAGAAACGCCGGATAACTGGGGCGTGAAGCCGGACATCGTCAACAACCAGATCGTGCCGATCCAACGCAAGGTGGCGGACAAGACCGGATGCTTCCTGGTGGACTTTAACGCGGCGACCAAGGGTCACGAAAGCGAGCTGCTGAGCGGCGACGGCGACCATCCCAATTTTGAGGGCTACTATCTGCTCGCCGGCATGTATTATACCAATATCCAGGACTATACAGCGGCGATCAACGGGTTTGCCATTGACAACCACACCGGTGTTATCAGCCAAGTGGACAAGACCGTTCATGTGACCGTGCCGGACGGCACCGATCTGACCGCGCTGACCCCGGCGGTCACGCTGGCGGCGGGCGCGCAATGCGACCGCGCGGGCACCCAGAATTTCGGCCGACCGCTCACCTACACCGTGACCAGCGCAGGCGGCTGGGTATCCGCCTACACCGTGGCGGTCACCTCTCCCTCGGGCGTGACCCTGTCCAAAATTGAGATGCAAACCCCGCCGGACAAGACGACTTATCTGGTGGGCGACCGGTTGGATACCACCGGCGCTGCCATTCTTGCCACCTACACCGACGGCACCCAAAAGGAAGTGCCGGTGACGGCGGATATGGTGAGCGGCTACGACTGGCTGAAGGCCGCTAAGCAAACGCTCACCGTAAGCTTCGAGGGCAAGACCACCACCTTTACCGTGCAGGTCAACCCCTACGGCTTACTCGGCAGTTTCTCCGCGATGAGCGGCAAATTCCGGGTGTTGAACAACGGCGACAGCTTGCTGTACGCCGACTGGAAATGGGCGGATCAGGAAAAAATCGACCTGTCCGGTTACGGCGACCGCTCCACCCTCAGCTTGGAGCTGGACATCGCATTTGGTTCCAGTCAGAATGTGGATACCGCCAAAATGTGCCGTGAGCTGGTCATCAAGCTGCGCTCCGACGAATTGGACGGCGAAAACAACTGCGGCTGGAATCTGAACCCGCAGACCCAATTCGCGGGACAATCGGCGTTTCATGTGTCCATTCCGCTGAACAAAACGCCCACCAACAAAACCGGCAATATGGATTGGGCAACCACCGGCCGCATCATCATCCAAGGCTTTATGCCGGACAGCTATGCGCCCAATTCCATCGACCACTACATGGATATTTCCAACGTGTATATTGTGGATAACAGCCAGAAGCCGGACACCTCCACCGTGGATCTGGCGGAGCTAAACGCTGCGATCGCCGCCACCGATACGGTGGACGAGCTGTCGATGTATACGCCCGAAACCGCGAAAGCCTTTGAACAGTCGCTGACGCTCGCCAAAGCGTATCTCAGCAATCCCTACGCCACGCAGGAAGCGGTGGACACAGCGGCGAGCGAGCTGACCGCTGCACAGCAGGCGCTGACAGCCAAGACGATCCTCTCCGGCGATGTGGACGAAAATGGCCGCATTGACGCGGTGGACGCGTTGCTGACGCTGCAAGCCGCCGCCCAAAAGGTGACGCTCACCAAAGCGCAGACCATTGCCGCTGATGTAGACGGCGAAGCGGGTGTGAGCGCAGCGGATGCGTTGCTCATTTTGAAACGCGCTACCGGCGCGATCGGCACCTTCCCCGGCGAAAAAGCATAACTTTCTTTCCATAGCATCCATTCTTTGATGAATCCTGCCCTTGCCGTTCGTGGCGAGGGCAGGATTTTATTTTTACAAGATTGTGCTAATTTCGTATAAGATATTCCTATTCTTCCCGCCGAAATCGTGCTACACTTTACATGGAAACCGTATAGGTTTTGAAAAGGAAGGGAGAGAACGATTCGATGCGTTCAACATGGAAGAAACTAGTATCCACCGCCCTGTCGCTGGCGTTGTGTGGCACCGCTGTGCTGCCGATGTTCAGCGGCACCGCCAGCGCCGAGGCAAAAATCAAAATCGCCTGCGTTGGCGACAGCATCACTGCCGGTGTCGGCAGTCAAAACGGCCAATCCTATCCCACCCAGCTGCAAGCGTTGCTGGGCAGCAAGTACGAGGTGAAAAACTTCGGCTACAGCGGCTCCACTGCACAGGATGACGGCGTGGACGGCACCAGCCCGCATGGCTATCGTACCACCGCCGGTTATTACCAAAACAGCTTGAATTACGGCGCCGATATCGTCATCATCATGCTCGGCACCAACGATTCTAAGGATGCCAACTGGAAAGGCGGTGCCAACCACTATGAGCGCGATCTGCGCGCGCTGATCGACGATTACCGCACGCAGCCGCAGCAGCCGACGGTGCTGATTGCCACCTCCCCCACCGTGAAATCCACCAGCTGGACCATCAACGATGCGGTCGTCACCGGTGAAATTGCGCCGTTGCAGCGCCGCGTCGCCGCGGAACTGGGGCTGGGGCTGATCGACATGAACGAGGTAACCAAAGGACACCCCGACTACTACAGCGACGGCGTGCATCTGAACAACGACGGCTACGCCGTGGCAGCGGCTGCGATGCAAAAAGGTGTGCAGCAAGCGGTCACCCGGATTCGTCGGTTTGCCGTGTCAAACGCCACCGATCGCGCCGACACCAACGCCGCATCAAAAATGAAAATCGCCTGCGTCGGCGACAGCATCACCGCTGTGTCTGTGGACAGCAATGGTGTACGGCACAGCTATATTCCTTATTTGCAAGAGTCGCTGGGCGACAACTATGAAGTAGGCAACTTTGGCAATTCCGGCAAAACGCTTCTAAAAGACAGTGCCAACGGTAACGGTTATACACTGACCGATACGTACCAGAAAAGTTTGGCGTTTAAGCCGGATATAGTGACCATTATGCTGGGCACCAACGATTCCAAGGCCGAAAACTGGACACGCCTTGGTGATCAATACGAACGGGAGTTGCGCGCATTGGTGCAGACATATCGCGACTTGCCCTCTCATCCGGTCGTGTATCTGGCCACCTCCCCCACGGCTCATTCCACCGCCCACGGGATTCAAGAAACGGTTTTGCACAACGAGATTGCACCCCTTCAGCGCAAGGTTGCCGCCGATTTGGGCTGTCCGTTGGTCGAGGTGCACAACGCCACCAAGGATGCCGCGGATAAATTTTGGGACGGCATTCACCCCACCGAGGACGGTTGCGTGCTGTTAGGCAGCATTTTTGCCGAAAAAATCAAAAATAAGGTCACCGGTGTGATTGACGAGAACGCCAGCACCATCGCGCTGACGCTGGCACCCGGCACCAATCTGACCGCGCTTGCCCCCACCCTGACTCTGGCAAAGGGCGCGACCTACACCCCCACCGGCGCACAGGATTTCACCAAGCCGGTGACCTACACCGTCACCGCTGCCGACGGCACCACCACCCGCGCCTACACCGTGACGGCGAAGGTGCTGCCGAATGTGAAGATCGCCTGCGTCGGCGACAGCATGACCCAAGCCGAAACCTACCCGAACGCGCTGGAAGCTGCCTTGGGTAACGGGTATGAAGTTGGTCGCTTTGGCCGCAACAGCACCACAGCGCAGCAGGATGGACTCAAGGAAAATGGCGCCAACCCCGTATCCGGCGCGTACATCAACAGCGACCAATACAAGCCCAGCCTGGCGTTTGGCGCCAACATCGTGGTTATTATGATCGGCGCCAACGATTCCAAGCAGGGCGATGGACAAACCTACAACGGGCACAAGCTGGTGACCAACTGGAAAGCCGACAGCCCGCAAAACTACGAGCGCGACCTGAAGGCGCTGGTCAAATCCTATCAGGATCTGGACACCCACCCCACCATTATCTTGGCGACCTCGCCCTCCGGCTACGCCACGCCGGGCAACTGGGCGGCGCGGCCGGAAATTGTCAATGCCGAAATCACCCCCATCCAGCGCAAGGTGGCGGCGGATATGGGTTGCTTCCTCGTGGACTTTAACAAAATGACCCAAGGCAAAGAGTCCACGTATATCGGCGGCGATGGGCTGCATCCCAACACCGCCGGCTATCAGCTGCTGGCGCACGAAGTGTACAAGTGTGTGCAAGGCGTGCAGGCGGCGATCACCAGCTTCTCCATCGGTGAGTATCCCGCGGTGATCAGCCAGATCGACAAAACGATTCATGTCACCGTGCCGGACGGCACCGATCTGACCGCGCTCACCCCCACCCTGACGCTGTCTGATGGCGCGCAGTGCAACCGCACCGGTGCCCAGAATTTTAGCGCGCCGCTCACCTACACCGTGACCGGTGCGAACGGCTGGGTCACCGACTATGCTGTGTCGGTAACCTCCCCCTCCGGCGTGGCGGTGTATAAGCTGGAAATGAAGAGCCAGCCGGAAAAAACCACCTATCTGCTGGGCGAGGCATTGGACACCACCGGTGCCGCGATCGACGCGATCTACACCGACGGCACACGCAAGACTGTAGCGGTAACCGCCGATATGGTGAGCGGTTACGACTGGTTAAGCGCCACCAAGCAGGAGCTGACCGTAAGCTACGAGGGCAAAACCACCACCTTTACCGTGCAGGTCAATCCCTATGGATTGCTGGGCACCTTCTCCACGATGAGCGGCAAACACACCGTATTGAAGGACGGCGAAGGATATCTGTATGCCAACTGGAAAAACGCCGACACCCCAACGATCGACCTGTCCGGTTACGGCGACCGCTCCACGGTGCAGCTGGAGCTGGATATACAGTTTGATTCGGAAAATCCGGATGTGGACCCCGCCAAGATGTGGCAAGGGCTGACGGTCAAGCTGCGTTCCGCCGAGGTGAAGGATAAAGAAGGCGACCCCGATCTGAAAATCAACGGCGGCAACTACGATTCCAACTCCGAACACAACTATGGTTGGGATTTGAAAGTCGGCTCGCTGAACAAAACCGACCCGCTGGGCAACCAATCGGCGGTGCAGTTCACCTCTGTCGACGGCGGCAAAACGGTGCATATTGCCATCCCGCTGAATACCCGCCAAACCAACAAGCGCGGTCTTATGGACTGGGCAACGGTGAACCGCATTATCGTCACCAGTCCCCTGTACAACGAGTACAAAACCGGTTCGATCCAGCACAGCATGAGCATCTCCAATGTGCGGATCGTGGACACCACCCAAACGCCCGCTACGCCGGATGTGACCGCGCTGCAAGCCGCGGTGGACACGGCGAATGCAATCGACGATTTCTCGCTGTATACCCCCGAAAGCGTGAAAACCTTTGAGCAGGCGCTGACGCTCGCCAAAGCGTATCTCAGCAACCCCTACGCCACGCAGGAAGCGGTGAACGCAGCGGCGAGCGAGCTGACCGCTGCGCAGCAGGCGCTGGCAGCCAAAGCCATCACCTCCGGCGATGTGGACGAAAATGGCCGCATTGACACGGTGGACGCGCTGCTGACGCTGCAAGCTGCCGCCGACAAGGTGACGCTCACCAAAGCGCAGACCATTGCCGCCGATGTAGACGGCGAAGCGGGTGTGAGCGCAGCGGATGCGCTGCTCATTTTGAAACGCGCTACCGGCGCGATTGACACCTTCCCCGGCGAAAAAGCGTAATTGTTCCAAGCCAACCTCCCCGCTGTTGCCCGATGGGTAACGGCGGGGATTTCCTTTATAAGATTGTGCTATATTTATATCAGAAAATGCTATCTATTTTGACTGAATCGTGCTATACTTTGGTTGGAGAAAGTGCTGCAAGGCACTGAAAGGAGAGATAATCTATGCGCGTTCCCTGGAGAAAAGTTGTATCCACTATTTTATCGCTGTCGCTGTGCGGCTGTGCGATGCTGCCGGCGATGACCGGCACCGTCAGCGCCGCGACAAAAATCAAGATCGCCTGTGTCGGCGACAGCATCACCGCCGGTTCGCAAGCGTCCAGCGCGGCGTTCCATTATCCCACCCAGCTGCAGCAGCTGTTGGGCGACGGATACGAGGTGAAGAATTTTGGTGTGTCCGGCCGCACGCTGATGAGCAGCGGCGACAACCCCTATGTAAAAGAAAAGCAATACACCGACAGCCAGAATTTCGCACCGGATTATGTGATCCTGATGCTGGGCACCAACGATGCCAAAACCAGCAACTGGACCCACAAAGCGGATTTTGAAGCGGATATGAAAGCGATGATCACGGCTTACCGTGCGCTCGCGTCCCACCCGACGGTGATCGTGGCGACCTCGCCGACGGTCGGTGCCACCAACATCACCATTGCCGACGCGGTGGTGACCGGCGAAGTGGTGCCGCTGCAGAAAAAAGTGGCGGCGGAAATGGGCTGCCCGGTCATCGATATCAACGCGCTGACCAAAAACGCGCCTCAAAATTATGCCGACGGTATCCACCCGAACGATGCGGGCTACACCGCCATGGCGAAGATGATGTATGAGGGGCTGCAGGGTGTGTGGTCGGCTGCCATCACCCGCTTTGTGGTGAAAGGCGCGGTCGGCACCATCGACGATACCGCAAGCACCATCACCGTGCTGGTGCCCGCCGACACGGCGCTCACCGCGCTGACGCCGGATATCACGGTAGCGAACGGTGCGAAGCTGGACAAATCCGGCGCGCAAAATTTCACGAAACCGGTGACCTACACCGTCACCTCGCCGGACGGTAAGGCCAGCAAGACCTACACCGTGACGGTGAAAAATCGCGATAAGATCAAAATTGCCTGCATCGGTGACAGCGTCACCGTTGGCGTGGGCGGCACCTCTTACCCCACCCAACTGCAAGCCAAGTTAGGCAGCCGTTACGAAGTCACCAACTTCGGTATGAGCGGTTCGACCGCCCAGAACAACGGTCACAACGAATCGGCGGCGGACAAAGCCCATTACGGCTATCGCACTGCCGAGCTGTATCCCATCACCCCCAACTGGATGGATGCCAATCGCGTGGTGATCGACAGCGGCGTGGACGCGGACGGCAACCCGGTGACGGTGGAAAAATACTGGGATGCCGAAACGGGCAAATACTGGGCAAAGGATTACACCGTGTATCAGCAAAGCCAGCTGTACCACGCGGATATGTACATCATCGCCATCGGCGGCAACGACGCCAAGCGCTGCAACTGGACCGCGGATAACACTTTCCGCGAGGATTACCGCGCGCTGATCGAAGAATACCAGAACCTGCCGTGGCACCCGCTGGTGCTCATCGGCACCTCCCCCGCCATGGCCGGACATGTCAACTTTGACAACGACGCGCTGGAAAACGAGATTGTGCCCTGCCAGCGCCAGACGGCGGCGGAACTCGGCTTGCCGTTTGCGGAAACCTATCTGCCGACCAAAGCCGGTGCCAAGGATTATTTCATCGAGGACGGTGTGCATCTGAACACCACCGGTTACGGCGTGATCGCCTCGGTGTATGACTCCGTCGTGCGCGACGCGTTCGCACAGCTGAACGCATTCAGCGTGGATAACGGCGCCAACCGCGCGGCGACCGCCGGTGTGATCGACCAGACGGCGAACACCGTGTCACTGACTCTGCCCGCGGGCACCGACATCACCACGCTGACCCCTGCTTTGTCGCTGGAGCCGGGCGCAAGCTACACCCCCACCGGAGCACAGAATTTCACAAAACCGGTGACCTACACCATCACTGGCGCAAACGGTTCCACCCGCGCGTACACCGTAACGGTGAACCAGCTGCCCCGCGTGAAGGTCGCCTGTGTCGGCGACAGCCTGACCGCGCAGGAGGTGTATCCGAAGCAGCTGGAAGAATTTTTGGGCGACGGCTACGAAGTCGGTCATTTCGGTGTCAACAGCACCACCGCCCAAAAGGACGGCCTTAAAGAAAACGGCGACAATCCGGTTTCCGGCGCGTATATCAATCATCCGCAATATCAGCAGAGCCTGGACTTCAAGCCGGATATTGTACTGTTGACGCTGGGCTCCAACGACTCGAAACAGGGCGTCGGCAGCCAGAGCGGGCACAAGCTGGTGACCAACTGGAAAGCCGACAGCCCGCAAAATTACGAGCGCGACTTGAAAGAGCTGATCGCGTCCTACCAGGCGATCGGCGCCACGGTGATCTTCGGCACCTCGCCCTCCGGCTATCTCACCGCGGGCAACTGGGGCGCCAAGCCGGATATTGTCAACAACCAGATTGCACCGATCCAGCGCAAGGTGGCGGCGGAAATGGGCTGTTTCCTGACCGATTTCAACAAGCTGACCCAAGGCAAAGAGACCGCATTGATTGGCGGCGACGGATTGCATCCCAATTTTAACGGCTACTATCTGCTCGCCAGCCAGCATTACATCAACATTCAAAACGTGCAGGCGGCGATCACCGGTTTTGCGGTCAACGGCCAGACCGGCCGCATCAACCAGATCGATAAAGAGATTCACACCATTGTGCCGGACGGCACCGATCTGACCGCGTTGACCCCCACGGTCACGCTGGCGGAGGGCGCACAATGCGACCGCGCGGGCAAGCAAAATTTCGGTCAGCCGCTCCCCTACACGGTGACCAGTGCGGGCGGTTGGGTATCCACCTACACTGTGACGGTCACCTCCCCCTCGGGCGTGACGCTGTCCAAAATCGAGATGCAGACCCTGCCGAACAAGGCCACCTATCTGCTGGGTGACCGGTTGGACACCACCGGCGCGACCGTTCTCGCCACCTACACCGACGGTACCCAAAAGGAGGTGCCGGTGACCAACGATATGGTGAGCGGATACGACTGGCTGAAAGCCGCCAAGCAGACGCTCACCGTGAGCTATGAAGGCAAAACCACCACCTTCACGGTGCAGGTGAATCCCTACGGATTGCTCGGCACCTTCTCCGCGATGAGCGGCAAGTTCCGGGTGCTGAAAAACGGCGACGGCTTGCTGTATGCCGACTGGAAATGGGCAGATCAAAACCCCATCGACTTGTCCGGTTACGGTGACCGCTCCACCCTCAGCTTGGAGCTGGACATCGCGTTTGGTTCGGACAACGAAGCCATCGACACGACCGCCATGTGGAGCCAACTGGTCATCAAGCTGCGTTCCGCCGAGCTGAACGGCGAAAACAACTGCGGTTGGAACCTGTTCTCCAGCAATATGGATCCCACGATCATTTCCGGCGACAAACAAAAGCTCCATGTGTCCATTCCGCTGAACAAAACGCCCACCAACAAAACCGGCAATATGGACTGGGCGACCACCGGCCGCATCATTATCCAAGGCTTTATGTTCGATAACTACAAAACCAACTCCATCGACCACTATATGGATATTGCCAATGTGTATATCGTGGACAACAGCCAGAAACCGGATACCTCAAATGTGGATTTGGCGGAACTGAACGCCGCGATCGCCGCCGCCGATACGGTGGACGAACTGTCGATGTACACCCCCGAAACCGCGAAAGCCTTTGAGCAAACGCTGGCGCTCGCCAAAGCGTATCTCAACAACCCCTATGCTTCGCAGGAGGCAGTGAACGCAGCGGCGAGCGAGCTGACCGCTGCACAGCAGGCGCTGACGGTCAAGACGATCCTCTCCGGCGATGTGGACGAAAACGGTCGCATTGACGCGGTGGATGCGCTGCTGACGCTGCAAACCGCCGCCGAAAAGGTAACGCTCACCAAAGCACAGACCATTGCCGCCGATGTGGACGGCACCTCCGGCATAACCGCAGCGGATGCATTGCTCATTTTGAAACGCGCTACCGGCGCGATCGACACCTTTCCCGGTGCCAGAGCATAAACCGGACAAACGGTGACAATCTAACCATACCCGCGGGATACGCCACCGATGGCGTATCCCGCGTCTTTATTCGAACCAAAGGAGTGATGCCCCATGTCCACATTTTCGCTGATATATGAGGTGGTGCGGCAGATTCCGCCCGGAAAAGTCGCCACCTACGGCCAGATCGCCTGTATGGCGGGCAACCCGCGCTGGTCGCGGGTAGTGGGATATGCGCTGCATGTCAACCCCGATCCGGAGCATATTCCCTGTTTTCGGGTGGTGAACCGCAAGGGCGAGGTGTCGTCCGCCTTCGCGTTCGGTGGCGGCAATCGCCAGCGCGAGCTGCTGGCGGCAGAGGGAGTTCCCTTTTTGCCGGATGGGCGGGTGGATTTGTCCCGCTGCTGTTGGGACGGACGCTGACCGCATACTCTGCTATCCCGGCGGGCATACTAGACACAGTTTCAAACGAGGGGAGCTGTGTCAATGAATCGTCAAAAAATTCGCGTAGTACAATACGGCTGCGGCAAAATGAGCCGCTATATTCTGCGGTATCTGCACGAAAAGGGTGCCGAGATCGTGGGCGCAATCGATGTGGATCCCGCCATCGTCGGGCAAGATGTCGGGCTTTACGCCGGATTGGACGCGCCGCTGGGGATCACCATCGACAGCGATGCGGACAAGGTGCTGGACGGGTGCGACCCCGACATTGTGGTGATGACGCTGTTCAGCTTTATGCCGGATATGCAGCCGCATTTGGAGCGCTGCGCGCGGCGGGGACTGTCGGTCATCACCACCTGTGAGGAAGCCATTTACCCCTGGACTACCAGCGCTGCGCTGACCAACCGGCTGGACAAGCTGGCCAAAGAAACCGGCTGCACCATTGTGGGATCGGGGATGCAGGACATTTTCTGGATCAACCTGATCGGCTGTGTGGCGGGCGGGGTGCACCGCATTGACCGCATTGAGGGCGCGGTGAGCTATAATGTGGAGGATTACGGCCTGGCACTCGCCAAAGCGCACGGCGTGGGACTGACGGCGGAGGAATTTGAGCAGCAGCTCGCCCACCCCGCCACGCTGGAACCCAGCTATGTCTGGAACTCCAACGAAGCGCTGTGCAACCGGATGGGATGGAGCATCCGCGCGCAAACGCAGCGGTGCGTCCCCTATTTCCATCAGCAGGATGTGTATTCCGCCACGCTGGGCGAAACCATCCCCGCCGGGCGCTGCATCGGTATGAGCGCGGTGGTGACCACCGAAACCTTTCAAGGTCCGGTCATCGAAACCCAGTGCATCGGCAAGGTGTACGGCCCCGATGACGGCGATATGTGCGACTGGAAGATCGTTGGCGAACCGGACACCACCTTTTTCGTGCAAAAGCCCGCCACGGTGGAGCATACCTGCGCCACCATTGTCAACCGCATTCCCACCGTGCTGCGCGCACCGGCGGGCTATATCACCGCCGAAAAGCTGGACACGCTGGACTATCTCGCCTACCCGATGCGGCACGAGGACTGGTATTATTAAATGGGAATAGATAGCAGCAGGCGCCGCTCCCCCAAAAAGGGAGCGACGCCTGTTTTCTCTTTGCAATAGGATTATTGGCTAATATAGAGCAGCTTGGGCAGCACCAGCTGAATCCGCCCCTATTCAGCGGCGCGTTTGCCACCTTGGAACAAAGCGTTGAACACAAGGCTGGCGACCAGCATCGCCGCCGCTATGCCAATCCATCCAAACCCCATGGAATACAGCGGGAGCTTATGGAGCAGCTGCCCCACTACACCGAGGGGAATCTGCGCCTTGTCAAGAGCATAGAGTACGCTAACCACCGCCGTTCCCGCCACCGTCAAAGGATAGGCAAACCGGTTGTTTTTCCAAAGCCGGTGACTAAGCCCCAACAAAATCAGCACAATGGATACCGGATAAATCGCGTTCAACACCGGAATGGAAATATTCAAAATCATATTTAACCCCAGATTGCACACCAAAAAAGAGAAAAACACGAGGATACACACCCATTTTCGGTAGGACACCTTTTGAAAAAGGGTGGAGAAATATTGCGAAATGGAGTTGATAAGTCCCACGCAAGTGGTCAAACACGCCAATGTGAAGATGGCCGCCAGCAACACAGCGCCCACATTTCCGAATACCTGATACACAATGCAGCGCAGTGTCCAAGCACCGTTTTCCTGTACCTCATAGACACCGGAGCTGCACATACCCATATACGACAGCATGATATACACCAACGCCAAAATGGTTCCGGCGAAAACGCCAGCCAACACCGTATAGTGCATTTTACTCCGCTTCTCCTGCAGCCCAAAGGAACCAAGCGTTGTAGAAATTACCAGTCCGAAGTTCAAAGCGGCAATGGTATCCATGGTATTGTAGCCCTCGGAAAATCCCGTGAGAAAAGGCGCTTGCCGATAGGCTTCCTGTGCCGGAGCGATCTGCGTTTTGCCGCGAAACAGGAAACAGACAAACAACAGTGCCAACAGAAAAAGCAGCGCCGGGGTCAATCCCCGACCGATCCGGTCCACCAGCCGACCGGGATTTAGGCACAGCCACAAAGCAATCAGGAAAAACACCAGCGAATACACCGCCATCCAAAGAGCTGTGTTGGCACCCTTTGGCAAATAGGGTGCTACCGCCATCTCAAACGGAACAGATGCCGCACGGGGTATTCCCAATCCGGGACCTATGGAGAGATAAATCAGCAGCGTGAACACCAGCGCAAAGCGCTTACCTACCTGCTGCCCCAGTCGTTCCAAGCCATCAAATTGCGCCACCACTACCACGCCCAGCACCGGAAGGATAACCGCTGTTGCCAAAAATCCAGCCATGGCCGGAACGGTATGGGCCCCGGCGTTTTGTCCCAAAAACGGTGGAAAGATCAGGTTTCCCGCTCCAAAGAAAAGTGCAAACAGCATCACGCTAATAACCGCCATGTTCTTTTTTCCCAGTTTCATATACTTCTCCTTCCTTTTTAACACAAAAGGAAATTGACCCACAAGCCCGAAAAGACCTATGAGTCAATGGTTGGTGCGGGGGATGGGACTTGAACCCACACTCCGAAGAACCGGCTCCTAAGACCGGCGCGTCTGCCATTCCGCCACCCCCGCAGGTGACTTTATGTGCCCCAGTATACCACACCATGTGGTCAAATGCAACCGATTTGTACACGCAGCGTACTCGGCGGGGCAAAAGTGCCATATTAGTTTAGATAATACGCCCAGAACGCCCCCGAAATATTCAGCAAAATCCCCGCTATCTTTTGGTTGCCGGTCAAAACCACGCATGATATACTTAAAAAAGCGATATTTCAGTCAGATATTGCGCGTAAAGAAGGAGGAAAAGACATGCAAAAGAACAAGGGAGCCAGACGATCCATCGCCTGGCTCAGCAGTCTGTTGTTGCTGCTGACTATGCTGACGCCGTTTTCGGCGCTGGCGGACAGCAACACCGACGGCTATGAGGAGGTCTTGCGCTTTTCGGCGTTTGAAAAGACCTTTACATCCGGTCAGATCGGCGACAACATTTACGCCGACTGGACCAAAGGTGACCAAACGCCCAAAGATGTGACCGATGGGCACAAGATGAAAAACCTGCGGCTGCAGCTGAAATTCACGCTGACCCAGCCGGCGGGCAACAAGGAGATGTCCACCACCTGGAACAAGCTCGGCTATTTGAAGCTGCGGTCGAGCGATGATCCGGGCGAAAACAACTACGGTTGGATGGTATCCTCCAAATCCGGCAGTCCGATGCGGATGCATACCGGCGAAAACGAGCTGCTGATCCCGCTGCTGGACACCGCGAGCAACGATTACGAGTTGACCCGCACCGGCACGATGGATTGGACAAAAGTGGATCGCATCCTGTTTGTTCTGTCCGGCAAGGATATGAAAAAGGACGTGGCGGATCACAGTATGACCGTCACCTATGCCGCCATTGTGGATGTGGGCGAACAGCCGGATCCGGTGGAAACCGTTAGCATGCCGACGCTGTTTGCCAACAAGATGATGTTCCAGCAAAACCAGCCGATGAAGCTTTGGGGCAGCGGGAACACGGGCGAAAGCGTGGAAGTGGCGCTGTACAAACAAGGGGAAACCGCAGCGCTGCAAACCAAAACCGCCACGGTGGACGCAGACGGCAACTGGAGCTTGGAGCTGGACGGCCGCGCGGCGAGCTACCAAAAATACAACATCGCCGTATCGATGAAAGATGCCGCCGGCAAGGTGACCAAAAGCCGTACGCTGTCGGATGTGCTGATCGGCGAGGTATGGGTCGCGGCCGGTCAATCCAACATGGCGCTGCCGGTCAGCAACGACCTGTACGCGGACGAATACGCGGCAGCGGCGGACAACGACAACATCCGCCTGTTTTTGGAGCCGACGTATCCCACCGGTGAGAAAACCGAGCAGCCGCTGGAACCCGCCACCGATATTCCCGGTGCCTACTGGGGCACCGGCGCGGATGACGGCGATGTGATGGCGGTATCGTCGGTCGGCTACCACTTCGCGGTGGCGATGCAGAAAAAGCTGGATGTCCCGTTCGGACTGCTGTACACCCCCGTGGGCGGTTCGGTGATCGAAGCGTGGATCCCGCGCGATGCGATCGACAAGGACACCGAATACAAAGCCTTTTTGAAGAGCCGCAACAAATATTGCGACGAAAACAACTGGCCGGCACAGGGCAACCGGATGTCGACGCTGTACAACCAGAAGATCGGCGCGCTGACCGGCTACCATGTGGCGGGCACCATCTGGTACCAGGGCGAAAGCAACCAGGACGAGCCGGATATGTACGGTCACGCGCTGACGCTGATGCGCGACGCATGGAACGAGGTGTTCGGCTACACCACCGGCACCAACGATATGCCGTTTGTGTTCACCATGGTACAGCCGTGGATCACCCATCTGGAGGATCCCCAGTATCTGGCATATCTCGCCGAGGGTATGTATGACGGCTGGAAAGCCAACGAACAGCGCAACATGTCGATGATCACGCTGTATGATCTGCCGCTGTACTTCCTGGATCGCAACGGCAACTCGTCCGACCCCATCCACCCGCGCGACAAAAAGCCGGTGGGCGAGCGGTTTGCAACGGCGGCGTTCAACATGGTATACAATGACACGGCGACCGAATACACTGCACCGGTGTACCAAAGCCACAAGGCGGTGGATCTGGACGGCGACGGCATCAATGACGCCATCGATGTCACCTTTGACCATGTGGGCGACGGCTTGCAGGTCATCAACACCGCCTATACCGGCGCGTTCGGCGTGAGCCACGACGACGGTTTGGGCGTGATCAGCGAAACGGACGATCTCCACGGCTTCGCGATTGCCGGTACCGGCGGCGTGTATGTGGACGCCAAAGCAAAGATCACCGGCAAAAACACGGTGCGGGTTTGGAGCAATGGGCTGAAAAACCCCGCCAATGTCACCTATAACTTCTACACCTATTATACCGGCGGCAATCTGAAGAACTCCTCCGACATTCCGGCGGTGCCGTTCCGCACCGACCGCTCGGCGACCGCCAGCTACTTTAATGCGCAGGATTGGCGCTATGCGGACGCGAATGTGTGGACCTGCTTCCCCAAAGAGGTCAACGGCAACTCCCTGAACTGGGCAGATTTCCTGGATTCTTGGATCAGCGGAGCGATCTCCGGGGTCAAAGCGGATTGGTCGTATGACAAAGATGTGAAAGCCGAAGGCCGCGCCTCGGTCAAAGTGACCTACACGCCGGATGACAGCGGTGTGGTGGGCATTGGCCCGGTGATGGGACGGCTGAATGTCACCAACCAGTTTGACAACTTCGATACCATCGCTGTGGCGGTGAAAAACGCCGATGCGCGCGAAAAACAGCTGTCGCTGCTGCTGCGCGCGAGCGGCAAAACCTACACCGCGGCGCTGGTGAACAACTTTGAAGCCACCGACAAAACCACCGCGACGGTACCGGCTTCCGGCGATTTCGCCACCTACACCTTCAGTCTGCGGCATCTGACCGATGAAAACGGCAAGCTGCTGACCGATACCGATGCGCTGCTGCAAAACATCGAGCAGCTGCAGTTCACCTTTGCCGACGACAAAGCCGGCACCGTGTATGTGGACGATGTGCAGTTTGGTTTCCTGTACGACGCGAATGTAGACAAAACCGCGCTGCAGCGCGAGATGAACTGGGGCGTGAACGAGGCGCTGTACACGGCGGCATCGCTGGACGCGTACAAAGCCGCTCTGGAGCAGGCCGAGGCGGTAGCAAACGACCCGGTCGCGACCCAGAGCCAGGTCACCCGCATGGCGAAAACGCTGAAAGAAGCGCGTCTGTCGCTGGTGGAAACCCATGTGGTCACCACCTTCTCTGCGTTTGAGAAGACCTATGCTGTCGGCGATCGCGGCATGCAAAATCTGTACGCCGACTGGACCCAGTCGGATATTTCGCCGCTGGATCTGACCCAATACGATATGAGCCAGCTGCGGCTGCAGATCAAATTCACCCTGACCAAACCGGACGATATCCAAGAAACCGCCGATTTGTTCAACCATTACGGCTTTATCAAGCTGCGCTCGCTGGATACCCCGAGCGAGAACAACTACGGCTGGCAGTTCACCACCGCCGCCAACAACCCGATCAAGCTGCACAGCGGCGAAAACGAGCTGTCTATCCCGCTGGTCAACCAAAGCGGTGACGGATACACCGTTTTGCGCACCGGCAGCATGGATTGGTCGCAGGTCAACCGCATCATCATGATGATCAGCAACGATGTGATGAAAGGGCGCGACGGTGAATTCTCGCTGGAAATCACCGATGCGAAGATCGTCAATCTGGCAGAGGCTGCCCCCTATCGCACCAACCTGAAAAACCTGATCGACCAGTCGGTGGACACCACCGGCGATGAGCAGGCAGTGGCAGCGTATACCCGCGCCAAAGCCAGCGCCCAGACGGTGTATGACGACGAGATGGCGTCGCTCACCGCGATCGAAGCAGCTGCCTCGACCTTGAAAACCGCGATCGACGTGCTGAACGGCAAGAGCTTTACGGCGGCGGACAAATCCGCGCTGCAGGCTCTTGTGAACACCACGGTGGAGCAAAACAAATACACCGCTGCCAGCTATCGCGTGTATGCGAAAGCGCTCGCGGCAGCGAAAGCGGTGCTGGACAACGATTACGCCTCGCAGGCGGTTGTGGACGACGCACTGGATACGCTGCAGCAGGCGGTGGCCGGTTTGCTGGAAGCGCAGCCGGTGGACACCACCGAGCTGACGGCGCTGGTCAACGAAAATCTGGATTTGACACCGTATACCGACGCATCCGCGAACAACTATCGCGAAGCGCTGTCGGCCGGCCGTGCGGTACTGGAGGGCACCCCCTCGCAAGCACAGGTGGATAACGCCATCAAGGCGATCAAAGCCGCAAAAGAGGCGTTGAAAGAGAAGCAAAACGGTGATCCCACCGATATTCGCGTCACCTTCTCCGGCACCAACAACACCTATGACAAGCTGCTGTACGGCTGGCAGTTCTACACCGACTGGAAAGTGGGAGACGGGCTGTCTGCCTCCACCACGACGGGCGGCGGCGCAAACCTGTCGGGTACCGCCGCCAACGGCGCCAACCGCAACCTGTCGCTGCAGGTCGATGTGACCTTCAAAGCGCTGAAAGACGGCGTGGATCTCGCCACTAGCTGGAAACAGATGGGCCTGCGACTGCGTTCGTCGGCCATCAACGGCAGCAACAAGGAAGCGGATTTCTACATAGTGCGCCCGACCGATGTCACGATGGAAAACGGGTCGTTCCACCTGTCCATTCCGCTGTCTGAGATCAAAACCGCCAACATTGACTGGGCGGATGTGAAAGAGCTGAACGTGTTCTGCGATGTGGCGGATCAGTATCGCCAGGACACCAGCGGCGCGGCTTGTGATGCGGTGACGGTGACCTTCGCGGATGCCAAGATCGCCGCCACCGGCACGGTTGTCGAGCCGGACAAAGCGGCGCTGAACAAAGCGATCGCGGATGCCGAAGCCAAACTGGCGGACGGCAACCGGTACACGCCGGACTCGCTGGCGGCGCTGAACACGGCGCTGACCAAAGCCAAGGCGGCACAGTCCTCTTCTGACCAGACCGCGATCAACGCGGCGGCGAAAGCGCTGAACGACGCTATTGCGGCGCTGCGCAGCTATCGTTTGGGCGATGTGGACGGCGACAGCACCGTGGCGGCGGCGGATGCGCTGATAGCGCTGCAAGCCGCGAACGGTGCACTCACACTGACCGCCGATCAGGCACTGGCTGCCAATGTGGACGGTCAGGCGGGCGTGTCGGTCATCGACGCGCTGATGATCCTGCACGCGGCTGCCGGCAAGATCACGCTGGGCTAATTTCATAACCACCGACGGCGGGAAAAGGAACCCTTTTCCCGCCGTCTTTGCAAAGGAGGATCAACGCTTTGAAACAATCGTGGAAGCGGCGGCTGCTCGCGTGTGCGGCGGCGGTCGCGTTGATGGCGACAGGGCAAGCGGCGCTGGCACAGGATACCGTGTACACCGGTCGGCTGCAGGCGCTGCTGTCCGAATCGGTGTCGGATGACGGCTACACCGCCGATTCGGTGGCTGCTTACCAGCAGGCGCTGGCCAAAGGAGAGTCGGTGCTTCGCAGCGCCTCTGCCACCCAGCAGCAGATAAACAGCGCGGTGCTGTCCATTGTACACGCCAAGATGAGCCGCACCCCACAGGCGCCGGATGAGGCATTCCAAACGCTGGTCACCTTCCCCGGCTCCAACCAGGCGACCAGCTATCTGACCTACGGCAAAAGCTTTTATCTCAACTGGCAGACCGGACAGGGGCTCGGCGATCAAAGCAGCCCGCTGCCCGGCGTGGATATGTCCGGCACCGCCGACAACGGCAGCGACCCGCTGACATATGTGCAGCTGAAAATGGCGCTGACCGCCTTTTCCGAGGGCACCGATCTTGCGGCATGCTGGAAACAAATCGGGCTGCGGCTGCGTTCCTCCGCCGTGGACGGCAAAGAACAAGCCGCCGGATTTTACTATGTCCAGCCTCAAGCGGTCACCGCCGACCGGGATGGCGTGTACACCATCCGCATCCCGCTGCGGGTGATGGATACCCAAAACATCCGTTGGGCGGATGTGAAGCAGCTGAATATTATGGTGGAAGTGGCGGATGCGTACCGGCTGACCACCGCGGACGGCGGCGAACGCGCGGGCGACAGCCCCGACATCGGCTTGGCGCTGACGGGGGTGAGTCTGGTAAAAAAAGTGGTGTATGCCGCCGGGGATGTCAACGGCGACGGCACCGTGGCAGCAGCGGATGCGCTGATGGCGCTACAAGCCGCCACCGGACAGTGCACACTGAACGCGCCGCAGCAGGCAGCCGCCGATGTGGACAATACCAAGGGCATCGGCGCGGTGGACGCGCTGATGATTTTGCAGGCGGCGACCGGCCGCATCACCATTCCGGAACGGGGGTATACCAAAATGGTCGCTTTCACCTTTGATGACGGACCATCCGAAAACACGGCGGCGCTGCTGGATGCGCTGAAAGAGCGCGGCGCGCACGCCACCTTCTTCGTGGTGGGCAAAGAGACGGAAAAACGCCCCGAGCTGGTCGCGCGCATGGCGGCCGAGGGACACGCCGTGGGCAACCATTCCTATTCACACGACGGCATCAACATCACCGGACGCGACGAGATGATCGCCGATTACGACAAATGCAGCGATTTGATCCAGCAATACACCGGCAAGCGCCCCACCCTGATGCGGGCGGTGGGCGGATCGTCGGTGGAGTCCATCCGCGATTACATCGTGGCGCAGGATCTGCGGCTGTGCGGCTGGATGGGCGGCGGCCCGGATTATAACCAAACCGACAAGGATGTGGTGGTCAGCTACTACATGAAGGACGGGCGCTGCACCATCGCGGACGGCGATCTGGTGCTGCTGCACGAAAATCACACGTCGTCGGTGGCGGCGGCGCTGGAGCTGATGGATCTGCTGATGCAGGAGGGATACCGGTGCGTGACCGTGCCGGAGCTGCTGGCGGCGCGCGCCGACGGCGGCGTGGCGGGCAACACCTACACCCGCGTGGTATCCATGGACTGACCCGCCCCAAAAAATAGCGCAAAAAAGGACTTTGCAAAAAGCAAAGTCCTTTTTTCGTATTCTATGATCCGCTTATGCCGTTTGGCACAGCTCTTCTTCAATGCGCTCACGCAAAAACGGCTGCACCTGATCCGGTTGGATATGCAGCACCAGCGCCAGCTCGTCATACAGCAGCTTTTCCGCTTCGTGAAAGAAGCGCTCGTCCGCCTGATGCAGCTTTTTGCCCTTTTGCTTTTGCTCCTCCTGATGCCGATACAGCGCTTGCAGCATACGCGTCACCGCGTGCGGCTCGCCGGTCGCCAAAATCGAGCGGCAGGCTTCCTTGCGCTCGTTGTCGTTTTCAATCCACGGCACCTCGTCGTGTGCCATCTCGTGGATCAGCCCGCGCACCTCGTCCTGTGACATCGGCAAGCGCATTTTGCCGGTCAACTTTTCGTTGTCCGCCGGCACATAGATGAACGAGCCGTTGCTGTACACCGGCTGCAGCACATAATACTCCATTTCTTTGCCGCCAAACTCGCGCTTGGTGATGCTATCCACCCGGCACACGCCGTTGCCGCCGTACAAGATCACATCGTCGACCTGAAACACACGCCTCACCCGTTTCCTTTCTGTCTGGTCCTGTTACTTTTTATACTTATATTATAAGTATAGCACTTTTTGCAAAAAAAGCCAGCGATTTCGGGGTGGCAAAACAAAGTTTGGCACTTCTGCGCAGAAGACGGGTGGCGTGTTCTTGGCCATTTTGCCAAACCGGCGTCTTTTCGCGTCAAAACGACAAAACAGCACCCCGCGACCGTCTGGTCGCAGGGTGCTGTTTGATGAATATCTCAATGAAAATCCGCCAGCCGACGGCGATACGCCTCCATCGCCTCCGCCTCGAACGGCAGCTCCTCCGGCTCGGCGCCCAGCAGACGCAGCAGATACCGGGTGAAGGGCGGATTCATAATCAGCAGCGGTCCCAGCAGATAGGTGCCGAAGAAGTTGTGCATCCGCACACCCTCGCCCTTTAGCTGCCGGTTCAGCCCCGCGCCCTGTTCCACCCGGATAAAGGGCAGCCCTTCGCGCAGCGGCGTCGCCATGGTGAACTGGGTCTTGAATCCGACAATCTCGGTGTCGCCGAACTGCCCCTTGAACACATCCGCATAGCGGTGCATCATATCGCGCTTGGCGATGATGGGCAGCAGCCCCAGCCCCTCGATGTGCGAGCCATCCTCGTTTTCAATGGCTTCGCCAAACACTTCCATCGCGTTGCCGGTCATCAAGAACACCACCCCCTGCTCGATCATCTCGCGCAGGCGATCGACATACGGGCGCAGACGGTGAATCGCTTTTTCCTGGGCGCTTTCGGTCATGGGTCCCATATATACAAGCGCCACATCGCGGGTGACAAACGCGGGCTCGGCGTGCATCGGGGTGTCCACAAACTCCGCCTCCGGCAAGCATTTTTTTAGATAGCGGATATTGCCCGGATCGCCGTACAGGTTGGCGTATTCGGGATACAATGTTTCGACGATCATTCGGCGGCGCCCCCTTTCGCGCACAGCTCACGCAGCTCCTGCTTGATGCCCTGTGCCATCGCGTTGTTGCAAATATCGTGCAGCAGGAAGATGGTGTCCACCTCGTCCAACCGCACCTGACGCGCGGTGTCCGTTTCCTGCTCGCAGCAGACGATGCGCTCGCGCGGCACCCCCGCCATCAGCAGCCGCATTTGGAAATCCCACGCGCGTTTGCCGCCCACCACGATTTGGCGAACGGAATCTTCGTTCAAAAATTCAAAATCGCACTCATAGATCCACGAGGTGTTTTCGGTGGAGTTTTTGGCATCGTGCACATCGTCGATCACCAAAATCACCGCCTTTTGCCCCGGCGTTTTGCGCACAAAATCAAACACCCGCGAGCAGGCGATGGGGTTTTGCCCTTTCGCCAGATTGTCGATGATGGTTTTGCCGCCCACCGTTTCCTCGTCAAAGCGGGTTTTCACGATCTGCATGGTTTCAAACGATGCCGCCAGCGTTTGCGCCGACATCCCGAATTCCCGCAGCAGCGCGACCGCCGCCGCGGTATTGTACAAATCGGTGATGTTGTTGCCGACAAGATGGTACGATTCCTCGCCCGATGGGGTGCGCATGGTGACCAGACGCGCATCGCGATCCACCGCGGTCACATCGTAATCCACCGCCGGCGAACCAAAATCACAATGGCTGCAATGCGCCCGCCCGATATGGTTGTACCGCACAAAATCGTACACCATCGGATGATCGCACAGCGGGCACGCTGCCATATCGTTGATGATATTATCGGTGATGGGCACCTCGTCCGGCTGCGGTTCGATGCCGAAATACACCCGCTCGTTGTCCGGCGCCAGCCGCCCGCTGATCAGATCGTCGCCGTTGAGGATCATCTTGGTTTGCGCCGGAATATAGGTGTTAAGCACCTGGCTGATAAATTCCGGATGCGCGTTGCGCTTGGCGGAATCGCGGAACAGGTTGGTGCACACCAGATAGGTAGGGGTCAGATACGGATAGATCCGGTTGGCGCTGCGCTCGTCGATCTCCAGCACCGCGAGCTTTTTGCGCGCTTTACCGGACAGGGTGCTTTCCTTGATCAGCGCGGTGGTGATGCCGGTATCCACATTGCCGCCCATCCGGTTGCTGGCAAAAATATAGCCGTTTTTCTCCAGCACATCCACGATCATATTCGTAACGGTGGTTTTGCCGTTGGTGCCGGTCACCCCGATGATGGTTTCGGGCTTGTCCAGCTGACCCAAAAAGGTGGGACACAAAATCAGCGCCACCTCACCGGGCAGGTTGGTCGCGTTTTTGCCAAGCAGCCGCATCCCGACGATCATACACTTGGCCAGCGCCATGGTGGCGTAAAAGCGAATGGTTTTTTTCATGGTCGTTCTCCTATCCAACAAAGGGAATTGCACAAACAGTATACCGCGCGCGCCCGCGGTTTGCAAGCAAAATTGCGGGGATGCTCACGGCTTGTCCGTGTCGTCACCCAAAAAGGTTTCCACCCAATAGCGCGGACGGCGCTTGACCTCGCCGTAAATTTTGCCGATGTACTCGCCGCACACCCCGATAGCCAGCAGCTGGATGCCGCCCAGCAGCCACAGCGACGCCAAAAACGCCACCGTTCCGGCGGCGGGACCGCCCGCGATCGCCGCAATCAGCGCGTATAACAGCGCCAGCACGCTTGCCGTTGTGACCACCGCCCCCAGCGAAGCGATCAGCCGCAGCGGCTTCACGCTGAACGAGGTGATGCCCTGCACCGCGAAGCTGAACATTTTTTTCAGCGGGTATTTGGACTCCCCTGCTGCCCGCTCGCCGCGGTCATACAGCACCTGGGCGCTTTGGAACCCGACCAGCGGCACCATCCCGCGCAAAAACAGGTTCACCTCCGGATAATGCGCCAGCGCCTCCAGCGCCTCGCTCCCCAGCAAACGGTAATCCGCGTGGTTGTATACACACTCCACACCCATTTTCGCCATCAGCCGGTAAAACGCCAGCGCGGTGCGGCGTTTGAACGCGGTGTCGCTGCTGCGATCGCGGCGCACGCCGTACACCACCTGGCACCCCTGCTCGTATTGATCCAAAAAGCCGTCGATCGCGTGGATATCATCCTGCAGATCGGCATCCATCGATACCGCCGCATCGCAATGCCCCCGCGCGGTCATCAGCCCCGACAAAAGCGCGTTTTGGTGCCCCACATTGTGCGCCAGCTTTAACCCGCAAAACAGCGGATCCTGCGCGTGCAGCGAGCAAATCAACGGCCATGTGCCGTCGCGGCTGCCATCGTCCACCAACAGCACCCGGCTGTCCGCCGCCACGCGTCCTTGATCCACCAGCGCGTGCATTTTGTCCACCACGGCGCGCGCCGTGAGCGGCAGCACTTCCTGCTCGTTATAGCAGGGAATCACCAAAAACAACCGCATAAACGATCCTTCCTTTTCGTTATTTCCAAAATGTCAGCGTGCGCGCTATCCGGTAATACACCAGCGGCAGCGATACGCCGCTGACCGTGACATCATCCGGCACCCGCGCCAGCGACAACGCCGCTGTGGACACACAGCACCACACCACTGCCGCCACCATCGTCGTTTCCAAAAAGCGGCGCATACGCGGGCTTTGGCTGCGGGAGTATACATAAAAACAAACCAGCAGCCCACCCAGCACCAACTGCCACGCAAAATCCACCGAATAGCGCAGCGCGTAGCCGCTTTCCCATGTGAGCGCCATCAAAAGCAGCGGAAACACCACCGTCGGCAGCCCGACGATCAGCAGCAGCCGTCCGCGCTGCCGCCAGCTCATCGGCTTCAGCGCACGGGGCGCATAGCACAGCCCGCCCAGCGGCAGCGCCCGCCACAGCAGCCCTATGGCGGAGGCGGTTTCAAAATAATAATACGCGTTGGTGTCCAGCTGGTGTGTGCTGCCCAGCACAAAGGGGAAATTCAGCTGGAACTGCGGCAGCGCGATCAGCAGGTTATACAGGCTGACCGCCGCCAGACTGGTGTGAAATTCGGTATGGGTGAAATCGTTGATGGTCAGCGAATAGCGGATGCCGAATTCAAACGGCGATCCGAAGCGGGCGTAGTTATACGCCATTTGCAGCCCGCCGAACAGCACATACGGCAGCAACGCCGCCAGCGCATAGCGAACCACGTGGCTCCGGGCGGCAGGTTGCGGCTGCTGTGCGCGGTAGCGCATCCACCCGAACCACAGCCAGATCACCGCCGCGATCGCGTACAGCGCAAAGGTGGGGCGGGACAGCACCGCCAGCGAGATGCTGACTCCGGACAGCGCCAGCTTGTGCAGCCGGATCGGGCGATCCCCCAGCAATCCGGAGCCGGACAGAAAATACAGCCCCAGTGCATAAAACATAAAGCCGGCGGTTTCCGCCATCTCATAAAAATGGGGGCGATACACCGAAAACTGCACCCCGCTGGTCACCAGCACCAGCAGCAGCCCGCTCATACACAGCGAAAACGGCAGCCGCCGCATCCGGTGCTGCATCAGGCGGCAATACGCCGCCGCCAGCAACGCGGTACCCGCCAGCCCAAACAGCAGGCAGGCATAGTCGGTCGGGAAATAGCAGCCGGTCAGCAGATGGTACGGCAAAAAGAACACCAGCACCGGTCCGATGCCGTAATAGGAATAATACTTCCCGTTATACAGCAGGTGATCCCACAGATAGTCCACCCCCGCCAGATCGCGCGCTGTCCATTCATACGGATAGCGCATTTGCAGCAGCGCTTCCGACGGCTTTTCCAGCAGCGAGGTCTGTCCCGCTTCCAGCGCATCCACCAGCTCCTGTGTGATTTGGCTGCCGGTTTTGGCGGTGAAGGAGGGGGTGTGAATAAAGGGGGTTTCGTACAGCGCGAACAGCCCCCACAGCGAAAACATAAACAAGGCGGTCAACACCACCGGTGTCCAGCGGTGCACCGGGTCGGCTGTGTCATACCGGCGGCGAAAAGACGGCGACCGCCGGAACACATAAACGCCCACCGCGAACAGCCACAACAGCGCCACCCGCCACACCGAAAAGTTCAGCGGGATACGCTGGTTGACGGTCAGCCCGCGGATCACCAGCTTTTCGCCTTTGGTGACATGCAGCCGCAGCTTCAGCTTGCCGAGCGTACCGGCATAGTCACAGCTTTTGTACTGGGTGCGCGGGGTATCGCGCAGCACCTCCAGATACGCCGGGCTTTCGATATAGTTGTGATGGGCATCGTCGGTGTAGAAAATGTCCGACATCAGGATATAGCGATCCTTTTTGCGGCTTTGAATATCCAGTCGCAGCGTACCCACCCGCTCGTTGATAGTCCATTCCAGATAGGGGCGGCTGGTCGTTGCGACATAGACATCCGGCTCGCTTTCGGACGGTTCCAGCCCCTGCATAGCGGCGACCTCGTCCATCGCCCACTGATGGGTGGCATACGACCCGAACAGCAGCCGATACGAAGGATAGTTGAACAAGATCAGCTCCGCCGCCAGCACCACCGCCAGCACGCCCAACGCCACCACCGCCAATCGGCGGCGAAAATAGCGGCGTTCGCGGTCGCTCGCCAGCACCGACGGGCGCGCCGCGCCAAAGCTATTCCCTATTCCGTTTCCCATTCGCGCGCCCTCCTGTTGGTGCGTATAATACGACAAGAGCGATGGGAGCGTATCGCCCAATCGCCCTTGTCGACCAGTTCTGTGTTAAAATCCGCGGGAGCTGCCGCCACCGGAGAAGCCGCCTCCCCCACCGGAAAAACCGCCGCCTCCGCCGGAGAATCCACCGCCGCCAAAGCCGCCACCATGGTAGTGACCGCCAGCGACCCCCAGCGGGAAAAACCGACAAATCAGCAGAATCGCGCCCACCATGATGATAACGCCAATCACCAGTGTGAGGTCAAACTCATCATCCTTCTGTGCATCCGGGAGCTGGTCGGCGGGGACATAGCCTTCCTCCGCCTCTTGTCCGAATTCCAGATACACCTCGTTGACAAGAGCGCCATACACCTTTTGCATCCCGGTGGAAAAGTCGTCCTTTTTGAAGGAGGGGATCGCATAGGTATCCAGCAAACGGCCGGTTTTGCCGTCGGTCAGCTGACCTTCCAGTCCGCTGCCCACTTCGATGCGCACCTCGCGTTCTTCGACCGCGAGCAGCAGCAGCACGCCGGTGTCTTTTTCCGCTTCGCCGATGCCCCACCGGTTGGCGAGATCGTAGCTGTAATCCTCGATCTCCTCGCCGTCCAGCGAATCTACCGTCACGGCGACCACCTGCGCCTTGGTTTTTTCGTATAGCTGCACACCCTGCTCGTACATGGTGTTTTCCGCTTCGTCCGACAGCACATTGGCAAAATCGTTCACGAAAAAGCGGTCGGTCGCCGTCAGCGCCGCCGGACCGGACTCCTCATCGCAACCGGACAAAAAACACAGCAGCAGCGCCGTCAGGCACACCCACACTAGCGACCGGCCACGGTTGTTTTTCCGCTTCATCCCGGATTAAAAGCTGACATCCGGCGCGTTTTCGGCACCGGCCTGGCTTTGGAAGTAGTCCACCTTGTCAAACCCGCCCATACCGGCGATGATGGAGGTCGGGAACCGGCGGATCTTGGCGTTGTATTCCTTGGCGGTATCGTTGTAATCCTGCCGCGCCTTTTGCAGCCGGTTTTCGGTGCCCGCCAGCTCGTCCTGCAAATTGATGAAGTTTTGGTTGGCTTTCAGATCGGGGTAGTTTTCCACCACCACCAGCAATCGGTTGAGCGCCGAGGTCAGCTCGGTGTTGGCGGCATCCTGCTCGGACAGGGTTTTGGCACCCGCCAGCTTGGAGCGCGCATCCGAAATCGCGGTGTACACCTCTTGTTCATGCTTGGCGTAACCTTTTACGGTATTGACCAGATTGGGGATCAGATCCGACCGGCGTTGCAGCTGGGTCTGGATCGCCGCCTGCTTATTCTCCACGCTCTCCTGCATGGTCACCAGACTGTTGTAGCTGCCGACACCCCAGACAACCACCAGCGCCACCACAGCGATGACCGCGATCAGCACGATCCATCCGGTTTTCTTTTTCATATCAAGCGCCCTCCTTTATATCCATAAAATATCCTGTGCCGCGATCAGCGGAAATACCGTACGCCGCTTTCAAACAGCTTTTGATCCTTGTTGCCGGGCACGTTGCGCAGCAGATCATCGCCGCAGCGCTCGCTGTGACCCATTTTGCCGAACACACGGCCGTCCGGCGAGGTGATACCCTCGACCGCACACACCGAACCGTTGGGGTTCCATGTGGTTTCCGGCACCGGCACGCCGTCCGGCGTGACATACTGGGTCGCAATCTGGCCGTTTTCCACCAGCTGCTGCATTACCGCCGCGTTCGCGACAAAGCGACCCTCGCCATGCGACACCGGGATGCAATGCACATCGCCCGCTTCGCAGCCCGCCAGCCACGGCGATTTGACCGAGCTGATGCGGGTGTAGACCATGCGGCTGATATGGCGACCCAGCGTGTTGAAAGTCAGAGTAGGAGCATCCTCCGCCAGCGGACGAATCTCGCCATACGGCACCAGCCCCAGCTTGATCAGCGCCTGGAAGCCGTTGCAGATACCCAGCATCAAGCCGTCGCGGTTTTGCAGCAGGTCGTTGATCGCCTCTGCCAGACGCGGGTTGCGCAGGGTGGTGGCGATAAATTTGCCGGAACCGTCCGGTTCGTCACCGCCCGAGAAACCGCCGGGCAGCATCACGATCTGCGCGTTGCGAATGGAGGCTTCCATCCGTTGGATGGTTTCTTCGATGCCCGCCGGGGTGAGGTTTTTGACCACCAGCGTATCGGCGACCGCGCCGGCGCGCTCAAACGCGCGGGCGGTATCGTATTCGCAGTTGGTGCCGGGGAACACCGGGATAAACACGCGGGGACGCGCGGTGTGGATGGCGGGCGCATGATCGTTGCGCTGCGCCCACAGCTTCACTTCCGGCGTCATGGTCGGCTCCGCTTTGGAATCGATCGGGAACACCGGATCCAGCGGCGCGGTCCACACGCGAATCAAATCGTCCAGCGGCAGCGTTTCGCCCGCCAGCACGATCTCTTCTTCTTCGATGGTGGAGCCAATCAGGGTGTAATCCAACCCCTCGAGGCACAGATCGCCCTCTTTCAGCTCCAGCACGATGGAACCCGCCAGCGGCGCAAACAGCGTTTGGCGATCCACCTCGCCGTTGAAGGCGAAGCCGATGCGGTTACCAAAGCTCATACGCGCCACCGTGGCAGCCACGCCGCCTTCGCACACCACCGACGCGGCGTTGACCACGCCAAACTGCACCAGACGGGTCACCTCGTCGTACAGCTCCTTCGCCTTGGCGAAATCGGGCAGCAGCGTTTTGTCGTCCACCGGCAGCGGCAAAAATGCCACCAGCGAATCTTTCTTTTGGAACGCCGCCGTGCCGGTCTTGGACGCTTCGGTCATGCTCAGCGCGAAGCTGACCAGCGTGGGGGGCACATCCATTTCGTTAAAGCTGCCCGACATCGAATCTTTACCGCCGATGGAGGGCACACCGAATTCTTTTTGCGCCAAAAACGCGCCCAGCAGCGCCGCCGCCGGTTTGCCCCAGCGCTCCGGCACATCCCGCAGCCGTTCGAAATATTCCTGGAAAGTCAGGCGCGCTTTGAACGGATCAGCACCGGTCACCGCCAGCTTGGCGAGCGACATCGTCACCGCGTATGCCGCGCCGTGGAACGGGCTCCACCGGGAAATCCCCGGCATAAAGCCATAGGTCATGGCGGTGGCGGTATCGGTTTCGCCGTTCAGCACCGGCACCTTCGCGACCATACCGTCTTCGGGGGTGAGCTGGTACGCGCCGGCAAACGGCATATTCACCGTGCCCGCGCCGATGCTCGCATCAAACCGCTCGACCAAGCCTTTTTGGCAAGCGACTTCCAGCCGCCGCAGATTTTCTTTGAACGCATCCGCCAGCGGGATGATTGCCAGCCCCTTGGGCACCATGGTGCGGTAATCCATCGCCGGATCCGGCGCGGTGATGACCGCTTTGGCGGTTTGGGTCACGCCATTGGTATCCAAAAACGCACGGCTCAGATCCACCACGCGGTCGCCGCGCCAGCTCATGCGCAGGCGCTCCTCCTCGGTGACCACCGCCACCACCGTCGCTTCCAGATTCTCTTCGCCGGCGGCTTTGATAAACGCATCCACATCCTGCGGATCCAGCACCACCGCCATGCGCTCCTGCGATTCGGAGATGGCCAGCTCGGTGCCGTCCAGTCCGTCGTATTTTTTCGGAACCTTATCCAGATCAATTTTCAATCCGGGCGCCAGCTCGCCGATAGCGACGCACACGCCGCCCGCGCCGAAGTCGTTGCAGCGCTTGATCATATGGGCGATATCGCCGTGGCGGAACAGCCGCTGGATTTTGCGTTCGGTGGGGGGATTACCCTTTTGCACCTCGGCACCACAGGTGTCGATCGACTCGGAGGTATGCGCTTTGGAGGAACCGGTCGCACCGCCGCAGCCGTCGCGTCCGGTGCGTCCGCCCAGCAGCACGATCACATCGCCCGCCGCCGGCACACCGCGCACCACATTCTCTTTGGGCGAAGCACCCACGACCGCGCCGATTTCCAACCGTTTGGCGACATAGCCGGGATCATAAAATTCCGCGACCTGACCGGTCGCCAGACCGATCTGGTTGCCATAAGACGAATAGCCGGATGCCGCGCCGGTGGTGATTTTGCGGCTGGGGAGCTTACCCTCCAGCGTATCCTCCAGCGACACGCGGGGGTCGCCGCTGCCGGTGACCCGCATCGCCTGGTACACATACGCCCGACCGGACAGCGGGTCGCGGATCGCGCCGCCCAAACAGGTGGCCGCGCCGCCGAACGGCTCGATCTCGGTGGGGTGGTTGTGGGTTTCGTTTTTGAATTGCACCAGCCATTTTTCGGTTTTGCCGTCGATCACGACCGGCACTTCAATGGAGCAGGCGTTGATCTCGTCGGATTCGTCCAGATCGGGAATCTTGCCCTGCTTTTTCAGCAGCCGCATCCCCATGGTCGCCATATCCATCAGGCAGACATTCTTTTGCGGCAAGCGGGCGCCGTACACCTCTTCCCGCGCAGCATAGTACGCCGCCAACGCATCCTCGATCACGCCGGACAGCGCGCCTTTTTGCACTTCAATTTCTTCCAGCCGGGTAAGGAAGGTGGTGTGGCGGCAGTGATCTGACCAATAGGTGTCGATCACCCGCAGCTCGGTCACCGACGGATCGCGGTGCTCCTCATCCCGGAAATAGTCGCGGCAGAACGCCAGATCCGCCACCGACATGGCAAAGCCCATCTGCTGCCAATACGCGGCGATCTGCTCTTCGGTCATGGCGGTAAAGCCGGTCACCCGCGCCACATCATCCGGGCGCACAGCGGTCATGCCCACCGTTTCGGGTTTTTCCAGCGAGGCGCGGCGGGATTCCACCGGGTTGATGAGGTAATCCTGCACCCGTTCAAAATCCACCGGCGACAGATCGCCTTTCAGGCAGATCACCTTGGCGGTGGCAACCTGCGGGCGTTCGCCCTGGGTCAGCAGCTGCACGCACTGAGCCGCGGAATCCGCCCGCTGGTCGTACTGACCGGGCAGATATTCCATCGCAAACACCTGCCAGCCCGCTTCCACCGGCAGCGTTTCGTCATACACCACATCGGCGTTCGGTTCCGAAAACACCGTGCCGCGCGCCTGTTCAAATTCCTCCGCCGACAGTCCTTCCACATCGTAGCGGTTGACCAGACGCAGCGCTTCGATCCCGGTCAACCCCAAGTTGTCCCGCAGATCGGCCAGTATTTGCCCGGCCTCCACATCGAAGCCCTTTCGTTTTTCTACGAATACCCGAATCACATCCGACATGATCCTATTCCTCCTGTTAAACAGCATCTAGTGATCTAGTGCATGGTTGTCGCTTTATTGTACCATATTTTTCCCGCTTAGGAAAGACACATCCACAAAATATTTTAGAAATTGCCAAACAAAAAGGCGGGAGAAAACTCCCGCCTTTTTGTGCCCTATCGCTGGGATTGCTCCACCACATATTCGTCGTGGAAAATCATCGCGTCCAAATCGCCCGCCGGAAACACCAGCGGCGAGCGCGGGGGCGGCTCCGGCGGCTGGGGCGCGGGGGTTTGTGTATCTTCGGGTTTTGCCATGGGAAATGCCTCCTTCTCCAAGATAACGCATACCAGTATATGCAAAAAGCGGTTGATTATTTCGCGGAATCTGCGTATAATGAAACTATTCTGAAAAAGAGGTTGTGCCATCATGTCGCATTTTTTGAAACGCACCTGGGCCGAAGTGAATCTGGATGCGATTGCTCATAATTTTTCCGTGATCTCCCGCGCGCTGACTCCCGGCTGCCGCCCCATCGCGATCGTGAAAGCGGACGCGTACGGACACGGCGCGGTGCCGGTCGCCAAGGCATTGGACGCGGCGGGCGCGGACTTTTTTGGCGTTTCCAACATGGAAGAGGCGCTGCAGCTGCGGCGCGGCGGGATCACCCATCCCATTTTGATTTTGTCCTACACCCCACCGGAGGAAGCGGCACAGTTGGCGGAAAACGCGATTGTGCAGGCGGTGGTGACACCGGATTACGCCCAAAAGCTGAACGATGCCGCCGCCAAAGCGGGCTGCACCGTGCGGGTACATATCAAGCTGGACACCGGCATGAGCCGGGTGGGGCTGCCCTGCCGCCAGGCGGCGGACACCGACGAGGCAGTGGCGGAAGCCGCCGCAATCTGCCGGTTGCCGCAGCTTAAGGTGGAGGGGGCGTTCACCCACTTTGCCTCGGCGGATGAGCAGCAGGACGGCGGTTACACCGCCGGGCAGTTTGAGCGCTTTTCGCAGGTGGTGGAGCAGCTGCGCGCGCAGGGATTTGCGCTGCCGGTGCGGCATTGCTGCAACAGCGCCGGCATTATGCTGCACCCGGAGATGCATCTGGATCGGGTGCGCCCCGGCATTATTTTGTACGGATTGGCGCCCGACCCGTCCTGGATGCAGTCGCTGTGGGATCTGCAACCGGCGATGGAGCTGAAAACCGTGGTGTCGATGGTGAAAACCATTCCTGCCGGCACACCGGTCAGCTATGGCCGCACCTTTACCACCGACCGCCCCACCACCGTGGCGACGGTGCCGATCGGATACGCTGACGGCTATCCCCGCTCCATGTCCGGTCGCGCGCGGATGCTGGTGAACGGTCACTATGCGCCGGTGATCGGGCGGGTGTGCATGGACCAATGCATGCTGGATGTGACCGGTATCCCCGGAGTGGAGGCAGGCACGATCGCGACCGTGTTCGGCAAGGACGGAGATCTCACCCTGCCGGTGGAGGAAATCGCCGCGCTGGGCTCCACCATTTCGTATGAAATCGTCTGTCTGATCGGCAAACGGGTGCCGCGCGTGTATCTTCAACACGGCGAGGTCGTAGGCTATTTCAACTATATCGCGGAATAATGCGGGAACATAAAAAGAGGCAGAGCGATTGCTCTGCCTCTTTTCTTATACGGTAGAATAACCTTGTTCACAGCGCCGCGAGGCGGCGGGTGACGAATTGCAAAATGGTCAGCGCGTCCGCTGCCGTAACGGCGCTATCGTTATCCACATCGGCAGCCAGCCACGGCACACCCTCCAGCGACAGCGTTTGCGCCGCCGCTTGCAGCGTCATCAACGCATCCACCACCGTAACCGCGCCATCGCCGTTCACATCCCCGCGAACAACCGCGTCGGCATCCACCACCGTAACGGTGCAGGTCACCAGCTTGGTAGGATCCGCATGGGACACCGCTTTGATCACCGCCGTGCCCGGAGCCACCGCGGTCACCATGCCGTCCGCCCGCACGGTAGCGACATTCTCGTCCGACGAGGACCACTGAATCAACCGATCCCCCATCTCGGCATCTTTGGGCTTCGCCTGCAGCTTGCCGGTTTTGCCGGCGCGCAGCGTCAGAGTGGTGGCGGAAATATCAACATCACTGGATTCGTCCGACAAACTATCCTCGTTGGTCGTCGCAAACACGGTGCGATAGCTGTATTCCGCGGGCTGCCCGTTTTGGATCAGCCCTTTGACCGTCACCTGCACGACATCCCCCACCGAATGGGTAATGGAGCCATCATAAAAACTGATGAGCGATGAATTCACGATCCGGTAATCGTTCGACGAGGTGCTTTCCACCCAAGTGGTGTCGGTATTCAAATTGGTGATCTCCACGGTGGTACCCTCGGTCACCGCGTAGTTGCCGTAAAAGTGAATGGTCCAGCGGTAGCTGTCGTGCACCGCATTGGTCAGCATAATGCCTTTGGACGGCCAGCAAACCACATCCGTATCCGAAGCGGCATAGCCGGAAAATTCGTGCACGCCCTGTCCATTGCAAGAGCCAAAGCCCACTTGACTCCAGCCCGGATCCAGCAAATTGTATCGATGACCGCAGGCAATCGTGTCGCCATACGCCTCTTGCAGCGCATTGTTGACGCTGCCGATGACAAAATCACCGCCCAACATGCCGTTATAGTACAAATTTTCCCCTGCCGCCGGTTTGCAAAGGTTATAGAATTCATCATCCACGCCCGCCGGCTGGCTGGGATTGTGAGGATTGGAGTTGGTAATCTTGTTCGCTGCCATATAGGCGGTGAGAACCGCCTTGTGCTGTGCTCTGTCCGACAAGGTGTCGGACAAGGTCAGCTCGCGGAGTCCCGCCCCCGCACGAATCGCGTTCAAATAGCCCAGCGTGCCTTTCAGCACGCCCTCTCTCATTTGGCCGGCTTGCAGCGGCAGACTCTTGTACTGATAGTCCGTTTCAAAATAGCCGTCGGCGGCCGCCTCGTTAAAATCCGCCACCGATTGCTTATAAAGGGCGCGGGCGCGCTTGAGTAGCGTCTTTTCCTCGTCGGTCAGCTCCACTTTGCGGCTCGGGTTCAGGATCGCCGGGTTCACAAAGGCAGTGGATTTGAAGCAGTCGCCGCTCGGCTTAATGGTCACATCCAGACAGGCATAGGTGTTGTCGGCGGGCGGCGTATAGTTGCGGGCGGTGCCTACAAACAGCATCGGATTCGGCATATACGCATAGTTGCACATCCGCACCATGCCGCTGTCGATAAAATACACATACGCGCTTTTGCCAGTGGCATCGGCCCAGTCGTTCAGATTGCTGTCGGTACTTTTAAGCTGTTCGTTGGTATAGAACAACTTCTCATCAAACTCAAAATCAAAGCTGTTCTTGCCGAACACGGTGCCCGCGGCGTTGTACATCATGGCGGAATGCTTTTGCAGCCCGATCAGATAGAGCTGCGGATCGCTTTGCCATGTTTGCAGATACGCGCGAAAATCCGCCGCGGCGGTATAGTAGCATCCCGCCCAGATCACATCATCGTAATCCGAGGCATAACAACCCTGTTTGTAGTTGACGGTGCCGCTGTCGGTATCGTGATAGCTGCGGCGATTGGGCGCGGTGTAGCCGGGGGTGATGGTCGCATAGCTGGCGATCTGACCCGTCGCATCGGTTTCAATATACAGATAATAATCGTAGCTGCTGCCGCTTTTTTCATAATAGGTAGCGACCGTGCCGCCAAACGCCGAGGGCGTTTGCAGCTTCGGCGCACCAAACACGGCGGCAATATCCGCCAGCGTCATATTTCCGGTCAGCGTTTTGCCGCCGAGAGTGAGCAGCACATCTTCCTCCGCCGACACGACCGGCACGCTGAACAAGCACCATATTGCCGCCAGCAGCACGCAGAGCGCTTTTTTCATGGTGGTTTTCATAGCATCGTTTTCTCCTTTGGGTAAAGATTCGCGCCCTTATTTTACAGCGGTGCACATTCCTTGTCAATGCGTTTTCGTCGAGGAAGGCTGGGTGGTTTTCTCCATCGGTTTTACGAAAAGGAGGCTGCGGGGTATCCGCAGCCTTCTTATTGCTATATTCGGTTACCGCACAATGGATTCCTGTCGGCACACATACTCCACGATCGCGCCCGCCACATCCACGCCGGTACAGGCGGTGATGCCTCCCATAAACGCGTTGGAATTCACCTCGCACACCACCGGCGCACCGGTCGCGTCCCACAGCAAATCCACCCCGCCGAACGCCAATCCCAGCGCCCGACAGCACCGCAACGCCAGCTGCTCCTGCTCCGGAGTTGGGGTATACGCTTCGCCTTGTCCTCCGGCGGCGATGTTGGAGCGAAAATCGGTGTCAGAATGGCGGCGCATCGCGGCAACCACCCGGTCGCCCACCACATACAGCCGCAAATCCTCGCCCGCGGCAGCGCGCATAAATTCCTGTGCCAAAAACGGCTTGGAACCCATACTCATCGCCATACGGCGCAGTTCCTCCGGATCGTGTGCCAAATACACCTGCCCGCCGAGCGAACCGTAACACTCTTTCACCACCATCGGGAAAGACAGTTCCTCCATCGCGCGCCGCAAAAACGCGTCGATAGGGGCGGTGATGTCGCGATAGGTCATCGGTGCCAGCAAGGTGCGCGGCATGGGGATGCCCTGTGCCGCCAGCGCCAGATGGGTCGCGCCCTTGTCATCACACACCGCCACCGCGTCAATGGGGTTGTACAGATGCACCCCCATAGCGGTGAGCGCCTGTCCCAGCCGGATATCCTTATCCCAAAACAACGCCACATCACCGGGGCACATCCCCGGCACCGCCGCGCCGGAGGGACTGACCACAATGGGCAATGCCGTGTTGGGAATCGGCCTGAGCGTCCAGCCCCGCTGCCGGGCAGCCGCTTGCAGCCGCTGCACCGGATCGGGCGGTGTGTGTGGATTCCAAAATCCATTGTATACAATATAACCCGCCATAGGGATATCCTCTCTTAGCTGAAACTATGCTCCACGGTGATGACCGTACAAAGCTTGGGGTCCACCACCCGCACCCGCCGCTGGATCTCGGCGGTGATGGCGGGCACATCGCCCGGTTTGCAGGTGAACGGCACCACCAGATCAAAAATCAGGTTGGTATGCGTTTCGCCAAACACCACCCGAAAATCGTGCAGCGTAAAGGCGGGATCCACATCCTGCACCACCGCTTCCACCACGGCACGCAGGCGAGCCACTTCTTCGTTGTCGGTGTCCACCGGGTCCATATGGATACAGGTGATCGCACCGAATTGATGGCTCAATTCCCGCTCCACCAGATCGATCAGATCGTGGCTTTGCAGCAGATCGCGCCCGCAGGGCACCTCGGCATGCAGCGAGATCACACAGCGACCGGGACCATAGTTGTGGATCATCAGATCGTGTACTCCCACGATGCCCTCGTGTGCCAGCACGGTATCCTTGATTTGCTGCACCAGCGCGGGATCGGGCGCTTGCCCCAGCAGCGGCGAAATGGTTTCGCGCACCACGCTGAAGCCCGACCACATAACAAACACCGCCATCGCGGTGCCGACCCAGCCGTCGATCTGCCAACCGGTCTGCCATTCCACCACCGCCGATACCAGCACCACCAGCGTGCCCGCCACATCGTTGCGGCTGTCGGTCGCCGCCGCTTTCAGGGTGGTGGAGCGAATCCGGTTGCCGATACCGCGATAAAACAGCGCCATCCACAGCTTCACAAGAATGGACGCGCCCAAAACCACCAGCGAGATGATATGAAAATCCACCGGCTCGGGGTTCCGGATTTTGCCGATGGAGCTGGTGAACAGCTCGAACCCCGCCAGCAGAATCAACAGCGCTACCATCATGGCGGAAATATACTCGATGCGACCGTGTCCGAAGGGATGCTCCTTGTCGGGCGGCGCAGCAGACAGCTTGACTCCCACCAGCGTCACCACCGACGAGCCGGCATCCGACAGGTTGTTGAACGCGTCGCCCATAATGCCAAGGCTGCCGGACAGCAACCCGACCAGCAGCTTGCCCACAAACAGCAACAGGTTCGCCGCCAGTCCGGCGCAGCCCGCCAGCCGGCCGTAGGCATACCGCACCGCCGGATCGTCCACCCGGTCGGCGTCGCGCACAAAGCATCGTATCAACCACGAGGTCATGGCGGTCACTCCTTTTGCGCTGCCCAGTCCTGCTGCATATACACCGCGACACCATCCTGGTCGTTGCGACCGATGATGACATCCGCCGCCGCCTGTGCGGTGGGCACTCCGTTGCCCACCACACACGCCACATCCGCAATGTGCAGCATAGGCAGATCGTTATCGTTATCGCCGAACACCACCAACCGGTCGGCGCCCAGCCGCTGTTTCACCCGCCGCACGCCGTTATCCTTGCCCGCGCGGCAGTCGAAAATTTCCAGATACCAGTTGTTTTCCATATAATTGTCTTTGTACAGCGTGGTGGTCACCGAGGGAACCTCCTGCGCCAGCTCCTGCTGTACCGCCTGCAAACAGGCGCGGGTATCCTGCATGGAAAAATACACCGCCTCGCGGGTGGTGTCGTACTCCGCCGCCTGCCGGAACAGCTCCGGAAAGCGTTGCAGGCGGGAATCCAAAAACGCCCGCTCCCCCACCGAAGTCAGGGCGGTATAATGCGAGAACACGCGGTTGCCTTCCACCCGATACAAAAACGGGTTCTTGCCGTGGCGCGCGCAAATGTCCACCACCTGTGCCACCACCGCGGGGGACATCGCCATTTGATCCAAAATGGTGCGATGCTCATAATCGTACAGCATCACGCCGTTCATCAGCACCATCGGCGCGGTGAACCGCACCTGATCCAGCGGCAGCATTTGCAGCCCGATCAGGCTGCGGGCGGTGCAGATGGAAAAGCGGCAGCCCTGCGCCGCCAGCTGGTTGATGATCGCGGCGGTGCGGGGCGAGATGCTTTGATTCGGCTGCAAAAAGGTGCCGTCCAGATCGGTCATATATAAGGTGTTCATAGCTGTTTCAAGTATTTCGACAGGCAATCGAAATATTCCTTTCCGTAGTTGTGGAACCGGTTTTGGCGCACCATCTCGGCAAATTGTTGCGGGGTGACCCAGCGTGCCTCCGCCACCTCTTCCCGCTGCAGCTGCAGATCCGCCACCGCAACATCGCGCTGCAGCAGCCACAGATCGCAAAACGAGTTGCGGCGTTTCAGCCGCCCGATCGATTGCAACTCGCCCGGCTGGGTGTTGATGCCCAGCTCTTCCAGCAGCTCGCGCCGGGCAGCGGTTTCGCTGTTTTCGCCGGTGGTCGCCGACCCGCCGGTCGCCGCCCACATATTGGGCATCAGATGCAAATGCTCGGCGCGCCGCTGGATCAGCAGATTGCCGGAGCTGTTGATGACCCATATATGTACCACCAGATGATACTGTCCGGGATACAGCCGGTCGCCGCGCGCCATGGTGCGGCCGGTCGGGTGTCCCCGGTCATCCAGTAAATCCCATTTTTCCATTGTGTACTCCTTGAACGTCATTATATCTGTACATAGTAAAACATTCGCCGAAAAAAGTCCAGCAAAACTTGACATCCACCGGGCAAACCCGCTACAATAAAGCCCAAAGGATGTGACAACATGGCAACGATACGATTGGACGAGCTGGCTGCACGCCAATGGGACATCTCCCGCGAAGAGGCGGCGGCGCTCATTATGGAGGGGCGGGTTTTCATCGGCCAGACCCCGGCGGACAAGCCCGGCACGGCGGTGGCCGCCGACACGGTGCTGACGTTGCGCGAAAAAGCGCGCAAATACGCCAGCCGCTCCGGATATAAGCTGGAAAAAGCGCTGCGGGTTTTTCCGCTGGATGTGGCGGGACAAACCGTTTGCGACATTGGCGCCAGCAACGGCGGGTTCACCGATTGCCTGCTGCAAAACGATGCCGCGCATGTGTTTGCGGTGGATGTCGCCTACGGCATTTTGGCGTGGGAGCTGCGGCAGGATGCCCGCGTGACCGTGATGGAGCGCACCAACGCCCGCCATTTGACCGCCGAGCAGCTCGGCGAGCTGTGCGATCTGGTCACGGTGGATGTGGCGTTTATTTCGCTAACCAAAATTTACCCCGCCATCGACCGCATTTTGAAGCCGGACGGGCGGTGCGTGTGCCTTATCAAGCCGCAATTTGAAGCCAAACCGTTCCAGCTTGGCAAAAACGGCATTGTGAAAGATCCCGCCATTTTGCCCCCGCTGATCGGCTCGCTGATCGACGCGGCAGCGGACAACCACCTGTATCTGCAGGGGCTGACCGTGTCGCCGATCCACGGCACCAACGGCAATGTGGAATATCTGCTGTATCTCACCCGGGGTGAGGCGGTGTCCGCTGCCGAGCGGGAGCAGCTGATTGCGGACGCGCTGGCGGCTCGTCCGGACGACGAGCAAGGCTGAGCGCTCGTTACAAGTAAATCGTTACCCCTTTTTGGGCGGGCGGATGGCGTTCCAATACGCTTCATACGCCTGCTCATTTTTATTGTCACCGGGGTGGTAATACACCCGGTCGCGCAGCGCATCCGGCAAATACTGCTGTTCCACCCAGTGGTGGGGGAACGCGTGGGGATACAGATAGTGCTGCCCTTTGTTCGGGTTGTCCTCGCCGTCGTAATGCTTGTTTTGCAGCTGGCGGGGAATGGGACCGCTGCGCCCCGCCTGCACATCCGCCATCGCGGCGTTGATCGCATCGTGGGCGGAGTTGGATTTGGGGGCGCGGCACACCATAATGACCGCGTCCGCCAGCGGCAGCCGCGCTTCCGGCAGCCCCACATGCAAGGCGGCATCCACCGCCGCTTTCACGATGGGGATGATCATCGGATACGCCAGCCCCACATCCTCGCAGGCGCACACCATCAACCGGCGGCAGGCGGAGGGCAGATCCCCCGCTTCCAGCAGCCGCGCCAGATAATGCAGCGCCGCATCCACATCCGATCCGCGCATGGATTTTTGATAAGCGGACACGATGTCGTAGTGCTCGTCGCCCTCGCGGTCATACCGCATGGCGCTGCGCTGCGCGAGCTGGCGCGCGGTTTCTTCGGTCACCCGCACGGCGCCTTCGCCGTCCGGCGGGGTCGCCATCACGCACAGCTCCACCGCGTTGATGGCTTTGCGCACATCGCCGCCGCTGGAGGAGGCGATCACCGCAACCGCTTCGTCAGTTGCCGACACCAACACGCCTTTTTCCTGCTGCAAAAAGTCAAATGCCCGGCGCACCGCGCGCTCGATCTCGGACGCGTCCACCGCTTTGAATTCAAACACGGTGGCGCGGCTCAAAATCGCGCTGTATACATAAAAATACGGGTTTTCGGTAGTGGAGGCGATCAGCGTGATACGACCGTTTTCAATATGCTCCAGCAGCGTTTGCTGCTGCTTTTTGTTGAAATATTGGATCTCGTCCAGATACAGCAAAATGCCGCCCATACCCGCCAGCGTGTCCACCTCATCCACCACCGCTTTGATGTCGGCGGTGGTGGCGCTGGTACCGTTGAGCTTGTGCAGCCGCATATCGGTGCGCTGCGCAATGATGCGCGCGAGGGTGGTTTTGCCCACCCCGGACGGACCGTAAAAGATGAGATTGGGGATTTGTCCCCCTTCAATGATATGTCGCAAGGCTTTGTCGGGTCCCAGCAAATGCTGCTGCCCCACCATGTCCTCCAGCGTAGCCGGGCGCATCCGGTCGGCGAGCGGTGCCGCCATATCTCTCATCTCCTTTGTCATTCCGATGGTATAAAGCGTAGGGAACGCCAAAAGCGGCGTTCCCTACGGCTGGTTATAGGCAAAATCAATACAGCGGATACCGTGCGCAGATGTCTTCCACACCGGCGCGGATCGCGTCCGCCTTGTTGTCGAAATCGGTGATCGCATCGCTGATAAAGCCCGCGATCAGATCCATATCCGCTTCCTGCAGGCCACGGCTGGTGACCGCCGGCGTGCCAATGCGGATACCACTGGTCACAAACGGCGACAGCGGCTCGTTGGGGATGGTGTTTTTGTTGACCGTGATGTACACCTCGTCCAAGCGGTGCTCCAGCTCCTTGCCGGTGATGCCGCTTTCGCGCAGATCCATCAGCATCAGGTGGTTGTCGGTGCCGCCGGACACCAGCTTGTGACCGCGGTTCAGCAGCCCCTGTGCCAACGCCTTGGCGTTTTTGCGAATCTGCTCCTGATAGGTTTTGAACTCCGGTTTCAGCGCCTCGCCAAAGCAGACCGCTTTGGACGCGATCACATGCATCAGCGGGCCGCCCTGCGAACCGGGGAAGATCGCCTTGTCGATTGCTTTGGCATACTGTTCTTTGCACAGGATCAAGCCGCCGCGCGGTCCGCGCAGCGTTTTGTGGGTGGTGCTGGTCACCACATCGCAGTAAGGCACCGGGCTCATATGCAGCCCCGCGGCGACCAGACCCGCAATGTGCGCCATATCCACCATCAACAGCGCGCCGCAGGCATCCGCGATCTCGCGCAGCTTATCAAATCGAATCTCGCGCGGATAGGCGCTGGCGCCCGCCACGATCAGCTTGGGCTTGCATTCCATCGCCAGCGCCATCACTTTATCGTAATCGATGTAGCCGGTTTCTTCATCCACACCATAGGGCACGAAGTTGTACAGCTTGCCGGAAAAGTTGACCGGCGAGCCATGAGTCAGGTGACCGCCGTGTGCCAGATTCATACCCATCACGGTGTCGCCGGGCTGGATCAGCGCGAAATACGCGGCCTGGTTGGCTTGGGCGCCGGAGTGCGCCTGTACATTGGCGTGTTCCGCGCCAAACAGCTGGCATGCACGGTCGCGGGCGATGTTTTCCACCACATCCACTTCCTGGCAGCCGCCATAGTAGCGTTTGCCGGGATAGCCTTCGGCGTATTTGTTGGTGAGCACGCTGCCCATCGCCGCCATCACAGCGGGCGACACAATATTTTCCGAAGCGATCAGTTCCAGATTGCGGCGCTGGCGAGCCAGTTCGCGTTCCATCGCCTCGCCCACGGCGGGGTCGGCCTGTTTCACAAAGCCAATGGTGTCCATCATATCGGCGTACATAGAGTTCTCTCCTTTATTTTGAGTTTGGTATATTGGGTACATTTTACCATTCTTTTTCCTGAATTGCAACATCCCACGCGCTTTTCAGCGGCTGCCAGGCCGCAAATTTTTCGGAAAATTTCATGGCACGCGCCGGGCTAGAGGACGGCAGAGTCACTTTGGGCAAAGCGGCAAACGGATCGGGGCGCACCAAGCGGTCGTAAAACCGCGCCGCACCCACCGAATTGAAAGCCACCGCCCGCAACTGCGGGTGCTGCTGCGCAAAGGACACAAAATCGTTGGCGACCGCATCGGTGATGGCGGCATCGGCGCTGCCCTGTCGTTGACAGGTAGCCAGCACATCCCACACCGCCAGCCGGTGGCGCTCCACAAACGCGACGCGGTCGGCATAATCGGGCGACCATTCCTCCTCCCACAGCGCAAACAGCAGCCGCCAAAAGGCGTTTTGCGGATGACCGTAATATTGCTGCCGCTGCAGCGACTGCACCGACGGCATGGTGCCCAAAATCAAAAGGCGTGCATCCGCTGTTCCCAGCGGAGCCAGTCCGGTTGGCATAGACTTCCTTCCTTTCTGTGATTGACAGCACTCCCCCGCCGTGCTACACTGGCGGTACACAGTTTTCGACAAGAGAGGCGACGGCATATGACCAAAAAACAACGCGCGCTGCTGGCAATCGACGCGCTGAAGCAGCGGTATCCCGAGGGTATTTGTTCGCTGCAATATACCGAACCGCTGGAGCTGCTGATTGCAACGCGGTTGTCGGCACAATGCACCGATGCGCGGGTCAATATGGTGACTCCCGCGCTGTTTGAGCGGTTTCCCACGCTGGAGGCGTTTGCCGAAGCCGATCCGGAAGAGGTGGGCGAATACATCCACTCCTGCGGGCTATACAAAACCAAAGCACGGGATATTGTCGCGATGGCACGAATGCTGCGCGACGAATACGGCGGTGTGGTACCCGACACGGTAGAGGAGCTGATCAAGCTGCCGGGTGTGGGGCGCAAAACCGCCAATCTGGTGTGCGGCGACATTTACGGCAAGCCCGCGGTGGTTACCGATACCCATTGCATCCGCATTGCGGGGCGGTTGGGGCTGGTGGACAGCAAGGACCCGTATAAGGTGGAGCGCCAGCTGCGCGAGCTGTTGCCGCTGGAGGAAAGCAACGCGTTTTGTCACCGGTTGGTGTTGTTCGGACGCGAGATTTGTTCGGCGCGTTCCCCCCGCTGCGCCGATTGCCCGCTGAGCGACCATTGCCCCTCCGCGAGCAAAACTATGTAAGCCGCATCGAAATAAGCGGCGGGGATCAGCCTTTCTCTGTGAGGAAGTTGGATTTTTGCACAGCAAAAAGACGGCGGGAGAGAGGGAATGTCGCCCACTTTAGGTGGTATGAAAAACTTTTTTCTCTCCCTCAGTCTCGCTGGCGCTCGACAGCTCCCTCGTCAGAGGGAGCCAAATGGGAATTCTACCGACCTGTCATTCTGAGCAAAGCGAAGAATCTTCTTCGGTATTTTCGTAGGGGACGATGCCCACATCGTCCCACAAGCAAACATATTCCGCTGACGGCGGGCGCAAGCCTTCTCCTTGAGGAGAAGGTGCTGAGCGCAGCGAAGCGGATGAGGTGGAAAAAGCAATAAACCTTATGATGCTGGCGGCGGGCGCATGGCCCCTTTGAGTAAAGTGGGCTGTCGCGGCTTTGCCGCGACTGGGGGATTGTCTCCGTCCATCAGGCGGCGTTTGACCGCGCCATTTCGTTACAATCCCTCCGTTACAGCTTACGCTGTGCCACTTCCCTTTACACAAGGGAGGTAACCGCTCGGCGATGGTTTGTATAAAATTCTGACACCTCATCCACCGCCGTTCGGCGGTCCCCCTTCCCCTCTAGGGGAAGGCTTGCGGGGACTCATCATCCCCCACACGCAGGAAATCACCTCCGAGGGGAAGGCTTGATGAGCTTCTTCATCGACAGATAGAGAAAACCACCGCAAGGGGAAGGCTTGAGCGGTGCCTTCGCTTTCGGGGTTCGTCCCGCGTTATTGCGGGAGCAGCTGCCAATGATGATCGCGCGCCAGCCGCATACGCACCAGCCGATACACCGGACAGGCGATCAAACTCAGCACACCCCACAGCACCGAATAGATCAGGCACACCTGTCCCTTAATATTCAACGGCAGACGGCTATAATCCCACACATTCAAATGCAGCCGCAGGTTGACCACGTAGCCGCTGATAAATTCCAGCGCGGTGACCGCTCCGGCGCACAAGGTGCAGCGAAACAGCGGTCGCCGGTCGGCGAATCGCTCGTGGATGGCACCGATCACCTGAAAACAGCAGCCGCCCAGCAAAAACATACTCCAATGGGTATAGCCACGCCAGCAAATTTCAATCAGATTATAGAGCAGTCCCCCGATGCAGAACACGCCGACGGCGGTTTTGTGTCGGGGGATGATGTTTTGACTCATAAGGCATCCCTCCGCTATCAGTATGCCCGGCGGAGGGCGCTTTTTTCAAAAGGATGCGGTCAAAAATGCTTTACAGCGTGGCAACAACTTCCACTTCCACCAGCACATCCTTGGGCAGCGACGCGACTGCCACGCAGGAACGCGCGGGTTTACCGGTAAAATAGCGGCCATATACCGCGTTGAACGCGGCGAAATCACTCATATTTTTCAAAAAGCAGGTGGTTTTGACCGCTTTTTCCAGCGAGCTTCCCGCCGCTTCCAGCACCGCAGTCAGATTTTTCATCACCTGTTCGCTTTGCGCTTCAATGGTGGTCGCGGTCACATCGCCGCAAGCGGGATCGATCGCGATCTGGCCGGAGGTGTACACCATACCGCTGGCGACGATCGCCTGCGAATAGGGGCCGATGGCTTCAGGGGCATTCGGGGTATGGACAACAGTAGACATAACGCATTTCTCCTTTTCATATCACAAAATATTAGTCGATCAGTTTGAAGCCCGCGCCGGTCAACGCGCCGCGGATCTCGTCAATATGGGCGTAGTTGCGGGTTTCCAGCCGCAGCCGCAGGAAACAGCCGTTAACATCCGAGCCCTCGCTGGCACGCTCGTGGTGAACCGACACCACGTTGCCGCCTTTTTCGGCGATGAGGTGCGCTACCGTTTCCAGCTGGCCGGGTTTGTCCAGCAGCTCCACCGTCAGCTGGCAAGAGCGACCGGAGGTGAGCAAACCGCGTTTGATCACGCGGGACAGGATGGTCACATCGATGTTGCCGCCGGACACCAGGCAGATGACCTTTTTGCCCTCGACCGGCACCTTATGGAATAGCGCTGCCGCCAACGGCACCGCACCCGCGCCCTCGGCGATCAGCTTTTGGCTTTCGATCAGTGTCAGAATAGCGGTGGAAATCTCGTCGTCGGTCACGGTCACGACCTCGTCCACATAATCGCGGCAATACTGGAAAGTATGCTCGCCCGGCTCTTTCACCGCGATGCCGTCGGCGATGGTGGATACCGCGTCCAGCTTCTCGATTTTGCCGTGCGCCAGCGATTGCTGCATGCTGGGAGCGCCTGCCGCCTGCACGCCGTACACCTTGACGCGAGGATTCAGCGATTTGATGGCGAACGCCACGCCGGAGATGAGTCCGCCGCCGCCCACCGGCACGATCACCGCGTCCACATCCGGCAGCTGCTGCAGCATTTCCAGACCGATGGTGCCCTGTCCGGCGATGACATCTTCGTCATCGAACGGGTGGATAAAGGTGTAGCCTTTTTCCTCTTTCAGCTCCAGCGCTTTTTGATACGCGTCGTCATACACACCTTTGACCAGACAAATCTCCGCGCCGTAGCGTTTGGTCGCCTCCACCTTGGAGATAGGAGCGCCGTCCGGTAGGCAAATCAGCGATTTGATGCCGTTTTTGGTCGCCGCCAACGCCACGCCCTGTGCGTGGTTGCCCGCCGAACAGGCGATCACACCCTTGGCTTTTTCCTCTTCGGTCAGCTGGGAAATTTTGTACGCCGAGCCGCGCACCTTAAACGAACCGGTCACCTGCAGGTTTTCGGTTTTCAGATAAATATCGCTGCCGGGGCAAATGTTGGGGGCGTGGATCAGATCCGTTGTCCGGATCACATCCTTTAACGCATACGATGCATGATAGATTTTGTCGAGTGTCAACATGATGGCTATCTCCTTTTGTCGATAAAATAAAAAAACGCTCCGCCCCGATTGTCCGAGGCGAAAGCGTTTGGCTTCCGTGGTACCACTCCGATTGCCGCCCAAGGCGGCCGCTTTGGCAGGCATCCAACAATGCCCTCTTCTGTAACGGGAAGTCCCGTACCGGCTTACTGACACAAACGGTTCAGCCGGTCTGCTCCAAGGTGATTGATCCCGTGTTCCCTGCCGTCTCGCAGCGACCGACGGCTCTCTGAAAGGGGTGACGGCGGGATGCCGCCCTTTTCCGTGCATTTGGTGTATGGTGTCAATATACGCCTTTGCACGGCGTTTGTCAAGGGCGATTTTGGCAAAATGCGCCCCGCGTTTTTTGCCAAACTTGTTCAACCCGCAAAAAGTGCGGTCACACCTCGGGGATCGTGAACTCCACCGACACCGGATAGGTATGGCGGCTTTGCTCGTCGGTGGACACCCATTTGGACAGGCGATAGACCCCCGGCGACAGACGGCCGTAGTCGTCCTCCCACCGGATGGTTTTCGCCGGTTCGTCCGCCTTGCCGCTCGGCGCGGTGTACAAAATGGAATTCACCAGCATCAGCTCGCCCGAACGCAGCGGCAGCTCGCGCCACTCGCCCGCCTCTTTACGCGACAGCGCATAATCCTGTCCGTAATACACATCTGATACCCCGGCGTTGTGCAGAGTGTAGTCCAATCCGGTCGCGCCGATCTGCCGCACCTGCAAAGTCACCTGCGGCGACCGGTCGCGGGTAGCCATCCAAATGCCGCCCGCCGCCAGCACCACCGCCAGTGCGCCGCCCGCTGCGGCTGCTATTGCACTTATCCGTTTTTTCGTCATAGCGCTCTCCCCCTTGCTTGTCGCCTTTGGTTCGTTTCTTTTTTAGTGTATCATATGGCAAAAATGAATTCAATACGCTTTTCACACAAATCGCATCATCTATTTTTGGCATCGGTTATATATCCCATGCCGGAGAGTGCGAAAAAGCGCCCTCTGCCGAACCGGACAGAGGGCGCTTATATACTGACTAGTACTTTGGACTCACCCATTTCATCTGAATTTTGGAATTCGGATCATGTATTCAGCCCATTGGACTCACCTTTTCAAGTTATTTGCGATTTCTTCGTGAGCAGGAATTTACGAATCATAAGCATCACCTTTTCAGGGATTGTTTCTCAGGATTCCCCACTCTTGGAGAGACATGACCTTTTCGGCGGACTCACCCTTTCAAAGAAAAATGGTCGATTCGTCGTTGCTAAGCCATTGGACTCACCTTTTACAAAGATTTTTGTTGTTACCCCGGCGCTGCCCTTACGGCTGCACCGGAAATCGCGATCACGCGAGGTTATGTCATCATCGGACTCACCTTTTTGCAAATTTTGCTGTTATTGAAGATGCATTCTTATACCACGGGACTCACCTTTTCGCAAAATGATTATTTTCCAAAAAGCCTTTTCCTTATCTCATGGGACTCACCTTGTCGGTAAGATTTCGAACCATCTATCTATTCTATTGTCGATACGCCGCTTGTCGAATGGCTTTACCATTCCCGACCGCTGCGCGGTCTGGCGTCATCGTCGGCGCGATGCGCGCCGCCCGGCTTGCAAACCACATCTGGAAAGCAACACACTGTTGCCGGTCAAAAGGATCGCCGGGGCGGAACACCGAAGTCTTCCGGGGAACCGGGATGCAGCTTTTCAAACTTCCGCTAATCGGTCAGCTCTGCCGAGTCGCCTGTGCGGTATGGCTCCCGCACGAAGCCGTGTTCTGGGGTTCAATGTCCATGTTCATCGGAGCCACCTCTTTCTGTCTGGATTGATCTCCTCTTCGGGAGATCCCCTTCTCTCTCTTCCCTTTCTGCAACTACAGTATAGCATCGAGCTTCGTGTTTGTCAATAGGTTTTTTCAAGAATTTATGTTTCTTTTATGAACTTTTTATAAACATGTATTCGACAAAAGGCGGGAAAGATTTCCCTTGACGGCGGGGCGTTGTCGGGGTACAATACATAGAGATCGAAACCAAAGCAAACGGAGGCGACAAGTATGGCTGATGAATTCGGCGCGGATCTGATGACCATTGTGGACGACGAGGGCAATCGGCATCAGTTTGAACTGCTGGACGCGATCGAAACCGACGACGGGCGCTATGTGGCGCTGCTGCCGGTGTATGACCAACCGGAGGAGAGCGTGCAGGATGACGGCGAGCTGGTCATTTTGGAAGTGGTGGAGGAAGACGGCGAAGAGCTGCTGGTCACCATTGACGATGACGATATCTTTAACGAGATCGCGGAGATCTTTGAAGATCGGCTGTCGGATCTGTACGAAATCGACTCGGCAGACGACGAGGAGTAATCGAAAAAAGCGTATCCTGCGCTGTACGCGGACCGCTGCCTTTTAACCCTACTACAGTTTGAATTCGGGAGCCTTGCTCCGGTGCCGGATGGCAGACCTCCCCGCTTTGCGGGAAGAAGGGAGCGTGAACGCACCGGGCGGCGCCCACCTGCTTCTTGTTTAGTAGCAGGTTACTACGGCAGCATTACGGCAGGGCGGGATATTTGTTTTTATCGAACGCAGAAAAGCGCTGTCGCGGAACATTCCGCGACAGCGCTTTTTGTTTTGGTATTCAAGGCACCCGGACGATCCGCAGCCCTTGTTTTTGCGCGTACGCCAGCGTATAGGCGGCGCCGCCGGTGTTGCTTTCGCAAAACGCGACACACACGGCGCTGTTGTCCACCAGATAGCGGTTGCGCCGCTGCATACAGCCGGGTTCGTATTGATCCGACACGGCGGTCACTTTGTCCGCCTGGGCACACAGGCGCGCATAGCGGGCGCGATCCTCCGGCGACCACGGCGCATGCCACTGGGGACAGGGCACCACCAAAATCAGCCGCAGCTGCGGATACGCGCCCCGTAGCGACAGCACGGCGCGTGCCGCCAGCTCATCAAATCCGAGCGCCCCGCCCACGCCGAAATAGCGGATTCCCTCCTCCGCCAGCCGCTGCACAGCGGCGGTGAGCGCCATATACAGCGCATCGGTATCCGCCGGCAAGCGCCGGTGCCCGGTAAAGCAGCAGGTTTGCTCCCGCAGCGTCATGCGGGTTCCCCCTCGGACTGGGCGGAGGCAAACTGCGAATTATACAGCCGATAATAGAAACCCTTTTGCGCCAACAGCGATTCGTGGGTGCCGGTTTCCACCACATTGCCTTTATCCAGCACCAGAATCAAGTCGGCATCGCGAATGGTGGACAGACGGTGCGCGATCACAAAGGTGGTGCGCCCCTGCATCATGCGGCGAAACGCGCGCTGGATGCGCTGTTCGGTCAGAATATCCACCGAGCTGGTGGCTTCGTCCAAAATCAGCATGGGCGGATCCAGCAGCATGGCGCGCGCAATGGTCAGCAGCTGCTTTTGCCCTTGCGACAGGTTGCCGCCGTCCTCGGCGATCATGGTCTGGTAGCCTTGCGGCAGGCGGCGGATAAAGCTGTGCACATGGGCGGCCTTGGCGGCCGCCTCCACCTCTTCGTCGGTGGCATCCGGGCGACCGTAGGCGATGTTATCCCGCACGGTGCCGGCGAACAGCCAGGTTTCCTGCAGCACCATACCGAAATGGCGACGCAGATCATCCCGCCCGATAGCGGAGATCAGCTGACCGTCGACACGGATACTGCCGCGATCCAGCTCGTAAAACCGCATCAGCAAGTTGACCAGCGTGGTTTTGCCCGCGCCGGTGGGACCGACGATGGCGACGGTCATACCCGGTTCGACATCCAGATTAAAGTCGCGGATCAGCGGCTTTTGCGGATTATAGGCGAAATCGACATGGTCAAAACGGATGCGCCCTTTGGGATGATCCAGCACCCCCGGTGCGTCCGGCGTTTGCTCCGGCTCGTCCATCACCTGGAACACCCGCCGCGCCGACGCGATCGCCAGCTGCAGCTGCATGGTGATGGCGGTGATCTCGTTAAACGGTTTGGAGAATTGCGCAGTATAGGTCAAAAAGCTGGCGATCACACCGGGGGTCAGCCCCGCCAGCACGCCAAACACGCCCACCAGCACATACGCCACATTGTTGACAAAGCGGGTGGAGGGGTTGACCAGCGCCGAGGCGAACTGCGCCCGATAGCCGCAGCGATACAGCTCTTCGTTGATCTCGTCAAACTTTGCCGCTGCGCGTTGTTCGTAGCCGAACGCCTTAACGGTGCGGCTGCCGGTGATCATCTCTTCGGCGTAGCCGTTGAGTATACCCAGCGTGCGGCTTTGCTCCGCAAAGCGGCGGCTGCCGTAGCGGGTGATGACAAAGCCTACCAAAAAGCACAGCGGCGTAACCAGCACCGCCACCAGCGTGACGGCGGGGTTCAGCGTCAGCATAAAGATCAGCGTCAGCAGCACGGTGATGACACCGGTGACCAGCTGCACAATGCCTTGGGTCAAGCCGTCCGCGATGGCGTCGATATCGTTGGTAAAGCGGCTCATCATATCGCCGCGGGAATGGGTGTCAAAATAGCTGACCGGCAGACGGGACAGCTTGCCGAACAGGTCGGTGCGCAAATCGCGCACCGTGTGGTTGGCGACCAGATTGGCCAGCAGCGCCGTCACCCAGTTGAGCACCGAGCCGGTCACATACAGCACGCCGATCACCGCGAGCAGCTGCACCAGCGTCAGCCCGGGGGTGGCATCGGCGGCGGGCAGGATAAGGTCGATCGCCGATCCCACCAGCCGAGGCGCCGTCAGCAGCGCAACGTTGCCGATCAGCGCGCACAACACCGCACCCGCCAGCAGCCAGCGCTGACGCCCCACATAGCGCATCAGCCGGGACAACACATGATCGTGCGGATTGGGTTGCTTGCTCATACCTCATCCTCCTTCCGCTCCTGCGACGCGCAGATCTCGCCGTACACCGGGCAGGTCTGCAACAGCTGGTCGTGGGTGCCCACGCCCTTCAGCTCGCCGTCGTCCATCACCAGCAGCAGATCCGCCTGTTTCACGGCGCTGACCCGCTGGGATACCATAAACACGGTGGGGTTGCCCGCCATCCGGCGGATGGCGCGGCGCAGCGCCGCATCGGTGGCATAGTCCAGCGCGCTGGACGAATCGTCCAGCACCAGAATATCCGGGTGGCGCACCAGCGCGCGCGCAATGGTCAGCCGTTGGCGCTGACCGCCGGACAGGTTGGCGCCGCCCCGCTCGACCGGCGCATCATATTGCATCGTTTTTTGCTCGATAAATTCCGCCGCCTGCGCCATCTGCGCCGCCGCGCGCACCTCTTCGTCGGTGGCATCCGGGTTGCCCCAGCGGATGTTGTCCGCCACGGTGCCCTCGAACAGCTCCACCGCCTGCGGCACCAGCCCGATCTTGCCGCGCAGTGTCGCCAGCGGATAATCGCGCACATCCGCGCCGTTGACGCGGATACTGCCCTCGGTCACATCGTAAAACCGCATCAGCAGTTGGATCAGGGTGGTTTTGCCGGAGCCGGTACCGCCGATGATGCCCACCGTGGCGCCGCGCGGCACCGCAAAGGAGATATCGGTCAGCGCCTGTTCGCCGCCATGGTACGCAAAGCTGACATGGTCAAACACCACTGCATCCGCTTGCGCATCCTCGGTCGCGCCCGCGCCGTCGCGGATCGCGGGTTCGGTATCCAAAATCTCCTGCACCCGACCGGCGCTGGCAAACGCTTTGGTATAGGTGACCACCAGGTTCGCCACCACGATCAGCGCCAGCAGGATCTGGTTGACATAGTTGATAAACGCGATCAGCTCGCCGGTGGTCATGCTGCCGGCGTGGATCTGGCCGCGGCCGATCCAGATGATCAGCAAAATTGCCGCGTTCATAATGAGCTGGGTCACCGGGTTCAGCAGCGCCGATACCTTGCCCACCCGAACGGCCGCCTGTTTGTGCTCGTCCACCGCCTCGTCAAAGCGGGTTTCCTCCCGCCCGGTGCGGGCAAACGCGCGGATCACCCGCACGCCGGACAGATTTTCCCGCAAAATCAGTCCCAGCCGGTCCAGCTTTTTCTGCACCGTGCGGTGCATGGGGGTGGTTTTGCTCATCACCAACACAATGGTGATCACAAACAGCGGGATAGCGCACAAAATGATGAGCGCCAGCTTCCAGTTGATGGTAAACGACATCACCACGCCGCCGATGCACAAAAACGGCGCACGCACCACCAGCCGGATCAGCATCGCGACCGCATATTGCAGCTGGTTGATGTCGCTGGTGACCCGGTTGACCAGCGAGGTGGTGCCGAACGCATCCCATTGGGAATGGGACATGGCGGTGATTTTGCCGAACACCGCCTGACGCAGGCGGGTACCGAAGCCTTGCGAGGTGACCGACGCGACATACTGGCACACCAGCGCGCTACACAGCCCCAGCGTGACAATACCCAGCATTTTCAGCCCCATATTCCACACCACGCTGCAGTCGCCCGCCAGTACGCCCTGATCAATGGCCTTCGCCATCATCAGCGGCAGATACAGTTCCAATATCGCTTCCAGCAGTTTGCATAGCGGGCCGATAATACAATAGCCGGTATACGGCTTGATATACGGTCCGAATTTTTTCAGTTGCAGTTGCATGAATACTCCCCTTTTATCCGTGAGTAAAGCCCCCTCCGGCGAGGGGGCTTTTGGTTACAGCGCCGCCAGCGCCCCGGCGATATCGGCAATGATATCGTCCACATGCTCGATGCCGACCGACAGCCGCACCAGATCGGGCGTAACGCCCGCTTCCGCCAGCTGCTCGTCGTTCATCTGCCGGTGGGTGGTGGAGGCGGGGTGCAGCAGACAGGAGCGCAGATCCGCCACATGGGTCGCGATGGCGATCATGTGCAGTCCGTCCATAAACGCCTGTGCCGCCGCGCGGCCGCCCTTAACGCCGAACGAGATGACACCGCAGGTGCCGTTCGGCATATATTTTTGCGCCAGCTCGTAGCTTTTGTCGCCCGGCAAGCCCGGATAGCTCACCCACGACACCTTGTCCTGCTGCTGCAGCCATTTCGCCACCGCCATGGCGTTTTGGCAATGCCGCTCCACCCGCAGATGCAGCGTGTCGATGCCCTGGCTGAGCAAAAAGGCGTTTTGCGGGCTGGGGGTAGTGCCGAGATCCCGCATCAGATGGCACCGCGCCTTGGCGATGTAAGCGGCTTTGCCGAAATGCTTGGCATAGGTGATGCCATGGTAGGTATCGTCCGGCGTGGTCAGCCCGGGGAACTTGTCCGCGTGGGCCATCCAGTCGAAATTACCGCTGTCCACGATGATACCGCCCAGCGCCACCGCGTGACCATCCAGATATTTGGAGGTCGAATGGGTCACGATATCCGCCCCGAATTCAAACGGACGGCAGTTGATCGGCGTAGGGAAGGTGTTGTCCACAATCAGCGGTACGCCATGCGCGTGGGCGTGGCGGGCGTATTGCTCAATGTCCAGCACATGCAGCGAGGGGTTGGACAGGGTTTCGCCGAACACCAGCTTGGTGTTCGGGCGGAACGCCGCTTCCAGCGTATCGTCCGATGCAAACGGTTCGATAAAGGTCACTTCGATGCCCAGCTCGCGCAGGGTTTTATAAAACAAATTGAAGGTGCCGCCGTATACCGCGCTGGCGCAGATCACATGGTCGCCGCTGCCCGCGATGTTCAGCACCGCCAGCAACGTCGCCGCCTGACCCGCCGAGGTCATCAGCGCGCCCACGCCGCCTTCCAGCGCCGCCACCTTGTTTTCCACCGCGTTGGTGGTCGGGTTGGACAAGCGGGTATAAAAATCGCCGCTGATCTTCAGATCAAACAGATCGCCCATCTGCTGGGAGCTGTCGTATTTGAAGGTGGTGCTTTGGTAAATGGGCAGCACCCGCGGCTCGCCGTTTTTCGGCTGCCAGCCCTCTTGAATACATTTGGTTTCGATGTTCCAGTTGTTCACGCGTTCTCCGCCCTTTTTATTGTAATGTGCCATAAGCGTTTTCAATATACCATATATTCCCGTAAAGTGCAAAAGAATTTTGCACCGGCGCACATTCTATGGTATAATAGACAGGATAAACCATTCAGGAAAGGGCGGATCGTTTCGTGGATAATTTTGTGGAACAGCTGGTACAAAAGCAAAAGGGAGGGCGCGACTGGGCCATCAGCGCCGCGGCGGTGATCGTGACCGTGGTGGCATCGGTGCTGTGCTTTTTGTATTTGATGCCGGCATTTTTGATCGTGATGGTGGGGCTGATCTACGCCTCCTATTGGATCATTTCCTCGCTGGGACGGGAATACGAATACTGCGTAACCAACGGCGATATCGATATTGATCTGATCGTTGCCAAGCGCAGCCGCAAGCGCATCGTGTCGGTGCGCGGCAGCAAGATCGAGTCGCTGGAGCCGTTTTCCGGCACGGTGCCGGGCGGCTTTGACCGCACGGTGATGGCGGTATCCTCGCCCGCCGCCAAAGGATGCTGGCGGTTCACCTATCGCAGCAAGAAAAACGGTCACACCCAGGTGATCTTTGAGCCGAACGATGCGGTGCTGAACGAGCTGGTCAACGGGCTGTCGCGCCCGATGCAGGTGGCTGTGAATCAGCAGCGGATGGGATAACAAAAGAGGAGGGTCATGGTATGATGGCGGTTCTCAACACAGACGAGATGCGGCGGGCAGAAGCCGCCGCCAACGAAAGCGGACTGGATTATGCGCGAATGATGGAAAACGCGGGCAGCGCCGCCGCGCGGGTGATCCGGCAGCACTATCCGGTGGCCGGACAAACGGTGATGATTCTGTGCGGCAGCGGCAACAACGGCGGCGACGGCTTTGTCATCGCCCGCAAGCTGCTGGAGCAAAACGCCAAAGTCGGCATTATTCTGACCGGCGATATGCCCCGCACCGCCATCGCGATGGAGATGGCACAGCGGCTGCGGCATCTGCCGATCCCGGTGTATCGCTGGATGCAGGATCCGCAGGCGGCGGTGCAGGCGCTGCAATCCACCCGGCTGGTGGTGGATGCGGTGTTCGGCATCGGCTTTCGCAAGGTGCTGCCGGACAGTCTGCGCGGGTTGTTCCGGCTGATCCACGACCGGCGGATCCCGGTGGTAGCGGTGGATATTCCCAGCGGCATGAACGCAGACGATGGGCATTGCGACCCCGACACGCTGCGCGCCGCGCTGACGGTGACCTTTACCGCGCTGAAACCGGCACTCACCATGCCGGAAGCGGCTCCGGTGTATGGTCGGGTGGAGGTGGCGGACATCGGGATGCCGCCCGAAATCTGGCAAGCGTACGCCGGCACCCCCACCGTGATCGATTCCAAAATGGTGCAGGCGTGCTTTTCGCCACGACCGGAGGACAGCCACAAGGGTACCTTTGGCCATGTGCTGGCGGTTTGCGGCAGCTACGGTATGGCGGGAGCCGCCACATTGTCGGTGCGCGGCGCTTTGCGCAGCGGCGCGGGACTGGTGACCGCGGCGATCCCGCGCAGCATCTATCCCATGGTTACCGTAGCCCAACCGGAGGCGGTGTGTTTGCCGCTGCCGGACGACGACGAGGGACAGCGGCAACCGGAGGCACGGGAGCGGCTGTATCCGGCGCTTGCCAAAGCGACCGCGCTGCTGGTCGGCTGCGGCTTGGGGCAGGGCGAGGAGGCAACCGCACTGGTGCTGGATCTGCTGGAACGCGCCACCTGCCCGATGGTGCTGGACGCGGATGGCATAAACGCCGTTTGCGCGCATATAGATAAGCTGAAAGCACACGAAGCCCCCTTGATTCTGACCCCGCACCCCGGCGAGATGGCGCGGCTATGCCACACCACCGTCGCTGAAGTAGAATCCGACCGGATCGGCACCGCCCGCCGGTTTGCCGCCGACAACGGCGTGTGGGTGGTGCTGAAAGGGCACCGCACCATCATCGCCTCGCCCGATCGGGCGCTGCTGGTCAACCCGACCGGCAATCCCGGCATGGCGACCGGCGGCAGCGGCGATGTTCTCGCCGGAATGATCGCCTCGTTCGCCGCGCAGGGCATGGCGCCGCTGGATGCGGCAATGTGCGCGGTGTATCTGCATGGGCGCGCGGGGGATCACGCCGCCGAGCGGTTGGGACAGCACGCGATGCTGCCCAGCGATCTGCTGGACGACTTGGGGCCGTTGCTTCACACCATCGAAAACAGGAGCTGATGGCACTATGCCGCGTCGTTTGATCGCGCTATGCTGTGTACTGGTGGCGGGGCTTTGCGCTTGCCGCGCCGGCGGCGATACCGCCACCCCCGACCCGGTGACCACCGATTTTTCCTGCCAGGCGGACATCCACTATCGGGATATGTCCATCAAAGGCACGCTGTCCCGCTCGAACGCGGGCACGCTGACGCTATCCTTTTCCCAGCCGGACACGCTAAAGGGCGTATCGGCGCAGTGGACCGGCGACACGGTGCGCGCCACGCTGCACGGCTTGTCCTTTGATCTGTCGCCGGATACGCTGCCCGCCGGGGCGCTGGGCAGTGTGCTGATCGACGCGTTGGACGCGGCGGTGCGCGCTCCCACGGCGGGGACGCTGTGTGACGAGGGTTTGCGCTGGGAGGGCAGTGGCAAAAACGGCGCGATTACGATGCTTTGTGACCCACAGGACGGCAGCTTGCTATCGCTGGAGATGCCGGCGGTACCGCTTTCTGCCAGCTTTACCGGATTTGAAAAAACCGTGACATAATCGTTGCAAGGGCGACCCGAATCGGGTCGCCCTTTTGTCTTGCCAAACCCGTCGCGACCGTGTATAGTGAAAGAAAACACGCACAAGGAGGGCTTTTGTATGAGCTGTTCCCCCTACCCCGCCAATATGGTGCCGGAGCTTGCCGCGCTGGCACGGGAAGTGGCCGCCGAAGGAGCGGTGCTGCTGAAAAATGACCACCGGCTGCTCCCGCTGCAAAACGGACGCGCGGTATCGGTGTTCGGGCGGTGCCAGTACGATTATTACAAAAGCGGCACCGGTTCGGGCGGCATGGTCAATGCGCCGTATGTGGTGTCGCTGCTGGACGGATTGCGGCAAAGCCCGCATATCCGGCTGAACGAGCAGCTGGCGTCGGTGTACACCGACTGGTGCCGCCAAAACCCGCCGGAGCATCGTGCGGAATGGGCAGCCGACCCCTGGTCGCAGCCGGAAATGCCGCTGACCGAAGCGCTGGTGCAGCAGGCAGCGGCGTTTTCGGATACTGCGCTGGTCGTGATCGGACGCACCGCCGGCGAGGATCGGGACGCCGCCAACGCCGAGGGCAGCTTTTTGCTGTCCACCGGCGAGCGGGAGATGCTGCGTTTGGTCACCGCCCATATTCCGCATGTGGCGGTGCTGCTCAACACCGGCAATATCCTGGATATGAGCTGGGAAGACGACTACCCGGTGGACGCGATTTTGTATGTCTGGCACGGCGGCATGGAGGGCGGCAACGCCGCCGCGGATGTGCTGACCGGTGTGGTGCCCGCCGGCGGGCGGTTGAGTGATACCATCGCGCGCCGCTATGCCGACTACCCCACCACCGCGCATTTTGGCGGCGACGACGCGGTGGTTTACGCCGAAGATATTTTTGTCGGCTACCGCTATTTTGAAACCTTTGCCCCCGAGCGAGTGCGGTATCCGTTCGGGTTCGGGCTGGGCTACACCACCTTTTCCACACAGGCGCACGCGGAGATAGACGGCGATCAGATCACCGTATCCGCTACCGTGACCAACACCGGCGATGCCGCCGGAAAAGAGGTAGTGCAGGTGTATGCCGCCGCCCCGCAGGGCGCACTCGGCAAACCCGCGCGGGTGCTGGTGGGGTTTGGGAAAACCCGGTTGCTGGCGCCCGGCGGCAGCCAGACCGTGACCATTCGTTTTGCCGCAGAACAGATGGCATCTTACGACGACAGCGGCAAAACCGGTCACCGCTTCGCTTATGTATTGGAGGCGGGCGACTACACCCTGCTTTCGGGCAGCAATGTGCGGGATGCCCGACCGATCGGGGTGTTCCGTCAACCCGCGCTGCGGGTGGTACGGCAGTGCGAACAGGCGCTCGCGCCCTCCCCCGCGCATCCGTTTGAGCGGATGATCGCCCGGCAGGAGAACGGGCGGTTGGTACCGGCACAGGAGCCCGCCCCCACCCGACAGCAAAACCCCGCCGAACGAATAACCAATCGACTGCCCGCTCCGCTGACCCCGCCAGAGGGTCCCGCCCCCACCTTTGCGCAGGTGTGCCGCGGCGAAGCCACACCGGAGGCGTTTGTCGCCGCGCTGGCGCTGCCGGAGCTTGCCTATCTTTGCCGCGGCGAGGGAATGAACAGCCCCAAGGTGACCCCCGGCACCGCCTCGGCGTTCGGCGGGCTGACCCCCGCTTTGGCGGTAACCGGGCTGCCGGTTGCCTGCTGCTCCGACGGACCGTCCGGCATCCGCATGGACACCGGCACCCCCGCCACCTCGCTGCCGATCGGCACACTGATGGCGTGCACATGGGATCCGGCGCTGATCGAGCGGCTGCACCGGCTGGAGGGGCAGGAGCTGCTGCTGAATCGGGTGGATTGCTGGCTCAGCCCCGGTATGAACATCCATCGCCACCCGCTGTGCGGGCGCAATTTTGAATATTTTTCAGAGGATCCGCTGCTGACCGGCATGATGGCGGCCGCCGTGGTGCGTGGGGTGCAATCCACCGGCGTGAGCGCCACCCCCAAGCATTTTGCCGCCAACAATCAGGAGCACCGCCGTCACGACGCGGATTCACGCGTGTCGGAACGGGCGCTGCGCGAGGTGTATCTCAAGGGCTTTGAGATCGTGGTGAAAGCGGCGCATCCGGCGGCGATCATGACCTCTTATAACCCGATCAACGGACGTCACGCCGCCAACGCCTACGATTTGACCACCACCATTTTGCGGGACGAATGGGGATTCGACGGCATGGTGATGACCGATTGGTGGGCGAAAAAAGAGACGGACGGGCTGCTGAAACAAGAAGCCGCCATGATCCGGGCACAAAACGACATCGCCATGCCGGTGGGCAGCGAGGAATCCATTGTGGAGGCTGTGCAGGGCGGCGCGCTGACGCTGGGTGAAGTGCAGCGCTGCGCGGCGCACATTGTCCGGTTGCTGGCGCGGCTGCCGGTCAGCCGCGATTATCGCCCCGGCGGCGACAGCACCCCCGGCCACGCGCCGTTTGAAGTCGTTTGATGTAAGCCTATAACACGCGAACGCCCGCCGCTTATAAAAAAGCGGCGGGCGTTCGGTCATCAGCGGGTCGATCAGAAGCGGTTCTGCTCCTGGTTCTGCTGATTTTTGTTCTGGTTCTGATTCTGCTGATTTTTGTTTTGATTCTGGTTCTGCTGGTTCTTATTCTGGTTCTGATTCTGCTGGTTTTTGTTCTGATTCTGGTTCTGGTTGTTCATAAAGGTTAACCTCCGTTTTGATAAAAAGTACGGACGGCGGGTCGCGGCGCGACCGTTTCCATCCGCTGTTAGTATGGCGCGGCGACAGCGATTTATGCAAAAAATTTTTGAAACGCGGCGGCGGGGGTTGACAACGCGGCGGCAGCGCCGTATAATACTGTACAAATCCTGTTACAGACTGTGAAGGGAATAAGACACAGCCGGTGGCGTGCAGAGAGCCGGTGGTTTGGTGCAAACCGGTCGTGACCGCTGTGTGGATAGCTCATCCCGGAGTCGCTTGTTTGAAGCCGCTATGGTCTAGGGCAAGCCGTTTGGTCGCGTTACCGACCGGAGCTTTATTGGAAGCTCGCCATAAAGGGGCAGCTGCGGCTGTCCGAATCAGGGTGGTACCACGTGCGTTTTGCGCTCGTCCCTTTGCGGGACGGGCGCTTTTTGTATTTTTGGCACTCACAGCCACGGCAGGATCGACATTCACAAGGAGGATATTGGTATGAATTCCGGTTACCAAAAGTATGTACCCTTTCAACAGATCGATCTGCCCGACCGGCAATGGCCGAGCCGGGTGATCGAAAAAGCCCCTATCTGGTGCAGTGTGGACCTGCGCGACGGCAACCAGGCGCTGGTAACGCCGATGAACCTGCAGGAAAAGCTGGATTATTTCAAAGCGCTTTGCGACATGGGCTTCAAAGAAATCGAAGTGGGCTTTCCCTCGGCCTCCGAAACCGAATACGAAATCTGCCGCGAGCTGATCGAAGGCGGGCATATTCCCGACGATGTGACCATTCAGGTACTGGTGCAGGCGCGCGAGCACCTGATCCGCAAAACGTTCGAGGCGATCCGCGGCGCGAAAAATGTGATCGTGCATTTTTACAACTCCACCTCCACCCTGCAGCGCAAGGTGGTGTTCCACAAGGAAATGGACGGCATCATCGACATCGCCGTGCAGGGTGCCAAGCTGATCAAAGAGCTGACCGACAGCTACGACGGCGACACCAATATCCGGTTTGAATATTCGCCCGAGAGCTTTTCCGGCACCGAAATGGACAACGCGGTCGCGATCTGCGACGAAGTGATGAAGGTGCTGGGCTCCACCGCCGAAAACCCCGTGATCCTGAACCTGCCCAACACGGTGGAGATGTGCACTCCCAACACCTATGCCGATCAGGTGGAATATTTCATCCGCCATCTGCCACACCCCGAAGCCGCCATCATCAGCGTGCATCCCCACAACGACCGGGGCACCGGCGTCGCGGGCGCGGAGTTGGCGCTGCTGGCGGGGGCACAGCGGGTGGAAGGCACGCTGTTTGGCAACGGCGAGCGCACCGGCAATCTGGATATCGTGACCATGGGGCTGAATATGTACACCCAAGGGGTGGACCCGCAGCTGGATTTCAGCCAGCTGCCCGCTCTGCGCACCATGTACGAGCGCTGCACCAAAATGCACATTCACGAGCGGCAGCCGTATGCCGGCGAGCTGGTGTTCACTGCGTTCTCCGGTTCGCACCAGGACGCGATCAACAAGGGCATGGAGTATATGCGTACTTCCGGCACCCCATATTGGGAAATTCCGTATCTGCCCATCGACCCCGCCGATGTGGGGCGGCAGTATGAACCGATCATCCGCATCAACTCCCAGTCCGGCAAGGGCGGCGCGGCGTTCATCATGCAAAATGTGTTCGGTTACAACCTGCCCAAAGCGATGCACCCCGAATTCGGCGCGATGGTCAAAGCGGAATGCGACCACTTGGGTCGCGAGCTGTCGGCGGACGAGTTGATGGCGTTGTTCCACAAGAATTATCTGGAGGTTCCCGCCCGCTACCGGCTGCTGTCCCACTCCATCCACGAGGATCAGAACGGACAGGTTTCGTTCCAGGGTGTCATCACAGTGGACGGCAGAGAGCAGCCCATCCAAGGCGTTGGTAACGGACCGGTGGACGCGTTCTTCAACGCGGTGCGGTCGATGAAGATCCACGAATACACCTTTGTATCCTATCACGAGCACGCGGTGTCCGCCGGTTCCGACTCCAAGGCGATCGCGTATATCGAGCTGAAAAAGCCCGACGGAAAAACCATTTTCGGTGTCGGGTTGGAAAACAACATCAACTTTGCTTCGATCCAAGGCGTGTTGAACGCCATCAATCGGGCGGAGCAGACCAAATAAGGGAGGTTATTTTATGAAAAACTATCGCATTACGCTGCTGCGCGGCGACGGTATCGGTCCCGAAATCGTGAACGAAGCGGTCAAGGTGCTGGACGCGGTCAGCCAAAAATATGGGTTCACCCTGTCCTATACTGATGCGCTGATGGGCGGCTGCGCCATCGACGCGACCGGTTCTCCCCTGCCCGCCGAAACGGTGGAGGCGTGCAAAGCGTCCGACGCGGTGCTGCTCGGCGCGGTCGGCGGCTACAAATGGGATACGTTGCCCGGCAACCAGCGCCCGGAAGCGGGTCTGCTGGGGATTCGGTCGGCGCTGGGGCTGTTTGCCAACCTGCGTCCCGCCAAAATCTACGGACCGCTGAAATCCGCTTGCCCGCTGCGCGAGGACATCATCGGCGACAGCATGGATATTATGGTGGTGCGCGAGTTGACCGGCGGCATCTATTTTGGTCAGCGCGGACGCGAGGTCGTGGATGGTGTGGAATCGGCGTACGACACCGAGCGGTATTCGGTGCCGGAAATCGAGCGGATCGCGCGGGTCGCGTTTGAAACCGCCCGCAAGCGCCACAAGAAAGTGCACAGCATCGACAAAGCCAATGTGCTGGAATCCTCCCGGTTGTGGCGGGAAACGGTGATCCGTATCTCGAAGGATTATCCGGATGTGGAGCTGAACCATCTGTACATCGACAACGCCGCCATGCAGCTGGTGCGCAACCCGAAACAGTTTGATGTCATCCTGACTTCCAACATTTTCGGCGACATTTTGTCGGACGAAGCGTCTCAAATCGCCGGTTCCATCGGTATGCTGGCGTCGGCATCGCTGAGCAGCGGCAAATGCGGGCTGTACGAGCCGATCCACGGTTCGGCACCGGATATTGCGGGGCAGGGCGTGGCAAATCCGCTGGCTACCATTTTGTCGGCAGCGATGCTGCTGCGGTATTCGCTGGACGAAATCGCTGCGGCGGATGCGATCGAGAACGCAGTGGAAACGGTGCTGAACGCCGGTGTGCGTACACCGGATATTGTCGCCGAGGGCGAAACCGCTGTCAGCACCAGCGCCATGGGCGACGCGGTGGTAGCGGCGCTGCAATAAGTGGCGATAGGATAAAAGGCGATGTCGGAACAATCCGGCATCGCCTTTTTTGTGCGCCTCGCGCCGATGAACCGCGCAAAAATTTGCGTGCTGTCTGGCGACTGGGCAAAAGCCTTCTCCTTGAGATAATTCCCCCGCGCGCGGGGGAAATGTCGGCGCAGCCGACAAAAGGGGCCCGTCT
>URFL01000011.1 GCA_900547105.1 uncultured Oscillospiraceae bacterium | reverse complement strand
GCAATCCCTTATTTAGTTTTTTTTGAGGTGGCCGTTGTAACGCAACCTTAGGAGGCGGTCGCTCTATCCAGCTGAGCTATAGCGACATATATACATATAAGTACCCATTTCATATTGCCGGGGGCGATATGAAACGACCGCTGTTATCTTACAACAGAACCGGGGGACTTGTCAAGCAACTGCAAAATCATCTTGCAATCAAAAAAGAAGTGGTATATAATAAAATATTGTATAAAAAGGCAAACGCGATCGCGTGGGAATGCTATATAGAGGTTGTGTAAAAATGAAAACAGTACGTTTGATCGGAATATTGACAGCGGCGAGCTTGATCGTGGGTTCCACCGCATGCTCCAGCTCTCCGTCGCCGGAGGGCACCAAGAGCACCACCACAACAGCGGTATCGACCACCCAAACAGAAGCTGCCACCACCAAGGCGAGCGGGGCAGTGAATCCGCTGACCGGGTTGGAGGATATGAAAAGTGCTACCAGCCGTCCGGTGGCGGTTATGGTGGGCAACAACGATAAATCCCGCCCGCAATACGGCATCGAGAAAGCGGATATGCTGATCGAAGGTGAAACCGAGGGCGGCATCACCCGCATTATGGCGGTGTTTTCGGACGCCAGCCGGGTGCCGGACGCGGTAGGGCCGGTGCGCAGCGCGCGCTCCCCGTTTGTGAAGCTGGCGGTTGCGCTGGATACGATCTATTGCCATTGCGGCGGCAGCCTTGGCGGCAAAGCCGAGCTGCGTTCCTCCGGTCTGGCGCATATTGACGGCACCTCCGATGGCTCCGCGTATTGGCGGGATGACGGACTGCGGTACAGCAAAGGATACGAATACAGCATGCTGACCAGCGGATCCAAGCTGCAGTCGCGCATCAAAAAGCTGGAACTGCGCACCAAAGCGAACAACCCCTCGCCGTTCACTTTTGGCAGCAAGGCGGGCGACAAATCCGCCACACAGGTGCAGCTGTATCTGTCCTCCACCCAGACCATCTCGTTTAAGTACAACAGCAAAGACAAGCTGTATTACAAGAGCAACGGTACGCTGGAAAATGGTACCAAGCACGTCACCGCCAGCGGCAAACAGCTGACGGCGACCAACGTGATTCTGATTTACGACGAGCGGTATGTGGAAGAATCCGCTTCCCAAACCGATCAGGGCGTGAATGTGTACGGTTACAACATGAGCGGCGGCAGCGGCCAGATCATGAGCGGCGGCACGGTGCGCAATATCCGTTGGAGCCGCACCGACAGCGGGTTGAGCTTTACCGAATCCGACGGCAGCGCGCTGACCGTCGCTAAAGGGCGCACCTATCTGTGCTTTGCGTCCACCGGCTATAAAGACGATATGATCATTCGCTAAAGCGTATGTGGCAAAAGGCTTTCCCGACGGGAAAGCCTTTTTGTTATATCTGACAAAAAGCGCGGGGCGTTCCGAGCAAAGGTCACGAGATATTTGGTACAAGCAACGCCAAAGCGTGGAAAAAGATTAAAAACTGACCTATTTTTTGGCAAAACATATGATTTGCGCATCTGCTTTTGTGTGATTGCAACGATTGACAAACAATATGGTTTGAGTTATTATAAAAATTGCATAAGGGGTTATGCGTACTCTATAAACGAGAAAGGACGATAGGAATGAAGAAAAGCAAACGCGTACTGGCTTCCGTCATGAGCGCACTGCTGGTGTTGCCGTCGTTGGCACTGCCGTTTTCCGGAACGGCGGAAGGAGCAGCCGCTTATCCCAATGCGGATCCGGACGAGCCCTACTATGTGGTAGGCCGGTTCCAGGCGAAGGGCACGAAAGTGGAAGGTGCCTCTGAGGTACAGGAAAACACCGGCAGCGATGCCGAGACCTATCCGAACAAGGTGACGATGGGCAATGTGCGGGTGACCGCGGAGGAACCCATTGATCTGACTGGTTGGAACACCGATAATCTGGCGCTGGTGATGGATGTTACCTATACTCGTGGCGACGGCAAAACCGGTAACGGTGCGTTGGATAAAACCGGCAACCAGATGCTGCATGTCAACGGCACGGACAACAAAGTGGTTGCACAAATGACGGGTCAGCCGTATCTGACCTACTTTACTACCGGCTATGGCAATTCGGCTGGCAAAACGATCACTTATATTGTTCCGTGGAATTACAAGCACACCGATAACAACAAGACGTCTTTCGTGAAAAACGCCGAAGCGACGCAGTTGTCCAATATTATGTGGCAGGTGTACAACGATTCCTGGAAAGTGGACATCGATGGCAACGGCAAGTATGACGATGCGTTTGAATTGAAAGTGGCAATCGAAAATGCCCGCATCGTGGATACCACCCTCGATGGCGAAGGCAACAAAAACGGCATTGTAATGGACTTTACCGGTCTGAATACTGTGGAAGTCAACAATGCACAGGGACAGGGAACTCCCAATATGTTCCCGTGGGCGCCGTACAAAACCAACAACATCACCGCGGATATGAAAGCGGAAGATCTGCAGCTGGGCTTTGATGTGATGTATGGCGGCGAAGCCGATCCTACACTGATCAAAAACGGTCAGATCCGTTTCTCTGCGTTGGTTGATGATGTGGCGACGGAGTATAACTACGACGCTTGGGGCAATGGCAAGGTTACCGAGAAAGATACTTGGTATCATTTCGACTTCAAATTGAGCGACTTCTATCGCAATGTGAAATCGCTGAATGACGAAGGCCAAGAGGTCACGGTGAAAACCTATGATCTGAATCCCATGAACATCCAGCGGATGTTGATTTTTAACTACAACGGCGACGGCAATAAGCCGCTCGATACGAAAGTGAAAAATCTGCGCATCATCGACACCACGCAGTTGGTGGTACCGGTGGATCGCACCGCGCTGGACGAAGCTGTGGCAGCGGCCGAAGCCAAACTGGCGGATGGCAAAACCTACACTGCCGACACGCTGCAGGCGCTGAACACCGCGCTGGAAGCGGCGAAAGCGGTTGCCGAGGATGCCGATCAGGCGGCGGTCGATGCAGCGGCGAAAGCGCTGACCGATGCGATCGCGGCGCTGAAAGAAGAAACCACCGATCCGGAAGTGCCGGAAAACTATGTGCTGGTTTACAAAGACGAAGTTACCTCCGGCGAGGGTCACAGCCTGGATATCAATCTGACGCTGGAGAATCCCATTGGCCTGAGCGAGATTGCTAACCGTGATCTGTCGCTGACCTACAAGTTCCGTGTCAACAAGACCGAGAACCTGCCGGATACGCTGAAAGATTTCACGGCGGCGCAGATGTTGCCGTTCCTGAAAAACGGCGAAGTGAAAGTGTCGGATATCCAGATTGCAAAATCGGCGCAATGCGGTAAAGAGTATTACAGCGAGGTTGCCGAGTTCGACACCTGGTATGACATTACGATCCCGCTGACCAAGAATCCGGAAGCTTTGAGTGCTGTGAAAGTGCAGTTCTGGGACGATATGCACAATGTGCAATCCGGTGCCGGCTTTACCGAGGCGGTCGAGGGTTCCAAGGGCATCACCACCAGCGTCAAAGATGTCTATCTGGTGATTGGTGATCTGAAACCGGTGGCGCGCTGGTCTGGTTTGGCGAAAACCTATGACCAGACCGTTAGCGGCAAACAGGAAATGTATGCCAACTGGTCCACGGCGGACGGCTTGGACGGCGCTTACGAAGGCGTGAACAACAACGGCACGCCGGACGATAAGACCGACGACAAACCGAACGACAACGTGCTGATCAAAGGCGTGGACCTGTCCGGCGATGCCGACAATGGCACCAACCCGAACTATTATCTGACCTTTAAGGCGACCTTTAACCCGGTGGGCGATACCAAAGCCGAAGATGTGCTGGGTATGCTCAAAGAGATCACCTTCCGTATGCGTTCTTCCCGTGCGTACGAGCTGAACGAAGACGGGTCCATCAAACTGGATGACAACGGCAACTATGTGAACAAAAACGGCGAAGCCGGCTGGGGCAATGTCAATGGCGAAGCCTTGACGGTCGACAGCGAGTACACCAAGATTGATGGTCAGACCATAGAAGTGACCTATCCGATCTCCAAGATCAACAAGGACAACATCGACTGGTCGGATGTGAAACAGCTGCTGATTCGTGCGGCGCTGAAAAACGAGTACAAACCTGAGGGCGCAAGCGAATTCCCGATCTACATGACCATGACGCTGTCTGATGTCAAAATGATCGAAGTGGAAAAAGTGGATCGCACCAATTTGGATGACGCGATCGCCGATGCCGAAGCGAAACTGGCGGATGGCAAGACCTATACCGAAGATTCGCTGAAAGCGCTGAACGCGGCGCTGGAAGCGGCGAAAGCGGTTGCCGAGGATGCCGATCAGGCGACCATCAATGCGGCGGCGGAAGCGCTGAACGCGGCGATCAAAGGCTTGGTGGAAGACACCACGACGCCGGTGGATCGCACCGCGCTGGACGAAGCGGTTGCGGCGGCGGAAGCCAAGCTGGCGGATGGCAAGACCTATACCGAAGATTCGCTGAAAGCGCTGAACACCGCGCTGGAAGCGGCGAAAGCGGTTGCCGAGGATGCCGACCAGGCGACGGTCGATGCAGCGGCGAAAGCGCTGACCGATGCGATTGCGGGCTTGGTGGAAGAATCGACCGGCGACGATAGCACTCCGATCACGATCGATACGCCTTCGGCTACCGGTCATGCGCTGAACATTTCGCAGAGCATTGATCCGGCCATTGCGTTGAATCCTGATAAAGAGGCGTATCTGAACTTCAAGATTCGTCTGGACAAAACCGAAGATTTCCCGGAAACCGTCAAAGATGAGTGGGGCAGCTGGCTCAACTACATCAAGAATGGTTCGTTGAAAGTCAACGGCAGCGATGTGACGGCTTTGACCGCGACCATCGGCGTGCTGAAAGACATCAAGCTGGGTGAAGACCTGGATGTTAGCGTGAAGATTCCGCAAACGGTGGTTGCACAGGGTATCTCCTCGGTGGAGTTCTTGATGTACAACGACCTGCACAATTTCGCGAAAGCGAAAGACCCCGACAATGCGGACAACTACACCGAGGATAACGAAGGTTCTCGCGGTGTGCAGCTGTCGGTCAGCGATATGAAGATCGTTGTCGGTGCGGATGTGGAAAAACCCGACCCCAATGCGAAGATGATCTGGAGCGCTGTTAAAGGCGACCAGACCGATCTGCTGGGCGGTACGCAGGTGTATGTGGACTGGAAAGCGGCGGATGGCTGCTCGAAAGACAACCAGGAAGGCGGCGGTGTGGATCTGTCCGGTACCGCGGCCAACGGCGCCAACAAGAACTACAACCTGCAGCTGAAATTCTCGTTTAAGAATGTGAACCTGCCGGAAGGCGTGGAATCGGTCGAACAGTTGATCAAAACGGTGTTTGTGCGGTTGCGCTCGACCCGCATCGACGGTGCGGAGCAGGCGGCGGACGGTGTCACCTTTACATTGGGTGAAGGCGGCGTGTCTGCGGATCAGGACGGCGTGTATTTCATCAATATTCCGTTGTCCTCGATCACGACGGCGAACATCAACTGGAGCGATGTGAAAGAGCTGATCCTCCGTGCGGAGATCGCGGACGGCTTTGCTGTGGAAGCGGCGGGCGGCACCCGTGTGGAGAACCCGTACTTCGCGCTGAACATTTCGGAAGCGCGCGTGTATGACACTGATCCGGAGCATCCGGATGTGGTCAATTATGACGCGCTGAAAGAAGTGATCGCGGCGGCGGAAGCCAAACTGGCGGAAGGCAAACTGTACACGCCGGATTCGCTCGCCAACCTGAATACCGCTTTGGCGGCGGCGAAAGACGCGCTGACCACCACCAATCAGGATAAGATCGACGCGGCAGCCGAGAGCCTGAAAGTGGCGATGGAAAAACTGCAGGAAGCCATTGCGTATGGTGATGTGAACGGCGACGGCAAAGTGGATATCGTGGATGCGCTGATGGCGCTGCAAGCGTCGGCCGAGAAGATCGAGCTGACCGAAGAGCAGACCACGCTGGCGGATATCGATGCGGATGGCACCGTGTCTGCGGCGGATGCGCTGATGATTCTGAAAGTTGCCACCGGCGCTATGGACAGAGATGCGCTGCTGTAAGCGAGAGCAGATGCAAGCGGTCCCTGTTTACGCGTAACCCCCCTATCAGAAAGAGCCCCCGAAAAGGAACTCTCCTTTTCGGGGGCTCAAACTGTTTTGTCGGTTGCAATGCGGCGAAAATTCCGGTATACTGATAGCGTAAACCACCGGAAAGGAGCGATCATCCATGGAAGCACAGAAAAAGACGCGCCGCACCCCCTTTTTTCGCCGCCCGCGCGTGCGCCGACTGCTGCGAAAAGGTTGGCCATTGCTGGCTTTGCTGGCGGTGCTGCTGTTAGTGCCGCTGGGGTTCGATCGCTATGTGGTATGGTCTACCCGCGACAGGGTGTATACCGAAGAAGAGGCGCCGCGCGACAAAGTGGACGCCATTTTGGTGCTGGGCGCGTATGTACGCGACGATGGCAGCCTGTGCCCCATGCTGGAGGATCGCATGACGGTGGGGGTGCGTCTGTATCAGGCGGGCATCAGCGATACGTTGGTGCTCAGCGGCGACGCCAGTCGCGAGGGGTACGACGAGCCGGAGGCAATGAAGCAATTTGCGCTTCAGCACGGGGTGCCGGAACAGGCGATCGTGCTGGATAAAGCCGGGCTGTCCACCTATGCGTCGGTGTACCGTGCTAAAAATGTGGGCGGTTACCGATCGCTTGTCGTTGTGAGCCAGCAGTACCACCTGTACCGCGCGCTGTACATTGCCGATGCGTTGGAGGTGCAGGCAATCGGCGTGTCGTCCGATCTGCAGCGGTATTGGAACCAGTTCAAATACGATTGCCGCGAGATTTTGGCGCGCAACAAGGATTTTTGGCAATGCCGCCGCTTGCCGGAGCTGGAGAACCAGCCGGACACATGGGTCACGCCCGCGACGGGGACGGATGCCCAGAATTAACCGACGAAAAATCCAAGAAACGGCTTGTATCCGCGCGACAAATACAGTATAATATTGTTGTATACATACGCAACGGCACAAAGGGGGAGCATTCATGAAACTGATTATCGCGATCGTGAACAAAGACGATAGCCACGCGGTGTCCACCGCGCTCACACGGGAGGGCTTTTCGGTCACCAAAATGGCCACCACCGGCGGCTTTTTGATGGCCGGCAACACCACGCTGCTCATGGGTACCGATGACAGCCGGGTGGACGAGGTGATCTCGATCATCGAAAAATTCTCCAAAAAGCGCACCCAGATGGTGTCCAGCGCGGCGTATGGCACGTCGCCGGAGGCGGCGTTCCCGATGGAACTGACCGTGGGCGGCGCCACCATCTTTGTGACCGATGTGGAACGGTACGAGAAAGTCTGATCCATGCTGTGGAATGACTTTGCCGGCAACCATGCCGCCCGCGCGGCTGTTGCCGGATATGTAGACAGCGGGCGCTTGCCGCACGCGCTGTTGCTGGAAGGTCCCGCGGGCAGCGGACGCCGCACCATGGCGCGGTTGATCGCGCAGGCGGCGATCTGTCTGGCACCGGAGGGCGAAAAGCCCTGCGGCCATTGCGCCGGATGCCACAAAGCTGTGGCGGGGGTGCACCCCGACATCCGCGAGGTGGAGGGCGAGGGAAAATCCCATTCCATCGCGGTGGATGTGATTCGCGAGCTGCGCGAGCAGGCGTATGTGCTGCCCAACGAAGCGCCGCACCGGGTGACCATCATCGCCGGGGCGCAGGATATGAACGAGGCGGCGCAAAACGCGCTGCTGAAAGTGTTGGAAGAACCGCCCGCCCATATGCTGTTTTTGCTGACCTGTGAAAACCGGTCGCAAATGCTGTCCACCGTCCAGTCACGCACGCTGTGCATCAGTCTGTCCGGCGTGGAGGAGGACGAGGGCTGGCCGGTGATTTGCCGGCGGCTGCCCCAAACCACCGAGCAGGACGCGCGCCGCGCGCTGAGGCTGTTCGGCGGGCTGATCGGACAAGCCATCGAGGGGCTGCAAGGCGGCGGGCTGTCCGATGTGATCGACAAAACCGCTGCGCTGGCGCAAGCGCTGGTGCAGCCGGACGAGCTGCCGCTGCTGCGACTGACCGCGACCATGGATAAAACGCTGTGGGACGGCGCGCTGCGCGGATTGCAGCTGGCGGCGCGGGATGCGTTGACAGCGTGCGCCGGTGTGGCGACCCAATCGCCGTCGGAACAGGCGGTGGCGTGTTTGTCCGGCGGGCTTACCCGCCAACAGCTGATGGCGCTGGTGGATACGACCGGTGCGCTGCTGCAAATGCGCGCGCGATATATGAACCCCACCTTGTTTTCGGTGGTGTCGGCGGCACGCCTGCGGCAGGTCGCCGGAAGATAATACGGCGCCGGGTGGCGCATAAGAGATGGAGTGTACTATGGCAGATATTATAGGCGTACGATTTAAGGACAGCGGCAAAGCGTATTATTTTGACCCCGGCGAGCTGAACCCCGAAAAGGGCAGCCTCGTGGTGGTGCAAACCGCGCGCGGCACCGAATGCGGCGAGGTAGTGATCCCGCGCAAACAGGTGGCGGACGAAACGGTTGTGCAGCCGCTGAAACCGGTGACGCGACTGGCGACCAAGGAGGATCAGCGCCGGGTGCGCGAAAACGCCGAAAAAGAGAAAAAAGCATACACCATTTGCCAGAAAAAGATTGCCGAGCATAAGCTGGACATGAAACTGGTGGATGTGGAATATACCTTTGATAACAGCAAGATTTTGTTTTACTTCACCGCCGACGGGCGGGTGGATTTTCGCGCGCTGGTCAAGGATCTGGCGGTGGTGTTCCGCACCCGCATCGAGCTGCGCCAGATCGGCGTGCGGGACGAAGCGAAAATGCTGGGCGGGCTGGGCATTTGCGGTCGCCCGTTTTGCTGTTCACAGTTTTTGGCGGGGTTCCAGCCGGTGTCCATCAAAATGGCGAAGGAGCAGGGCTTGTCGCTGAACCCGACCAAAATTTCGGGCAGCTGCGGGCGATTGATGTGCTGCCTGAAATACGAGCAGGATACCTATGAGGCGCTGCTGAAAATGACGCCCAAACAGGGGGCGCTGGTGACCACGCCGGAGGGAAAAGGTGTGGTGACGGATGTTAACCTGCTGACCGGCAAGCTGAAGGTGCGGTTGGACAAATCGCCCGATTCGCCGCCGGCGGAAATGCACCGCAAGGATGTCAAGGTGATTCGCGACAACAAGATCCGCGTGGACAAAAACGAAAAGGAAAAGCTGTCAAAGCTGGAAGAATGAGGCGTGTAAACACCTTGTAAAATCTTGAAAATAGTGTTGCTTTTTTGACGAAGTGTGCTATTATAATCATGTATTATGAAAAGGAGGTGCTCTTCATGGCTTATCAGATTTCGGATGATTGCATCGCGTGTGGCGCGTGCGCAAGCGGCTGCCCGGTTGAGGCGATCGCGGAAGGCGACGGCAAATTTGTGATCGATGCGGATACCTGCATCGAGTGCGGCGCTTGTGCGGATGTATGTCCCGTTGGGGCCCCCCATGCGGCGGAATAAGATCACAAACAGTTTGCCGGACGGAACTTGGTTGCCGTCCGGCAATTTGTTTTTATAAAACGCTGCGTGCGGCGGAAAAAGGAGGAGCTCCCGATGGATTGGACACGCGACCGCTTTCCCGACGGGCGGGTGGTATACACCTCGCCCGCGCATCGGTTCCAAACCGACGCGCTGCGGTTGGCGGCATTCGCGATGCCGGCGGACAGCGAGCGGGTGTGCGATCTGGGCACCGGCTGCGGCAGCATTCCGCTGCGGTGGCTGTGGCGGGGGCTTCGCCCGCAGATAGACGGCGTGGACAAGCAGCCGGAGGCGATACAGCTGGCGGCAGCATCGGCAGCGGAAAACGGATGGGACGCTTTTTTCCATCCGGTGCAGCAGGATTGGGAACAACTGTCGCTGCCCGCGGGGGCATACGATCGGGTGGTGTGTAACCCGCCGTATTACGCCGCGAACAGCGGTGGGGTGAGTGCCGATCCCGCCCGCCGCATTGCCCGACAGGATGCCGGCGCGGGGATGAATGGATGGATCGACGCGGCAGCACGACTGCTGCGGCACGGCGGACGGCTGTGCCTGTGTTATCGCCCCGAACGCACGGTGGAGCTGCTGGGCGCGCTGCGCCGCGCAGGGCTAGAGCCGAAACGGATGCAATGGGTACAGGCGCGGGCGGATGCCCGCCCCCGGCTGCTGCTGTGCGAGGCGCGCAAGGGCGGGCGCCCCGGACTGGTCGTAGAACCGGTGCTGTTGGAAAACGAACATAAGGAGGATGCGATATGTCCGGAACGCTGACGCTGGTGGGAACGCCCATCGGCAATTTGTCGGACTTTTCGCCCCGCGCGGTGGAGGCGCTGTCCGCTTGCGACTTTATCGCGGCGGAGGATACGCGGGTCACGTTGCGGCTGCTGAATCATTTCGGCGTGAAAAAACCGCTTGTCAGCTACTACGAGCAGAACAAGCGGCAGCGGGGCGAGCAAATTTGCGCGCGACTGTTGGCGGGGGAAAATGGGGTGCTGGTCAGCGATGCCGGTATGCCCGCCATCTCCGACCCCGGCGAGGATCTGGTGGCGCTGTGCGCCGCCCGCGGGGTACCGGTCACGGTGGTGCCGGGACCGACCGCCATGGCGACGGCGCTGGCGATCTCCGGTTTGCCCACCGGCCGCTTTACCTTTGAGGGCTTTTTGAGCATGAACAAACGCTCCCGGCGGGAGCATTTGCAGCAGCTGCGGCAGGAACCGCGCACCATGGTGTTTTACGAAGCGCCGCACAAGCTGCCCGCCACGCTCCAGGATTTGCTGGATACGCTGGGCGACCGGCGGCTGGCACTGGTGCGCGAGCTGACCAAGCTGCACGAAGAGGTGATCCGCACCACCCTGTCGGAAGCGGTGGAGCGGTACCGGCAGCAACCGCCGCGCGGCGAGTTTGTGCTGGTGGTGGAGGGGGCGGCTCCGGTGGAAGAAGTCGCCGCCACCCCGCAGCAGGCCGCGCAGCTGGCGCGGGAGTTGATCAACGAGCAGGGCTTGTCCCTGTCGGAGGCGGCGCGGCAGGCCGCCGCCCAAACCGGACTGAAAAAAGGTGATATTTACCGCTTGCTGGTGCAGGCGAACGAGGAGGAAACGATATGATACCCGCGTTTTTGGAAGTTGGCAGCCCGGAGTATATTCTGTTGCTGCTGGTGTTTTTGGTGTTGGTGGGCGTGATGTACCGGCTGGGGAAAAAGCGCACCGGCGAGCAATCCCGCGCCGAGGATTTGAAAAAGACGTATGCCCATTTGACCCGCGCCATGCTGGACGAGCTGCCGGATGACAAGCTGGTGGAGGCGGTTGTCGCCAATTTGACCGCCAAGGCGGACGACAAAGTGGCGGACCCTTTCTATGTCGTGATGGCGTTGTCGCGGGGACGGCGCGCGGTCTACAGCGTGTGGCTGACGGTCAACGAGCTGGCTCGCGGCAGTCTGCGCCAATATCGCGAAACGCCGTCGGCGCGGTTCGCCGAACCGGCGCTGGACGGATTGCGGCTGTTCGGAGCCGAGGCGTGCGCCACTATTTTGGAAAACGGCATGGCGGCGGAGGAGCCGAACGAGGTGATCGCGGCATCCTTCCGCGATGCGATCAAACAGGAAAAGCCGCTGGAACTGGCGGCAGCGTATATCCGCGATAATCCCGATGCGTTCACCGACGATCCGCCCGCAGCGGACGAGGATCAGTCGGAACAGCCGGAGCATCCGGAGCATCCGGTAACGGCGGGAGAGGACACCACGCCGTAAGCTACATGGCGAGATAGCACAGCGCCAGGATCAGCTCCAGCGGGGCATCGTTTTTCATCAGCAGCACGATCAGCACCAGCAGCAGCGCGCGGTCGGAATCCATCGGCAGTGCGGGTGGGGCTGGTGGTTCGGGTTTGGCTGGAGCGGTGTCGCACGGCGGCTCCGGCGGCGCGGGTCGCCGCGTCAAAGGCGGCGGTGTCAGCGGCAGACAGGAAGCGGACTCGTGCATTTGCGCCCGGCGCTGCATCTGGCGCGCCTGTTCGGCGGCCTCTTGCCCGCGGCGCTTCCATTCCTCGGGGGTCATGGGGATCCCTCCTTTTTGGGCTCGGTCAATAACGGCATCAGCTTCATCAGCCGCATCATATGGATGGCATCGTCCACCCGCTTTTCGCGCTCGCCGTGCAGATACGGGCGCAGCGCCCGCAGCAATGCGGTGTTTTCGTCGTCTTTGTTCAGCCCGGACAGCAGCGGCATCAACTGGATCAGCCGCGCCATATCCGGCGAGCCGCCCGCGTCGCTTTTTTCGGGCGGGGGCGAAAACTGATGAAGCAGCTCGCCAAGCGGGGCGGAGCCGCTGCCGGCGGGGGTGTCGGGGGCGCCGGTTTCCGGCGCGGACGAGCCGAAAGCCGCCATGGCCGCCTGAATTTTTTGCATCCCCTGCGGCGATTGCAGCAGCGATTCGATTTTTTGTGACAGATCGTCCATGGCGTCTCCTTTCCGGCGTCAGCGCTGATCCTTCAGCGCTTGTTCGATCACCTGCCGCGCGGCGGGGGATTGCAGCATTTGTTCGGCGCGGGCTTTGTCGCGGGTCAGATTTTGCAGCTTCGCCGCATCGGCGGGGGACAAATGGCTGGCCAGCGCTTCCAAACCGCCGCTTTGCACGGTTTTGGCGAGCTGCTCGGGGGTGGTTCCCAACCGCTTGCTGGCATATTGCAGCAGCGCTTGCAGCTGGGCGGGGGTGGGATTACTCATCGACGCATCATCCTTTCCGGGTATTCTATTTCTATGCACAAGGAGGGTTCGGTTATGCGGATCTTGGTGGTATCGGATACACATGGCAGCGGCGAGCTGCTGCAGCAGGTGGTCCTGGCGCAGCCGAACGCGGCGGCGGTCATCCATTTGGGAGATGGCGCGCGCGAAGCGCAGGACATGGCGCAGCGGTTTGCGCCGCTGCCGTTTTATCAGGTGCAGGGCAACTGCGATTGGGGCATGGCGGCGAGCGATCTGCCGGTGTCCCGGCTGGAGCTGTTGGGCGGCAAGCGGGTGTTTGCCACCCACGGCCATGCATACGATGTGAAAAGCGGGTTGTACCGCGCGGTGATGGCGGCACGCGAGCAAAAAGCGGATGTGCTGCTGTACGGACACACCCACCGCGCGTTGGAGGATTACGACGACGGATTGTATATTCTCAATCCGGGCAGTCTGTCGCGGGGCAGTCGCCCCAGCTATGGGCTGTTGGACATCACGCCGCAAGGCATCACCACCCGCGTGGTGGAGGTGGACTGGTGAGCGGGGGTCACACCCAGCCGGATGCGGTCGGATCTCCCCGACGCATCATCCGGCTGGAGCAGACAGACTCCACCAATCGCTACTTAAAGCAGCACAGCGACACGCTGCCGGACCGCACGGTGTGTTACACCGATTGCCAACAGGCGGGGCGCGGACGGCGGGGTCACGGATGGGAAACGCCGCCCCATACCTCGCTGGCGTTGTCGCTTTTGCTGTTTCCCGAAGACGATGCCCGGTCGCTGCCGTTGATTTGTGCAGTGGCGGCGGCGCAGGCGATCGAACGGGCGGCGGAGCTGCCGGCGTATATTAAGTGGCCCAATGATATTGTATGCAGCGACCGCAAGGTGTGTGGTATTCTTTGTGAAAGCGGGATGTGCGACGACCGGTTTTATGCGGTGGCGGGCTTGGGCATCAACCTGACCCAAACCGCGCAGGATATGCAGGCAGCGGGGCTGCCGCACGCCGCGTCGCTGTCGATGCTGACCGGCAAAGCTGTGCCGCCGGACGATATGGCGGCGCTGTTGACCGCCGAGCTGGACGCGGCGCTGGCACAGTTTTCCCGCGAGGGGCTGGCGGCGCTGCTGCCCGCCTACCGCCGCGCGTGTATCACGCTGGGGCGACCGGTGCGGGTAGTGGGAGCGACCGAGGAATGGAGCGGTCGCGCCGTGGATGTGGATGAGCAGGGACGGCTGCTGGTGGAAACCGACGGCGAACGGCGCGTGGTCGATTCGGGCGAAGTGTCGGTGCGGGGGCTGTACGGCTATGTCTGAGCCGCCCCTTGCGCAAACGTCGCAACCGTGCTATGATACCAACAGATGACCAAAGGAGGCGACCGGATGCTGGTTGATTTTCATATGCACACCGCCGCGTCGGAGGATAGCGACGCGCCGGCAGTAGAAATGTGCGAAGCCGCGGTGCAGCGGGGATTGGCAGCGGTCGCCATTACCGACCATGTGGAGATGCTCCGCTATCGGGAGGACGGCTACGATGTGGCTGCCGCCCAGTCGTGGGCGGCTTCCGGCGAGATGGCGGCGCAGTTTGCCGGTCGGCTGCGGGTGGCGCGCGGCGTGGAGCTGGGGCAGCCGCTGTATAATCTGGCGGAAAGCGAGCATCTGCTGTCGGAGCACGCGTACGATTTTGTGCTCGCCTCCCAGCATCAGTTAGAGGACGGGCTGGACTTTTATTTTTATGATTACACGTCGGTGGATGTGACCGCGACCATGGCGCGCTATTTTGATGCGGTGTATCAGATGGTGCAATGGGGCAAATTCCATTCGCTGGCGCATTTGACCTATCCGTTTCGCTATTTGCCGCCGGAAAAGCGCCCGGCGGATTACGCCACGTGGCAGCCGCAGATCGACGCGATTTTGCGCACGCTGGCGCAAAAGGGGCTGGCGCTGGAGATCAACACCTCCGGCTTGCGCAACCCTGCTTTGCGCACCACCCATCCGGATCTGCCAATCGTGCGGCGGTTTCGCGAGTTGGGCGGCGAGCATATCACCGTGGGCGCGGATGCCCACATCCCCGCCGATGTGGGGGCGCATATTCCCGACGCGCTGGCGCTGGCGCGCGCGGCGGGATTTGACCATTATACCGTTTATTTTGCCGGGCAACCGGAAATGATCCCGATAGACTAAGGAGGAGTTACCATGGATAAATTGTTGAACCTGCTGGATAGCAACGCGCGGCTGTCGACGGCACAGCTGGCGACCATGCTGGGACGCACCGAAAAAGAGGTTGCCGACCAGATTGCCGATATGGAGCAAAAAGGCGTGATCCGCGGCTACAAGGCGCTGATCGATTGGGAGCGTACCGACCGCGAGTATGTTACCGCTATCATTGAGCTGCGGGTCAGCCCCAAGCGGGATTCCGGCTTTGAAAGCATCGCCCAGTCGATCATGCGGCTGGAAGAGGTGGAAAGCGTGTATCTGATGTCCGGCGGCTACGATCTGTCGGTGGTGGTCAGCGGCCGCACCTTCCAGGAGGTCGCGATGTTCGTGGCCAAACGACTGTCGCCGATGGACGCGGTGTTGTCCACCGCCACGCATTTTGTGCTGCGCCGGTACAAGGATCGCGGCGTGATGTTTTTGGACGAGGTGCGCGACGAGCGCGTGCTGGATGGAGAATGAGTAGAGAGTAGGTAACCAAATATGAACCCCATTGACTACGATTCGATATTGAACCGCACCCTCAAGGATGTGAAGCCCTCGGGGATCCGCCGGTTTTTTGATATTGCCAACGAAATGGATCATGTGATCTCGCTTTCGGTGGGCGAACCCGATTTTTCCACCCCCTGGCATATTCGGCAGGTGGGTATCCAATCGCTGGAGGAAGGCAAAACGTGGTATACTGCCAACGCGGGTATGCTGCAGCTGCGCGAGGCGATCTCCGGCTTCACCGAGCGGCGCACCGGAGTGCATTATGATCCCAAAACCGAAGTGATGGTGTCGGTGGGCGGCAGCGAGGCGATCGACCTTGCCTTCCGCGCCACCCTGAATCCGGGCGACGAGGTGTTGATCCCGGTGCCCAGCTTTGTGTGTTATGAGCCGCTGGCGCGGATGGCGGGCGGTGTGCCGGTGATGATCGAAACCCGCGCGGAGGACGCGTTCCGGCTGACACCGGAGGCGTTGCGCGCTGCCATCACCCCGCGCACCAAGCTGTTGGTGCTGCCGTTCCCCAACAACCCCACCGGCGGCATTATGCGCCGCGAGCATCTGGAGGCGATCGCCGAAGTGCTGCGCGACACCTCGATTCTGGTGCTGGCGGATGAGATCTACGCCGAGCTGACCTACGGCGACCAACCGCACACCAGCATCGTGTCGCTGCCGGGTATGCGGGAGCGCACGCTGTTGATCAACGGCTTTTCCAAGGCATTTGCCATGACCGGTTGGCGGCTGGGGTATCTGTGCGGTCCTGCCCCCATCACCAAGATGATTGTAAAACTGCACCAGTTCGGCATTATGAGCGCCCCGACCACCGCGCAGTATGCGGCGATCGAGGCGATGGAAAACGGCGACGAGGACATCGCCCGCATGCGGGACGAATACGATATGCGCCGCCGCTTTATCGTGCGCGAGCTGAACGATATGGGGCTGCCCTGTTTTGAGCCGGAGGGCGCGTTTTATGTGTTCCCCTCCATCGCCTGCACCGGGCTGCAGTCGGAGGATTTCTGCCGCCGGTTGCTGGAACAGGAGCATGTGGCGGTGGTGCCCGGATCGGCGTTTGGCGACTGCGGCGAGGGGTATGTCCGGATCTCGTATTGCTATTCGTTGGAACATATCACCGAAGCGATGAAACGGATGCGCCACTTTTTGCGGCAATTCCAGTAAGGACGGCGGCGTATGGACACGATCACTCTGTGGGCTCCCGCGAAAATCAATCTGACGCTGGCGGTGACCGGCAAACGCCCGGACGGCTATCACACGCTGGTATCGGTGATGCAGGCGGTGGATCTGTGCGATCGGGTAACGGTGACGCGGCGGGCGCAGCCGGGCATCGCGCTATCGCTGTCCGACCCCGACTTGCCCGTGGATGAGCGCAACACCGCATGGCGGGCGGCGGAGGTGTTTGCCCGCGAAACCGGATGCTCCGCCGGCGTGGAGATTTATGTGGAAAAGCGCATCCCGCAGCAAGCGGGCATGGCGGGCGGCAGCGCCGACGCCGCCGGTGTGCTGTGCGCACTGAACCGGCTGGCGGGCGAGCTGTGCACCGTGGACGAGCTGTGTCGCATGGGCGCGCAGATCGGTGCGGATGTGCCGTTTTGTGTGCGCGGCGGTTGCGCGCTGGCGGAAGGTATCGGCGAGCGGTTGACGCCGCTGGCCGGGCTGCCGGAATGCACGCTGGTGGTGGTCAAACCGCCGGTGGGCGTTTCCACTGCAGAGGCGTATCGCCGGGTGGATACCGCCGCGGGAGCGGGCGTGCCCGATGCGGCGGCGATGCAGCGGGCGCTGGCGGCGGGCGATCTGTTGGGGGTGGGACAAGCCCTCGGCAATGTGTTTGAATCCGCCATGGCGCTGCCCGAAGTGGCGGCGATCCGCGCCGCGATGGCGGCGTATCAGCCGCTTGGAAGTCTGATGACCGGCAGCGGCTCGGCGGTGTTTGCGTTGTTTGAGGATGAAAGCGCAGCGGCGCTTTGTGCGGCGGCGTTGGGGGAGCAGGGACAGGTGTATTTGTGCCACCCCACTCCGGCAGGACCGCAGGAATAAACGCGGGGTATAGAGAGGATGTGTGCGTATGGGTAAAGCAGGTAAAATCGGGATCGGTGTAGCGGCAGCAGGACTGGTGCTGTTTGGCATCGGCATGATCGGCGGGCGGATATTCGACACGGAGGAACCGCCGCGCCCCACCGCGACCACCACCCAGCAGACACAGGTGAATACCACCTATCGCCGCCCGGGCGCGACCACGACCGCCGCCACCACAGCGGCGCCTACCGCGTCGAACGGTGCCAAGCTGGTCACCAAAATCGACCTCACCACCTACAAGGTGACGGTAGAGGTGGGACAATCGACCATGCCGATCGTCACCATGACTCCGGCAGAGGCGGCGGACAAACGCGAGATCTGGACCAGCAGCGACCCCGCCGTCGCCACGGTGGATGCGCTGGGCAATATCAAAGGTGTGAAAGTCGGCAGCTGCACTGTGACGGTGGCGGCAGCCGCGAACCCTTCGGTCAAAGCCGAGGTGGCGGTCACGGTGAAAGCCGCTGCGTCCACCACCAGCCGCCCGACCACCAAATCCACCGCGGCAGAAAGTGTGGATGCGTTGGTGGCGCGGGTGTCCGCCAAGGTGAAGCAGCCGACCTATATTCAGGGCATTTTGATTGCCAACAAGACCTATGGTCTGCCCCGGTCGTTTGACCCGGGCGCAGACAGCGATATGCTGAACGCCTTTTCCAAAATGCGCAAGGACGCCGCCAAACAGGGGTTGAGCCTGGTCAACAGCTCCAACTACCGGTCGTATGACGACCAGGTGCGGCTATATAAAAAGTATGTGTCGCGCGACGGCCAGCAGGCGGCGGACACCTATTCGGCGCGCCCCGGTTTTTCGGAGCACCAAACCGGATTAGTGATCGACCTGAACAGCGTCAGCGATGCGTTCGCTGGTACGCCGGAGGCCAACTGGGTGGCGAAAAACGCGCACAAGTACGGCTTTATCGTGCGCTACCCCAAGGGCAAAGAGGCGATCACCGGCTACCAGTATGAGCCGTGGCATATCCGGTATCTCGGGGTCAAAACCGCGACCGCCGTTTACCAAAGCGGCCAGACACTGGAGGAATATCTCGGGGTCACCTCGGTGTATGCGGATTGATGAAACCAAAAGAAAAGCGCCGGTTCTCCCTCGCGGAGAACCGGCGCTTTGTAGTATGTAGCCCTATTCAAGCGGGTGCGTCGTCCAGCGAATACAGCACCACCGTGTCGCCGCGCTCCAACCGCAGCGCACCGGAGGGCACCAGCGTTTCGCGCCCCCGCCGCACCAGCACGATCAGCGTATCCGCCGGCGGGGCGATCTCGCTGATGGTGCGGCGGCACCACTTGTGCCCGGCGGTCAGCTCGATCTCCCGCAGCTCCACCGGGTCGGAATCGGCGTAGGACAGCGCCCCCATCACCAACCGGTCGCCCGGCAGCAGCACCGTGTCGCCGCGCGGTGCCATCACCTCGTTTTCCCGCCGCAGCAGAATCAGAATCGTGTCCGGCGGCAGCTTCAGCTCCCGCACAGGCTGGTTGATCCAGGGGTGTCCCTCTTCCAGCAGCAGGTTGAAAAACTGCATATCCGATTCCTCGGCATAGTCGGTGAAGGTGCGCAGCACGTTGCCGGTGGTGTCGATCATCCGCAGCTTTTTTGCCAGCCACGGCAGCAGCGCCCCTTGCAGCACAATGGAGAACAGCACCACGCAAAACACGATATGGACAATGTCGCTTTGGGTGCCGTCGCCGGTCACCAGCGCCATAATGGCGAACACAATCGAGGCAGCGCCGCGCAGCCCCGCCCACGATACCAGCAAAAACTGCGGGATCGACCGGCGCAGCGGCAGCAGGATCAGCCCTACCGCCAGCGGGCGCGCGACCACCGTCAGGAACACCGCGATCGCCAGCGATGGCAGCAGCACCGGCACCATGCGCGACGGGAACGCCAGTAGCCCCAGCAAAAAGAACAGCAGCATTTGCATCAGCCCGGTGAACGCGTCAAAAAATCCCACCAGCACCTTTTGGTGCGGCAAACGGCTGTTGCCCATGATGATGCCCGCGACATACACGCTTAAATAGCCGTTGCCGCCCAGCTGCGCCGCGGCAGCATAGGCGAACAGCGCCACGGTGAACACATAGATCGTGTGCAGCCCCATCGCGGAAAACGCCATGTGCCGCAGCACATACACCGCCACCACCGCTACGATCGCGCCCACCGCCAGCCCGAAGCCGATTTGCGCCAGCACCTCCAGCCCCAACGCACCGGCGGAGGCTTTGCCGCCCTTGATGGACAGCACCAGCACCATCAGCATATAGGCAAAGGGGTCGTTGCTGCCGCTTTCCAGCTCCAACAACGAGGCGGTGTGGTCTTTCAAGCTCAGCTTTTTGGAACGCAGAATACTGAACACCGACGCGGCATCGGTGGAGGACAGCACACAGCCGACCAGCATCCCCTCCCAAAATTCCATGCCGCAGACATACACGCAAAACAGTCCGGTCACGGCGGCGGTGAGCACCACCCCCAGCGAGGACAGCGCCAGCGCCGGAACCGCCACCGGCTTCGCTTCGCTCCAGCGGGTGCCGAACCCGCCGTAAAACATAATGAAAATCAATGCCACCGAGCAAATGTCCTGCGCAAAGGCGTAGTTGTCGAACGGGATCTTCAAAAACCCGTCCGACCCAAACAGCATTCCCAGCACCATGAAAATAAACAACGCGGGAATGCCGATTTTGTGCGACAGGCGGCTGCCCACGATGCAGGAAAACAGCACCAGAGTGGTAATCAGCAATGCGGCGGTCATAAACGGCCTCCTTTCAGAAAAAAACAGGGGTATGGCAGCGGGCGTCGTCCTTGACCATACTCCTGTGTTTTGTTATCTCCAGTATACCGAATGTGACCGCCCGCCGTCAAGCGAAAAATGTCAACAACGCAAAACCCGCCCCCACAGCGGTGGGAGCGGGCAGAGGGTTATGCGGGCGATCAATCGTCCAAAACACCTTCCGGCACGGCGCGCACCATCGGCTTTTGCCGCTCGTAGTGCGATTCCAGCGGGATAAAGCGCCCTTCGTCGCTGCTGCGGCGAATGCTTTCCATAATTTCCAGCACATGGAAGGTCTGGTTGACATTGGCGCGGAACGGGCGGCCGGTTTGCAGCGCTTTCGCCATGTCCGCCAGTCCCAGTGCCCGGCTGTTGTTTTGATAAGGGAACATCAGCGGGATATCGGTGTAGCCGCCCTGCTCCGGACGCAGCAGCCGGATCGGTCCGCCAAAGCCGTTGGGGTCCGGCACCTGCAAGGTGCCTTCCGAACCGTATACCTCCAGCCGCGCGCCGCCCTCGTAAAACACATCAAAGGTGGTGAAAATGGTGCCCACGGCGCCGTTTTCAAACTGCAAAATGCCGTTGACATGGGTGGGAACCTCCACCTTGACCACCTCGCCGTAATGCGGCTTGCTGGTGATCAGCCGGGTGGGGAAGGAGGATTTGGCGATACCGGTGACGCCGGACACGCCGCCCAGCAGATTGACCAGCGCAGTGAGATAATAGGGACCCATATCCATCATGGGACCGCCGCCGTATTGATAATAAAATGCGGGATCGGGATGCCAGGTTTCGTGACCGTGACCGATCATAAACGCCGCCGCGCCCACCGGCTGACCGATAAAGCCGTCATCGATCAGCTTGCGGCAGGTTTGGATACCTGCCCCCATAAAGGTGTCCGGCGCGCCGCCGATCAGCAAGCCTTTTTCCTGCGCCAGCGCCACCAGCTGCTTGCCCTCGTCCAGCGATGCTGCCAGCGGTTTTTCGCTGTAGACATGCTTGCCGGCCTCCAGCGCCGCCTTGGATACGTCAAAATGCTCGTACGGACGAGTCAGATTCAGCACAATGTCGATGCTGTCGTCCGCGAACAGGTCGTACATGGTTTCGTACAGATGCGGGATGTTGTATTTTTCCACCGCTTTTTCCGCGCGTTCGCGAATCAGATCGCACACGCCCACGATTTCCATTTCGCGGAAGCGGTTGGTGATGTTGTCGAGATAGATGCCGCTGATCGCGCCGATACCGACAATGCCGATTTTGATGGTTTCCATAAGAAATCTCCTCTCGTGCGTTTAGTACATTTTGGCGTTGTTTTCAAACCGCTCGGTGGTCAGCCCGTTGTCCACCGCGAACTGCTTGCCGGCGGCTGCCCACAGCATACCGCGTTTCATCATCACCGCGGCGTTCGGGGAGTTGTCGAACACATCGTCGTGGTGTCCCAGCGAGGTGTAAAACACCCGCCCGTTGCCCCAAAACTTGGTCCACGCCACCGGCATATCCACCGGTTTGTTGGAGATGTGGTAATAGCTGACCAGCGGGAACCGCGTGGTCGCCAACACCTCGATGGAGGGGTCGACATGCAGATAGTAATGCTCGCTTTTTACCGGGAAATCCGCCAGCCCCTCCACGATCGGGCTGGAGCCATGGCGGATGTTGACGGTGTATTCAATGCCGTCACCGCCGGGATGGCTGACCCATTGCCCGCCGGTGATAAACTGCCATTCGGTGTTGTTGCGGAACGAATCGCACATGCCGCCGTGGCATCCCGCCAGCCCCACACCGGAGCCAACCGCTTTGGCGACGTTTTGCACATAATCGTTCGGGATGTCGCCCATGGTCCAGCACGCCACCAGCAGATCCAGCTTTTTCAGCTCGTCCAGATCCGAAAGGCAGTCCAGCGTGTCGCTGATGGTGACCTCAAACCCCTCTTCCTGCAGCATACCGGCGAACCGTTTGGAGGTGAGCTTCGGTTCGTGACCGTCCCAGCCTCCCTCAAAAATCAGTGCGCGTTTCATTGTCCGTCCTCCTTTGTTAAATGTGACAGCTCAGCCCCACGCCCTGTCGGCTCGACTCGAACGCGAGGTCGATCACCCGCATTACCCGCAGCACCTGCGCAGGCTTGACGATCAGCTCGGCGCGGTTATCCAGCACCGCCACAATGTTGTTGTAATAATCCGACCAGTCAGTATGTACCTCCGGCAGCGGCGAATGCTTGGTGGTGTTGACCGGGCGGGGCGCCATGGTGCGGGTGGGGCCCGCTTCGGTGTAGACGATCTCGTCGGTCCACTCCATCTTGCCGCCCTCCGCCAGCTGCACGATCTCGCCTTGCGCCGACCAGCTTTCCACCACCACGGTGCCTTGCTCGCAGCACATATGCCACCGCGGCAGCGGAATAAAGCAGTTGGTTTCCATGGTGCACAGCGCGGATACGCCGTTTTCAAATTGCAGCAGCAGCTTTACATTGTCGTCGATCTCGTCCGAAAACAGCGATTGCAGCTGCGCCGTGACCGATACCACCGGAGAGTCGATCATATCCATCAGCTGATCCAGCAGATGCACGCCCCAGTCATACAGCATACCGCCGCCGTTGATTTTGTGACCGCGCCAGCCGTGCATCCCGCCGGAGCTGCCCTGCACCCGACTTTCGATGAAATAGGGCTTGCCGAGGGTGTTTTCCTGCACCAGCTTTTTGATGATGGCGTAGTCTTTGTCCCACCGCCGGTTTTGGTGCACCGAAAACAGCCGACCGGTGCGTTCGCTCGCGGCGATCATCTCGGTCAGCTCGGCAGCGTTCATCGCCACCGGCTTTTCGCACACCACGTTTTTTCCGCTTTCCAGACAGCGGATCACCAGATCCTTGTGGAAGTTGTTGGGGGTCGCCACCGTCACCAAGTCCAGTGAGGTGTCCGCCAACAGCTCCTCCAGTGTTTGATAGGTGTGCAGCCCCTTGGACGCCGCTTTTTCCAGCGCCTCCGGCCGCACATCGTACGCCCCGACCACCTGGATGCCCGGAACCTTTTCGGTAATACTGTCATGATGCCACGAGCCCATGCCGCCGTAGCCGATAATCGCTGATCGAATCATAGAGATTGCTCCTCTCCGTGGTTTTTCTGTATTGTAGCATATCGTTTTGCAGATTGCTTGTCATTTTGCGAAAAAAACCAATCATTTTTTGCACGTTTTTAGAAAAATTGGCGGTGGCAACCAAAAAACGCCGGCACAGACGAAAAGTCTGTACCGGCGTTTTTGTATGATAGGATCATATTTAGCGGAAATAGAGATAGTACGCGACAACCATTTCGTCGCGGTCGGTGAGCGTGTTGTGTCCTTGCAGCACCATACCGTCGCCGCTCATCAGCTCGCCCGCTTCCACCGCCGGGATGGGGCAGGAAAACAACTCGGATTTCGGACCGGATACCCGCACCTCGTCCTCGTGCAGCCACAAGCGACCGCCTTTGCCCAGCACGGTTTCGCCGGGGTTGCCGTTTTCGTCCGGTTCGCGGCGGGTGACATAGGCAAGCTCCCGCCCGTCCACCGCTTTCAGCAGCGCGCGGGTTGCCGCCGTCGCTTTTTGCTGCCGCCGCTTGTCAAACCAGCTCACAGCGTTTGCCCCAGCGCCAGTTTGGCTTCCAGATCGGCGATAAACTGCTTGGCGTAGCGGGGGGAACGCGAGCCGCGCTCCAGCGCCCATTGCTCGGCCGCCGCCAACAGCTTGTCGCGATCTACCGACAGTCCGCGGTCTTCGGCGATCTGCTCCACGATGTGCAGGAATTTTTCCTTGTCCGGAATCAGGAAGGTCAGGCTGATGCCAAACCGGTCGGACAGCGACACCGCTTCCTGCACCGTGTCGGCGTGGTGCACCTCGTCGCCCTGGCGATCCGAAAAGGTTTCGCGCAGCAGATGGCGGCGGTTGGAGGTGGCGTAGATCAGCACATTGCTGGGGCGCGCCGCCAGGCCGCCCTCCAGCACCGCTTTCAGCGCACCGAAGTTATCGTCCTGCTGTGAAAAGGACAGGTCGTCGATAAAGATGATGAATTTCATCGGAATCCCCGCCAGCAGATCGGTCAGATCCGGCAACTCACGGAGATACTCCTTCGGCACTTCGATCATGCGCAGTCCGCGATCCGCAAAATGGTTGAGCAGCGCCTTGACCAACGAGGATTTGCCGGTGCCGCGGTCGCCGTACAGCAGCATATTGTTGGCGGAAAAGCCGTTGAGAAACGCGCGGGTGTTGTCCATCGCGATCTGGCGCTGGTATTCGTAATCCTTGAGTTGGTGCAGCCGGATGGGGTCGGGATGCTCCACCGGCAGCAAGCGGCCGTCCCGCCACAAAAACGCTTTGTGGGAGGAAAAACGCCCGCAGCCATGGGAGGAATGATACGCCGCCACCGCTTGCCATTGCTCGCCCCAGTCGCCATCCAGCGGCGCGGGAGCGGGGGCGGTGCCCCATACCGGCAGCGCCGGCAGCTCGTCCGCCATGGCAAGATCCGCCGCTGTCAGCGAAGCGGCAGCGCACAGCGTTGCCAGATCCTGCCGCGCGGCGGCTTGCAGCACCGGTGAGGGCTGCTGTCCGGCGGTGGCTGCCGCCACAAAACGGTTGTCATCGCCCAACACTTCGTCCGCTACGGCGGCGGGCAGGCTGTCCAGCCGGTCGTGGTCGATCAGCGTGGCACACAGATGTCCCCACGCGGCACACAGCGTGTCCGCGTCCTGCCGGGCGGCGGCGTGGATCAGCGCGGTCAGCGCGCCGGTCACCGGCTGGTCCAGCAGACGGCGGTACACCGTCAGCCCTTGCAGCGCTCTATATACAGTGGATAAATTCATAAAAACGGCACATCCTTTTGGGAAAATATACTGCCATTGTACGACGGCGAGCGGGGATTGTCAATCCATCGCCGCGAAAAAGAAAAACCGGCATATTTTTTGACAAGATGAAAATAAATTTGCGAAAAAGCTTGTCGTTTTTGCGGCTATCCTGTATAATTGTAAAGAAAAGGAGGAGTGGCTGTGAAACGATGGCTGGTTTTGGCGGCGGCAATGCTGCTGCTGCCCGGGTGTGCGCTGGGGGCGACCGACAAGGGGGATGGCACCATTTTGGAGCCGATGATGGAAGTCAAGATCCCGCCGCAGGAAACCGATACCACCACTGTCGCTGCATCGGCGACGGCGGCCACGATTTCCGCCGCCCAAGCGAGCGCTGCCGCCACCGCCGCGCCCTCCGCCCGGCAAAGCTCCGCCGCTTCGCGCGCGGGGGCGACGACCGGACGCAAAGCCGCCCGCTCTCGCCAAACGACCCGCCCCACCACCCGTCGAACAGTAGGGGACAAGACATCGGTGCGCCGACTCATCCGCATTATGGGGCACGACACGGCTCCGGTCGATGTGTGGGACACCGACGCGCACCGGTGGAACAGCGGCGAGATGGTGCGGTTGTATTGGCGAAATGTATCCGACAAACCGATCGACGAGATCCGCATTTACGCCATGGCGTATGCCGATGCGCAGGAACAGCAGCGGATGCGCGGGTTTGACGGCTTTTCTGCCAGCGCGGTGCCGCCCACCCGTATGGGATACATCTTCCGCAGTCAACAGGACGGCGCGACCGCGTGGGTGCGGCTGCCGCTGCTGCACTACCCGCGGGAGGATCAGCTGCTGTCCGGATCGCCGTCGGAATACGCTGCCCTCAACGAATGGGACGGTGAGGAGTTTATCCATCGCGTAGTCACCGCTAAGGTGGGGGAGCGGACGGTCACGCTGACCGACACCGATAAACAGCAGAACACCGCGCTGATGATGTGCGCGCTGCTGGACACGGGCGCGCCGCGGCAGGACTCGCCGGATGAATCCGCCCCCGCGCTGCTGGATCATCTGCGTATTACCGGCATCAACATTTTTTACGCGGACGAGGACCCGATCTATCTGGACGAAAAAAGCAGCCAGTACGCTCTTTGGTAAAATAGGTATTATAATATATAAAGAGAAAACGCGCCGCCCTTTGGTTTCAAAGGGCGGCGCGTTTGTTGTTTCTTATTGCTGCAGTGCGCGGGTGATGATGTCGTACAGCACCGGTTTCATATTGTCGATGGTGTCGGGCTCGCCCTTGATAATGCTGGAATAGCCCACCGAGCCACACAGCGCCAACAGCGAGAACACATATTTGACCACCGTTTCCGGTGTGTCGTCCGGTCGATAGGGGTTATTCGTCAGCAGCTGGGCGACGTGGCGGAACTCCTCGTCCTCCATCAGCTCTTTTTCGATAGGCGGCCAGGAGAAGTTCTTGCCCATCAGCGCCAACACCGATTTGTTGCTGCGCAAATATTCGATGATCGCATCCACAAACGCCAGCACCAGCGGGATATAATCGTTGATCTCCTGCTTTTCCACCTCGTGATACGCGTGCAGCAAAATCTTTTTGCTCAGCGAGATATACAGCTGATCCGACAGATGCGCCTTATCCGCAAAATACAGATAAAACGTGCCCTTGGCGACACCGGCCCGCGCCACAATGTCGTCGATGGAGGTTTTGTGCAGTCCTTTTTCTACAAAGCAGCGATACGCCGCGTCAAGCAGCTTGCGTTTCTTTTCCGCTTTTTGCTGTTCCCGGATACCCGCCATGCGTCCTCACCCTTTCGTTTGACTTCCATTATACGGAGGAAGTCCGCAGAATGCAACGGATTTTTGGGGGTTTCGAGCAATCTTGGCGCGGTGCACAAAACGGAGCTCAAAAAAATATGACCGTTGGTCAATTTGTATATTGACTATCAGTCAGAAAACTCGTATACTAACCACCGATGAAAGAAATGACCGGCAGTCATTTAATCGGATGAACCGAAAGAGTTGAAAAAGCTCTTGGACCAGCCGAACGGATGCGCCGTCATTTAAGAAGGAGAGTGATCGGCTTGAAACGCATGTCCCGGTTTATCGTCAAGCGGCGGGTGCTGGTGTTGATCGTGGCAGTGCTGCTGTTGATCCCGTCTGTGATGGGCATGGCGGCGACCCACATCAACTACGACATTTTGAGCTACCTGCCCGAGGATCTGGAATCGGTGATCGGCGAGCGGTATCTGGAAAACGATTATAAACTTGCCAGTACCGCGATGGTGACCATCGAAAACATGCCGGCAAGGCAAGTACAGGATCTAAAGGAAGAAATTAAAAAGATAGACGGCGTCGGCAAGGTGCTGTGGGTGGATGATCTCACCGACATCACGGTGCCGAAAGAGATGCTCCCGCAGGATGTGCAGGACATCTTTTACGGCAAGAACGACGCCACGCTGGTGATGGTCACCTTTGAGGACACCATGTCCTCCGAAACCACCATGAGCGCGATCAAATCCATGAAAAAGCTGCTGGATAAAGATTGCTTTATCGGCGGTATGGCCGCGGTGGTGGAAGACACCCGCGAGCTGGTGGATAACGAGATCGTGCTGTATGTCACGGTGGCTGTGGCGCTGTTGATGGTGATCTTGTTCCTGAGCTTGGAATCCACGGTGGTACCGCTGCTGTTTATCGCCAGTATCGGCGTGGCGGTGCTGTACAACATGGGCACCAACTACTTCCTCGGAGAGATCTCCTTTATCACCAAAGCGCTGGCGGCGGTGCTGCAGCTGGCAGTGACCACCGACTTCTCCATCTTCCTACTGCACCGGTATGAGGAAGAAAAAACTCACCAGCCGGATCACGAGCAGGCAATGGCAACCGCCATTCAACAAACCTTCTCCTCCATCACCGGCAGCTCACTGACCACCATCGCCGGCTTCCTGGCGATGTGCACCATGAGCCTGACGCTGGGCACCGATATCGGTGTGGTCATGGCGAAGGGCGTGCTGTTCGGCGTGCTTTGCACCGTGACGGTGCTGCCGGCGCTGATTATGCTGTTCGACAAACCGATCGAACGCTTCCGCCACCGCACCTTTATTCCCAAGATGAAACGGCTGAGCCACTTCATCGTCAAACGGCGGGTGCCGATCCTGATCGTGTTCCTGATTCTGGTGATTCCGTTTGTGTATGGTCAGGCCAACACCAATGTGTATTACAACCTGCTGGATACGCTGCCGGACGATCTGATCTCGTCCCAAGGCAACCAGAAGCTGAAAGATACCTTTGATATGACCGCGACCGACTTCATTCTGGTGGATGATTCGCTCACCAACGCCCAGATGAACGAGATCACCGATCGGCTGGAAGAGCTGGACGGTGTGGCGCAGGTCGTGTCCTTTGAAAAATATGTCGGCGGTGTGATTCCGGACAATATGCTGCCGCAGGAGCTGTCGGATACGCTGCGCAAAGCGGGCAAAGAGATCATGATGGTCAACTCTCTCTATCCCACCGCTTCGGATGAGCAGAACGCCCAGCTGGACAAAATGAACGCCATCCTCAAAGAGTATGACAAGGATGCCTACATCACCGGCGAGGCGCCGATGACCAAAGATCTGATCGATGTGGCAGATCGCGACTTCAAGAGCGTGAACATCACCTCGATCGCGCTGGTGTTCCTCATCATCGCGCTGGTGTTCAAATCCATATCGGTGCCGTTCCTGTTGGTGCTGGCGATTGAATCCGCTATCTCCATCAACATGGGCATCCCGTTCTTCACCGGCGAAACCATTCCGTTTATTTCCAGTATCGTTATCGGCACCATCCAGTTGGGTGCCACGGTGGACTACGCCATCCTGATGACCAACCGGTTCCGCGAAGAGCGGTCGCTTGGCCACAGCGCCCCGGAAGCGGCGCAGCTGGCGATCGAGAATTGCTCGCAATCCATCATCACCAGTGCGCTGGCGTTCTTCCTCGCCACGGTGGGTGTGGGCTTGATCGCCGATGTGGACTTGATCAAGAGCTTGTGCCTGATGATGGCGCGCGGCGCGCTGATCAGTATGTTTGTCATCCTGTTCATTCTGCCGACACTGCTGATCCTGTTTAACAAAGTGATCGAAAAGACCAGCCGTAGGTGGCTGTATCAACAACCGTCCGGCGAAACCGCCGCGGCCGATGATGTATCGTCGAAGGAGGAAACTGTGGTATGAAAACATTTGTAAAAGGCTTGACAGCCGTTTTGAGCGCCGGCTTGATGCTGACCACCGCGGTGGCACCGGTCATTGCCGAGGGCGACGACAAACAGGATGCCACGCTGACCAAGCAGGAAAGCGTGTATCTGATTCTGAATCCGGACGGCAGCACCCAAAGCCAGACGGTGAGCTGCTGGCTGCATAACGACGGCGGGCTCAAGGGTATCACCGATTTTTCCAACCTGTCGGATATCCAGAACATCAAATCCGATGTGAAACCCCAGCAGAACATCGACACCGTGACCTGGGATACCGATGATGTGGATGTGTACTACAACGGTACCTCCACCAAAACCCCGCCGGTGACCCTGTCGATCACCTACTCGCTGGACGGCACCGAGATGACCGAAAAAGAGCTGCGCGGCAAAAGCGGTCATTTGGAAATGACCATCCATGTGACCAACAACGAAAAACAGCGCAAGACTATTAACGGCAAGGAACAGGATCTGTACACCCCCTTTGTGGTGGGTATGGTGCTGGATATGCCGACCAAAACCTTCAAAAATGTCCACGCCGGTGATGCCAATGTCATCAGCGACTCCACCAACCAGCTGGTCAGCCTGCTGTCGGTGCCGGGACTGAAAGAGAACTTCGGCGATCTGCTGACCGACGATATGAAAGACCTCACCGATAAGCTGCAGGACACCTTCACGGTGGAAGCGGATGTGACCGAGTTCGCGATGCCGACCTTTATGGCGGCGGCGGCGACCAGCATGGAGCAGCTGAAAGAGATCGACTTGAACGATAAGCTGGACGATCTGGAAAAAGGCATGGACAGCCTGGACAGCGCTGCTGCCAAGCTGAAAGACGGCAGCGCCCAGCTGCACGACGCGCTGGCGCAGTTCGATGAGAAGATGGGCGAGTTCAAGAGCAGCTACGATCAGTTTGATCAGGGGTTGCTGTCCGCGGTGAACGGTGCGACCACCCTGCAGGCGGGCACCAAACAGCTGGACGATGCGATCAACCAGCTGAAAGGGCAGGTGCAGGATGAGCTGGTGGCGGGTATCACCGGTTCCGCCTCGCTCCAGCAGCAGCTGGTCACCAAGATGGAAGAGCTGAAAAAACAGCTGGCGGGTTTGCAGCTGCCGGATATGACCGCGATCCAGACCCAACTGGTCACCGCGATCGGTCAGGTGAGCGACGGTTCCGCCGATGTGGCGGTGCGGGTGCTGACCGGCGGCAAAACGCTGCAGCAGCTCGCCACCAGCGAAAACCCGGTGGAGCAGGCGCAGGCCAAAGCCATCATGGATAACCTGAAACCCATCAAAGAGCAGGCGGCGCAGCAGATCGCGCAGATGATGAGCAAGCTGGACCTGTCGGCGCTGACCACGCTGCAAAGCTCGCTGACCGAGATTGATGCGTTGTCCACCAAGCTGATGGGCGGTATGAGCCAGCTGACCGCGGCGCTGTATGACCCGAACGACGATCTGTCTGATCCCAAAACGCTGACCGGCGCGATCATGGCGCTGTCGGTGGGCGCGGATAAGCTGAACCAGGGCGCGGGCGACCTCGCCACCGGTTTGAATACGCTGACCGGGGCTTCGACCAAGGTCAAAGACGCGGTGGGTGCGTTCCAGGATGCGACCAGCCAGCTGAACGACAAATCCGGCGAGTTGAGCGACGGCATGAGCCAGTTCAAGACCGACGGTATCGACAAGCTGACCGACAACAAAGACTTGATCGACAAAGCGCGTCAGGCACTGGCGGTCAAGGATGCGATGGAAGAGCAGGCGCAGGTGTACGGTTCCTATTCCGGCGCGCCGGAAGGCGCCGAGGTGACCTCCGCATTCATTATGAAGGTGGCGGAGCCGACCGAGCAGGAAACCAAAGAGGAAACCAAAACCGAAACCAAAGAGGACGAAAACTTCTTCATGCGCATTTGGAACAGCATTGTGGATTTCTTCAAAGGTCTGTTTGATTGATACATCCCGATAAGTAAGAGAGCCCCCGAAGCCGATGGCTTCGGGGGTTCGTTTTGTTATGGGGGAAATGCGGTCAGGGTTTTGGCGCTTCCAGCTGTTGGCGGTACACCCGCGGGCTGACACCATAAATTTCGCGAAACGCGCGGTTAAAGGTGCTTTGGCTTTCAAACCCGGTGTCCAGCATGATCTCGGTGACCGGGCGGCTGGTGGATTGCAGCAGATCCTGTGCTGCCTGCACCCGCAGCCGGTTGACATATTCGTTAAATCCCATATGCAGGCGGGTGGAAAAGATGCGCGCCAGATGCGAGGGAGAAATCTCCAGCTCCCGCGCCACCTCTTTGGCTTGCAGCGGCTGGCGATAATGCTCCACCACATAGCGGATGGCGCGGTGGGCGGTGTCGTCCCGCTGCTGCTTGCTGGCGGAGGAAACCTCCATCAGCGGCCACAGCAGTGCCAGCAGCAGCTGCAAATAGGATTTGGCGATCATGGGGCGATAATGCTCGCGCTCGATAAACAGGCGATACCACGCCTGAATGATCTCCTCGTTCAGCTGATCGCCGGTCAGCACCGGCGACTGCGGCAGCTGCACCGGCAGCCGTTCCTCGAATTCTCCCGCCATGGGAGGCAGCGCCATGATGCCCAGCACATGGTTGTCCGGCGCACAATCGGGGTCGATGTGGTATCCATGCACGCAATAGGGGAAAATGATCGCCAGATCACCGGCGCGCAAATGCCATGTCTGGAAATCGATGGTGACATCCAGCATCCCCTTTTCCACATATACCATTTCCAGCTGATAATGCAGATGCTGCGCCCAGGTTTGTGGCCCCACCCAGTCGAAGGCATAGTAATCCGCGGCGCGATTTTCAAAATGCGGCAGCAAGCCACCACCCCCCTCGGTATTGTTCAACGCCAGTATACCACCCTTTTTGCAATATGACCACCCCTTTTTTTGAAAAAACATCAATAATTGACTGGTTGCGCGCAACTATGCACTGGCAGAACAGGCAGACATGCTATATGATAAAGTTGGAGTTCGGGACGAGAATATGGGCAACAAGACGAAAACGAGAGGAGTAAACGCTATGAACAGGCATTCAACAGGCAAAAAACTGCTGTCGCTGGCAGCGTCGTTGGCGCTCTGCGCAGGCGGAATTATGGCTGTGTTGCCATCCCCCACAACAGCAGAGGAGACAGAGCAAATGATTTATCAGGATTCTTCCGGCAAATACACCTTTGCCGAGCGGGCAGCGGATCTGGTATCCCGTATGACCCTGCAGGAAAAAGCGTCGCAGCTGGGCGACAGCGCCGCTGCGATCCCGCGGCTGGGTGTTGAAGCCTATCGCTATTGGAGCGAGGCTTTGCATGGCGTGGCGCGTTCGGGCTACGCAACATCGTTCCCCACTTCGTACAGCATTGCGCAGACATGGAACCGTGATCTGGTGCAGGAAATGACCAAGATCATGTCGGACGAAGCGCGTGCCTACAATCTGGAAGTGGGCAAAGGATTGTCCTACTGGTCGCCCACCATCAACATGTCCCGTGATCCCCGCTGGGGTCGTGCGGAGGAAACCTACGGCGAAGACCCGTATCTGTCCACCGCGATCGGTTCCAGCTTCGTCAAAGGCTTGGAGGGCGACGGCGAGGACGATACCTATCTGAAGGCGATCGCCACCATCAAGCACTATGCGCTGAACAATACCGAAAAATTCCGTCACAACGGATCGTCCGATATCGACGATGCGACGCTGCGTGAGTATTACACCCGCGCGTTCAAAGGCGTTGTGCGGGAGGCGGGCGTGCACTCGCTCATGACCTCGTACAACGAGATCAACGGTACCCCGGCGGCGGCGAATGTGTATACGCTGGAAACGCTGCTGCGCCGCACCTTCGGGTTCACCGGCTATGTGACCTCCGACTGTGGCGCAATCAACGATGTTTATAAGAATCACAAATGGGTGCCCGCCGGATGGGATCACGCGGTGGACGAAGCGGAAACGACCGCTTTGTGTATTGCTGCCGGTAACGATCTGGAATGCGGCGGTGTGTATCGCAGCAACGCGATGGCAGCGGTGCGCCGCGGTCTGTTGAGCGAGGACGAGATCGATGTGGCGCTGGTGCGTATGTTCACCGCCCGCATGGAAACCGGCGAGTTCGACGCGGCGGAGCAGGTGCCCTATCGCGACAAGACCAAATACAGTTGGAACAAAGAGGACTACGGTCTTGCAGGTACCGGCCTCGCAACCGGCACGCCTGTTCTGACCACCACCGATGAAGCGAAAGACACCGCCTTGCAGGCCTCGGAAGAGGGCGTGGCGATGCTGAAAAACGAACCGGCGACCGGCGATACCAACGCGCTGCTGCCGCTGGATGCGAAAAAGATCAACAACCTTGTTGTTCTGGGTGAAAACGAACTGGTGAAAAGTCTGGTGCTCGGCGACTATTCCGGTACGCCGCTGCCCGAAAACAAAAGCACGCCTTATGACGGCATCGTCGGTGTGCTGCAGGAGCTGAATCCGCAGGCGAAGGTGCAGCATATCAGCCCCAACTCCAGCGGCGCGAGCTACTATGGCAACTTCAGCAATGTGGCGCTGTTGGACAGCGAGGGCAAAACGCTGAAAACGCTGAAACCCTCGGATGCGGTCAACTATGATCTGTGCAAACCGGAAAACAGCAATGCCAACTTCGGTTTTGTGTACAACAAGGCGTGGGTGCAGTACGACAATGTGTCGGTGGACGATGTGACGCAGGTCACCATTTGGGCGTCCGGCGGCAGCGGCAGCGCTACCCACGGCACCATGGAGATCCATATGGATTCTAAAGACGGCCCCATTGTGGGTACCGTCACCACGAAAGCCACCAGCAGCTGGACCGATTATCGCCCCTATACCGGCGTGATCGACGCGGCGGCGAAGGGCTTCAGCGGTACGCACACGCTGTATGTGGTGTGCGAATCCGGTGCGGAGTACAAAGCGTTTGACGCCAGCCAGCAGGCGGCGATCAAGAATGCCGATGCGGTTATCGCGTATATCGGTACCCGCCAGAGCGATTCCGGCGAGGAGAACGACCGCCACAGCCTGACCTTCCCGCGGTTCCAAGCGAATATGGTGGAAGCGGCGGCTCAGTTGAACCCCCGCACAGTGGCGTATATTTCGTCGGTCAGCCAGATGAACATCGAATCCTTCCGCGAGGCGGTGCCGTCCATCCTGTGGTGCACCTACAACGGTCAGGCGCAGGGCGAAGCGGCGGGCAACCTGCTGTTCGGCAAAGCCAACCCCTCCGGTAAGCTGACCTTCACCTGGTACAGCGACGAAACCGAGCTGGGTGCGATCACCGATTACAACATTCGCACCACCGATACCAGCAAAGGCCGCACCTATCAGTACTTCAGCGGCAAGGTGTCCTATCCCTTTGGTCATGGCTTGAGCTATTCCAACTTTACTTATAAGAATATGCGGCTGGCGAACGCGTCGACGGTGATCCCCGGCGATGTGGACGGCGACGGCAATGTGAAAGCAGCGGATGCGCTGCTGGCGCTGAAAGCGGCGACCGGCGCGGTCACCCTGACGGCTGAGCAGATGCAGAGCGCCAATGTGGACGGCAAAACCGGCGTGTCTGCGGTGGACGCCATGATGATCCTGCAGGCGGCGGCGGGCAAAGTGTCGCTGAGCGGCGCGGCGGTTTCCGCGGCGGCGATCACCCCCGATGATACCGTGCGGGTGAGTGTGGATGTCACCAACGACAGCGATGTGGATGGCCAGGAAGTGGTGCAGGCGTATGTGTCCTCGCCGCTGGCGGATAAAACCAACCGTCCGGCCAAACAGCTGAAAAACTTTGAAAAAGTGGCGCTGAAAGCGCACGAAACCAAAACGGTCACGCTGGAACTGCCGGTGAGCGAATGGTACTTCTGGAACGAAGAAGCCGGCAAAAATGTGTACGACCAGGGCGACTGGACGATCGAAATCGGCTCGTCCAGCGACGATATCCGCGGCAGCCAGAAAGTGACGCTGGCGGGCGAACTGACCCCGGCCCCGGCGGTGGTCACGGCGATCCCGAGCGGTCACACGATGGATCTGTCCAACAAAAAGGTTACCACCAATCTGACGGTGGCGATGAACGACGACAGCTTCCTGGATCCCGACAAAGCGAATGTGGTGTATACCTCGTCCAATCCGGAAGTGGCGACGGTGGATCAAGACGGTACCGTGCATTCGGTCAAACCGGGTACGGCGGTCATCACCGCGACCGCGACGGTGAACGGTGTGTCGGCTTCCGGCAGCTTCCCGGTGGCGGTCAAAAACGAGCGTGCGGTGCACAGCATCACGGTGAACGGCAAACCCATCGAGGGCTTTACCTCCACCACCTATCGGTATGATGTGATTTTGACGGATGGCTCCACCAGCGCGGTGGTGGCGGTGCCGGACGGCGGCGATTATATCACCATTAAACAGGCGGAATCCATTCCTGGCACGGCGACGATCACCGCGGACCTGGGCGATCGGGTGGTCACCTACACCATCGACATCCGCACTTATCACGAGCCGACTTCTATGGATTTTTCCAAAACGACAACTTTGCCGAAGGATTGGAAGGTCTACGATAACAACGGCAATGTGAAAGAAAACCCGGATAACTGGAAGCTGACCAACAAAGGTTTGGTTATCTCCACCGAAGCGGGCGATCTGTATCAATCGCATAACGATGCGAAAAACATCTTTGTCCAAGCGGCGGACGGCGACTGGATCGCGGATACCAAATTCACCATGAGCGACAACTTCAAGGGTGGATACCAGCAGATCGGTTTCCTCGTGTTCCAGGATGAGGACAACTACATCAAGTTCAGCTATGAAAACGGCAACCGTATCAAAGTGGTGAGAGAAACCGGCGGGTCTACCGCAGAGCTGCAAAGCGAAAATGGCGGCATCCCGGCGGCCGGCACCACGATGTATATGCGTATTTTGCGTTCCGGTGACGAGTACGCGTTCTACTACTCTACTGATGGAACACAGTATAAGCTGGCGGGCAAAGCCAGCATCGCGCTGCAAACGGTGTCGCTGGGTCTGGAAGCGGTCAACTCCTTTAGCGGTAACCCGTCTTCCATTGATGTGGCGTTTGAATATGTCCGCATTTCGGAAATGAGCACCTGCACCTGCACGGTGGAAAGCGTCGACTTTAGCGACCGCACCATTGGTCTGTCGGATGCCCAAGTAGGCTACTATCTGCGCTCCGGTGTGACGATTGGCGGCAATTGTGAAATTCCGGGTCACGATGCTTCTACGGTAAACTATCAGTATGAGCTGGCGGCGGACGGCGAAAACACCGCCGGTGTCACGATAGAGGACGGACTGCTGAAAGCGACCCGTGCCGGGTATGCGGATGTGACGGTGACGGCAACGCTGGCAAGCGGCGCGGTTGGCACCAAGACCGCGCGCCTCACGATCAAAGACATTGCCCCCACCACGGTGGCGACGCTGATCGCCGACGAGGTCACCTCGCCGGAAACGCACGCGATGATCATCAACAAAACGCTGGATACGGCGGTGGATATCTCGGCTTACGAGGCGGTGTATCTGGAGTTTGATGTAAAGGTTGATTCCACCCATACCTCTCCGGCACCCGCCAATGACGCGTGGGTCAAGTATGTGAAGAACGGCTATGTGAAGCTGGATGGTACCAGCTGCGGCACCTTGGGCTACAACGCGAAGCCGTCCTCCTTTACCAAGGGAGGCACATGGAACCATGTGCGGATGGTGGTACCGCTGTCGGTGCTGGAAAGTGGCAAAGTGAGCCGTCTGGAAACGCTGACCTACAACGATACCAGCGGATACGCTCAGGATGCCGATTATGTCAACAACGGCATTGCGTGGAACAACGACAAGGGCGTGACCTTCAGCCTGCGCAACGTGACGCTGACGGCCACGATCGCCGAGTAAATGACGCGTTTCTCATTCTCTTTTCCTTTTTTCATAACAAGGGGCGGGAAAGCCATGGGCTTTCCCGCCCCTTGGCATTATCGGGAGAAGGGGAGCACTCTTTTCTTGGAAAGCGCTTTACATTTCTCCGGGAATATGCTATAGTGCGACTGTGAAGATACCCAAAAACGAAATAATTGGCAAAATGGTCGAAAGACCATGACGCAAAGCTCTGGTGTCTAAGGTTTTATACTATGATTGACTGGCTGCAAAGGACGCAATGTGCGTTTTTTGCGGCTTTTTTGTTTGCGACCGGCGTGGCCGAATAGGAGGATGCATGAAAAAACACATCAAATTTGCAGCACTTTTGCTGGCGGTGCTGATGGCGCTGCCGCTGGCCGGCTGCCACCAGAACAGCGATCCGGTGGTGCCCCCCGCGGTATCGCAGGAGAAAGAGCTGAAAGATTACGATGTTCCGGAATATCATGTGGAAACCGTGTCCAAAGCGCTGGTTTCCCACGGCGCAGTGGATATGCGTTATTTTGCCGACAAAGACAGCCGGAGGCTGTTTCGGCTGAACAGCGACGATATGACCAGCGTGTATATCGCCGGGGTGAATATGGGCTTTTCCACCGGCACGACCGATCTGGCGGCGGTGGATATTTCTTACGATACCTACAAAACATGGTTTCGGCAGATCAGCGAGATGAATGCCAACACGGTGCGGGTGTTTTCCATCATGCCGCCGCAGTTTTACAAAGCGTTCTATGATTATAACGCGAGCGCCGAAAAAAAGCTGTATCTGATCCACGGCATCTGGTTCAGCGAGGACTATATGACCGCGCCGGGCGATTGCTATGACAGCAGCCATGTGGTGCTGGCGGATTTTGAACGGCGGGCGAAAAATACGGTGGATGTGGTTCACGGCAACGGCAGCGGTGTGCATTATTCCGCGCATGACACTGACCGGTATGTGTACGATGTGTCGCCGTATACGCTGGGCTTTATTTTGGGGCTGGAATGGAACAACGAGTTTGTGGAAAAGAGCAATACCCATACCGATAAAGCCGTGTTTGCGGGGGAATATCTCAAAACCGCCCCGGGTGCCACGCCGTTCGAGGCGTTTTTGGCGCGGGTGGGGGATACGCTGATCGCTTACGAAACGCAGAATTATACCTACCAGACGCCGGTGGCGTTTTTGAACTGGTCCACCAACGATACGCTGGACCATCCGAACGAGCCGGATGCCTACGAGGACAGCGTGGAGGTGAACACCGAACATGTGCTGCCCCAGGCGGATTATTACGCCGGACTGTTCGCGGCGGTGGACGCGTATCCCTATTATCCGAAAAGCATCGATTACGATACCCAATACGCCACTTATACCGATGAGCTCACCGGCAAACAAAACAACTACAAAGCGTATATCGAGGATTTGAAAAAGGAATATTCCGTGCCGCTGTTGATTGCGGAGTTTGGGGTATCCACCTCGCGCGGGTGCGCGGCGGAAAGCGTACTGGGATATAACCAGGGCGGCAACACCGAACAGCAGCAGGGGTTGTATGACAGCCGTATGTTTGTGGACATCGCCAGCGCCGGATGTGCCGGCAGTCTGCTGTTTTCGTGGCAGGACGAATGGTTCAAGCAGATTTGGAACACCTATCGCTATACCGATTGCGAGCCGCAGCAGCGCACCCCCAACCGTATGAGCCCCGAACAGAATTACGGAATTTTGGCGGTGGAACCCGGCAGCCGCACCGCGTGTCTGGTGGACGGCAAAACCGACGAATGGAGCGCGGTGGACGCGCTGCTGGATACCGCGGATTATGCGCTGAAAGTGCAGTATGACGAGGGCTATCTGTATGGCTGTGTCGAGCTGAAAACCGGAACATTCGGGGATCAGCCGTTGGTGATTCCGGTGTCCACCGTGGGGGTGGGCAGCCAAACCTCCAACCGTTATGGGCTGAATTTTGAAAAACGCGCCGATTCGCTGATCGTGCTGGACGGCAAAGACAACGCGGCGGTGATGAACGATGCTTATTATGACTATAACCGGTTCCGCTTTTATCCGGAGGAGAAAAAGACAGCGAACTCGGGGGAATACCATATCGTGACGCAGTTTGTCCACGGAGAGCTGGAGCTGCCCGAAACCCGGCAAACGATCGAACGAAAAAGCAACGAAGTGGGGAAACTGCGTTTCGGCATCAGCGACCCCGACGATGACCATTACGATTCGCTCGCCGATTTTTACGCGACGGAGCATATCGTGGAATTCCGCATCCCGTGGTATATGCTGGGGGTGCTGAACATTTCCAAAGGCGCTGCGCTGAACAATTTTAACAAGGCGGGGGAAGCGGCAGCCGTCGATTTGACCGCCATTTCCCTTGGCTTGTCGTTTGCGCACCAGTCGGAAACGGTTAAGATGAAAGCCATCGACTATTCCCCCAAAAACAGCCAGTACCATACCCGGCTGAAGCAATCCTATTACTATATTCAAAAAACGCTTGCCACCCTGCTGGGAGAATAAAAAAAGGCAACCGATTCGGCAGAATCGGTTGCCTTTTTGTCGCTGAAATGTATAGGACAGATTTATTCCACATATACATCTATTTGAATGGTTGCGTTCAAATACTCCACAACATCCAGAAAATCTCTCTCGAAATACAAGTCGGGTTTGTTGTCGCTATCAAAAAAGGGAATAATGTCAAAAATAACGGTTCCGTCGTTTTCATCGCAGATTTGTTTGATGTCTGGCAGCTTGGGGGATATTTTCTCCACTAACTCGTTTAATACCACACCTAAATCGCTTTCTTCTCTTTCTTCTGTTTGTAGTGTCCAAAAGCCCTCAATAGGTTTATTGGTCAAAGGGGATATGCGTGTTTCGCTTCGCGATTTGCATTCGGTGGGGGTAATTCCCAACCGTTTTGTGATCGAGTACACATCAAAATCGTTATCAAAGACCAGATGCATCTCTGCATAAAGAGTGCAGCGATTCCCCATAGATGATCTCCTTTCGGCTTGATTATTGCCGGGTTTGTTGGCGGTATTCGCGCGGGGTGATGCCCTGAATGTCGCGGAACACGCGGTTGAAGGTGCTTTGGCTTTCAAACCCGACCTCCAGCATCACTTCGGTGACCGGGCGGTCGGTGGAGCGCAGCAGATCCTGCGCCGCCTGCACCCGCAGCCGGTTGATATAATCGTTAAAGCTCATATGCAGCCGCCGCGAAAAGATGCGCGCCAGATACGAGGTGCTGACCCCGAGCTGCGCCGCCACATCCTTGGCTTGCAGCGGCTGGCGGTAATGCTCCAGCATATATTGGATCACTTGGAACAGCATATCCTCTGCCTGCCGGTCGCTGGACGGTTCCACCGCCAGCGTCGGCCAGATGCACGCCAGCAGCAGCTGCAAATACGCGCGCACCACCAGCGGTCGCGCGCCATAGTGGGTGTGGAACATACCTTCGATCGACATGACCGCGGCGGGTTCCAGCTCGGCGGCGGTCAAAAACGGATGGCGCGCCGCCGCACCGTTGATGTGGGGCGCGAAATCGCCGGTCAGCGACGGGGCGATCACCATGCCCCACAGCTGCACCGTTTCCGGTGCGGGAACCGGTATGTCATAAGCGTGAACGCTGTGCGGCAAAATCACCGCCAGATCGCCCGCCTCCAGACGCTGACGCTCAAAATTGATCTCGACATCAATACTGCCCTGTGCCACATACATCAGCTCCAGCTCGTGGTGCAGGTGCGGTAAAAAGCTGTGCGAGGATGTCCATTCAAACGCGTGAAATTCCGAATCCCAGCTTTCGTAAAACGGCAGCATAGCTCTGCCCCCTTTCTTTAGAGAATGCGGTTACAGCAACGCATCGGCAATGGCGGGCAGCTCGGCGAAGGTATGCAGCACCGGTGTTTCACGGTTGACGGTGCCGAAACCGTAGGAAGCGTGCACAAACGGCAACCCCGCCGCATCCGCCGCGTCCATATCGCTTTGGGTATCGCCGACATACAGCGCGCGATCCAACCCGTTGCGCTGTGCCACCAGCCGGATATTTTCGCCTTTGGTCAGGCGGGTGCGCCCCTCGTATTCAAAATCTTCAAACCGGTCGCCCAGCTGGTGGTGCGCCAAAAACGCCTGAATATAGCCCTCCTGGCAGTTGCTGACAATATACAGATGATACTGCCGGCGCAGCGCGTCCAGCGTTTCCGTCAGCTGCGGGTATAGCACGCCGCCTTTTTCCCGCAGATCCGGCAGCTCCACCTCGCAGCTTTCCATGCAGATGCGCCGCCCGGTTTTCGGATCGTCCGGCAGCAGCATTTGACCGATCTGCGCGGCGGTTTTGCCCATAAATCCCACCATATCCTGCCGGGTGAGCGGCGGGTGGGGATCGCCAAACCGGTGCAGCACGGTGTTCCACGGTGCCACCAGCGTGGCGGTGGCATCCCAGAGCGTGCCGTCCAGATCAAATAACAAGCCTTTTTTCATAACGGGTTCCTCCTGAATGGGGTAGTGGGGATAAGTGCGCAAAAACCGGGCTGCTGTTTTTGTGAAAAAAGCAACCCGGTCCTCGCGGCTATATGCATGTTTGTTCCTTGTATCCGGGTTGCGTGGCGGCAAACCGCTTTATTGGCCGCCGTTGCGCAGCAACGCTTTGCGCAGCAGCTCGTTGCGATCCTGCGCCGAGATTTTACTCTTGCGACCGAACTGGGTGAATTCGCTGGAGGACTTGGGTGCCGCCGGTGTGTGTTCGGTCGCAGCCGCTTTGACCGGTGGGTTACCCGCCGGGTGCGGCAACACATGAAGATCGCTGTCCGCTGCGGGAGCCTCCGGTTCCGCAGCGGCGGGAGTTTCCGGTTCCGCAGCGGTGGGAGCTTTCGGTTCCGCAGCAGTGGGAGTCTCCGGTTCCGCAGCAGCGGGGATTTCCGGTTCCGTAGCCACGGGAGCTTCCGGTTCTACGGCAGCAGGAGTCTCTGGCTCCGCTTGGTCGTTGCTGGTCAAAAACTCCGATGCCTGCTGCTCATAATCGGTCAAAATTTGCCGGGCACCACCCTGCGTGTCCGCCACGACCTGTTTCATATCGCCATAGATGCCGGAAAAGGTCTTGGCTTTGTTCATGATTTGGGCGGCGGAGCGGTTGACATCGTCCAGCTTTTGGGTCAACTCTGCCAGCAGCGCTTCCATATCCCGGTGGGTGGCGTCATAATGCGCGGTCATGGCGGCGGTGTCGCCCATCGCCGCGTCAAATTGCATATCCAGCTTTTTCAGCATTTGATAGGTGATGTCTTTGGAATCGCAAACAATGTCGTGACCCGCGTCGTAGGCACGCTGATAGATTTTGGCGACGTTGTTGAAAATGGCATCGTTTTTGGATTTTTCCGCTTTCAACGCGGCGTTTTCCGCCGCTGCCGCGGCGAGCTGCTGCTCCAACTCTGCAATGCGGGCGGTGGTGGCATCCAGTTCATGCGCAAAACGCTTGTTATCGGCATCGGCGCTGTCCAGCTGCCGGGTCAGCTCTTGCATTTTGGAATCCACAGCGGATTTTTTGTACCCGCCGAACAGCGCTTTTTTCAATTCGCTCATTGTTATCACCGTACTTATAAAGTCATCATGGTCTGTTTCACAGCGCATTATACATCCTTTTATAAGCACCGTCAAGCAGCGCCAAACCAAAGTGGAAATTTTTTAAGAAAATCAAAAAAAGCTCTTGCAATTCCCGAAAGGGCGTGCTATAATGCAACCGTAGTAAAAAAGCAAAGCACGCGAAAGCGTGTGGCGCAAAGCCATGAGTCTAACGCCATAAGGGCTATGATTGTCAGGTTGCACTTATATAAGGTACCGCTGTGTACCTTGATATAGGTGCTTTTTTTATTTTCTTTTGCAAATGGTTTGCGCTTTAGCGAGGTTAAAAGGAAAGGATTGGAAACGATGAAAAAGCTGCTTTCTGTATTGGTCGCTGTGGTCATGATGATCAGCTGCTGCTCGATTTTTGCTTCGGCGGAACCGTCGCAGGTTGCCAAATTTTATTTGCTGAACGAGGGCTTGGCGGTGCCGACCGGAACCGCGTCGCAGCCCACCAAAAACTATAAACTTGCCGGCAGCGGCTACATTTCTTCGTATACGCAGCCGACTTTTGATGAAACCGGCAATGCGGTTTCCGGCTACATTACCTCTGGTCCCGATCTCGCCAAGAACGGCATTAAGCTGCAGCCCGGTCAGTCGATCGTGTGGTATGTGGTCAAATGGGACAGCAGCGACGGATGGCATGTGGACGGCGTGATCACCCCGTTTTGCAGCGTGCTGTACGATGCCAACTGCACCGATGCGACCGGCTCCACCACCGATGCGACCCACTACTATAAGGGTGATACCGCCACGGTGAAAGACAACGCCTTCAGCCGGAACGGTTACGATTTCACCGGTTGGAACACCAAAGCGGACGGCACCGGCGAGTCTTACAAGCCGGGCGACCAGCTCACTTCGGACAAACTGAACTTCGGCAAAGATATGAACACCCTTACCCTGTACGCTTGCTGGAAAAAGCGTGCTGCTACCGACGAGCCGATTACCGAGCCCACCAAAAATCAGGTGAAAGGCAGCATCGTCTGCCCGAAGAAAATGTCGGTGCGGTTTGAGGACGGCACCGTCTACTATGGCGGCGAAAGCATCCTGTTGGAAATCGGCAAAGAGTATAAATTCCAGATGTGCTCCAACGATTGGGATACCGATACCTACACCGACGACGGTCACGGTGTTTGCGGTACGGTGGTGTACACGGTGAAGGTTTCCAACCGCTACGACGAGAGAAGCTACGATCCCGACACCAAGACGTTTATTCTGCCCAAAGGGGACCCGGTTTTGAGAACCGATGTGAACAAATGCTTTATGGCGTACCGTTACCACTTCAAGACCGATTACAACAAGCAAACCGGTATCAAACAGGTGGTCAACACGCCTCTGGAAAGCCTGTCGGTCAACCTGCCGCTGGGTTCCACCATCCGTTCGGATGCGTACATTGCGTACAAACAGGTCGGATCGGCGGATGTGTTTGTGGAGAACAACAAGGACATGACCCTTTCCTACACCGATTATAAGTGGAGTTATTGATCGAACTGTCAGCTGGTATCGTTTTAGGCTGACTTATGGCCTTGCAACGCTGCTGCACAGCCCCCTGTGCAGCAGCGTTTTCTGTTAAAAAGCGGAGGAATATCGGATATGAAAAAGCTCTTGTGTTTGCTGGCGGCGTTGGCGGTCATGCCGTTGGCGGGCTGTAATAATGTGGATCCCGCTGTGAAGCCTTCCGCCACTACCGGCGCGGCGACCACCACGACCACGGCTTCGGCGGATGCCGAGGCGATTCCGGCGTATATTGATGCGGATGCGCTGGCGCACCGCAGCTATGAGCTGCGGTATCTGCTGGCACAAACCAAGTTTGAATCGCCCGACGATATGTCGGTGAACGCGCTGGTGCAGTTTGCGTTTTGCCATATGTTCTATGAAAATCTGACCGATATGCCGCGCTCCGGCAACCAGCTGCGCCAAGCGTCTAAGGATGAGATCGAGCAGCAGATTTTGAAATATTTCGGCGCGGTGTCGGTTGATGTCACCAAAGCGGATCTGTACAACCGCGGGCGAAAGTGCTTTGAGATGTGGGAGCCGCTGTATGGTCGGGATATTTTTTATAAAGCGACGGTCACCCGGGGGGATGAAGAAAACCAGTATGTTGTCAACACAGTGTTTTACAGCGATGCCTCCCAAAGCGAGGTGACCGGCCGCACCACCCTGACGGTGGAGGATGTGTCGGGACAGCCGCAAATGCGGTCGCTGACATCGTCGAACTAAAGGAGTGACCGCTTTGGACAGAGAAAAAACGCCGGAAGAGCTGAAACGGGAAAACGAGCAGCTGCGCGCGCTGCTGCGGCAGGTGTACGCCGCCTACCGGGCGCTGGGCGAGGCGCTGGACGCTTGTCCGATCCCGCTGGAAGAGCAGCCGCGTGCCGCCACAGTAGACAGCACGCCGGATGTGAAAAAACTGCTGGAAAAATATTCCCGACTGTAAAAGAGGTAGCCGATGGGTAAGTTATCCGGATTTTTCAAAAAATGGAAGAGCCGGCTGGTAAAGCAGGCCAATCTTTGGATTTTGGTCGAGGTGGCGGCGGTGCTGTTGCTGCTGACGGTGGCAGCCAACTATGTTATCAGCTATGTCGGCAGCGCGATCGGTGCGGAGTCGTTGTCGATATCGTGGCAGTATATCTATACGAACAGCGCCGAGCCACCCGCTGTTTCGGCGGACGGATGGAACACCGCCAACGCGTTTAATCCTATGTCCAAGGACAAAACCGGCGCCTATTTGCATATGCGCGGAACGCTGGACGGCGATGATAGCGAGCGAACGATGGTGGTCAAAACCGATTATGCACCGCTGAAAATATCGCTGGGCGGCGCGGTGGTTTACGATAACCACTATGGCCAGAGCGACTATACCGGCAACCGCTACAACGCGGTGGTGATCCCGCCCTCCGACGGCCGCGTGACGGTGGCGATTTCGGCGTATCTGCCCTTTTCGGCGGATATCCAGACCACGATGGCGAACGATCAGACCTCGCCGGCGTTTGCGCTGACCGGCAGCATGGTGTTTGCGGCGGTGATGCTGGTGCTGGGGCTGATACTGGCGGTGGTGTCGGTGGTGCTGGTCGCGGTCAAAAAGAAAAAACCGTACAGCTTCGCGGCGGCGGGGCTGGCGGTGGTGTATGCGGCGGTGGCGGCACTGCCGGCGCTGGCAGGCGGCAGCTATTGGCTGAACGCTCCGGCGTTTTACAGCGCGGCGCTGGCAGCGGAGATCGGCATGGTCGTGCTGCTGGCGGCGGTGATACAAGCTATATTAAAAATCAAAGATAAGCTGGCGTGGCTGCTGTTGGCGCTCAGCGCCGCGGCGGCGGTCGCGATGGTGTTTGTGCCCGATACCGCCATGCTGAAGCTGGTGTGGAGCGCGGCGCTGCTGCTGAATGTGGCGGCGCTGGCGATGATTGCCCGGCGGTGCTACGCGCTGCTGCGCCAGCGGGTGCAATATGCCAACGGCATTTTTGCGGTGTTGGTGTTTTTGATGCTGCTGGAGCTGCTTTGCGGCGCGATGCGGCTGACGCTGCGGTACCGGATCGATTTTGCGCTGTGCTTTTTGATCGGGTTGCTGGTGGCTTTGTGCTTTGTGGGCTTTATTCTGGTCAACAAAACGCTGTCCGGCAACAATGCCGAAGCGATCGCGGTGGAAACGGCGGTGTATGTCCAGTGTGTGGAGCGTATCGCCGGAATTATGAAGCAGGTGCTGGCGTGCCGCACCGAAACGGACATCTGCCGCACCACGGCGGATGGGGTGCAGGCGCTTTGCTCGGATATTTTTACCGAAACCGGGGCGGAGCACCTGGCGTATGTGGCGGCGGTGAAACAGGAAGATGGGTATCGGCGGGTGTGCGATCGGGCACTGGATGAACCGGTGAATTATACCGCCATCGAAAACCGGTGTCTGGATATGCAGCAGATGTGTATCTTCACCGAAACCTATTTGGAATTTGTGTTCCTGAAAAATGGCGATTTTCATATGGTTTTCCATTTTGAAAACATCCAAAACGGGCTGTCCTCGTTCTTTACCAGCATGATGTCGGTGCTGTACAGCTGCGTTGAGGTGGCGTTGGATCAGCTGGCGGGCGATGCGGATGCGGAGCAGCGGGAGATCGAGGTGTTTACGAAACTCGCAACGGATACCGAGATTGCCAGCGGCAACAACCGCGATCATCTGGAGTTTGTGGCGTATTATACCCATGTAATGATGCAGAAGATGGGGTATCCCGCGGCGGAGTGTGATATGGTTTCCCGGGCAGCGATGCTGCACGATATCGGCAAAACGGCGATACCGGTGGAGATCACCAACAAGCCGGGGCTGCTGTCGGAAAGCGAACGCGAGATCGTGAAAAAGCATACGCAGTACGGCTGTGCGCTGCTGTCGGCGTTCCACAGCGACTTTATGGAGTGCGCGGCGGTGATTGCCGCCCAGCACCACGAACGCTACGACGGCAAGGGATACAACGGACAAGCGGGCGAGGACATCAACGCCTATGCCCGCATTGTGACGGTGGCGGACACGCTGGATGCGCTCACCACCCGACGCTCATACAAAGAGGCGTGGTCGCTGGAGGCGGCGGTTGCGTATATTGATGCGGGAGTCGGCACGATGTATGATCCGAAAGTGGTGGCGGCGCTGCACGAAGGTATAGCCGAGATCAAAACCAAAATCACGGAGAAAAATCAATGAACGAACAGCAAAACGACAACCGGATAGACACCCCGGCACCGGCAACGGAGAACACAGAACCCCCGGTGCCGGAAACGACAGAAAACGCGGAGTCCCCGGCGCCGGAAACGGCGGCGAGCGTGAACGAGAACACCGCCGCAGAAGAGGATATCCGCTTTGATCCGGCGCGCGAGCAGGAGCAAAAGACCGAGGACGAGGTCAAAAAAGTGAAAAAGCGCAAAAAAGCCAAGTGGTATTTTGTGATCCCGCTGGTCTTTTTGGTGGCGCTGGCGGCGGTGTTTGTCGGCTGGCAGCTGGCGCCGAAAACCCGGCTGAATGTGTGCTTGCTGGACAAGACAATTTTGACGGTGGAGGACGGCAACGACATTGACATTCGCTCGGTGTATCGCAAGCATCAGGGGCTTTTCTGGCTGCTGGAACAACAGCGGTATGTGTTCGAGGACGGCAGCTTTTACAACACCAAAACCGATTATTTCGGTCCGATGCTGGACGAAAACGGTCAAATTCAGTCGCAGCGCGAGCTGTCCACCCTCGATTATGTGCCGGATCTGATGTATATTTCCGATGTTTACGGTGCGGTGGACGACACCTACGGCTATTACGACCAGTCCTCTGCCAAAGGCGCGGGCATCACGGTGGATGATATGTCGGTCATCTCCTACGCCTACGAAAACGGTGCGACGCTGGTCGCCGAAATGGAGCTGTTTAACTCCGGACTGGACAGCTCGATCTATTCCCAGCTGTCCAGCCTGTGCGGGGTCAAACCCACCGGCTGGGTGGGGCGGTATATCTACGATCTGCAGGATTTCACCGATGTGCCCGACTGGGCGCCCCCGATGTACGAAAAACAGGAGGGTGTGGAATGGCAGTTTTCCGGCCCCGGCATTTTGCTGGTGTCGGCGGACAAGATCATTGTGCTGGAGCAGAAAACCGATTTTGAATCCAAAAATCTGCTGCAAATCCACATCAACGACAATTATAAAAAGGAATTCGGCAGCTGCGACAAGGTGAATTTTTATAACTGGTTCGAGATCGTGGAGCCGAACAGCGACACGGAAGTGCTGGCGAGCTTTGAATTCGATGTCAACGCCACCGGTATGGAAAAGCTGAAAGGTGTGCTCAAAAGCCCGACCTTTTCCGCCGCGATGCGCAAAAAGTCCGACGGCAAAGCGCCGGTTTACTATTTTGCCGGCGATTTCAATGACTATGTCAGCCACGAAAATTACAACCGCTTTTTGTTTGCCGATTCGGTTTATCGCTGGATCTCCTACGACCGCCAGGGCGACATCAGCAACTTTTACTGGAATTTTTATAACCCGCTGATGAAAAAGGTATTGAAAAACATCGAGCCCTTGGCGAAAGGGGACGAAGGTACCGCAAAGTCTGCCGAGGTGCGGGTAGGGGACAGTGGGTTCCAGAGGAAAACGGACGATGCGTGGGAGGATCTGGCGCTGAACACCGTGAGCATCAACGCGTCGGAACCCGGGCAAAAGGGCTTTTCGCGCGACTACACCTTCTACCAGGATCTGGTGGACGAGGCGGTCAAGCTGGGGGCGAACTGCCTGTATGTTAAGGATATTCTGCCTCCCGAATTCTACCGCGCGGTGTACGCCCACAATGCGGATGCCGACAGCGTCACGATGTATCTGCTGCAAAATGTGGCGGCACCGGACGAGGTGACGGCGGATAGCTGCCAAAAACGGTGGCAGGCGGCGCTGGATGCGCTGCATGGTAAGGGCTCGTTCACCCTCGCCCAAAGCGGGGAGGCGGCAACTTATTTTATTGATATTTCCCCCTATCTGCTGGGGGTCACCGCCGAGGCGGCGGATGCGCCGACGGAGTATGCCTACACCGGTAAGTTGGCATCCGGCAGCGGGCGCGCGGGCTTTTCCGCCTTTATGTACGATACGATGGAGAGCTACGCGATCGACACCTACGGCAGCCATATCCCGGTGGGGATTCATCGGAAGGCGGCGCAGATCAAGGGCAGCGGGCTGGAGGAGGCCGGTGCCACCGCGCTGGGCGAGATCATCACCGACAACACCTGTCGCGAGCACTATGCTTTCACGGTGGTGTCGATGGACAGTATCAACGAGCTGGTGGCGAAGCGCGCGGACAAGATGCCGAAATCCGGCGACTGGTACGCGTATGCGGTCGGGCAGCTCCGCACGGCGACCGGCAACCGGCTGGTGGTGACCGGCATCGGCACCTCGTCCGCCAACGGGATGGGCAAGCGCGCGGCGGTTACCGAAAAATCGCAGGGTCAGCAGACGGTGGCGCTGCTGAAAGCGACCGACAGCGCCGGAGTGCTTACCGCCGTAGCAGCGGATCTGAACGATGACTGGTCGGCGGTTTCCGACGAGATGTATCCCTTCACGGTGCCGACCGAGAACAATTACCTTTGGCAAAACGTTGCCGACCCGGCGCAAACCACCGGGTTTGTGGCGCTGGATGCCAACGCACCGGAGGAAACCGGCATCAATTTGGCGGATGATGACCGCGTGCAGATGCTGTCGCTGTCCTCCGGCGGCGGATATTTCTACATCTCCGCCCAGCTGCTCACCGAAATTGATTATACCACCGAGCAGCTGTTCATCGGCATCGACACCTACCAACGCAACGACGGCGAATATTATTATGCCAAGCAATACACCCCCACCTCCCTGTCCGGTATGGAGTATGTGCTGCGGTTTGACGGTAAGCAGCAAGCGGGGTTGTATGTGGTGTCGTCTTACGACCGCACCAGCGGCTCGTACGCGACAAAGGAAAGCTATTCCGGCAATTACCATCTGGTGTCGGCGCTCACCTACGGCGGCTTTTCCTCCGGCGACAACCAGTTTTATCAAACCGGTTCCACCATCTATATCCGGCTGCCGTGGTCGTGGCTGAATGTGACCGATCCGTCCCAGCGCATTGTGCTGAACAACGACGGCAAGATCACCGGCCAAGCCAAAACGGTCAGCACCAACGGCGCGATCGTGTCGGTGCTGATCGCCGACAAAAAGACGAAGGATCAGCTGTATCTGTTTCCCGAGGACAAGCAGGACCCGGCGTATAAAACCTTCAAGTGGGCGACATGGGACACGGTTGGCTACACCATGCGCGAAAAAGAGGGCTTTGCGCTGCTGAAACACTACTTTTCTTCCAAATAGCCCACCGGCAAAGGAGCTGTAAGCATTGCACTACGAATTGGTTGCGGTTTTATGCATTATTTTCTGTCTGCTGATACTCGGCGGCGAGTATCTGTGGCTGGCGATTCTTGCCAAACGGCAGGAGGACGATAAAAATAAATACGAAGTCGCGGCGCAAAAGATTCAAAGCATGGTCGAAGGCATTCTGTACAGCCCCACCGAAACCAGCCGCCAAAACGAGATCGAAAAGCTGAAAGAGCTGATGGGCGAGGACACGCGGATGTTCGAGATGATCAGCGCCCAGCTGTGCTTTTGGGAGGAATATGGCGACGACCAGACACTCGGCAACAAAGCCGCCGTGATCGACAGCGTGTATGCGGCGCTGGACCCGGTGAAGCTGTTTTCCGATATTCTGCATTCCGGCAACAAATACAAGGTGGGCTATGCCTGCCGGCGGCTGGCGGATTTTGACGCATACGATTATCTCAGCGAGATTTACGAGCTGTCCAAAGGCAAAAACCGCAGCATCGCCTACAACGCGGCGATGGCGCTGGCACGCCTCGGCTACACCGAGGGGGTGGCGCAGTATGTGCTGCGCATCGAAAGCGACAAGCAGTATTCGTTCCGCATCATCAACGAACTGTTTGCCAATTTCAGCTCCGACCGCGCCGAGCTGGCTTCGCTGATTTTGGAGCGGTGCGATGAACATATGAAAACGGTGGTGATCAAATCCATCGCGCCGTATGGCTTTTCGCAGTTTCGCGCGCTGTACGCCGAAGGCACCACCAGCAAAAACGCCGATATGCGGGTGGCGTGTGTGCGGGCGCTGGGCGATCTGGCGGACCCCGCCAACGAGCATTTGCTGCTCACCGCCGCCAAGGATAAAGACTGGGTGGTGCGCTCGGCAGCGGTCAAGGGACTGCAAAAGCTGGGCACTCCCACAGCGGTGCAGGGCGTGAAGGAAGCCACCAAGGACAAGGAATGGTGGGTGCGCCAGGCGGCGGCGTATTCGCTGATCGATATGAATGTGAACATTTCCGAGCTGGAGGATGTGCTCGGCGGATACGACAAATACGCCTCGGACGCGGTGAAGTATGCGCTTTACCGGTCGGTGGATCTGAAGGAGGAATAATGTGAATTTCATAACCTTAATGCGCTATTTCATCTCCTTCTTTAACTATTTTTGCATGGCGTTTACCATCCTGCTCAGTCTGATCTACATTGTGCAGCTGGTGATCTCCTTTGTGAGGGTGCGCAAAAACGACAAAGCCCGACAGTCCAACGATTACGGCCGATATGTGTCCAGCGAAAATCTGTTGCCTATTTCGCTGCTGATCCCCGCGTATAACGAGCAGGAAAACATCGTTTCCAATATCAAATCGCTGCTCAAAATGGATTATCCGCAGTTTGAGATCGTGGTGGTGAACGACGGCTCGACCGACGAAACCCACAACCGCCTTGTGGAAGCCTTTGGACTGTACAAAATCGAATCGGCGGTGAAAACCTCCATCCCCACCAAAGAGGTGCGGGGCATCTATTACAACATTGATTATCCCAATCTGATTTACATCGACAAGGAAAACGGCGGCAAATCCGACGCGCTTAACGCGGGCATCAATGTGTCGTCCTATCCGCTGTTTGCCTGTTTGGATGCGGATTCGCGTATCGAACCGGATGCGCTGCTCAAGCTGTCCATCGAGTTTTTGAAAAACACCGATACCGTGGTAGCGGGCGGACTGGTGCGCATCGCCAACGGCTTTAAGATCCGGGATGGACGGGTCAGCGGTTTTACCATGCCCGCCAAAATGGTGGAACGGTTCCAGATCGTGGAATATTACCGCTCGTTTTTGTCGGGCAGAGTGAGCTGGGGTGCGACCAACTCAATGCTGATCGTGTCCGGCGCATTCGGTGTGTTCAAAAAGCAGGCGGTGATCGAGGTCGGCGGCTACAAAACCAACACCATCGGCGAAGATATGGAGATCGTGGTGCGGCTGCACCAATATATGCGTGCGCACCATCGCCGGTATAAGATCATCTTTTGCGAGGATGCGGTCTGCTGGACCCAAGGCCCCATGTCGGCAGGGGATATCCGCAGCCAGCGGCGGCGGTGGCAGATCGGGCTGTTGGATACGCTGCTGTCCCACAAATCCCTGCTTTTGAATCCGCGCTACGGCACCGTCGGGTTGATGGCGATTCCCTATAACTGGGTGTTCGAGCTGTTCGGCGCGGTGGTGGAAGCGCTCGGCTATGTCATCATCCCGTTTTCGCTGATTATGGGCGAGCTGAATATGTTTTTCTTTGTCATCTACTTCCTGCTGGCGGTGCTGCTGGGCGTTATTTTGTCCATCGGCAGCCTGATTTTGGAGCAATACACCCGCAAATCCATTATGACCGCCAAGCAGTGCCTGTCGTTGTCGCTGTATGCGGTGCTGGAAAACTTCGGCTACCGGCAAATGATCACCGTGTTCCGGCTGGAGGGTATTTTGAAATACCGCAAGCTGCGCAAAACATGGGGTAAGATCAAGAGAAAGGAAATCGAGCAATGAAAAAAGTGGTTATCTCCATCGTGGCAACATTGCTTGTGTTGGTGTGTCTGGCGCAAATGGGGGTGCTGGAGATCTTCGGCATCCACGGCATTTCCGTAACCACCAAAAAGGAGGACAAGGATTCGTCCGGCAGCGGGTTTGAATCCTTTTCTGACAGCCAAACCGGTGTCAGCTACCGGTTTCGGGCGAAGGGCGACTATTTTTATGTGTACGAGGACAGCGACTGGCAGCAGCTGTTTATGCGCGGCGTGAACATCGGCGCGACCGAACCGGGGCTGTTTCCCGGCGACCTCACCATCTCCTACGATACCTATTACCGCTGGTTCGGCTATATCAGCGAGATGAACTGCAACTGCATCCGGGTGTACACCTTGATGCCGCCGCAGTTTTATCAGGCGCTGGGCGATTTCAACAGCAAAGCGAAGAACAAGCTGTATCTGTTCCAGGGCATCTGGGTGAACGAGGAGGATATCGAACGACTGTCGGACACCTACGCCGAAAACGAAAAGATTCTCAACGATTTCACCGCGGATGCGATCAATCTGGTGAACGTGATCCACGGCAAGGCCAAAATTGCCGAAACCGCCGGCGAGGCATACGGCAGCTACACCACCGATGTGTCCCAGTGGCTGGTCGGCTGGATCATCGGGATCGAATGGGATCCCAATTTCGTCATCAACACCGATAACCAGCACCCCGACAAAAAGGATTACGACGGCGAGTATTTGTATACCCAGACCGCCTCGCCGTTTGAAGCGTTTTTGTGCCGGGTGGGGGATGCGCTGGTAAAGCACGAAACCGAGCAATACAAGTTCCAAACGCCGCTGGCGTTCAGCAACTGGATCACCACCGACCCGCTGACCCACCCCAATGAACCGCACGAGGATGAGGACAAGGCGACGGTGAACACCGAAAATGTGAAGTGCCGCAACTTCGGACCGGGGATGTTCGCCTCCTACCATATTTATCCGTATTATCCGGACAGCCTCAACTATCAGCAGGACTATCTCCAAAATGTGGACGACAGCGGCAAGGTGAACACCTATGCGGCGTATCTGGCGGATCTCAAGCTGGCGCACACCGTGCCGATCATCGTTGCCGAGTTTGGCATCCCCACCTCCCGCGGGATGGGTCACGAAAGCGTGATGGGGTACAACCAGGGCAAGGTGGACGAAAAAGATCAAGGCAAAATGCTGATCGATATGCTGGGCTGTATCGAGGACGCGAAGTACGCGGGTGGCATCGTGTTCACCTGGCAGGACGAGTGGTTTAAGCGCACCTGGAACAATGTGATGTTCGATATTGCCGATCGCCGCCCCTTCTGGTCGAATATTCAAACCACCGAGCAGTGCTTCGGGTTGATGGCGTTCGATCCCGGCAAAGATCAAATGGCGTGTTATGTGGACGGCGATGTGTCCGAATGGAAGGACGCCACGCCGGTTGTCACCACCGATCAGGGCAAGCTGTATGTGAAAAGCGACGAGCGGTATCTGTATCTGATGCTGGACGCGGACAACTACAACTTTGACAAAGACACGCTGCTGATCCCTATCAACACCATCGCGAACCAGGGCAACCGCACCTCGTCTCAATACAACGCCGCGTTTGATAAAGAGGCGGATTTTCTGATCTATATCAACGGTAAAAACAACTCCCATATGTACGTCGACCGGTATTACGATGCGTTCAACTTCTATTTTTTGGAGTCCAAAAAGCTGGGCGATATCAAAAAAGAGGAAAATGCTAACCGGAAAAACAGCGGACTGTTCGACAGTATGCGGATGTGTTACGGCTACAACCTGACGGTCAAGGGCACCGGCGAGAATGTGAAGGATAAGGTGTACGAAACCGGCAAGCTGCAGTACGGCAACGGCAATCCGGAGGCGGACGATTACCGGTCGCTGTCGGATTTCTGCTACGCGAACGGCAAGCTGGAAATCCGCATCCCATGGCAGCTGCTGAATATCATGGATCCGTCCGGCAAGCAGCAGATCGCCGATTTTTGGAAAACGCAGGTCATCTCCGCCCAAAGCTACACCGGCTTTGACATCGGTTTCGGTTACCGCAGCGACGATAAAAAGCTGTCGATTTCGCTGAGCGGGAATTACACCTACACCGGTTGGAACACTCCGACATGGCACGAGCGGCTCAAACCGGCGTACTACGAGCTGCAAACATATTTCGAGAAGTTCACGCAAGAGAAAAAATAAGCACCCGGGTATGGGAAAAGCCGTCCCCGATGATTCATCGGGGACGGCTTTGTGCGTTCAAGAAAACTTATTGCGGGTCCTGATCGTCCGCCGAGGGAGTGTCGTCCGTGGCGGTCGGATCAGCGGTCGGCGCGGCATCCGTTTCGGCAGGGGTCTGCTCCGGCGCCGGTTGTTCGGTCGGATCGGTGGGGGTGCCGTTCTTTTTCTTTTCCAGCACCGTCAACACCACAAAGGCGGCCAGCGCCAACAGCCCGATCGCGCCGACGATCCACGGCCAGACGCTTTTGTGCTCGCCGGTCATCGGCGACAGCATCATCAAAATGGACAAGACTTCGCTCATACTTATACAGCTCCGTTCTTTTTGGGGGCAGCGCCCCTTCCTTTGCGCCCATTGTAGCACTTTTTTTCGCGAAACACAAGACGGCATTTGCCGCCGGAGGCAGTTTCTGGGCGAAATCTCCACAAAAAGCCGTGCAAACCGCCATTCTTTTTGCAATCCGCTCTTGCACCGCACGCCAAAAAAAGGTACAATAAAGATGTATGTTTTTCATTTTACCTATTAGGAGGTTGCTTATGCCGGACCGTTATGAATCTCCCTTCGCCTCCCGCTATGCCAGCGAGGAAATGCAGTATCTGTTTTCGCCGGACAACAAGTTCCGCACATGGCGCAAGCTGTGGATCGCGCTGGCGGAAACCGAGCAGGAGCTGGGCTTGCCCATCACCGATGAGCAGATTGCCGAGCTGAAAGCGCATCAGGACGACATCAACTACGATGTGGCGCGCGAACAGGAAAAGAAGGTGCGCCACGACGTGATGGCGCATGTGCACGCTTACGGGGTGCAGTGCCCGAAAGCCAAGGGCATCATCCATCTGGGCGCGACCAGCTGCTATGTCGGCGACAACACCGATCTGATGATCATGTACGATGCGCTGCGTCTGGTGCGCAAAAAGCTGGTGAATGTGCTGGCACTGCTGGGGCATTTCATCGAGGAATACAAGGATCTGCCCACCCTGGCGTTCACCCACTTCCAGCCGGCGCAGCCCACCACCGTGGGCAAGCGTGCCACCCTGTGGGCGCAGGAGTTTTTGATGGATCTGGACGAGGTGGAATACCGTCTGTCCCGCGCGCGGCTGCTGGGCTGCAAGGGTACCACCGGTACCCAGGCGAGCTTTTTGGAGCTGTTTGACGGCGATTATGAAAAATGCAAACAGCTGGATCACCGCATTGCGGAAAAGATGGGCTACGATACCTGCTTTGCGGTATCGGGTCAGACCTATCCCCGCAAGCTGGACGCAGCGATCTTGTCCACCCTGTCCGGCATTGCGCAAAGCGCCTCCAAATTCTCGAACGATATTCGGCTGCTGCAGCACCTCAAAGAGGTGGAGGAGCCGTTTGAAAAGAGCCAGATCGGCTCGTCCGCGATGGCGTACAAACGCAACCCGATGCGCAGCGAGCGCATTGATTCGCTGTCCCGCTACATCATTTCGGATGCGATGAACCCCGCCATCACCGCTGCCACCCAGTGGTTCGAGCGCACGCTGGATGACAGCGCCAACAAGCGTATCAGCGTGGCGGAGGGCTTCCTCGCCGCCGATGCGGTGCTGTCGCTGGTCATCAATGTGGTGGACGGCTTGGTGGTCAACACCGCCGTCATCGACCGAGACCTGCGGCGGGAGCTGCCCTTTATGGCGACCGAAAACATCATGATGGACTGCGTGAAGCGCGGCGGCGACCGTCAGGTGCTGCACGAAGCCATTCGCGTCCATTCTCAGGCGGCGGCGCACCGCGTGAAACAGGGCGACGGTCAAAACGATCTGCTGGAGCGCATCGCCGGGGATCCGCTGTTCGGTGTGACGGTGGAAGAACTGGAGCAGGTGCTGGAATCTTCCCGCTATGTCGGCTGCGCGCCGATGCAGGCGGCGGAGTTTGTGCAGCATCAGATCGCGCCGGTGACCGAAAAATACGCCGACGATCTGGGCGTGCAGGTTTCCATCAATGTATAAACATCCCCATCGTTAAGGAGGATTTTCACCATGGTTAAAGCAATTGTCGGCGCCAACTGGGGCGACGAGGGCAAAGGTAAGATCACCGATATGTTTGCCGAACAGGCGGACATTATCGTGCGGTTCCAAGGCGGTGCCAACGCCGGGCATACCATCATCAACGACAAAGGACGCTTCGCGTTCCATCTGATGCCCAGCGGGGTGTGCTACGATCACACCACCTGCATCATCGGCAACGGCGTGGCGCTGGATATTCAAAAATTCTGCAAAGAGCTGGCGGATGTGAAACAGGCGGGATTGAACCCGAAGCTGCTGGTGTCCGATCGCGCACAGATCTTGATGCCCTATCACATCCTGTTTGATGAATACGAAGAGGAACGGCTGGGCAAAAACGCGTTTGGCTCCACCAAAAGCGGTATCGCGCCTTTCTTCAGCGACAAATACGCCAAGATCGGGATTCAGGTGAACGAGCTGTTCGATGATGCCGATCTGCGCGAAAAGCTGCACAATGTGTGCACGCTGAAAAATCTGACGCTGGAGCATGTGTACCACAAGCCGCTGCTGTCGGAACAAGAGCTGTACAACACCTGTGTGCAGTATCGTGATATGATCGCGCCGTATGTGTGCGACACTCGCGTGTATCTGGCCAACGCGTTGAAAGAGGGCAAAAACATCCTCTTGGAAGGTCAGCTCGGTACGTTGAAAGACCCCGATTTCGGCATTTATCCCATGGTCACCTCCTCGTCCACGCTGGCGGCGTACGGTGCGGTGGGTGCCGGCATTCCGCCGCATCAGATCACCGACATCATCGCTGTGACCAAAGCGTATTCGTCGGCAGTGGGCGCGGGTGAGTTTGTGTCCGAGATTTTGGACGAGGCGGAGGCGCAGGAGCTGCGCATTCACGGCGGCGATAAAGGCGAATTCGGCGCCACCACCGGTCGTCCGCGCCGGGTGGGCTGGTTCGATTGCGTGGCAACTCGCTATGGTGTTGAGTGCCAGGGCGCGACCCAGGTGGTCATGACCGCGCTGGATTGCCTGTCTTATCTGGAAGAGATCAAGGTTTGCGTCGGCTACGAAGTGGACGGCAAAGTGATCCGCGATTTCCCCACCACGCCGGTGCTGAAAAAGTGCAAACCGGTGCTGCACACCCTCAAGGGTTGGCATTGCAACATCAAAGGCATCCGCGAATACGACCAGCTGCCGGCCGAGGCACGGGCGTATGTCGAATTTATCGAAAAAGAGCTGGGCTTCCCCATCAATATGGTGTCCAACGGCCCGGAACGCGAGGCCATCATCTATCGCTGATTGGCGGAAAGGAAGACGAATTTGGAAAAGATTTTAGTGTTGGACTTCGGCGGTCAGTATAACCAGCTGATCGCCCGCCGCGTGCGCGATCATCACATTTACGCGGAGATCCTGCCCTATACCACGCCGCTGGAAACCATCCGCGCGGGGCAGTACAAAGGCATCATCTTTACCGGCGGCCCCAACTCGGTGTATGACGAGCAGTCGCCGCATTACGATCCGGCGATTCTGGACATCGGCGTGCCGATTTTGGGCATTTGCTACGGCTGCCAGCTGATTGCCTGGATGAAACAGGGACGGGTGGAAACCGCGCCCGTGTCGGAATACGGCAAGATCGATCTTTCCGTCTGCGGCGACAGCCCGCTGTTCGGGGAGGTTCCCGCGAGCAGCGTCGTGTGGATGAGCCACACCGACTATATCGCCGAAGCGCCCGCCGGGTTTGAGGTGGTCGCCAAAACCGATAACTGCCCCTGCGCCGCTATGCAAAATCCGGCGCAAAAGCTGTACGCGGTGCAGTTCCATCCCGAAGTCACCCACAGCCAGTATGGCGACAAAATGCTGGAAAACTTCCTGTATACCGTGTGCGGCTGCCAAGGCGATTGGGTCATGGACAGCTTTATCGAGGACACGGTGGCGGCGCTGCGCGAGCAGATCGGCGACAAACAGGTCATTTTGGGCTTGTCCGGTGGGGTGGACAGCTCGGTCGCGGCCGGCTTGCTCAGCCGCGCGATCGGCAAGCAGCTCACCTGTGTGTTTGTGGATCAGGGATTGATGCGCAAGGACGAGGGCGACTTTGTAGAGCAAACCTTCACCAAGCTGTTTGATATGACCTTTGTGCGGGTCAACTGCGGCGATGTGTTTATGCAAAAGCTGCAGGGCGTGACCGATCCGGAGGCGAAACGCCATATTATCGGCGACGAGTTTTATAAGGTGTTTTGGGAGGAGATTAAGCGCCGCGCCAAAGGCGATGCGTTCTTTGCGCAGGGCACGATTTACCCCGACCGCATCGAAAGCGGTAAGGGCGCGTCCGGCAAGGGCGCGGGCAGCGCGGTCATCAAGACCCACCACAACCAGCGCGAGATTCCCAAAGATATTGACTTTTTGGGCGTGATCGAACCGCTGCGTGACCTGTTTAAGGACGAGGTGCGCGCGGTCGGCGAAAAGCTGGGTATCCCGAAAGAGCTGGTGTGGCGGCAGCCGTTCCCGGGCCCGGGATTGGGCGTGCGCATCGTCGGCGAGATCACCGCGGAAAAGGTGCGTATTCTGCAGGATGCCGACTGGGTGCTGCGGGATGAAATGGCGAAAAACGGCTACGAAAAAGAGCTGAGCCAGTTCTTCGCGGTGTTCACCGGCTCCAAAGCCGTGGGCGTGATGGGCGACCATCGTACCTATGAAAATGTGATCGCGATCCGCGCCGTCACCACCGATGACTTTATGACGGCGGATTGGGCGCGCATTCCGTATGATATCCTCGCCACGGTGTCCAACCGCATCACCAACGAGGTGGACGGCGTCAACCGCATCGTCTATGATATCACCTCCAAACCCCCCGGCACGGTGGAGTGGGAGTAATACCCGAAAGGCTGAAAAGCCTTAAAAATGCTGGACTTTTGCGTTGTGGAGTTGTTCTGTGACAACAAAATGACAACATTTTAGATTATTCAAGAATAAAGCGCTATCTGATTTCTGTTAAAGAAGTCAGATAGCGCTTTTTGTTTTATGATTCTTCTATATCTTTGATCGTTTTATGTTCTTCATTTTTCCACTCTGTTCGCCCATTCGCATTTCTACCCATTACTACTGCTGCCGCAAGGGATGGGCTTGTAAAAATATAATCTCGTGTGAGTTTTAAATCTTCATCTATTATTCCTTTTTCAATTAAAGAACTGCGCAGTTTCATGAGATTATCCGACATGCTTGGTACAGTAGAAGATGCAATAGCTGAACCTTTCATCACAGCGAAGCCATCTGATACTATCAAACCTTTTGCATCAGCCCCCCTGGTGGCTTTTATGAAAAAGTACGACTGCATGTCATTATGTCTTACAACAGCATCTTCAACTGTATCAAAAACTTTATATCCTAGTGTGTTTACAAGCAATTTAGCATTGCTAATAAATTCCTGTAGCATTGCTTCATCATACTCGGATATGGAAGAACAGGTTGGAACTGTACTATTTATGACAATAGATCTACCAGCATTTTTGGCCAACAAATAGAACTTATTTTCAAGATATTTAGCATGTGCCTTGTTAAGTAAATTATCTTTGCTGATAACTGCGATGCAATCGTTCCAATATTTTAAGTCCTTTAAATGCTGCTTAAGTCTTGAGAACATTCTTTCGGCTTCACCAATGTAAACAGTATCATTATTCTCCTCGTTTTTCCCAAAGAGGAAGTATACTCCTGTATTTTCTGAATCATCTCTTTGTGAAAATTCAGACAACTCGTTTCTTGAAATCTTATATACACGGCCGTTCCAGTTTGAAAGTTCGCACATAATACGTCCGTTTGGATTTCCGTCAAATATGAACATTTGAATTGTTTTACTAAACGACATATATTATCACCTATCTTTCAGCCGGTCCTTGAACGCCTCCACCATTGCATCACTGAGCTGCTGGGACGGGACTTTTACATAGCCGGATGTTTCATCGTATTTAGGGTAGTTATAACGCCACTTATCGTAGTCCTCCCGGTTGATTTCTCCGTTGCGATACTTTTCCGCCTGTTCAGCCCACGCAGTGAGCATTTCGGATAGCTCGGCAGCGTCCTTCCCCTTGCGGGGATCGACACGCAGAGAAACGCCGTTTTCGCCGGTTTCCACCGTCAGGCCGTAGCGATCCTCTAAGGTAAACAGGGTGTGCATCAGGCCGAGATAGCTGTCAATGTCCGGCACGGACAGAGCCAGTGGCGAGACACCCAGCGCACCGGCAAGGCTTTCCGTCAGCTCCGCCTTAGGTGTTCTGCTGCCGGATTCATACTGCGCCATACGGATGTCGGCGGTCTTTTCCGGGAAACCGACCACCTGCCCCAAGTATTTTTGCGTCATTCCCCGCAAATTGCGGAAGAATCGAATTCTCTCACCGATTGCCATAGCGACTACGCTCCTCATCTTTGTTCTGTGCAATCAGTATAGCATATAGATTTAGGTTATGTCAAGATAGCAAAAGCAAAAAAGTTAAACATTTTTCCGCAAACCTCTTGACAATAGCAAATACGCTTAGTATAATGACTATAGCAAATAGTGTTAAGCTGCTTGCAGACAACTAAATATCCGTCGTGCGCCACGGTAATGGCGTAACCGCTCGGGCAAATCGGAATGCGGCCAGAAAGTTCTCCGACACGAAATAAGAGAACTATATGTAGATGAAAGGGGTGATGAAATGGAAAACACAAGCTTTATGAGAGTAGAGGAAGTAGCGCAGGAATTGGGCGTTTCTAAATCCTACGCCTACAAAATTGTCCAGAGGTTAAATGCCGAACTGAAAGAAAAAGGCATTTTGGCCATCTCAGGGCGAGTGAACAGAAAGTATTTTATGGAGCGCACCTGTTACGGTGCAGAAAGGAAGGAGTAATCGCATTGGCAGTTTATAAGGAACCGAAAACCAACACTTGGCGGGTCATTTATCGATACACGGATTGGAACGGAGAACGAAAGCAATCCCAGAAGCGTGGCTTTCAGACAAAACGGGAGGCGCAAAGCTGGGAGCGGGAACAGCTTAACAAATTGGGTTCCGATTTGGATATGACCTTCCGAAGTTTTGTGGAGCATTATGAGGAAGATCGACGCAACCGCATCAAGGACAGCACCTGGGAGAGCAAGGAACACATCATCCGCACCAAGTTGCTCCCCTATTTTGGAAAGCTCAAAATGAGCAGCATCACCCCGCAGCAGATCGTTCGGTGGCAGAATGAGTTAATCAACTATCGTGACAAGGATGGGGCTCCCTACTCGCCGGTGTATGAAGAGAACGATCAGTGCCGAGGTTGGTAAAGGCTCCGTCAACCACAACAGCCGCAAATTTCGGGCGGAGAATGTGGACGGGAGCCGCACGTACTTGAACATCGACTACTGCAATGAGCGCATCCAGACCGTGTACCACCAGCTTTTCGATGAAGCTCTGAAACGCTATGATGAGAAGCAGACTCGTGCAGACAGGCGCATTCCAAACTACTATGAAAAAATCCGCTCCGGCAATCAGGAGAAGCCCTTCCACGAGATCATTCTGCAAATTGGGAACAAAGAGGATATGAGCGCCACCGGCGAGTATGCGGAATTGGCTCGGCAGGTACTGGACGAATATTATCAGGGCTTTCAGGAGCGCAACCCCAACCTCCGGGTGTTCTCGGCACACCTCCATATGGACGAGGCTACACCCCATATTCATATTGACTTTGTGTCGTTCACCACCGGGAGCAAGCGTGGGCTTGATACCCGTGTGTCGCTGAAGCAGGCGCTGGCGGCACAAGGCTTCAAGGGCGGGACACGAGGTGCTACCGAGTGGTCACAGTGGGTACAGTCCGAAAAAGAACAGCTGGCCGCCGTGATGGAGCGGTACAACATTCAGTGGGAACAGAAAGGCACCCACGAAAAGCACCTCTCCGTTCTGGACTACAAGAAGCAGGAACGGGAGAATGAGATCGCTGTGTTGGACAACACACTGGCCGAAAAGCAGGACGAGCTGGAAACGATGCAGAGTCGGATCGACAACTTTGATCAGGGGTCACATTCTATTGAAAAGCTGGAGCAGCGAATTGAAACGGACACAGAGTTTCAGCTTCCCGATCCGCCCACGCTGATGGCCGCCAAGACCTACAAACAGCGGTTCGTCGATCCGTTGATTAAAAAGCTGAAAGAGGTCATTCGAGAGGTGTTCTATCACTATTATCAGGCACTAGACAGCTACCACCGGCTGAATAACACCAACGGTCGGCTCTGCCGGGAAAACGAGCATCTGACCGCAACTAACGACCGGCTCAAAGGAGAAAATACGGTTCTGCGCTCTGAATTAAAGGATTTCCGCTTCCTGCGGAAGGTTCTTGGAAGTCGGCAGATCGACAATCTGATTGCACAGGCAAAAGATATGGAGCAGCAGCGAAAGCAAACCCAGCGCACAAGACGCAAAAATACAAATTTTGAAAGGTAGGAACAGACAATGGCAAAAACAATTTTTGAGGAAATGGGCGGGACTTACACGCAGGTTGGGGATTATCTCCTCCCTGATCTGGAACTGCCCGAGGAAGAACAGCAGCCCATCGGCGTGTGGGGGCACCGCCACCGGCGCTATCTGAAAGAGCGTTGCCGGGCAACCTATGCGACGCTTCTCACCAGCGGCAAGTTAAATGGTTATCTTGCCGACATCGACCGTCAAGCAGAGGAAATGTTCCTTCGGCTGGTAAAACAGATGGCAACAAGCGAAGGTATCACAGAGCAACTCAAGGCAGACCACCAAATGGAATGGGTCAGCAGGATGAACAACATCCGAAGCAGGGCGATGGAGATGGTCAATAACGACCTGATCTACGTCTATGTTATGTAACCTTGTCTGCGGTAACGGGTCAATCAAACAGGTAAAGACATTCTGAATTGTCCTCTGGTTTATAAACCGATCTGTGCGGCGCTTACTATTGTTAAACGACAATTAATAACGATTTGTTCAGTTATATAGATCTCAGAAATTGAAAGTTACTACTTAACTAAATAATATATTGACAAACATGGTGGGCGGTGATATAGTATTCTCAAGGAGGGGATCGCAGTGGATTCTACTGGAAAGCGTCTTGGTGATGTAGCGGAGATTATGGCCGGTTTGACTGGCTTTGCGGATAAGGGCAAGTACAGGTATAGCGTGGTTCAGCCTAACAGCTTTACGGATACGGGCCTGATGAACGAAGTGGATGTGCAGAGGCGAAGTGATGAACTTACGAACAAACAGTTACTGTCCGTGGGTGACATTCTGGTTAAACGTCTAAACCCCTCGTTTGTGCATGTGGTTGCGTTGGAATCTGTAGGCATGGTGGCATCGCAAAACATTCTTGTTGTTAGGCCCGGCGCTGAGATCGATCCTGACTATCTGGGCTATCTGCTGGAACAGAAAGATATCCTTGGACAGGTGGAGCATATGACCGGTAGTGCGGCAGCAATCAAAGCGGTATCTGTCAAAAAAATGGCAGGTATCACAATTCCGGTTATCCCTTTATTAGAACAGCGCAAGGTTGGCGCCATCTGGAAACTCAGCCGAAAGCGCAAGCAGCTTCTGAATGAATATATGACCGAAAACGATAGGCTGATGTCGTCGCTGGTTTCCCAAATAATAAACGGTGGAGGAAATGGAAGATGAGCAAGACTACTTCTCAGGATATTAAGGCGACGCTGTGGAAGGCGGCAGGAACCTTCCGCGGTACGATTGATGCAGCAAACTATAAAGACTTCGTCCTATCCATGCTGTTCCTAAAATATCTGGATGACACCTACAAGGAATTCCTCAGAGATCTGGAGGAACGGTACAAGGGCAACCAGGTCCGCATTGAACGGGCCAAAAAGAATCTGCCTTTCGTCCTTGGGGAGAAGGAACGATTTGATTATCTCTACGAGAACCGATTTGATCCCAAAATCGGGGAAATGATCAATACCGCCCTGCAAGGTATCCAAGACGGTAACACCGAACTGCGAGGTGTGTTCCGCAGCATCAATTTCAACAGTGAATCCATGCTGGGCAATCCTCAACAGAAGGTAACCAAACTGCGTACGCTTCTGGAGGATTTTAAGCTTTTGTGCCTGGAGCCTTCCCAGATTGAAGTTGGCCCCGGTGAAGATCCTGCATATGTAATCGGTGATGCCTATGAATACATGGTCGGCGAATTTGCCGCTGAAGCCGGCAAAAAGGCAGGCAGTTTCTTTACTCCGAGCATGGTTTCTGAACTGATGGGTATGTTGACTGCGCCCAGGGCCGGTGACTCTATTTACGATCCCACATGTGGCTCTGCTTCGCTGCTGATCCGTACTGCTCGTCAGGCTGGTAATCTGGATCAGGTTGCGATCTACGGTCAGGAAATGAATGGTTCTTCCTGGTCCATGGCCAGAATGAATCTCTTCATCCATGGAATCCATGTCAACCCCAATGACATTGCCTGGGGTGATACACTGGCCAATCCCCAGCATCTGGATTCCGATGGCAATCTGAAGCAATTCGATGTGATTGTCGCCAATATGCCGTTTTCCTTGGACAAGTGGGCAGAGGGTTTCAATCCTGGCGGTCAGGAGGACGGCGGCAACGATAAGGACAAGAAATTCAAGATGACCGCCAACCTAGACCGGTTCCATCGTTTTGACTGGGGTGTACCCCCTGCGAGTAAGGGCGACTGGGCATTCCTGCTACACATGCTCCATTCGTTACGGAGCAATGGCCGCATGGCTGCGGTTGTTCCTCATGGCGTTCTGTTTAGAGGTTCTGCGGAAGGCCGTATCCGTCAGACCGTCATAGAGAAGAATCTGCTGGATGCTGTTATTGGTTTGCCTGCCAATCTGTTCTATGGCACCTCCATCCCGGCATGTATTCTGGTGTTTAAGAAAAATCGTGCCACCAGCGATGTCCTCTTCATCGACGCTTCCGGCAAGGATGCGGAAGGCAAGCTGAGATACCGCAAGGACAAAAACCAGAACAAGCTGGATCAGTGCCATATCGACGATATCTTTCGTGCCTATACCGACCGGGCGGATGTAGAGAGGTTCGCTCATGTGGCTTCTTTTGAAGAAATTAAGGCTAATGAGTTCAACCTGAACATCCCTCGCTATGTGGACACCTTTGAGGAAGAGAAACTCATCGACATCGAAGAAGTGCAGGGCAACATTGAGCGCATCAATGCAGAGATCGCAGTGGTCGAAGCCCAGATGGCTCAGTATCTGAAGGAGCTTGGTTTATGAGTGAACTTGTAAAATACAGTGAGCAGACCTTTGAGAGCATTAAGCACGTCAACGAATACGGCGAAGAATACTGGCTGGCTCGTGAACTCCAGTTGGTCCTGGAATATGCCCAGTGGCGCCGTTTCTCGGATGCCATCGAGCGTGCCAAGCTTGCTTGTAAGAACAGCGGTTTCGCAGTTGAGGACCATTTTGCCGACGTCGGCAAAATGGTTGACATCGGCTCCGGTGCAGAACGTCAGATCGATGATGTCATGCTTTCCCGGTATGCCTGTTATCTGATTGTGATGAATGGCGATCCCCGGAAGGAGGTTATCGCCATTGGTCAGTCCTATTTTGCGGTAAAGACACGGCAGCAGGAACTGATTGATAACTACGAGCAAATGTCGGAGGATCAGAAACGTCTGGCAATCCGGAATGAGATGACTGCACATAATAAGTCGTTGGCAGAGGCTGCGCAGATGGCGGGTATCGCTGATCGGAGGGAATATGCGATTTTCCAGAACAAAGGATACCAAGGCCTGTATGGTGGCCTTGGTGCTAAGGAGATCCACGCTCGGAAGGGTTTAAAGAAGAGCCAGAAGATTCTGGATCACATGGGCAGCACTGAACTGGCCGCCAATCTCTTCCGGGCGACACAGACTGACGAGAAGCTACGCCGGGAGAATATCCAGGGGAAGCAGGCAGCGTATGATACCCACTACCAGGTTGGTAAGAAGGTTCGCCAGACCATCCAGGAACTGGGCGGTACCATGCCGGAAGATTTGCCGACACCTCAGAAAAGTATTGCTCAGATCGAGCGAGAGCAGGAAAAACGGAAACTGAAGTCCGGCGGCGATAATTGAATTACCACTTATTTGTGGAGACGGTAGGGGCTTGCATCCCATTCGCACTAACCTATATAAGAGCAAAGGAGATGATGCCAATGGTACAGTTTGTTAATTCCCAGCTTATCTCCGCCATTACCAAGGCGGCATCATTTGCCGCATACTCTGTCGCACTGCTTACCACCGGCGATGCAAGCTTCGCTACTGCGCTACGCAATTTATAGATAGAGGATTGAACTATGAAAGAATCAATCAAAAAACGAATAGAGGCGGTTCGTCGTGGCGAAGTGCCGGAGGGGTATGTTTTCCAAAACCATCAACTTCGCCCTGTGGATTGGGAATACGAGAAGATCGGTAAATACTTGGTGCCTTATGATGAATTTTCCAATGACACCGAGGCATATCCGCTGGCAACATCATCCAGACAAGGTTTGATGCTACAGTCGGAGTATTATAATGATCAGCGCTATGAAGAAACATCTGGTGGATTCCATGTGGTACCGGAGGGGTATGTTACTTATCGCCATATGAGCGACGATGATATTTTCCGCTTCAATGTCAACAGAATGGGTAACTCGGTTCTGGTGAGTCCGGAGTATCCAGTTTTTACAACGTCAGATGGTCTTCATCAGGATATGCTTGTTTCATATCTGAACAACATGAAGGAATTCAAGGTTTATTGTAGTGCGCAGAAAAAGGGCAGCACGCGAACAAGAATGTATTTTAGTCGTCTTGGCGAGTTTGCCATGCCGATTCCTCCTGTTAAGGAACAGCAGAAGATTGCTTCGATTCTAACCATGCAGGACAAGATTATTGAACTGGAGCAACAAAAAATCGAAGAAATCAAAAAAGTAAAGCGTTTTTTCCTTGAAAAAATGTTTCCAAAGGAAGGCCAGGCTGTGCCGGAAATTCGCTTCAATGGATTTACTGCCCCGTGGGAACAGCGTAAGTTGGGTGAAATGGCTTCCTTGATAACAAAGGGTACTACTCCATTGGACAAAAGTAATACAGGCGTTGTGAACTTTGTAAAGATTGAGAGCATTGATGAGTCATCAGGTAATATCACAATAACTCAGAAAATATCACTTGATGAGCATAATGGATATTTACGTCGTTCTCAGTTAAAAGAAAACGATATTTTATTCTCGATTGCTGGAACTCTTGGGCGTGTGACATCAGTAAATTCAAGCATTTTGCCAGCTAACACAAATCAAGCTTTAGCCATAATTCGCCTTAAAGATGGTTGCTTGGATTATGTGAAAACATATTTGAAAGGTAAAGCAGTTGCTGATTTCATCAAGAAAAACCCAACTATTGGTGCACAGCCAAACTTGTCTTTAGAACAAGTTGCAAATCTTGAAATCGCAATCCCAACAGAATATGAACAAAAGATTATCGGAGCTTTTTTCTGCCAGCTCGACAACCTTATCACCCTTCATCAGCGTGAGTTGGCAGAGGTTGGGAAGTACAAAAAAGCACTGATGCAGCTTCTGCTGACAGGACTTGTGCGCGTGAACGCTTAACGGGACCGTCGGTGTAGCGGCAACTGCACCGGCAACCCTGAAATATAGGCGAATAAAGAGAAAGGAGGAATCGCTTATGGTGTTCTATGATAATCATGGACGTCCCACAGCTTATACGGAAGATGATATCCACATCTACCTGTTCACAGGTGAACCGGTGGCATATCTGCACGAGGATGCAGTATATGGCTATAACGGCAGACAGTTTGGCTGGTTTCGGGATGGTTGGATTCGGGACTTGAATGGCAACTGTGTGTTCTTTACAGAAAACACAACTGTTTCAGGCCCGCTGAAACCCCTGAAACAGTTGAAGCCGTTGAAGAGTCTGAAGCAGTTAAGGCCACTTAAGGCGCTGAGAGAACTTAAGCGCCTGAGGCCGCTGAATAGACTGTCATGGTCTCAGCTGTCTGGCAAGCAGTTCTTTGTACGATAAATCGATGAAAGGCGGTGGTGTCTATGAGGGCAAAAAAAGAGTGATTAAGTTGCGGCTACAACTTAATCACTCAATATAAGCAGACGGGCAATCAAACTTATACATGCTCATTGTAGCATGCGCTTGACAAAAGTCAAGAGAAAGGACCCATATGGCAAGAAAAGAACATCATGTAGTTCCCAACCCAGACGGTGGTTGGGATGTAAAGCGCGAAAACGCTAAACGCAGCAGCGGTCATTACGACACCAAGAAAGAGGCCATGGATGCCGGGCGGAGAATGAGCATCAATCAGGGTACGGAACTGATTCCGCACCGCAAGGATGGCACCATCCAGAATCCCGACAGCCATGGCAACGACCCCTGCCCGCCGAAGGACAAGCGATAATCATTACCAGGCCAGCGGGGCCTTGTGCCCCGCTGCGCCTCTCTATCAAACAGGTCGGAGGTTTTCACTATGCCGAGTCATCAGATTTTTAATGAGCGTCCGGAATCTCAGGACAGAGCGCTGAAAGAATTGCAAGCCATGGGCTATCAATATATTCCCAGAGCAGAGGCCGAGCAGAAGCGCGGCCATTTGTCGCATGTACTGTTCCCGGATGTTATGCGGGAATTTTTGGCTTCTCAGTCCTTTGTTTACCGGGGAAAGCAGACACCGTTTCCGGATGATGCCATCGGCGAAGCGATCCGTGAACTGGATGCTCCCCTGGAGCGCGGCCTGATGTTCTCCAGCAAGGCGATCTATGATCGGCTGATTTACGGCAAAAGCTGCGATGTACATCTGTATGACGGCAATACCCAGTCTTTCGACATTTCCTACATTGACTGGGAACACCCAGAGAACAATATTTGGCACGTTACGGATGAATTTTCCGTAGAACGCACCAACGGAAAATATGCTCGGCCTGACATTGTCCTTCTGATCAACGGCATTCCTCTGGTTGTGATCGAATGCAAAAAGTCCAGCGTGGATGTAGAAGAGGGCGTGAAGCAGAATGTTCGCAATTGGCAGCCAGATTATATCCCGCAACTGTTTAAGTTTACGCAGCTGGCTATCGCCTTGAACCCGGAATCTGTCAAGTACGGTACTGCTGGAACCAAGCAGGAGTTTTACTGTAAGTGGCACGAAGAGAATGTACAGTGGCAGGAAGAGGCAGCAAAGCGCTATGTGGATGATAGCCACATTACCGAGCAGGACAAGGTGATCGTATCCATGCTGTCCAAGGAGCGCCTGCTGAATATTATTCGTTTCTTTATTCTGTATGATAGCGGCATTAAGAAGGTTGCCCGCTATCAGCAGTTCTTTGGTGTTGAAAATGCGATGCGCCGTATACACGGTGAGGATGGATGTAACAGCCGTGGCGGTGTCATTTGGCATACACAGGGTAGTGGTAAGTCCCTGACGATGGTCATGCTCGTGAAGCGTATTATTGCAGACAGAACCATTGTAAACCCGAGATTCGTTCTCGTCTGTGACCGACTGAATTTGATCAAACAGCTGCGGGATAACTTTGTCCATACTGGCATGGATCCGGTGGAAGCAACTACCGGACGTGGCCTGGTTTCTCTGCTAAAAGATGGTGGCAACACCCTGATAGCCACAACGATCAACAAATTTGAAGCGGCAGCAAAATCCAGAACCAAGATCGAGGACGAGAATATTTTTCTTCTGATTGACGAAAGCCACCGTTCTCATACCGGTGAATTCCATAACATGATGAATGAGGTGCTTCCCAATGCCTTCAAAATTGGCTTTACCGGAACACCTCTGCTCCGGAAAGATAAGAGTAACACATATCTGAAGTTCGGCAAGCAGATTGGCCATTCTTATCGTTTCGAAGATGGTATTCGTGATGGTGTCATTGTTCCGCTGGTTTACGATGGACGTGTCATTCCACAGAAAGTGACCAGTGACAAAATTGACGATTATCTAAAGAACATCCTTGCTCCACTGACTGAGCCTCAAAAAGAGGATATGCGCAAAAAGTGGAGTTCCTTTATACATCTGGCGCAGACAGAACAGCGCCTGTCCATGATTGCGTTTGATATCCATGAGCATTTCCTTAATTACTGCAAACCACGCGGATTCAAGGCGATGGCAGCGGTTTCCACTCGTGCCCTTGCGGTTCAGCTTGAGCGCGCTATTAACGGCCTGGGTGGTATAAAAGCGGCTGCGCTGATCTGCGATGATTCTGTTTCCACCGAGGGTGATGAAGGTGTCATTGGTAAAAATGACAAAGCAATTATCCGGGATTTTTTCAAAAAGGAAGTTGAACCCCGATTTGGAACCAAGTATGATGATTACGAAGAGTATGTGAAGAACAATATCATCGGCGGCGAAGATGTTGATATTGTAATTGTTCAGAGTATGCTGCTGACCGGCTTTGACGCACCGTCCCTTGGTGTGTTGTATGTGGACAAGCCTATGAAGGAGCATTCTCTGTTGCAGGCTATTGCTCGTGTAAATCGTATCGCTGCGGGTAAAGATTTTGGCCTAATTGTAGACTATTGGGGTTTGTTTTGCAACCTGAATAATGCGATGGAAATGTACAGCGATGATCAGTCTGGTTTGTCTGGATATGATCCTGCTGATATTGTGGACTCCATTGCAACGGCAGCAGAGGAACAGGAGAAACTGAAGCAAACGCACAAGGCACTGTGGGATTTCTTTGGCAATGCATCTTTTGATCAGAGCAACCCCAGGGCCTGGGTAGCTTTCTTTGAGAAAGAAGAAACAGCAGAAAGCGAGACACTCAGAAAAGAATTCTATGAAAAGCTGGCCGCGTTCTCCAAGATGATGACCATGGCTGTGGGTAACTACTCCCTGTACCAGAGCATTGGTTTTGAGCAGATGCAGAAATACAAGGCAGATCTGCTGTTCTTCCAGAAGCTACGTTCTGCGCTGATGATGGTGTATGCGGAAAAAGTGGATTTCAGCAAATACGAAGATGGTATCAGAAGCCTGCTGAACACGTTTGTTACCTCTGAACCCGTTGAAATTGTTGTGGAGCCGGTTGCCATCCATGACAAAGTTGCCATGGAAAAGCAGTTAGAGGAAGTGGAAGGCCAGAAAGCGAAGGCTGCATACATCCATACCCGTATCGTTTCTGAGTTGGAATCCAGAAAATACGAGGACCCGATGATGTTTAAGAAGTTCTCTGAAAGAATCCGGGACACAATCGCAGAATACAGAAAATCCAGAGATGAAAATGTGTATCTGGCCAGCATGAAGAAAATGGCCGATGATCTGCGACAGGGCTTTACTGGACACTCCTACCCATCCGCAATTGTGAATGATAGTGATGCAAAGGCTTTTTATGGTGTTGTGTCAGATACATTAAAACAGCACGGCGGAGATGACCTGGAATTCGATGATGCAGTTGGCAAACTGGCATTGGATATGAAGCAGGCAGTGCAGTCACTGGCTCGTGTGGACTGGAGGACAAGTACACCAATCCACAAGAAAATGAACCAGGCTGTTGAGGATTTGCTGTGGGACTTCTGTGACGAGCATGGCATTGATTTGCCAATCGATGAAATGGATATTCTGATTGAAAATACGATTAAGACAGCGATGAGCAGGTATTGATATGGAGTACTCGGTAACAGTAAAGGGAACGGAACTCCCTGTAGCAGTTTCTTTGAAGAAAATGAAACAGGTGCGGCTGAAAGTGTTTCCTTCCGGGGAAATAAAACTATCTGCACCGATTGGAACACCAGAGTCCTGGATTAAGGAGCATCTTCTCAGTAAAACACCTTGGATTGAAGAGAAACTGGAACTTTTTGTTCAAACAAAAGCAGTTGAAAAAGAGGAACACTTTATTTCCGGAGCATCCACTCGTATTCTGGGTAGGCAACTGACAATCCAGGTGCATGAGGCTAAACGTAAGCAGATCGTTCGTGAAGATAGTGTGCTTCATATCTACACAACAGAAACAGAACAGTCCCAGATCGATAAGCAGGTTAATAACTGGTGGCAGCAGACGGCCAAACGGTATTACCAGGATATTGTGGATCGACTGTACCCAATTATCGAAAAACATGGTATTGAAAGACCTTCTGTATGTGTGAAGAAGATGAGTACGTTGTGGGGTAGCTGCAGCAGAAAGAATCAGAAAGTGAATCTGAATTATTATCTGTATAAAGCAAGTGTTCCTTGCGTGGAGTATGTAATTTTGCATGAACTGGCACATTTTTTGTATCCATATCACAACAAGGATTTTTATGATTTTATAACAATCCATATGCCGGACTGGCAGGAACGGAAGAAGCTGCTCGATTACGAATTTGTACTTGGTATTTGAGATGCCTTAAGAGAGATAGAAAGGATGAACTTTGGCAGCGTTATCTTCAAGCGAATTTAATATAAAGGAAGAACAGTTGAAAGCATCAGGGGGGAATACCTTTTCGTTCATCCATGGCTCGGCCACCACCAGACTATCACGCCTATGAGAATGTAAAATCTATTTTAAAACCGATGGAAAAACAATTTTCCTGACATCCCACCACTAAAAAGAGCTTAAGCAGCTCTGTAACTTCATCTATGCGATTGAAAATTGTCGGTTGATCCTGATGACACTGGAGTGCTGACGGCCTGAAAGTACTTGGGAGTCTAGAAATGGTCAAACAAGTTGTGGAAAGTGAAGGTGCCAATAAAATTGCTGAATGAATACCTGCGACTTCCTTACCACACACGAATCGCATTATAAAATGATGATTCTCTAAAAGAGACATAGGATTAACTGCAAGAACTGGAAAGAATTATGCGAAAAATTCACTGTACCATCACAGAATTGATTCTTGCGTCAATCATGCAGATATGCTACAATAGCCTTGCCGTTTGCGAAAGCCACCGGATACTATCCACGAAAAACCGGAATGGATCGCTATCGGCGGCGATACTCATATGATAACAAACCATCGTATGGGGCTGAAAATATGGAGAATACAAAGAATCAAAATACCGGGTATCACAGAATCTAAACGAAAACCGTTAGATTACAAGGTCCGGCAAAGAGTGGGAATAATCCACGCCGCTTAAAAAAGCTCATAAGCACAGGCTTTTCGCTGCTAGATTCTGCATGGTATACGGCAGGTTCAAAAACCGCAAGGTTTGGATGGGTGACATATGATTTTTTATGCGACAAAGGAAACTATGCAGCGGTATAAGCTGAAAACGCCGGAGCAATTGCAATCGGAAGCAGCACCGCTGGTAAGAATGATGGCGCAAAAAGAGCGCGGAAACCACTTGTACGAATGGGGTTGTAAGCTGCTTTATTTTGATGGAAGAAAATGCTTGCAGGTAATGCATTTCGAAACCAAGCTGGTGGTCTTTCTGATGGATCTTAAGCAAAAAGATCTGGAATTTGCAGGCGATGCTGTTGCCAATTATTTAATGGATATGTATGCCGAGGACAAAGAGATGATCCATGCGTTGGAACAATATTGTGCCTCTTCGCCCATAATGTATTTCGACAAAATCACCGATAAAAGCATTATTGCCAGCATGAATCATGTCCAGATGAGTTGGGCTATGGATGGCTATCGTTTTTGGGATTTTATTTGGGATGGCATTCTGCACACGCGGATTGCCAACCGCGAGGTGAACGATATGCCTTGTACGAAAACGGTGAATGGTCAGAAAGAGTGGATCATTCCGTATGAACGGTTTGCACAGGTGATGAAGGGAGTGCTTGGACAGCCCGCGCCTGTGGTCGAGGATAAAAAACGGTATCATTAAGGTGGGGAGAACCCCCTTGTATATCTTTTGTGCTCGATTTTGTTAGACCAACCAAAAGCGCTATCTGATTTGAAGCCAAGTCAGATAGCGCTTTTCTGTTACAAATATTGCCCGGTGATGCTGGCGGGGTTATCGCGGATTTGCGGCGGGGTGCCGGTCGCGACGATCCGACCGCCGCTTTCGCCGCCGCCGGGACCCATATCGATCACATAATCGGCGTTGCGGATCACATCGAGATCGTGCTCGATCACGATGACGGTGGCGCCATGATCCAGCAGCGCCTGAAACACCCCGAGCAGCACCTGCACATCCAGCGGATGCAGCCCGATGCTCGGCTCATCAAATACAAACACCGCATCGGTTTGGGTGCGCCCGATCTCGCTGGCGAGCTTTAGCCGCTGCGCTTCGCCGCCGGACAGGCTGGGCGTTTCCTCGCCCAGCGTGAGATACCCCAGCCCCAGTTGCTGCAGCACCCGCAGCTTTTGGCACACGGTTTTCATATCGCCGCAAAAGTCGATGGCGGAGTTCACATCCATATCCATCAACTCCGGCAGCGAGCAGGATTGTCCCGCCTTATTGACCAGCTTGACATCATACGCCGCCCGCGCATAGCGGGAGCCGCGGCAATCCGGACAGGGAATGTTCACATCCGGCAAAAACTGCACATCCAGGCTGACCACGCCGGTGCCGTCGCAGCCGGGGCAGCGCAGCGAGCCGGTGTTATAGGAAAAATGGCTGGCTTTATAGCCGCGTTCCTTTGCGTCCGGCGATTTGGCGAACAGCTTGCGCAAATCATCGTGAATGCCGGCGTAGGTGGCCACGGTGGAGCGCACATTGATGCCGATCGGGGTGGCGTCGATGAGCTTGATATGCGCGATCCCCTCGGCGCGGATATCCCGAATGTGCGGTGGCAGAGCAGTGCCGCCGATGTGCGCTTGCAGTGCGGGGATCAGGCTTTCCAGCACCATGGTGGTTTTGCCGGAACCGGACACGCCGGTCACCACCGTCAACCGCCCTTTCGGAATGTCCACCTCCAGCGGCTTCACCGTGTGGATCGCCGCGGTGGACAGATGGATCATGCCGTCGGCAAACATCGTTTCGGTATCAGCGCAAGAGCGCAGGCGGGTATCCGCTTTGCCGGACAGGAACGGCCCGATTTGGGAGGTCGGGTTGTCTTGGATAGCGGCAACCGTGCCCTCGGCAAGGACGTGCCCGCCCTTGGCTCCCGCCTGCGGCCCCATCTCCACGATCCAATCCGCCTCTTTCAAGATCTGGGTATCGTGATCCACCAAAATCACCGAGTTGCCGTCGGCGACCAGATCGTGCATCACACCAGTCAACCCCACAATGTTGGAGGGATGCAGCCCGATGCTCGGCTCGTCCAGCACATACAGCACGCCGGTGGTGCGGTTGCGCACCGCGCGCGCCAGCTGCATCCGCTGCCGTTCGCCGGTGGACAGGGTGGCTGCTGAGCGATCCAGAGTCAGATACCCCAGCCCCAAATCCATCAGCCGTTTGGCGGTGCTTTCGAACGCCTCGCCAATGCTGACCGCCATGGGACGCATCTCCGGCGGCAGACTGTCCGGCACACCCCGCACCCATTCGACCAGCGTCGACAGCGTCATAGCGCAGGCCTCGTCCAACGAAATGCCCTGCAGCCGGGGTGCCCGCGCGGCAGCAGACAGGCGGGTGCCGTGACAATCCGGGCAAATATCCTCTTTCAGAAATTTTTCCACCCGCTTCATGCCCTTTTCGTCCTTGACCTTGGCAAGCGCGTTTTCCACCGTGTAAACGGCGTTGAAATAGGTGAAGTCCAGTTCTCCGGCTTGACCGGAGTTTTTGTTGTGATAAAAAATGTGCTTTTTCTCCGCCGGACCGTGGAACACGATGTCCTTTTCTTTGTCGGTCAGCTTGCAAAACGGCACATCCGTGCGTACCCCCATCTCGCGGCAGATATCTGTCATCAGTGACCACATCAGGCTGTTCCACGGGGCAACCGCGCCGTCGTCGATGCTGAGCGATTCGTCCGGTACCAGCGTGGCGAGATCCACCGTGCGGACAATGCCGGTGCCGCTGCATGTGGAACAGGCACCTTGCGAGTTGAACGCCAGCTCCTCGGCGGACGGCGCATAAAAATGAGCGCCGCATTCCGGACAAACCAACTCCTTGCCGGCAGCCACCGCCAGCGTGGGCGGCAGATAATGCCCGTTCGGGCAGCGGTGGCTCGCCAGCCGCGAATACATCAGCCGCAAGCTGTTCAACAGCTCGGTGCCGGTGCCAAAGGTGCTGCGGATGCCGGGCACGCCCGGACGCTGGTGCAGCGCCAACGCTGCGGGGACATACAACACCTCGTCCACCGAGGCTTTGGAGGCTTGGGTCATCCGGCGGCGGGTGTAGGTGGACAGCGCCTCCAAATAGCGGCGGGAGCCCTCTGCATACAAAACGCCCAGCGCCAGCGATGATTTGCCGGAGCCGGATACCCCGGCAATGCCGACAATTTGGTTCAGCGGAATATCCACATCAATATTTTTCAGATTGTGCACCTTGGCGCCGCGCACCAGCATTTTCTCGATCATATCGCTCACTCCAAACAGGGATGTGCCGCGTAAAGCCGGCATTTTTGATAGTTGCTCCTTTCAGTATAATCAAAATCCCCCGCGCAATCAAGGGTTGTCGCTGCCCGGGCGGGAGGATGTTTGGTGGAAAAGTCGATTATTGCAACGAAACTACGGCAATGTGCAAAAATGTTGAAATTTGTACAAAGATATGGTAAAATATACAAACTGTGATTTTTTGCGGTATAAGCGGGCGCGCGGACGATGAGAAGGGTGGCTTCGTTTTGGCCCGCAATATGGAGGAGTGGAATCGTATGACATCAACCATTTGCATTTTGGCGACGATCGGGGTGTACCTGATCGGTATGCTGTTCGTTGGCTTCCGCTATGCGCGGAAAAACGAGTCGTCGCAGGATTTCTATCTGGGCGGACGCAAGCTCGGCCCGCTGGTCACGGCGATGAGCGCCGAGGCGAGCGATATGTCCAGCTACCTGCTGATGGGTCTGCCGGGGCTGGCGTATCTGTCCGGCCTGGCGGATGTGGGCTGGACCGCCATCGGTTTGGCGGTGGGTACCTATCTCAACTGGCTGTTCACTGCCGGTCGGCTGCGCCGTTACACCCACAAGACCGATTCGTTCACCCTGCCGCAGTTCTTTTCGCGCCGTTTCCGCGATAAAAAGAACATCCTGTCCTGCATGGCGGCGATCATTATTATCGTGTTCTTTATTCCGTATACCGCGTCCGGCTTTGCCGCCTGCGGCAAGCTGTTCTCTTCGCTGTTCGGTATGAATTACATGGTGGCGATGCTGGTGTCGGCGGTGGTCATTGTCGGATACACCGCGGCGGGCGGCTTCTTCGCGGCTTCCACCACCGACTTTATCCAAAGCATCATCATGACCTTTGCCATCGCGTTTGTGCTGGTGTATTCCACCATCGCCGCGGGCGGAGTCGATGCGGTTATCGACAATGTGCGCGATCTGCCGGGGTATCTGTCTATGACGGCGTCTTATTCGGAAACCACCGGTCAAAGCGATCCGTATAACCTGCTGCATATCATCACCACCCTGTCGTGGGGACTGGGCTACTTCGGTATGCCGCACATCCTGCTGCGCTTTATGGCGATCGAGGACGAGAAAAAGCTGAAGCTGTCCCGCCGGGTCGCGTCGGTGTGGGTGGTGATCGCGATGGGTATCGCGGTGCTGATCGGCGTGGTAGGCCGGACACTCAGCAACGCCAATATCGTGCCGCAGCTGAGCGGTAACGACACCGAAACCATCATTGTGCGTATCGCGCACGTCATTTCCGAAAACGGTGTGTTCTTCGCCATCATCGCCGGATTGATTTTGGCGGGCATTTTGGCAAGCACCATGTCGACGGCGGATTCCCAGCTGTTGGCGGCGGCGTCCAGCGTGTCGGAAAACATTTTGCAGGAAACCTTCCATCTGAAGATTTCGGCGAAAAAGGGCATGCTGATCGCGCGTATCACGGTGGTGTTGATCGCGGTGCTGGGCGTGATCATTGCCCGCGACCCGAACAGCTCGGTGTTCGGCATCGTGTCGTTTGCGTGGGCAGGCTTCGGTGCCGCGTTCGGGCCGCTGGTCATCTGCTCCATCTTTTGGAAACGCGCCAACCTGCCGGGCGCGATCGCCGGTATGGCGGTCGGCGGCGTGATGGTGTTTGTTTGGAAATACCTTGTTAAGCCGATGGGAGGCGTGTTCGGGATCTATGAGCTGCTGCCGGCATTTGTGGCGGGACTGCTGACCATCGTGGTGGTCAGCCTGTGCACCAAGGCACCCAGCAAAGAGATCACCGACGAGTTTGACGAAGTGGTCGCGATGGGCAAAGCCACCAAAGCGTAAAAGAGAAGATATAGAGAAGAAAAGCAGGCGCTGTCGGGTTTGGCAGCGCCTGCTTTTTGTGTGCGGTTATTCGGTTTTCAGCAAGGCGGCTATGCCGCGGTCGAGCGTTTGGAGGTAGTTGCCCTCGATCAACAGGCAGGGGTAGCCGTGGGTGTGGCACATCCGAGCAAACCGGGCGTTGTCCTTTTGCAAGTCCGACAACGCGCACGCATCGTCCAGCCGCTGTTCGATGGCGCAAGCATGGCGGCGGACATCCTCGAAATGCTGCGCCAGATACCCCTCGCTCATCACCAAACAGCAAAAGCGGATGGCGGCGCGATACCGCCGGTCGAAATCCTGCTCCCAATCCGGCGGGACATAGCACCCCTCCACGATGAGATCTTGCTGGTTTTCGATAGCGGTTTTGATGATCTCCCGCACGATCGGCCACAGATAGTCGGTCAGCCGGTCATCGTCGACAGGGGTGAGATCGGTTTGTCCGCTGCGGATCAGCCCCATTTTTAACAGGTCGATGGACAGGCAGGAAAAGTGACACGCGTCCACCAGCCGCTGCGCCAGCAGCGTTTTGCCGGTGTGCGAGGCACCGGTGATGAGGATGACCATACGCGCCCCTCCCGTCTTATTCCACCACCGGCGGCACAAACTGCTCGATGGCAGCGCGCAGCTTGGGATGATGGATCACAAAGTGGATCGCCGGGCTATTGCCTTTGGAGATCATCGCCCATTTGCCCTCGCACATCTGGATTTGCAGATTGCGAAACGCGTTGGCGGAGGTTTCCCGGACGGTATAGGACGGATGTGTGGCGGCAAACTGCATCGTTTGCTGCCAATGGGCGGTGTACTCTTCGTAGGTGTAGGGGATATCGGTGGGGTAGAACATCCCCGCCAGCGACAACGCGGCGGGATGGCGGGCAAATTCCTCCTCCGACAGCCGCGCGATCTCTTCCTCTATCGGGTTGGATTGCAAAATATCCTCCACCGCCTGCCGCTGCATCGCGGCGTAGTCCAAAATGCGCTGCCGGTCGTCCGCCTCCAGCGGGCGGGCAGCGAGCATCTGCTGCAAAAATGCCGGTTCCATCGTGTACAGCGGCAGCACCGACAAAATGCTGCGGCGTTTACCCTCGGTCTGGGTGTCCGCCAGCAAAAACGCCCGCAGCCGGGCGGCGCTGTCCTCACGGTAAATATCCATCAGCGGGCGCGCGCAGCCGAGCAGATGCTCCGCCTGGTCGGTGTAGTAGGCGATGTCCTCTTTGGTTTTGGAAAGATAATACCGCCCGTCGGTGTGGTGCCCCGCGATGGCGGCACCGGTCAGCACCGCCGCGCCGGACACTTTCAGAAAATGGTGGAACACCGGATTTTGCGCGCTTTTGAGGTAGTAGGGCGAAATTTGCCCGGTCATATACATCGGGATCCAGCTTTCCAGCCCCAGCATCATATCCTCAAACGATCGGTCGAGGTTGTGGATCTGGTTGAGATGCAGCCCCTTTTTCAGCATCAGCGCCATGCCGAACATCCACTTTTTGGGAAATTCCGGGTCCTTCGCCATTTCCGTCATCGGCACATCGCTGTACATAGTGACCGGCTTTTGCGATTTGGAAAGCACGGTGGCTTTCAAAAAATCCAGCTCGCTGGCCATCATTTCCTCAAGCCCATGGTACACCTTGGAAGTGGGCAGCTGGAACGGCAGCGATGGCACCTTCATCTCGTCAAAATGGATGACTTTGATATATTCGTTCAGATCGAACGCGTCCAGCTTGGCAAGAAAGTCCGATACGCCGCTTGCGGGAGTGCTGCGCCCTTCGATCAACCATTTTTTCAGCTGCTTGTATCGCTTGGAGTTATCCGACAGCTCGTCGGGGGAGCAGCCGAGCAGCTCGGCGAGGATCGCGATGTCGCCAGAATCCGCCCGCTCGCGGGCAATATAAGTGGCGATGGAGGAAGCAAACTTTACCGGATCGCCGGGACGGCGGGTGCCGTTGCGAAAGCGGAAGATCGCCGATGCATCATAGTTGGTGTAGCGGCACAGCCGGTTGATGTTGATGTCCAGCACCGCGATCAGCGTATTGAAATTTTCGATCAGCTGGGTGCGGTTGGTGGCCGCCATATCCGGGCATTGCAAAAACGCTTCGGCCACCGAAGCGGAGGAGAGGGAGAGCTGCTTTTGCTCGGCGATCGCCGCAATCGCACTGCAAAGCGCCTCGAACGCGGGGGTATCTGCCTCCGGCAGCCGTTCGCCGGAACGATACCGGCTGATGGTGGCGGCGGATACGCCGGACGCTTCGCCCAGCTCCTTGGCGGTACACCCCAATTGGTCGATATACGCGTTTAATTGGTCCTTAAATTTCATCGAAAACACCCCTTTGGTCGTTTCTTGGCCTAATTATACCGCGTTCGGCAAAAAAGGGGAACCGGTTTCGACAAAATAATTTCTAAAATGGCATTGTCCAATTCGGAAATTTTCGCGGTTTTCTCGCCGGTGTTTGGTATACTGTACATGTATATAAAGATCATTCACCATATGGTTTTGAGCGAAAGGGGATTACTATGCGGATACATACAATGGCCAAACGCGTGATCGCGACGATGATGACGCTGTGGCTGCTGCTGGTGTGCACGCCGGTGAGCGCGCAGCAGACAAGCGGCAGCTGCGGCAAAAATATTACATGGACACTGTCGGCGGACGGTACCCTCACCCTGACCGGCACCGGTGCGATGCCGGATTACGCTTACAACAGCAGCTACACGGGTATCACGTCCCCCTGGAACAAGCAAGGGTTGATAGAGAATGTGCGCGCCATTGTGGTGGGCGAGGGAATCACCGCGCTGGGTGAATATGCGTTCAAGGACTGCGAAAACGCGGCTGCCATAACGCTGCCGTCCACGCTGGAAACCATTCGATACGGCGCGTTTGAATATTGCGAGTCACTGCAGGAGATCACCATTCCGCAGGGGGTGACGGCGATTTTGGACAGCGCGTTTTTTGATTGCAACCAGCTGACACGAGTGGAGCTGCCGCAAGGACTCAAAAAGATAGGAAGTAGCGCCTTTTTCTGGTGCAAGTCGTTGGAAACGATCGACTTGCCGGATAGCATCACTTCGCTTGGCACCTCCGTTTTTTCGTTTTGCGATGCGCTGAAATCCATCCGCATCCCCGCCGGGGTGAGTGTTGTTCCGATGAATTTTTGCGCGGGTTGTACCTCGCTGGAGCAGGTGACCATTCCGGAGGGGGTAACCACGATCGAAAGCTATGCCTTTGACAAAGCGGCAATCGATGGGGTGATGCTCCCCGCCAGCTTGAAGAATCTGGGAACAGGGGCGTTTCGGGAATGCAGCCAGCTGGAAGCGTTTGGGGTCAATCCCTCCAACCGGCAGTATATGGCAAGCGACGGGGTGCTGTACAGCGTGGATCAGCAGACGCTGGTGGCGTATCCCGCCGGTCGACCGGACACGGATTTTGTCGTGCCCGACCATGTGACAAATCTGGGCAACGGTGCTTTTCAGGGGGCGGCATATCTCGAAACCGTGACGATTCCGTGCGGGGTGACGGCTATCGGTGCTTCGGCGTTCAGCGGGTCCGCCGCGCTTCAAAAGGTTCTGTTTGAGGATGCCGAAAACAGCCAGCTGAAAACCGTGGGCGGCTTTGCGTTTTTCCAATGCAAAAGCCTGACCGATGCGTGGCTGCCGGACAGCGTGACCGATCTCGATGCGGATGCGTTTTACGGATGCAGCTCCTTTACGGCGGATAAGATCCATATTCCCGCATCGCTCACGCATATGGGCGGTACCGTGTTCGGGGGAACGCCGGCGCTGAAGAATATGGCGTATGTGAACAATATGAAGCAGATAAGCGGATGGCTGCTGGAATATCGCTACGATAGCTTTTTCGGCAGCAAGGTGACGGTGCCGGATGGCGTCATCGGTATTGCGGCTCATGTATTTGCCGAACAGCCGGAGCTGACGGCGGTGCATATTCCCGCCAGTGTGCGGTATATCGGCGAAGAGCAGTTTACGCCGGATTATGATGGAAACACCAGTTTGACCACCATCACAGTGGACAGCGCCAATGCGTGGTATACGGCGACGGATGGCGTGTTGTACAACAAAGACAAAACGTCGCTGCTGTGCTATCCGGGAGCCAAGGCGGATGCCGCCTTCGCGGTGCCGGATACGGTGAAAACCATTGACGAGTATGCGTTTTACTACAACCAGCTGCTGACGGAGGTCACGCTGCCGGAGGGGCTGGAGGTGATCGCGAGCTCGGCGTTTTCCAATTGTAAAAAGCTGCAGTCGCCGCAGTTCCCCTCGACACTGACCACCATCGAATGGAGTGCCTTTGCGAGCTGCGAGGCGATGAAAACGCTGTCGCTGCCGGATCATTTGGAAAGCGTCAACTGCTATGCGTTCAACGGTACCGGATACAGCATGGCGGACGAAAACTGGGAAAACGGCTGTTTGGTCAACAACGGCTGGCTGCTGCAGGTGTGGATGGAGGACCCCACCGAGCAAATTCAGCTGGCACGCGGCATTGAACATCTGGCGGATTATGTGTTTTCCGGCTGCGGGGATGACGATATACAGGCGGTCATTCTGCCGGATACGCTGCGTTCCATTGGACGACAGGCGTTTGTGTCGCTGAATGCGCTGACCGATGTGTATTTTGAAGGCAGCGCGGACGATTGGAACAAGGTACAGGTGGACGAGGAAAACGATGCGTTGTTTAGCGCAGAGCTGCACTTTGTGCAGTGTACGCCGGGCGATGTCAATGGCGACGGCGAGGTGACCGCGGTGGATGCGTGGCTGGCGCTGCAAGCGGCAACCCGCGCACTGACGCTGTGGGGCGACAAGCAGATCGCCGCCGATGTGGATGGTGTGATGGGTGTATCGGCGGTGGATGCGCTGATGATCCTGCAGCGGGCAGCGGGCACGCTGACGGCATTTCCTGCGGCGTAAACCGGTTTGTTAGAGGTGCGGCATAAAACGCCGGACATAAGCATACCCCCTATAGATGACAAGGGACGACGGCTTTTAGCTGTCGTCCTTTGTCGTTGGGGCACCGGTGGGAAAATCACCGCATTTTGTAAGAAAAAGCTGGATTTTCTCAAAAAGTGTGGTATAATCGATATGATTTGCGCTCTGTGCAGGCGAAAGGGGCGGCACAGAGGAGGAGGAAATGGTTTGTCCACTATTCAAAAACCGACCCGTGATATCGGGTTGGATATTACACGGATTCTCGCGTTTTGTAATGTTGTTTGCGTCCACTTTTTCTTAAACAGCGGGTTTTACAGTACCACCATGGTGGGCAAGCGGATGTATCTGATGGCGATTATGCGCACCATGTTTATGACCTGCGTGCCGCTGTTTATGCTGTTGACGGGGTATCTGTCCTCCCCAAAGCAGGTGGATCTGTCCGGCGGGCTGCGGCATTATTATGGGCGGCTGACGCCGATTTTGCTGACCTATGCGCTGTCCACACTGGCGATTTTGGCGTATCAGGTGGTGTATCGCCACGCGGAGCTGTCGCTGAAGGATGTGGCGGTCAATTTGCTGGGATTTCAGCAATATTCGTGGTATATCAGCATGTACATCGGTTGTTTGCTGCTGATCCCGTTTTTGAACACGCTGTGGCGGGCGATCGCTTCGCACAAGGGGCAGCTGATGCTGGTGCTGGTGCTGGCGGTGATGACCATGCTGCCCAGTGTGCTGAATGCGCACGATCTGCAAACGCCGGGGGCGCTGTGGCAGCCGTGGCTGACCAAGCAGCACACCAAGCTGGTGCCGGATTGGTGGCAGCGGCTGTATCCGCTTACCTATTATTTTATCGGCGCGTATCTGCGCGAGCGGGTGGATATCAAGCGCTTGCCTACCGGGAGGCTGGCGGTGGCGCTGGGGTTGTCGCTGCTGGCGTGCGGCGCGTTCAATGCGTGGAAAAGCTATTCCCGTACCTTTGTGTGGGGCAGCTGGTGCGATTGGGGCGGGGTGCAAAATGTTACCAACGCGGTGCTGCTGTTTTTGCTGATCAACTCCATTCGCTATCCGCAACTGGGAGAACGCACCCAGCGGGCAGTCGCCTTTGTGTCCAAGCTGACGCTGGCGGCGTATTTGCTGTCGTGGATTCCGGATAATTATGTGTATGAAAAGCTGAAGGCCGCGGTGTCGGCGATGCCGCAGCGGTTGAACGCCTTTTGGGTGGTGTTTCTCAACATTGCCGTGTCGCTGGTGATGGCGGCGGTGGTGCAGGGCGGCGTTACCTTGCTGACCAGGGCCGGGCGGGCGCTGCGATCGCGGCGCGCGGCAGCGTAACATCCCCCTTGCTTTTGGCGCGCGGGTGTGCTATACTGAGCCCAAGGGAATGAAGTTCTCCCGTAGCGCGATCGCTAGAACCGCTTTGTAAGCTGATGACTTCTGCATTATTTATGCAGGGGGCATCAGCTTTTCTGCGTATGGGGGAGGATGAATTATGTTGTTATCTTTGTCGTTGATCTTTCTGGTGGGGCTGTCGGTGGCAGCGATCTGCGAGCGGCTGCGGCTGCCCCGCATCATCGGTATGCTGCTGTCCGGCATCGTGTTGGGACCGTATGTGCTGGATTGGTTGGATCCGTCTATTCTGGGTATCTCGGCCGAGCTGCGCCAGATCGCGCTGATCATTATTTTGCTGAAAGCGGGGCTGTCGCTGGATCTGCACGACCTGAAACGAGTGGGGCGACCGGCGGTGCTGATGTCGTTTGTGCCGGCGAGCTTTGAAATAGGCGGATATCTGTTGCTTGCACCTGTGCTGCTGGGGGTGAACCGGGTGGAGGCGGCGGTGATGGGCGCGGTGTTGAGCGCGGTATCGCCCGCCGTGGTGGTGCCGCGCATGCTGCGGCTGATGGAGCAACGCCGCGGCACCGACCATAGCGTGCCGCAGATGATTTTGGCGGGCGCTTCCTGCGACGATATTTTCGTGATCGTACTGTTCACCACCTTTGTGAACATGGCGCAAGGCGGCAGCGCCCAAGTGACCGATTTTCTGAATGTGCCGGTGTCTATCCTGCTGGGAGTGGCGCTGGGGGCGCTGGTTGGCATAGCGCTGGCGCTGTTTTTTGAGTGTGCGTACACCCGCGGCCATGGCGTGCGCAACAGTACCAAGGTGATCGTGGTGCTGGGGATGGCGTTTTTGCTGATAACGGTGGAAGGCTGGGCGAAAGGCACCGTGGCGGTGTCCGGCTTGCTGGCGGTGGTGAGCATGGCGTGTGTGTTGAAAATCAAAAGCGCGGCGGTGGTGAGCCGGCGGCTGTCAGAAAAGCTGGGCAAGCTGTGGATCGCCGCCGAATTGGTACTGTTTGTGCTGGTGGGCGCGGCGGTGGATGTGCGCTATACGCTGCGTGCCGGCGCAGGCGCGGTGCTGATGATTTTGGCGGCGCTGGTGTTTCGGGCGATGGGGGTGCTGGTGTGCCTTGTCCGCACGCCGTTGAGCGCGCAGGAGCGCCTGTTTTGCGTGATCGCCTATCTGCCCAAAGCAACGGTGCAGGCGGCGATCGGGTCGGTGCCGCTGGCAATGGGGTTGCCCTGCGGCGAGCTGGTGCTGTCGGTGGCGGTGTTGGGAATTTTGATCACCGCGCCGCTGGGAGCGCTGGGTATCGATGCCAGCTATAAAAAGCTGCTGCCCCGCGCGGAGGATGCGGCGGAATAGTGCATAAAACAAAAACGCGCCCTGTCCGGTGTTTAGCCGGACAGGGTGCGTTTGGTATGGCTCTTTAGAGAGAAACAATCCCCCAGTTCAACTGGGGGTCAATAAAAGAT
>URFL01000010.1 GCA_900547105.1 uncultured Oscillospiraceae bacterium | reverse complement strand
AGAACAGTACTGGTGGCTTAAGAAATTTTGTGTCTACTAACTATTGACTACTTCAGAGGCGTTATGCCTCCGTCGGCTTTTTCAGTACCGGAAAAATCTGCAGATCCTCGCGCGCTGCGCAGGCGGCGATGACCTCCGGGCGATCGGTGCGCAACCGATAAGCGCCCTCGTTATCAAACCGCACGCTCACCTTTTTGGTGAAGCCGCCCAGCGCCACCTGCTCGTCAATGTCGATGCTGGCGCGGCAGCTCGCGGCGATCTCAAACAGGCTCATCAGCCCGATGCCGCTGCCGCCGGTATCCGCGTGGGTGGTGGCTTTTTGTTTGCCCGCGTTTAGCAGCGTAACCGCCTGAAAGGGGATGCCGCTGTCCAGCACTGACAAAACATAATGCTCTTCTTCGATGCCGATTTGCAGCAGAATGCGGCGCTGCTCCTGCCCGCGCACCGCGATCAGCGCGTTTTCCAGCAGATCCGCGGTGATGGTGGAGAGGGGCTCTTCCGCCAGAATATGCTCCGCCAAAAACGGTACATTCGCCGAAAACGCCGCATCAAAATCCACCTGCTCGTCCCGGGCGCGCGCCAGAAAATAGGTCGTCAGCGAATCAATGGCTGCCACACCGGTGCTCGGCAGCGTTTTGCTGTCGGCTTCGTATTGCTTGACCATGCCGCTGCGTTCGGAGGACATATTTTGCAGCCGTTTCAGCAGCCGTTCGGCGTTTTCCCGTTCCTCGTCGCTGATGGTGGAGCCAGCCAGCAGCTCCCGCACCGCCAGCTCCATGGCGGGAATCAGCTTGTTGTCCTTGTGCAGCACCTGCGCCATGGCGTCGTTGTTTTGCAGAAGCCGATCCAGCTCCTGCTGCTGTTCGGCAACGGTCTGCCGCAAGGTTTCCTGCTCCCGCTCGCGCAGCTGTTCCTGATACCCGCGGGTGATGTGCCGCCGCCACCAGCTGTACAGAAAAACGCCGCAGATCGTGACCACAAACAGCATCAGTGCGACAAGCTGGTCGCTGGGGTTGTTTTCGGTCAACACCAACGCGAAAAACAGAATGATGACCATGCTGATCAGCGCGCCCAGCTCGCCAAACTGTTGCCGCTGCAAAAAAGGCATACCGTTTTTCAAACGGCGGATGCGGAACAGCAAAAAGACAAGCAAGGGTTGGAGGACACCAACGACCACTTCACAAAGAAAATCGTTCCACTCGGTGCCGATCATCTCTTTGCCAAAAAAGGCATAGGGGATAAGAAAAGTGACGGGTGTGGATATCACGGTGGCAACCAGAAACGATACATAACTGCCGCCAAAGGCGATGGTGGTCGTGGTGAGGGTGGTGTATAGCGGCTTTTTGAACAGCCATTGATGCACCGCCACCGTCAACGCCACCATCAAATAGATGCTGGCAAAGGTGGCGTATTGCCGCGCGATGCCTGTGGCCACGCCAATGCCGACCGCAGCGGTGATAAGGGCAGCCACCGTCTTTTTGTTGGTGGGCAAATGCAGCAGCTTTACAAAAAGGTAGGAGCTGCAAAGTGTCTTAAAAAAGTATATGATACAGGTATGTATCAATAGGCTCATCTCCTATATACATAAAAGGTGAAAAAAACAAACGAAAACATGGCACTGCCAACAAATGGGAAAAAATCCTCTCGCGCTCTAAGATAAAGTCATAGAAAACGAGAGGGGGCAGGCGCCACATGGGGGACTTTTGGGAATGGCTGAAACGCCTTTTGGGTAAATAAGAGCGCGTTTCCGCAAACAGGCTGCACGGTTGTGCGGCCTGTTTTTTTAATATTCGGTGTTCAGCTTGTTGGCGTAGTAATACACAAATTCGGTGATGGACGGCACACCCTTGTCCGGGTTGATGTGGGCGGTGTAATGCCGAAGAAGATCCTCCGGTGCCGAGACCTTCCATGCACGGTCGATCGCGTTTTTCATCGCGCGCTCCACGCTGCATTCGGTCTTGCCGTGCTTTTGACCGATGATGCTGCTCAGATTTTGGGTCGGTTTTTGCATCACGATCTCGATCGCATCCACCAAATAAGCGTAACCGACCGCTTTGGGGCTGATGCCGACGGCATTCAGCTCGCTCATAATGCGGCGCGTGATGCGCTTTTGCTGCTGCGCCGGTGCTTCGGTGGTGGCTTGCGCCATGCCGGCTGTCTGGCGTTTGGTTTGGATGGATGCGCCCATCAGCCGCAGAAAATCCAGCACATATTGTTCCGAATAATCGGTCTGGTGCTTAAACAGGATAAAATCCGCCCCCAGCTGCCGCGCGCGTTCATAAGTCGGTTGGCTGCAATTGTTGGTGGTGATGACCACAAACGGCGCCGCCGCCAGCGCCATTTGCTGCATTCCTTGCAGCACCTGCAGCCCGTTGCCGCCACCAAGGTGCAGCTCCAAATCCAAAATGAGCACACCGGGGAGCGTGTCGCGAAGGTATGTCAGCGCCTGGGCGGCGTTGTTGGTCACCCCCACCAGCGCAAAATCGTCCGATGCCTCGATCAGCCTTTCAAACCGCTGGCATGCCGCGGGATCGTCCTCTACCAGCACAATCGTTGTTCGTTTGCCCATAACGGGAAAACCTCCTCTCGTGGTTTACCGCCTCTATGCTTCGTATGATAACACAATTTCCAACAAAAAGCAACGAAAACCAACGAAAGAAAAGTGCCCGTCGACCGTATAGACAGCAAACAGCAGCGCCGCCTGCATTGCGCGGGCGGCGCTGCTGTTGGTGGTGGGAAAGAGGGCGGTCAGCGCCCCTGGATATCCACGATCACGAATTCCGACCGGCAGCCGGTCTTGAATTTGACCGCCCAATCCGAAATGCCGGAGGTTACGATAAAGTCGGTGCGGTCGTGGCGCTCGGCGCCGTAAATGTTGTTGTCGCTGCTCAAATGGAACCAGCGCATAAACTGCATCAGCGGGATCATCTGACCGCCGTGGGTGTGACCGGACAGCACCAGATCCACTCCCACTGCTGTTTCGGCAGCGTAATCGCGGGGCTGGTGATCCAGCACAATGGAGAACTTATCGTCATCCAAGGGGCGCGCCAGATCGGCGATGCTGGCGCGGCTGCCGCCAAAGTCCACTTCTTCGGAGGCGTCCTGACGACCGATCAGATAAAAACGGTTGTCGATCAGTACCTGTTCGTCCTGGAACACCGTGACGCCGTTTTTCTGAAGCTCGGCGGCAAGGTCGTCGCCGGTATAGCCGCGCTGACCGTTGGAATATTTGCCTTTGTCGTGGTTGCCGAATACATAGTAGACACCGTGGGGCGTGTTGAGCGACTGCAAGGCGCGGCAAGCCGCGATCATATCCTCTTTGGAGGTATCCTCGTCCACAAAATCTCCTGCAATCACCACGATATCCGGCTGCTGCTCCTGAATACGCGCCACATGCCGGGCGAGTCCATCGCCGTTGAAGGTCGTGCCGACATGGGCATCCGCCAGCAGAGCCACCCGCAGCGTGCCGACCGGCTTGTCAGTGTTGACGGTGTAGTCCGTTTGCCAAACATGGTGCGCCTGCGCCCAGCCGACGCCGAGATACACGACCGTGGCGAGTACCGCCACCGCGACGGTGCGGTTGTGGCGCAGCGGCTGCCGGCGGCATTTTTGGACGATGCACCGAACGAGCGCGGCGATTCCCCAAAACACCGTGAGGTGCAGCACGATCACGATGACATTCATATATCCCCATGCTATCCACAGCAAGGCAGCGGGCACCAACACAACGATGGCACCGATGCCAAAGCCTGCCGCTTTGCTGCCGTGTGCCAGCGCCGCAACAAAGGGGAGCTGTCGCACTCCGTTGATCAAAATGATCAGCCCGACAAGACCGAGCAAAAACAGTCCTCCGAAAATAAAAGCCCACACCACGAAACAATCACTCCTTTGACGATACGAACACCTGATCCGGTTTTGGCATCCGCCATATATGTCGGTATTTGATAAAGTAGAAGATGGCCATGGCGATGCTCAACACCTCGCCCACCGTGATGGATAGCCACACGCCGTCCATATCCAACAGCCGCGGCAGCACCAGAACCGGTATGACCATAAAGATCAGGGTGCGGCAAAAGGACAGAATCGCCGAGGTTTTGCCGTCGTTCAAAGCGGTGAACCAGCCGGAAGCAAACACATTGTAAGCCATCATGGCAAAGCTGGTGGCGACAATGCGAAACCCGTGCAGAGCGATCGTTGCTACATGCTCGTTGCCTTTGGCAAAAAAGTCGATCACCGCTCCGCCGAACAGATAGCTGACCAGCGTCACCACGGCGGAGGTGACCCCGAGCGCCCCTATGCTGATACGAAACAGGCGGGATAGCCGCTCTTTGTCGCCGCGCCCGAGGTTGTAGCTGACCACCGGCGAGATGCCGTTGATATAGCCGCGGAACAGCCCGCCGAACAGTCCTTGCGCATACCAGATGATGGTCAGCGATGCCACGCCGTCCGAACCGCCCAGATCCATCAAAATCCGGTTGAACAAGATGGTGACAACCGAAAAAGCCAGCACGCTGACCATCTCCGATGATCCGTTGATGCAGCTGTTCAAAATCGTGCGTCCGCGCCATTTGGGGCACACCACATACAGCACCTGTTGGCGATTGATGCAAAACCAGATCGCCCCCACCACCGACGGCACTGCATAGCCGATGCTGGTGGCGATGGCGGCGCCCGCCAATCCCCATCCGAACACGCCCATAAACAACCAATCCAAAACCATGTTCAATACGCCGCCCATCACAGAAAAAGCGGCGCCCAGTCCGGCTTTGCCAACCGTGATAAAGCTGAGCTGGAACACCATGCCGAACACGGCAAAGGGGAGAGAAATCAGTACCGGGATCATATACTCCCGGCAATAGTGCAGCAGCGCGTCGTCCGACCCCAAAAAGCGGCACAGGGGATTCAGAAAGATAAAACAGAGCAGCGTCAGCACCACACTGAAGGCGAAGGCCACCGCCATCATCAGGGAGAAATCCTCGCGGGCTTCGTGGCGCTTGCCCTCGCCGATCTTTTTGGCGACCAGGGCGTTGCCGCCGCTGCCGAACATCATTCCCAGCGCCGACGCCAGAAAGGTCATCGGCATGGTGATGTTGATGGCGGACAGGGCATCCGTATTGACCCAGCGGGCAACGAAGATACCGTCCACGGTGGAATACAGATTGGCAAAAATGCTGGATAAAATCGTCGGAAGAGCAAACAGGATCAGCCAACGAAGGTTGATCTTGTGCTCCATTTTCATTTGTGCTTCCAAGTGTTCACCTCATCAGATCTAACAGTTTGGACGGCTGGCGCGTAACGAATGGTTCCCCAAAAGCCGTTACGGCGCTTTCATAGACTCTTTGCAGGCGGTGATATAGCGTTTGGTCAGCGACAACAGCTGCTCCCGCTCGGCGGCGGTCAGCCCCGCCATGGCTGTCTGTTCACTGTGGTGTACCCGGCTCAGTATCTGTTGCGCTTGCCGCCGACCCTCTTCGGTGAAATGGATGGTTTTGTTGCGCCGGTCCTCCGGCCATTCCCGCATGGTGATCCAGCCGTTTTTGTATAGGGTCGTTACCGCCGCGTTGACCGTTTGCTTGGGAAGAAAGCACCGTTCGCACAGTGCTTTTTGCGTGCAATTGGGAGTTTCGTCAATAGCGGACAGAATGGACAGGCTGGTGAAGGATAATCCCACCGAGCGGGCGTAATCCTCGTACGATGCGTTCCATTCGTGGATGCAGGAGCAGTAGCTTTGGATATAGTCGGCAATGTTGGTACTCATAATAAACCTCTTAGTCCAATTTTTATAAAGTAATGATTTGGGACTATTATACCGTCCCGATGCCGGTTTGTCAAGAACGCAAGAAGAGCGCGGTTGGGATAAAAAGAAGCTGCCCGCGCGGCAACTGCACGGGCAGCAAAAAAGCCTCCGTGCCGATGGTTCGGCACAGAGGCTTGGGGTGCGGGGGAATCTCACTTCTGGGGCGCAAAGTTGACCTTGTCCAGCTCGTCGATCACCATTTGGGTGATGCGGTCGTAGACAGCGTGGTAGGAGCATGCGCCCGGCTCGGAGCAGTTGCAGGTGTAGCCCTCTTCCAGACAGCGGCTGAAGCGATAGGGACCTTCCATCGCTTCGATCACCTGCCGCAGCGTGATTTGGTCGGCGGGGCGCGCCAGCGTGTAGCCGCCGTGCGCTCCTTTGAACGAGCGCACAATGCCCGCGGCTCCCAGCTTGCGCATGATCTTCAGCGTAAAGCGGGGGGACACATGGGCTTGCTCCGCCAGCGTTTGCGCGTCCAGCCGGTCGTCTGCGGCGGCCAGACGGTTGACAATGCGGATCGCGTAATCCGATTCCAGATTGATATGCATGAGCGACCTCTCCTTAGTGTGTTCCGATCAATCGAGAAAATCTTTCAGCTTTTTGCTGCGGCTGGGATGACGCAGCTTGCGCAGCGCCTTGGCTTCGATCTGGCGGATACGCTCACGGGTAACATCAAATTCTTTGCCGACTTCCTCCAGCGTGCGCGGACGGCCGTCCTCCAACCCAAACCGCAGGCGCAGCACCTTTTCCTCGCGCGCCGTCAGGGTGGACAGCACATCGCCGAGCTGCTCCTTCAGCAGCGCATGGGATGCGGCATCCGCGGGCGCGGGCGCTTCGTCATCCGGAATAAAGTCGCCGAGGTGGCTGTCCTCTTCTTCGCCGATGGGGGTTTCCAACGATACCGGCTCCTGCGCCACCCGCATGATCTCGCGCACCTTATCCACCGGCATATCCAGCTCGGCGGCGATCTCCTCCGCCGTCGGCTCGTGACCGTTGCGGTGCAGCAGCTGGCTGGACACTTTTTTCACCTTGTTGATGGTTTCCACCATATGCACCGGAATGCGGATGGTGCGCGCCTGGTCCGCGATGGCGCGGGTGATGGCCTGGCGAATCCACCATGTCGCATAGGTGGAGAATTTGAAGCCCTTGGTATAGTCGAATTTTTCCACCGCTTTGATCAAACCGAGGTTGCCTTCCTGAATCAAATCCAAAAACTGCATGCCGCGCCCGACATAGCGCTTGGCGATGCTGACCACCAGACGCAGGTTGGCTTCCGACAACCGCTTTTTGGCGGCCTCGTCGCCGTCCATAATGCGCATCGCCAGCTCAATTTCCTCTTCCGGCGTCAGCAGCGGCACGCGACCGATCTCTTTCAGATACACCTTGACCGGGTCGTCAATCACGACGCTTTCGGTGCCGGTTTCCACCGGCGTGGCCGCCTGCTCGTTGGTGTCCAGCACAAAGTTCAGATCGTTGAGCGAATCGTCCGCGAAATCGTCCACGATCTCGATGTTTTGCGCTTCCAGCATTTCGTACAGCTTGTCGATCTGGTCAATGTCAAAATCCAGATCGTCCAGCGCGTCCATGATCTCCTGGGTGGTCAGCCGACCTTTGGCTTTGCCCAGCTCGACCAGATCGCTCAACTGGATTTTTTTGCCCTTGGTCAGGGTGGGGACAGCGGCGTCTTTATCGGTGGCGCCGGCGGCGGTTTTGGTTTCTTCCGCCTCGGCGGTGGTTTTGACTTCCTGTTTGCTCATAATGGATACCTGGCCTTTCTTTTTTTATACATAATGATTGACGATCCGCCGGTGGGCGGTTATTTTTGTTTTCGCATAATTTCCAGCAGCTTTTGCATCTCGTCCGGCGACAGCGCGGACAGATCACTCGCGGCGTTCAGCTGGCTTTCCTGTTGGATCACCTGTGCCAGCTGCTGCGCCTCCTCCAGTGTGTTGACCGCGTCGCGCGCCTGAATCATCAAATGGGTGATATAGGCGCTTTGGTCGGGCGAGGCATCGCCCGCCAGCAAAGCGGGGTCGATCGCCGCGCCCTGTTGCTGGCGCGCGATCAGCTGCTCATACAGCTGCCGGTTGAGCGAGGTGGCAAAGCAATCGGGTGACAGCTTGTCCGCGATCGGACGAATAAAGTCCGGGTTGAACATCAAAAGCCCCAGCAAGCGCTGTTCGGCGCTGGCGGCGCGGGGATGCTGCGCCGCTTCGGGGTTGACCTTTTGCACCGCCGCTTCGTTTTGCCGCACCGCTTGGATCAGCGTATTGTCCTTCTTTTTGCGCTGCCGCTTGCTGATATAATACGCGATCTGATTCATCAGCGACTCTTTGGTCACTGACAGCTCTTTGGCGAGCTTGCCGGCGTATATTTCCCGCTCAACCGGATCGCTCAGCTCCGCCAGCATTTGCGAGGCGGCGCGCAAATAGGCGACCTGCCCGTTTTCGGTGCTCAGCGGATATTGTTGCCCCAGCTTCATCAGCCGGTATTCCACATCGTTGGCGGAGCACTCCAGCAGCAGCTTGAACCGTTCCGGTCCGTTGCGGCGGATAAATTCATCGGGGTCTTTGCCGTCCGGAATGGTGACCACCCGAATGTCCACACCGGTATCCCGCAGAATACCGATCGACCGCTGGGTCGCCTTTTGTCCGGCGGCGTCCGCATCGAAGATGAGGATGACCTCGTCGGCGTACCGCGCCAGCAACCGCGCGTTTTCAACCGTCAGCGCGGTGCCCAGCGCCGCCACCGCGTTGGTGAATCCGGCTTGGTGCATCGCGATCACATCCATATATCCCTCGCACAAGATCAGCCGGCGCTCCTTGGTGGCTTTGGCGAAGTTGAGCGCGAACAGTTGGTGTGTCTTTTTGAACACCGGCGTGTCGGAGGAGTTGAGATACTTGGGCTTGGAATCGTCCAGTACCCGCCCGCCGAACGCGATCACATTGCCGCGCACATCGATGATGGGGATGATGACGCGTTCGCGGAAAATATCGAACAGCCGTCCGTTTTTCTGGCTGCGCTTCGCCAAAAAAGCGGCTTGCAGCTCTTCGTCGCGAAATCCCTTTTGGCGCAGCGCGTCAATCAAAAAGTGAAATCCGCCGGGCGCCCATCCCAGCCCGAAGTGGCGAATGGTGCGGTCGGTGTAGCCGCGGCTGTGGTAATAATCCAGCGCCTGCTTGCCTTCGGGGGAGTAGAGCGCCTGGTGATACAGTCGCGCGGCTTCCCGGTTGGCTTCCAGCACACGGGTGCGCAGCCGCGCCGCAGCGTCGTCCTCCGCCGTGTCCGGCAGCCGCATGCCTACCCGCCCCGCCAGCAGCTTCACCGCGTCCACATAGTCCAGGTTTTCGATCTTTTGAATAAAGGTGATGGCGTTGCCGCCCACCCCGCAACCGAAGCAGTAAAACGAATTGTTTTCGGGATACAGCGTGAACGACGGCGTTTTTTCGCCGTGGAACGGGCACAGCCCGATCAGGTTGCGCCCCCGCCGTTTTAACCGGACATAAGGCGACACCACCGATTCGATATCGCAGCGACCGAGCAGATCCTGTATGAAATTGTCGGGGAACCGCATACGATCACCTCATTTTCTATATGTTACTTAGACGGAACGGTCTTGACCGCCCATCCGCGGGGAATAAACAAATCGTGATATACATCCAGCGCGAAATTGTCGGTCATGCCGGCGATATAATCGCACGCCGCGCGTTCGGCGCCCTCGGTTTCGCAAATCATCCGGAACTCGTCCGGGATGGAATCGGGGTGCTGCACAAAATACTCGAACATCCGCGACAGCAGCCCGGTCACCTTGCTTTCCTCGCTTTTTGCGATGGGGTTGCGATACAGCGCATCAAACATAAACTCGTGCAGCGCGTTGTATGCCTGCTCCACATCCGGTGCCATAGTGATGACTTCGCCGCTGTTTTCCACAATGGAGGTGACCAGCGTATCAATACGGGTGGTGCGTCGGTCGCCCAGCGTCGCGCGGATGTCGGCGGGTACATCCTCTTCGGTCAGCACCCCGGCGCGAATGGCATCATCTATGTCGTGGTTGATATACGCAACCCGATCCGCGACCCGCACGACCCGCCCTTCCAGCGTTTCCGCCCAGTCGCCGCGGGTATGTTTCAACACACCGTCTCGCACCTCATAGGTTAAATTGAGTCCGCGGCCGTCGTTTTCCAGCCGATCCACCGTGCGCAGACTTTGCTCATAATGCCGGAACCCGCCGGGCATCATTTGATCCAGCGTGCGCTCGCCCGCATGACCAAAGGGGGTGTGCCCCAAGTCGTGCGCCAGCGCGATGGCTTCGGTCAGATCCTCGTTCAGCCGCAGCGCGCGGGAGATGGTGCGGGCGATTTGGGATACCTCCAGCGTATGGGTCAGCCGGGTGCGGTAATGATCGCCCTCCGGCGACAAAAACACCTGTGTTTTGTGCTTTAATCGCCGAAACGACTTGCAATGGATCACCCGATCACGGTCGCGTTGAAATGCGGTGCGATAGCGACAGGGAATGTCCTCGCGCTGCCGTCCTTTGGAGCGCCCGGCGTGTGCGGCCAGGGGAGAGAGCAGCTGCTCTTCCAGCTGTTCCAATTGTTCGCGTACCAACATACCAGCACCTCCCGAAGCATTTTTATAAACAAGACAGAAAAATACTATAACAACTTATACTAGTATATACACCCCGAACAGGCGTTTTTCCTGCTTATTTTTTGAATTTTTTTGAAAAAAGTAAAAAATGTCGGGAAAAGTCGCGTTTCACGCTGAAAATTCGCAGCAACATTTGCCGCTGCGTGCCCGGCGGCTGTTTTTAGTGTAATCCACTCGATGGGGCTTTATCAAGCCATCGAGGATGCAGCTTTTCGCCGCGATGGAGAAGGTGGAAAAGCAGGAAATTATATGACACCGATGATTTCTCATGACAATGAAAATATGCGCAAACATTATGTTGATAAAATCGTATAGTTTTCTGACACCTCATTCGCTTCGCTGCGCTCAGCACCTTCTCCTCAAGGAGAAGGCTTTTGCCTGCCGCAAGTGAGCGCGTTCACCTGTGGAGCGATGCGGAAGAAGATTCTTCGCTGCGCTCAGAATGACAAAGAAGAAACCCATACCCCGCAAGCCTTTCTCTAGATGGAATTTTCCTCCACTTATGGCAAAAGATGCAACTTCGCAAGCCTTCCCCTTCGAGGGGAAGGGGGACCGCCGAATGGCGGTGGATGAGGTGTTAGGAACCTATAAATTTTATAAAAACCAACGGTGCGCCAAAGCCTCCCTTGTGTAAAGATGCTTTGGCGCAGCAAAAAGGCGAAGGGATTGTGATGAAACGCCGCTAGATGATGAAAACATTATCCGCTTTGCACAGCCCCCCGCAAACAAATGGCGGGAGGATACAGCATCCTCCCGCGTATTTCGCTATGGCGATCCGATTCACACATCAAACGGCGCGAAGGTGTGGTCGGTCACCGAAACCGAAAGCTGACCGGCGGTTTGTTCGGTCAGATGCTGCTGCAATCGCGGCAGCAGCGTATCCTCCAAATGCAGTGTCACCGTCACCTGATCGGTGAAAGCGGTGTCGTCGATCACCCCGCCGATAGCGGGAATCAACCGCTCCAGCAAGCCGTATTGCGCGTAAGGCGCGACGATCTGTGCCACGGTGCAGGGGCGCATCTCCACCGGTCCGCCGGCCTGCACCGCCAGCGACGCACCATGCGAATACGCGCGTACCAGCCCGCCCGCGCCCAGCAGCACCCCGCCGAAATAGCGGGTCACCACCACAGCGCAATCGGTCAACCCGGATTTTTGCAGCACATCCAGTACCGGAATACCGGCGGTGCCTTGCGGTTCGCCGTCGTCCGAATAGCGACGCACCTGCCCCTCCCGCAGGATATAGGCATACACATTGTGGGTCGCGTCCCAATGCGCTTTTTTCTTGTCGTTGATAAACGCGATCGCCTGCTGCTCGGTCGTGACCGGGCAGATCGCCCCGATAAAGCGGGAGCGACGCTCGACAAATTCATCCTGCCCTTCGCGGCGGATGGTGCGATAGGTGTCCATAGGGTGCCTCCCGGATAAAAAATAGGACAATGCCGAAAGGGCATTGTCCCGAAAAAGCAGCGCTTATTTCTTGTCCGTCAGACCAAAACGCTTGTTGAAACGATCCACACGACCGCCGGTATCCACCAGTTTCTGTTTACCAGTAAAGAACGGGTGGCATTTGGAACAAATTTCCACGCGGATATTCTCTTTGGTGGAGGACGTCTCGATCACTTCGCCGCAGGCGCAGGTGATGGTCGTTTTCTGATACTTCGGATGAATATTCTCTTTCATGATTGTCACCTCTTTCAGGGAACCCTCAACATTAACGATGGTAGTATACCATACCGTATCCTAAAATGCAACAGGAAATTTGCAATTTTTTTCGCCGTACCTTATTTGTCGCGTTTTTCCAATTCGTGTGCCATCATCCGGGCGCATTTATAAATGTCGCCGCCGCCCATGGTCAAAATCAGATCGCCCGGCTGCACATGCTCCACCATGTAGCGGGTGATGTCCGCAAAGGTAGGGGCATACACCCCGCCGGGAATGCGGTCGGTGATCTGGGTGGAGGACACACCGTAGGTGTTTTGCTCGCGCGACCCCATAATATCGCTCACCACGGCGTGGTCGGCTTCGGACAGCACCGTCGCAAACTCTTCCAGATGCTGGGCGGTGCGGGAAAAGGTGAACGGTTGAAATACCGCCCACACCTGATTGTAGCCCAGCTTTTTGGCGGCGGAGATGGTGGCGCGCAGCTCGGTGGGGTGGTGGGCGTAATCGTCCACAATGGTGACCCCGCCAAAGGTGCCCAAAAACTCAAACCGCCGTCCCGCACCATGGAACGCGGCAATGCCGTCCGCGATCTGCTCGGCGGAGGCGCCGCACACATACGCTGCGATCGCCGCCGCCATCGAGTTGCCGACATTGTGCTCGCCGGGTACACCCAGCGACATGGCGGCGAAGAATTCACCGTTGTGGTACAGGTCGTACCGACCGTAGGAGCCGTGCTCATAGGAGATGTGGCGGGCGGTCCACTCCGCCTCGCCCTGTGCGCTGTAAAAGATCACCTGCTTATCCGTCACGCCCTCCAGCGCCTTATAGGCGTGGGGGTCGTCGCGGTTGACGATCAGTGTGCTGGCGGTCAGCTCGGCGAAGTTGTGGAACGAACGAATCACGCCGTCGAGCGAGCCGAAATAGTCCAGATGATCCGCGTCGATGTTCAAAATGATGGAAATCGCGGGCGCCATAGACAGATAGTGATCCTGAAATTCACACGCTTCGCACACCATGATGTCGCTTTTGCCGGCGCGGCCGTTGGCGCCGATCAGCGGCAGCCGTCCGCCGATGAATACCGCCGGATCAAACCCGCCGCTCAGCAAAATCTGGGACAACATGGACGAGGTGGTGGTTTTGCCGTGGGTACCGGCGACCGCCACCGTGCGGGGATAGCGGCGGGTAATCAGCCCCAACAGCTTGGCGCGTTCCAGCGTGGGAATGCCCTTTTGCTCGGCTGCCAGCAGCTCCGGATTGTTTTTTCCTACCGCCGTGGTGTAGACAAACAGGTCGATGTCATCGGTGATGTTTTCTGCCACCTGCTGCATCACCACCGGAATTCCCAGCGACCGCATCCGCGCCAGATTGTCGGATTCGTTGACATCCGACCCGCTGATGCGGTAGCCCTGCGCGTGCAGAATATCGGCCAGCGGGCTCATCCCCGAGCCGCCGATGCCGGCAAAATAAATATGATGAACGGATTGCAAAAGATCCTTTTCCATTTACCGTAGCCTCCCGAACGAAAATACCGGTTTCGACTTTTTATTATAAGCCCAATCCGCCAAAAAGAAAAGCCTTTTTTATTTTTGCCCGCCGGTGCGCGATTGTTGCGTGGTGGGGGCGGCACCGAGCGCGCTTTCCAGCAGCTTTTTTGTCATCGTGTACCGCTGGCGGTCGGTGGAGCAGCCCAGCACAATGGTGATGATGCGGCGCTCTCCCTGCGCGGCGCACGCGATCAGACAGTTGCCGGCGCGGTCGGTGGTGCCGGTTTTCAGCCCGGTCACCCGCGGGTCATAATAGCGGCTGCTTTTCTGCAGCAGCAAATTGGAATTCTTCCATGTGATGGTGTATCCGGACGACAACGCGACCTGCCGCCGCGCGGTACCGGCAATGGCTGCCAGCTCCGGTATCTCCAGCACGCGTTGGGTGAGCGTCAGCAAGTCGCGGGCAGTGGTGTACTGCGCCTTGTCGTCCCATCCGTCCGGTGTGGAAAAGTGGCTGTTTGTCATGCCGATGTTGGCGGCGTACCGGTTCATCAGCTCGCAAAACCGCTGCACCGCACGCTTATCGGTCAACTTTTCGGCGGGGAACGCCGCCCGCGCGGTGTGCACCGCCACGGTATACGCCGCATCGTTGCCGGATTCCAGCAGCATGCCGTACAGCAGATTTTCCAGCGTCAGCCGCTGTCCCCGCCGGATATAGCATAAGCTGGAATTGGCGTGGACCATCCCGATTTCCGCGCCGACCGTCAGCTTAGCGTCCGGCTTCAGGTGTTGCAGCGCGACCGCAGCGGTCACCAGCTTGGTCAGGCTGGCGGGTGCCACCCGCCGGTCGGCGTTTTGCGCTGCTAGCACCGTTTGGGCTGTCGCGTCAAACAGCAGTGCCGCTGTGGCACCGCTTTGCGGAATGGTGGCGGTGGTGGTCGTGGTGGAGGGGGTGGTGCTTTTGACGATGGTGGAGGGAGTGGTGGCGATCGTCTGCACATCCACCAAAGCGGTGTCGCGGATACGACCCGCCAGCGCCACACAAACCAGCGCCGCCGCAACGACAGCCAGCAGTCGCAGGTATAGAGCATGAGGTGCTTGTTGCATAACCGAAATCCTCGCTTCGGGAGAATACGCCGCCGGTGTCGGCGAGCGTTTTCCTGTATTGTACCGTATAAGCGGCGGGGGATGCAAGAGCACCGGAAAAATATTTTGACCCCGCCACCCAAAAAGAGACACATTCGCAAATTTTTAACAGATTTTTGCATTGAAAAGCGCGCGCCTTTTTGTTATACTTTATTAGTTAATATCTCAGTGTAAGGATTTGGACTATGGAACAACAAAAAAAGGCGGGCTTGCTGCAGGAACAATGGGAACAGCAGCAGCCCTATATTGAGCGGGTGCGGGCGTATTACGCCGACCGCAAAGGCGATGAATCGCCGCTTTGCAATGTACGCACCTACGGCTGCCAGCAAAACGTGGCGGATTCCGAACGCATGAAAGGGATGCTGGCGGACATGGGCTTCGCGTTCACCGAAACGCCGGACAACGCGGATCTGATTTTGTTCAACACCTGCGCGGTGCGGGAACACGCCGAGGATCGCGTGTTTGGCAATGTGGGGGCGCTCAAAAACATCAAACGCCGCCGTCCGCACACGCTGATCGGGCTGTGCGGCTGCATGGTGCAGCAGGAGCACATTGCCGAAAAACTGCAAAAAAGCTATCCCTTTGTGGGGTTGATTTTCGGCACCCATGTGCTGCAGCAGTTGCCCCAGCTGTTGTGGCAGGCGCTGCAAAAGCAAAAGCGGGTGGTCGCTATCCCTGCCGAGGACGAGATCATCGCCGAGGGCTATCCCGTGCAGCGGGACAGCCGGTTCAAGGCGTGGCTGCCGATTATGTACGGCTGCAACAATTTCTGCACCTATTGCGTGGTGCCGTATGTGCGCGGGCGGGAACGTAGCCGCGATCCGGATGTGATCGTGCAGGAGGCGCGCGAGCTGGTGGCGCAAGGCTACAAGGAGATCACGCTGCTGGGGCAGAACGTCAACTCCTACGGCAAAGGCGAGGCGCACGGGGTGAACTTTCCCGAGCTGCTGCGCCGCATCAACGCGATCGAGGGCGATTTTCTCATCCGGTTTATGACCTCGCATCCCAAGGATGCGACCCACGAGCTGTTCGATACCATCGCCGCATGCGAAAAGGTGTCGCGGCATTTTCATCTGCCGTTCCAATCCGGCAGCAACCGGGTGCTCAAGGAGATGAACCGCCGCTACACGCGGGAGCAATATCTGGATTTGATTGCCTATGCGCGCAGCGTGGTACCGGATATCCAGTTCACCAGCGATGTGATCGTCGGATTCCCCGGCGAAACGCGCGAGGATTTTGAACAAACGCTGGATCTGATCGCGCAGGTCGACTTTTTGTCGCTGTTCACCTTTATCTTCTCCCCGCGGGAGGGCACGCCCGCCGCGCGGATGCCGGATCCCATTCCGGCGGAGGAAAAAACCGCGTGGTTCCAGGAGATGACGGCGCTGCAGGAGCGGATGTCCGCCGCGCGGATGCAAACGATGGTGGGGCGCACCTGCCGGGCGCTGCTGGAAAAGCAGGAAAACGGTGTGCTGGAAGCGCGTTTTTCGGATAATATGGTGGTACGCGTGCCGGGCGATCCCGCCGCGATCGGTCATTGGGCGGATGTGCGGGTGACCGAAGCGCGCAGCTGGATATTAAACGGCGAAATCGAGAAAATTTATGAATAAAACGGAGGATATTCAGATGGATCAGTTGGTAGAATTGGCAAAAGAAATGGGCTATACCATTCAGCAGGACGAGCGGTTTATCCGCACCCAGATGGCGCAGGCCGCAGCGGACGAGGACGAAGCGCTGCAAAGCCTGATCGGAGAGTTTAATCTGAAACGCATGGCCATCAGCAATGAGATGGGCAAGGACGAAAAGGACGAAGAAAAACTGAACGCGCTGGACACCGATATTCGTGCTGTGTACGAGCGCATTATGTCCAACGAGCATATGACCGCCTATAACGCCGCAAAAAGCGAGCTGGATGCGGTGTTGAATCAGGTGAACACCATTTTGATGATGGCGGCGCAGGGGCAGGACCCCGAAACCGCGTTGGAACAGGGCAGCGGCTGCGGCGGCAATTGCTCTTCCTGCGGCGGCTGTCACTAAGAACTTTTGAAAGACCCGCGGCGATCGCCAGTCGCTATGGGCGATCGCCAGTCGCTATGTTTGATATGTAGACACTTCGCAAGCCTCTCCCTCGAGGTGATTCCCCCGCGTGCGGGGGAAATGTCGGCGCAGCCGACAAAAGGGGCCCGTCTTCGGGAGAAAAAAGTGCTGAGCGCAGCGAAGCGGATGAGGTGGAAAAGCAGATACTTTCTGTATTGGGTGGCGTGCACAAGTGGGAGGCTTTGCAGAAGAATTGCTTTGTACGGCTCTCCTCGCGGGGCAGCAAGCATTTGAAAAAACCACGCGCTATGCAACAACCATAGCCTATGAAGCGGACAACAAGGATGTGAAACGATATGGCGGAATTAACGCCGATGATGAAGCAATATTTTCAAATTAAAGAGCAGTATCCGGAGTGTCTGCTGTTTTTCCGGTTGGGCGACTTTTACGAGATGTTCTACGAAGACGCGAAAATCGCCTCGCAGGAGCTGGAGCTGGTACTGACCGGCCGCGACTGCGGACAGGAGGAGCGCGCCCCCATGTGCGGGGTGCCGTTCCACAGCTACGAATCGTATGTTGCCAAGCTGGTGTCGCGCGGCTACAAGGTCGCCATCTGCGAGCAGGTGGAGGATCCCGCCACCGCGCAGGGGCTGGTCAAGCGCGATGTGATCCGCATCATCACCCCCGGCACCGTGATCGAGGGCAGCATGCTGGATGAGGAAAAGAACAACTATCTGTGCGCTCTGTATATGACGGCGGACGGCAGCACAGCGGGGCTGTGTCTGTGCGATTGCTCCACCGGCGACATTCGCGCCACCACGCTGACCGGTGCGGATGTGCCGCTGCGGGTGACCAACGAAATGGGGCGCTTTATGCCGCGCGAGCTGCTGCTGAATACCGCGGCGGCGGCGCAGCCGGTGGTGACCCGCTTTGTGGAAAACCGGCTGGGGATCGCGCTGGATGTGCGCGAGGATGCGGCGTTTGACGAAAGCGTCTGCGGCGACCGGGTGCTGTCGCATTTTCATGCGAACAGCCTGTCCGAACTGGATTTGGACGGGCAACCGGCAGCGGTGCGGGCGCTCGGCTGCGCGCTGAATTATCTTTACACCACCCAGATGGCGGGGCTGGAACGGCTGGATCATTTGGAGGTGTATTCCGACGCGCAGTTTATGCGGCTGGATCTGACCGCCCGCCGCAATTTGGAACTGACCGAAACCATGCGCAACAAGGAAAAGCGCGGGTCGCTGCTGGGGGTGCTGGATCGCACCAAAACCGCCATGGGCAAACGGTTGATCCGCAGCTGGGTGGAGCAGCCGCTCATCCATCCCGCGCCCATCACCCGCCGCCTGAACGCGGTGGAGGAGCTGACGCAGGATGCGGTTTTGTGCGGCGACATTGTGGAGCAGCTGACCGGCGTGTATGATCTGGAGCGCATCATGACCCGCATCGTCTACGGCAGCGCCAACGCGCGGGAAATGCGCTCGCTATCCCAAACGCTGCGCTGCATCGCGCCGCTGAAAGACCGGCTGGCGGGGTGCACCTCGCCGATGCTGTGCGACATTCGCGACCGGATCGATCCGCTGACCGATATCACCGATCTGCTGGAAGCGGCGATCGTGGATGACCCGCCCTTTTCGGTGCGGGAAGGCGGCATGATCCGCGACGGCTACAACGAAGAAGTGGACACGCTGCGCACCGATATGACCGACGGCAAAGGGGTCATCGCGCGGGTGGAAGCGGACGAAAAGGAACGCACCGGCATCAAAAACCTCAAGGTGGGGTACAACCGGGTGTTCGGGTATTATATCGAGGTTTCCAAGGCATATAAAGGCGATGTGCCGGAGCATTATGTGCGCAAGCAAACGCTCGCCAACGCCGAACGGTACATCACGCAGGAGCTGAAAGAGCTGGAAGCGCGGGTGTTGGGCGCGAAGGATCGCTCGGTCGCGCTGGAATACCGCTTGTTCCAGGAATTGCGGGACAAGGTAGCGTCGCAGCTGCACCGCATCCAATCCACCGCCCAGGCGGTGGCAACGCTGGATGTGCTGTGCTCCTTTGCGCGGGTGGCGGTGCGTAACCGGTATTGCCGCCCGTTGATCGACCTGAAAGGTCGCATCGACATCAAGGGCGGTCGCCATCCGGTGGTGGAATCGCTGTTGGATACGCCTTTTGTGCCCAACGACACGCTGCTGGACGAGGGGGATAACCGCGTGGGGCTGATCACCGGCCCCAACATGGCGGGTAAATCCACCTATATGCGCCAAACGGCGCTGATCGTGCTGATGGCGCAGATCGGCAGCTTTGTGCCGGCGGACAGCGCTACCATCGGGCTGGTGGACAGCATTTTCACCCGGGTGGGCGCTTCCGACGATTTGGCGGCGGGGCAGTCCACCTTTATGGTGGAGATGAGCGAGGTGGCATCCATTTTGAAAAACGCCACCTCCAAAAGTCTGGTGATTTTCGACGAGATCGGGCGCGGCACCTCCACCTTTGACGGGATGAGCATTGCCCGCGCGGTGCTGGAATATGTGGCAGACCCCCACACGCTGGGCGCCAAAACGCTGTTTGCCACCCACTATCACGAGCTGACGGTGGTGGAAAACGAGCGCCCGGGTATTCGCAACTACCATGTGTCGGTGAAAAAGCGGGGCGACGACATCACCTTTTTGCGGCGCCTTGTGCGCGGTCCGGCGGACGACAGCTACGGTATTGAAGTGGCAAAGCTGGCGGGGGTACCGGAGGGTGTGGTCACCCGCGCCAAAGCCATTTTGCACGAGTTGGAGCAGGACGATGCGCCTCGCTCCGCCGCACGCGCGGACGAGTTGGCACCGGAGGAGGACGGACAGCTGTCGCTGGACAGCTTCGCGGATGCGGCGCTGGTGGAACAGCTGCGGCAGCTGGATGTCAACACGCTGACCCCCATCGAGGCGATGCAAACGCTGTACACCCTGTGCCAACAGGCGAAACAGAGCTAACACCGCTTGCCCTTTATCTTCCCGCCACGCGGCGTGGATGAGAGTGACAAAGCAGACGAAACATAGATACGGCAATCCGATTAGGGAGGGACGATGCCATGGCGCATATTCAGGTTTTGGACAAGCATACCGCCGAATTGATCGCGGCGGGCGAGGTGGTGGAACGCCCCTCGTCTGTGATTAAAGAGCTGGTGGAAAACGCGATCGACGCAGATGCCACCACCATCACGGTGGAGATCGAACAGGGCGGCGTGGCGCTGATGAAGATCACGGACAACGGATCGGGTATCGCCCATGAGGAGGTTCCCACCGCCTTTTTGCGCCACGCCACCAGCAAGATCCGCACCGAAGCGGATCTGGATGCCATCGGCACCTTGGGCTTTCGCGGCGAGGCGCTCGCCTCCATTGCCGCGGTGTCGCATATGGAGGTCATCACCTGCACCGCTGACGAGCAAGCCGGCACCCATTATGTGATGGCGGGCGGCGAACCGGTGGAAAACGAAGAGATCGGTTGCCCCACCGGCACCACCATGGTGGTGCGGGATTTGTTTTACAATGTGCCCGCCCGCATGAAATTCTTGAAAAAAGATGTGACCGAGGGCAACGCCGTCGCCGCGGTGGTGGATCGACTGGCGCTGTCCCATCCTGACATTTCCTTCCGCTTTATCCGCGATGGGCGGGAAGAGCTGCTCACCCCCGGTGACAGCCGGTTGTATTCCTGTATATATACGGTGCTCGGCAAGGAATTTGCCAAGGGGCTGCTTCCGGTGGAATACACGCTGGCGGGCGTGCATGTGCACGGCTATATCAGCGCGCCGGCGAGCAGTCGCCGCAGCCGCGCGATGCAGCATTTCTTTATCAACGGGCGCTATGTCAAAACCCGCACCGCGATGGCGGCGCTGGAACAGGCGTTCAAAGGCAGCATTATGGTGGGCAAATTCCCCGCCTGTGTGCTCAACATCGACCTGCCCGCCGAGGTGGTGGATGCCAATGTACATCCCGCCAAGATCGAGGTGCGGTTTGTCAACGAAAAACCGGTGTTTGACGCGGTGTACCATGCGGTGCGCTCGGCGCTGCAAAGCGGCGACCAGCCGCTGCAAGCCAGCTTGTCTACTGGGGCGGTGCGCCCGCCCAAGGCGGAGCCGTCCGCGCCGATGCCGCAAGGCGAGCAGCTGCATATTCCGCTGGGCAACACCCCGGCGACCGCAATGCGGCAGCAGGCGGCGCAGCCGCTGCCGCCGGAACCGCCACAGCCGATGGCCCCGCCTGTGTCCGCTCGCCCGACGGCACCCGCGGTGCCGCCGCGCTCTATGACTTCGTCGCTGCCGGATATGACATCGCTATATTCCGAACGACGCGGCAAAGCACCGGAGATGGCGGTGCACGCGCCGCATCCGGACATTGTGCGGACTACCCCGCCGGTGACCGAAACACCGGCAGCGCCCTCTTCGGCGGCGCAAACGCTGGAGCTGACGATCGACGAGCCGCCCGCTGTGCGCTATATCGGCGAAGCGTTTTCTACCTATATTCTGGCGGAAATGGGCGATGCGGTCTTTATCATCGACAAACACGCCGCTCACGAGCGGATTCTGTATAATCAGCTAAAAAAGAACGCGCGCGTCGACGAGCAGATTTTGCTGCAGCCGGTCAGCGTATCGCCGGGGCGGGAGGCTGCCGCGGTGCTGCTGGACAACCGCGCGCTGCTGGCGGAAGCCGGATTTGAAGTGGAAGATTTCGGCGGCGGCACGCTGCTGGTGCGCACCGTGCCGATGATGCTGGACGGCGAAGATGTGCCCGCGCTGATGGACGAGATCGCCGAAGGCTTTTTGAACGGCGGCCAGTCGGTGCATATCGACAAGCAGGACTGGATCTATCATTCCACCGCCTGCCGCGCCGCGATCAAAGGCGGCGACAAAAGCCGCCCGGAGGAGCTGGAACGACTGGCCGAGCGGGTGCTGCTGCAGGACGATATTCGCTATTGCCCGCATGGGCGGCCGGTGTGTGTGGAAGTGCCGCGCCGGGAATGGGAGAAGCAATTTGGACGCATTGTATAATGGGCAGCGCCAGCCGCTGCCGGTGATCGCGGGCCCTACCGCCAGCGGCAAAACCGGCTTGGCGGTGTTTTTGGCGCAGCAGCTGGGCGGAGAAGTGATCTCCGCCGATTCGATGCAGGTGTATCGCGATCTGCGCATCGGCACCGCACGCCCCACACCGGAGGAGATGCAGGGGATCCCGCATCATCTGATGGGGTTTGTGCCGCTGACCGAGGAATATCATGTGGCGCGCTACACTGAACAGGCGCACGCCGTGATTCGCGCGGTGGCGGCGCGGGGCAAATGGCCGCTGCTGTGCGGCGGCACCGGGCTGTATATCCGCTCGGTGGTGGATAATTTGACCTATACCGATGAGCCGTCCTCGCCCGCTTGCCGGGAACGGCTGCGCGAGCGGTACGACCGCGAGGGCGGGGAAGCGATGCTGGCGGCGCTAAAGGAGATCGACCCCGAAACGGCGGCGCGGCTGCACCCGAACGATGCGGGACGCATCATTCGCGCGTGGGAGCTGTATCTGACCACCGGCATCACCATGACCGAGCAGCGGCGGCGGTCGCGTGAAAAGCCTTCGCCGTATAACGCGTATCTGCTGGTGCTGGATTGCCGCGACCGGCAGGTGCTGTATGACCGCATTGACCGGCGGGTGGATGCGATGCTGGAGTCGGGGCTGCTGGACGAAGCCCGCTTTTTGCTGCAAACGCCGCACGCCAAAACGGCAATGCAGGCGATCGGCTACAAAGAACTCGCGCCCTTTTTGGCGGGCGAGCTGCCGCTGGAAACGGCGGTGGACAATGTCAAGCGCGAAACCCGGCGCTACGCCAAACGGCAGCTGTCGTGGTTTCGGGGGATGGAGCATGCCCATCCGCTGTATATTGATGATTACGAGGATGCGCAGGCGCTGCAGCAAGCGGCGCTGCAGCGTATTGTCGCATATTATAAGGAGAATGACCGATGAACAATGTGCTGAAACGGCTGGCAACGGTGGTGGCGGCGCTGGCGCTGCTGGTGTATGTGGGTTATCAGGCGTATCAAATGCTGTTTTCGTCTATCCAGACCGAAACGGTGTATGCGTACAGCGAATACAAAACGGTGGATACGCAAGGACTGGTGATCCGCAGCGAAACGCCGGTGACCGCGAGCAAAACCAGTGGCTATGTGTATTACAGCGTGACCAACGGTGAGCGGGTCGCCAAAGGCGGCAAGATCGCGTCGGTCTACAAAAATGAAGAGGACGCGCTGGCATATCGCCAGCTGCAGCAGCTGGACGCCGAGATCGCCGATCTCAAAACCATCAACACCCAAGGCACCGCCAACCGGGTGAATCTGGAACTCATCAACAAGCAGATGTCGTATCAGATGAGCGAGCTGGTGCAGGCGGCGCATGCGCCCCGCACCGGCGATCTGCGGGATGCGCACACCGAGCTGTTGTCGCTGATGAACAAGCAGCAGATCACCACCGGCAAGGTGTCCGGCTTCTCCGATTATATTTCCTCTCTGCAAAAACAGCGCAATAGTCTGTCCTCCTCCCATGCGGGAGCGCAGTCGGCGATCACCTCGCCGGTGGCGGGCTATTTCGTCAGCGAGGTGGACGGCTACGAGCAGACGCTGGACTATACCAAAGCCACCACCATGCAGGTGGCGGACATTCAAAAAGCGCTGGCGGAAAAGCCCAAGGTGGACAGCAGCCAGTATCTCGGCAAAGTGGTGGGCGACTACGAATGGTATATGACCTGTGTGGTGCCGGAATCCGATGCCGTGCATCTGCGCAACGGCACCAGCCTGACGGTGTTGATGCCGTTTGTCAGCGACGAAGCCATTCCGATGGAGGTGGTCGCGACCAATTCGGACAAAAAAGGATCGGTGGCGGTGATCTTCAAATGCGCCCAGATGTCGGAGGTGCTGTCGTCGGTGCGGTCGGAAACGGTGCAGATCCAGATCGAGCGGTACGAAGGCTTGCGGGTGCCCAAAAACGCGCTGGTGTTTGATAAAAACAACGAAGCCGGTGTGTATGTGCGGGTGGGCAACACCGCCACCTTCCGCAAGGTGGAGATTTTGTACAGCGCCGCGGAATATTCCATTTGCAAAAGCAGCAGCGAATCCGGCAGCTTGAAGCTGTATGACGATATTATTGTAGGCGGAAAGGGGTTATACGATGGCAAGATCATACGATGAGCGCACCTTTGCGCAGATACGCGACAATTTGATGTATATTCAGGAACAGATCGCTAACGCTTGTGCCGCCGCCGGACGACCGGAGGGGGAGGTCACGCTGATGGGGGTGACCAAAACGGTGGATGCCGCCCGTGTGCAGGCGGCGCTGGACGCCGGTATTCGCCATATGGGCGAAAACCGTGTGCAGGAGTATATGGAAAAGAAAGAGGCGCTGGATCTGTCCGGTGTCACTACCCATCTGATCGGGCATTTGCAAACCAACAAGGTCGCCCGCATCGTGGGCGAGGTGGATATGATCCAGTCGGTGGACAGCGAGCGCATCGCCCGCGCCATCGACAAGGAATCCGCCAAAAAAGGGGTGGTGACCGATGTGCTGGTGGAAGTGAACATCGGTCACGATGCCGCCAAAACCGGACTGCCGCCCGAGCAGTTGGAGCCGCTGTTGTATCAAATGGCGGAAATGCCCCATCTGCGGGTACAGGGATTGATGACGGTGCCGCCGGTTTTGACGACCGAAAGCGACAAAAGAAAAGTTTTTTTGAATATGCATAAACTGTTTATTGACATAAAGGCCAAAAAGATAGATAATATAAATATGCATATCCTGTCCATGGGGATGTCCGGCGATTACCGGGAAGCTGTTTTGGAAGGCTCCACCATGGTACGAATCGGGTCCGCTCTGTTTGGCGAGCGAGTATACTAAAAAGATAATACGGAGGTTACAGCTATGGGAATGTGGGAAAATTTTAAGCGCATTATGAACGGCGAAGAAAGCTACGAGGATACCGCTCCGGAAGAAAACGAGATCCCCTTTAACGATAATACCGCTGCCCGCCGCGAGGCGCGTCCGACGCCGCCGGCTGACAATTTGAATGTAGAGCCGATGAAGCACGGCAACAAAGTGGTCAACATCAACGCTACCGCGCAGCTGCAGGTGGTGCTGGTGAAGCCTGAGCGTTTTGACGACGCGGTGGGTGTGGCGGATCATCTGAACGCCAAGCGCACGGTGGTGCTGAATCTGGAATCCGCCAACAAAGACATTGCCCGCCGGATCCTCGATTTTCTGAGCGGCGTGGCGTATGCCAACGATGGCCAGATCAAAAAGGTTGCCAACTGCACCTTTATTATTATTCCTTATAATGTCGGCATCATGGGCGATCTGCTCGACGAGCTGGAGAACAATGGCCTGTACTTCTGATCACGCGGCGGAGGACGCGCTGCTTAAAGCGCGGCTGTCGGATGCGGTGGATCTGTGCGATCGGCGTTCCTGCCCGCGGTTTGTGGGCTTTTTGGACGAACGCCAGCGCGCGGTCGCCGAAGCCTTCTTGCGCCCGTATACGGCGGTGAGCATCTGCTTTTTCGGGGGACATCCGGAAGCGGAGCGCACCATCGCCGGTATCTTTCCGCCCTTTTTGCCGGCGGAGGAGGACGCTTTTCCGCTTGCTGCCGTGGGGTTTACCTATCGGCGGGAGGCATCGCTTAGCCACCGCGATTTTCTGGGGGCGCTGCTGTCCTGCGGTATCAAACGCGACAAGATCGGCGATATTTTGTGTACCGAAGGGTTGACCGTGGCGTTTTTGGACGCGGACATTGCTCCGTTTGTGGTGGAGCAGCTGGAGCAGGTGGGGCATGAGGGCGTGCACAGCCTGTATCCGTACAGTGGGGAGCTCCCCGCGGTGCATACTTTTCGCGAAATGCGCGATACCATTGCCTCGCCCCGGCTGGATGCGGTGGTGAAAACCGCTGCCGGCTGTTCGCGGGAGGAGGCGGCGCGGCGGATCGCCGCGGGGCTGGTATCGCTCAATCATACACCGTGCCTGTCCGCTTCCGCTACCGTGCGCGAGGGCGATGTGCTGTCGCTGCGGGGTGTGGGGCGTTTTCGGGTGGAAACCATCGGGCCGCCCACCCGCAAGGGACGGTTGTTTTTAACTTTGCAAAAATACTGTTGAACATAACAAAGGAGGCTTTTTCATGTTGACGGTAGACGAAATTCGTAACGTGGAATTTACCAAAAACCTCGGCGGCTACAAAGCCGGCGAGGTGGATGATTTTCTGGATCAGTGCGAGGAAACGGTTTCCGCGCTGGTAAAGGAGAAAGCGGATATTACCGCGAAAATGAATGTGCTGGCCGACAAGCTGGTGGAATACCGCAAGGACGAGGACAGCTTGCGCACCGCGCTGCTGGACGCGCACAAGATGTCGGATCGCATTATCAAAGAAGCGCAGGAGAAAGCCTCGACCATTCTGGCGGACGCGCGCTATAAGGCGGGGCGTGTGCAGGAGGATGCGCAGGAGCAGATCAAAGCCGAGCAGGAGGAGCTGGCGCGCGTCAAAGACGAGGTGGCAAGCTTCAAGGCGATGGTGCTGCAGCTTTACCGCGACCAGATGGCGCAGGTGGAAAAACTGCCCGGCGAGGCAAAGCCCGCTGCCCCCACCGTGGTGGTGGCTCCGGAACAGCCGGAAGCGCCCACCGCGGTACCGGAAACGCCGGCCGAGCCTGCTGCCGAGCAGCCCGCGGAGCAGGGCGAATCCCGCTATGCCGATTTGAAATTCGGTGAAGATTACGATATTGCCGAGGACGCCGCCGCGGACGAGGGCAAGGGTCGTTTCAAACGCAAAAAATAAGGATAGGAGATACATCCCATGGATTACAATAAGACGCTGAATTTGCCGGTTACCGATTTTCCGATGCGGGCGGGTCTGCCCAAACGGGAGCCGGAGATGCTGGAGCATTGGGAACAAAGCCGCCTGTACGATAAGCTGATGGAGAAAAACGAGGGCAAGCCGCTGTATGTGCTGCACGACGGCCCTCCCTACGCCAACGGCGATATTCATATCGGCACCGCGATGAACAAGATCATCAAGGATATCATTGTGCGGTATCACAACATCGGCGGCTACAAATCGCCGTATGTGCCGGGCTTTGACACTCACGGTCTGCCCATCGAGCTGAAGGCGCGCGCCAAAGCCGGGGTGGAAAACGCGGCGGTGATGTCGCCGGTCGAGCTGCGCGCCATCTGCAAGGAGTTTGCCTTGTCGTATCTGGATGGTCAGCGCAACCAGTTTAAGCGTCTGGGCGTGCTGGGTGAATGGGATCATCCTTATATCACGCTGGATCCCGCCTTTGAGGCGCGCCAGATCGAGATTTTCGGCGAAATGGCGACCAAGGGTTATATCTACAAGGGCTTGAAACCGGTGTATTGGTGCCCCGAATGCCAGACCGCTCTGGCAGAAGCGGAGATCGAATACGCCGAGGATCCCTGCTATTCGGTGTATGTCAAGTTCCCGGTGAGCGACGATAAGGGCTTGTTCACCGCCAAGGGTATTGATGTGGCGAACACCTATTTCGTGATTTGGACCACCACCACCTGGACCCTGCCCGCCAACGTGGCGATCTGTCTGGGCCCGGATTTCACCTATCATGTTATCCGCTGCGGCAACGAAAACTATGTGATGGCGGACGGACTGTACGAAATCGCGCTGGCGGATGCCAAAATTACCGATTATGAGATTCTGGCCTCCTTCAAGGGCAGCGACCTCGAATATATGAAAGCGCACCATCCGTTCCTGGATCGGGAATCGCTGGTGATCGTGGGCGACCATGTGACGCTGGAAAGCGGTACCGGCTGCGTTCATACCGCGCCCGGTCATGGTGTGGAAGACTTTGTGGTGTGCAAAAATTACCCCGAGATTCCGATCGTGGTGCCGGTGGATAACAAGGGCTACATGACCGAGGAGGCCGGCCCCATCTGCGCCGGTATGACCACCGACGAAGCGAGCAAGGCGATCGCCATCCATATGGACAAAACCGGCTCGCTGCTGGCGATGAAAAAGCTGATCCACCAATATCCGCACTGCTGGCGTTGCAAAAAGCCGGTGCTGTTCCGCGCGACCGAGCAGTGGTTCTGCTCGGTGGAAAGCATTAAGGATCAGGCGATCGAAGAGATCAAAAAGGTGAAATGGACCCCCGCCTGGGGCGAAGAGCGCATGATCTCGATGGTGCGCGAACGCAGCGACTGGTGCATTTCCCGCCAGCGTCTGTGGGGCGTGCCGATCCCGATCTTCTATTGCGAGGATTGCGGCGAACCGATCATTGACAAAGATTTTATCCACGCGGTGGCGGAGCTGTTCCGCAAGGAAGGTTCGGACGCGTGGTATACTCACGAAGCGGCGGAGATTTTGCCGGAGGGTGCGACCTGCCCGCATTGCGGCGGTCACCATTTCCGCAAAGAAAGCGACATCATGGATGTGTGGTTCGATTCCGGCAGCTCGCACGCGGCGGTGCTGAACGACCGCGACTATCTGACCTGGCCGGCGGATCTGTATATGGAGGGTGGCGACCAGTATCGCGGATGGTTCCAGTCGTCGCTGTTGACCGCTGTGGCGTGGCGCGGCAAAGCGCCGTACAAGGGCGTGTTGACCCACGGCTGGACGGTGGACGGCGAGGGCCGCAAAATGTCCAAGTCGCTGGGCAATGTCATTGCCCCCAGCGAGGTTGTCAACCAGTACGGCGCGGATATTCTGCGCCTGTGGGTGGCATCGCTGGATTATCGCGTGGATGTGCGCCTGTCGCAGGATATTTTGAAACAGCTGTCCGAATCCTACCGCAAAATCCGCAACACCGCGCGCTTTATCCTGGGCAACCTGCATGGGTTCGACCCGAACAAGGATGCGGTGCCGACCGATGCGCTGGAGGATATCGACCGCTGGGCGCTGATGCGTCTGGACGAGCTGACCGCGCAGGTGCGCCGCGCATATGAAGCGTTCGAGTTCCACGATGCGCTGCATCGGATGCACAACTTCTGCGTGGTGGATATGTCCAACTTCTATCTGGATGTTATTAAGGATCGCCTGTATGTGGAGAAAGAGGACAGCGCGACCCGTCGGGCGGCGCAGACCACGATCTATACCATTTTGGATACACTGACCCGGCTGCTGGCACCGATTCTGGCGTTCACTTCGGAGGAGATCTGGTCGTATCTGCCGCACAAAACGGGCGACGACCCGGAATCGGTGATGTTCAACGAGATTCCGTCGCAGCCGCATATCACGCGGGACGATGCGTTCATGGACAAATGGGATCGCATCCACGCGCTGCGCGAGGATGTGCAGAAAGCGTTGGAGATCGCCCGTACCGCCAAACTGATCGGCGGTTCGCTGGATGCGAAGGTGACGCTGTTCGCCACCGGCGACCAGCTGGCGTTTATCCGCTCGATCAAAGAGATGCTGCCGGCGATCCTGATCGTATCGGCGCTGGAGATCGCGGAGGATGGCACCGGCGATTACACCGGCGAGGTGGAAGGCGTTTCCATCACGGTGGCTCATGCGGATGGTCATAAGTGCGGCCGCTGCTGGAGCTTCAGCGACACGGTGGGTACGGATGCCGAGCATCCCGAGCTGTGCGCGCGCTGCGCCGCCATTTTGCACGAATAAGTATCACAAGGTTTAGCGGCGCACCGGTTGTGGCGGTGCGCCGCTTTTATAAACGGAGGAACCAAACAATGCTGTGGATAGGACTGATGCTGGGTGTGCTGGCGCTGGTCGGGCTGGATCAGCTGACCAAATGGCTGGCGACCACCTATTTGATGGAACGCCCGCTGGTGTTGATCCAAGGTGTGCTGGAGCTGCGGTACAGCGAAAACGAGGGCGCTGCCTGGGGCATCTTCAGCGGTGCACGCTGGCCGCTGGTGGTGTTGACGGTGGTGCTGATGGCGGCGGTGATCGCGATGCTGTGGAGCCGCCGGTTCCGGTCGTATAAGCTGGCGACCATCGCCGGTGGGTTGATTCTCGCCGGCGGTGTCGGCAATCTCATTGACCGCGCCGTGCACGGTTTTGTGGTGGACTTTATCTATGTGCGCTGGATCGATTTCCCCATCTTCAATGTGGCGGATTGCTGCGTGGTGATCGGGGCGGCGCTGATGCTGATTTTTTTGATGTTCGTGTACCGGGAGGACGATCCGCCCGCCGGATCGGACAAGTCTAACGGAGAGGAACAGGCGACCGATGAAACAGGAAACATGGATGGTTCTGCCGGAACAGGCGGGGGAGCGGCTTGATCGCTATTTGAGCGAAGCAATGCAGGCGACCCGCGCGGCGGCGCAGGGCTGGCTGACGCTGGGATGTGTAGACATCGGCGGCGTGGCGCGCGCCAAAAACTATAAAGTCAAGGCGGGCGATGTGGTAACGGTGCGGATTCCCGATCCGGTATCCTGCGACATCCTGCCGGAGGATATTCCGCTGGATATTGTGTATGAGGACAACGACTTGCTGGTGGTCAACAAGCCGCGGGGGATGGTGGTGCATCCCGCGGCGGGGCACACCTCCGGCACACTGGTGAACGCGCTGATGGCGCATTGCGGCGACAGCCTGTCCGGTATCAACGGTGTGCTGCGACCGGGCATTGTGCACCGCATCGACAAGGATACCAGCGGCTTGCTGATCGTTGCCAAAAACGACGCGGCGCATCAGGGCTTGGCGGAACAAATTAAGGCGCACAGCTTTTCGCGCGTGTACGAAGCGGTGGTGCGCGGACATATGAAACAGCCGTCCGGTACGGTGGATGCGCCGATCGGTCGCCACCCCACCGAGCGCAAGCGCATGGCGGTCACGCCGGAACATTCCCGCCCCGCCCGCACTCATTACGAGGTCTTGGCGGAATATCCGGGCTATTCGCACCTGCGTCTGCGGCTGGAAACCGGACGCACCCACCAAATTCGGGTGCATATGGCGTATCTGGGACATCCGGTGGCGGGCGACCCGGTCTACGGCGGGCGGCACCGCGCGCCGGAGCCGGAGGGGCAGTGCCTGCACGCCCGCGAGATCGGGTTTGTGCACCCTATCACCGGGGAACAGCTTTCTTTCACCTCGCCGCTGCCCGATTATTTCACCGACTTTTTGCGGCGCATCACACCCGCGTAAATAGCGTAACTTTTGGCGCGCCCCGGCGGAGATTTTCCTGCCGGGGCGCATCGCAATATATAACAGCGATTAAACGCGCGGATTTTCCAATAGATATTGCTCGGCGTAATGTGCCGCTACCGCGCCGTCGGCGACAGCAGTGACCACCTGCCGCAGTGCTTTGGCGCGCACATCACCCACAGCAAACACGCCGGGCAGGTTGGTTCTGGTGGATTCGTCCGCGACGATATACCCGCCATCATCCAGCGTCAGCTGATCCCGAAACAGCACGGTGGCGGGTGCCCGTCCTATTTCTACAAACACACCATCGCAGGCGAGGATGCGCCGCTCCCCGGTGAGAGCGTTTTCCAGCACCAGCCCGGTCAGCCGATCGGTATGCTGCAGTGCGACCACCGCGCTGTTCCAGCAAAACTCCAGATTGTCTGTGCTTTGCAGCGGCTGGTGATACACCTGCGTGGCACGCAGCCGATCCCGCCGATGAATGAGGTACACCTTTTTCGCCATCGCAGCGAGTTGGTCGGCGGCAGCCGCGGCCGCGTTCCCGCCGCCGACCACAGCCACCGTTTTTCCTTTGTAAGCCCACGCGTCACAGGTAGCGCAATAGTGGACACCGCGCCCCACCAGAGCGGCTTCGCCCTCGATGTTCAAAGGACGGGGAGTGGCGCCGGTTGCCGCTACCACCGCGCGGGCGTAAAGAGTTTCGCCGTCCAGATGAACTTGCTTGACCGGTTCGGTTAGCTGCACCCGGCGCACCGTGCCGATGTGGGTGATCGCGCCGAACCGTTGTGCACCTTGCTGCATCTTTTTGCCCAGCGTAACCCCGTCAATGCCGGTATCAAAACCGGGGTAATTGTCGATGCGGTCGGTCAGCGCCATTTGCCCGCCCGCCGCGAGTTGTTCCAGCACCAGCGTGCGCAGCCCCGCGCGGGCGGCGTACAACGCCGCCGCATAACCGCCGGGTCCGCCGCCGATGATCGCCATATCATATACGGTATCCATAAAGCGCCCCTTTCTTTTCTGTCAGTCTTTAGTATGGCGCTTTTCTCGTCCAAAAACCGCGCGGCGGACAATATAAAAACTTGAAAATCTCCTCTTGACAACTGCGTCGGGGTCTGGTATACTATTCCGGTAGCAAAACGAAGCAGAACTGCCTGTTCTCACCTGCGGATCTTGTTCTTAGCAGGTCAATAGCGAGCGATCTCCCCGCGGGGGAGTGCAAAGCGTTGGATACACGGGCAGGTTTCTGTCCGTGTTTTTTGCATCAAAAATCTATTTGGGGGTGCTTGGCTATCGCAACCAAAGAGCTGCAGATCAACGAACAAATTCGGGACGATGAAGTCCGCGTCATCGACGACAAGGGCGGTCAGTTAGGAATCATGTCCGCGCGCGACGCCCAGAAAATCGCCGACGAGCGCGACCTCGATCTGGTCAAGATCTCGCCCGCGGCCAAACCGCCGGTGTGCAAGATCATGGACTACGGCAAGTACCGGTTCGAGCAGGCCAAAAAGGAAAAAGAAGCCCGCAAAAACCAGCATGTGATGGAGGTCAAGGAGATTCGCCTGTCGCTGAATATCGATGTGGCTGACTTCCAGACCAAGGCGAAGCATGCGGCGAAATTTCTGCAGGCCGGCAACAAAGTCAAGGTATCCATCCGCTTCCGCGGTCGCGAAATGGGCCATCCCGAAATCGGGCTGGACACCATGAAACGGTTTGCCGAAGTGTGTGCGGAGCATGGTGCGGTGGAAAAACCCGCCAAGATGGAAGGACGTCAAATGCTGATGTTCCTGGCTCCGAAAACCGCCAAATAAGGTCATTTTTCTAAGGAGGAACAACAAATGCCGAAGATCAAAACGCACAGCGGCGCCAAAAAGCGCTTTAAGCTGACTAAAAAGGGCAAGGTCGTGCGGGCGCACGCCTACAAATCGCACATCCTGAACAAGAAGACCACCAAACGCAAAAGAAACCTGCGCAAAACCGCTATTGCCGATGTGACCAACGTGGCACAGGTGAAGCGCCTGATCCCCTATAAATAATTGAACGGACGGGCAAGCGGCCGCCGGCGCATCGCGCGGCAAGGGTCGCAACCGTACCACGACTTGAAACGGAGGTAATTGATCATGGCTCGTGTTAAGGGCGCTATGATGACTCGTAAAAGAAGAAAAAAGACGCTGAAACTGGCGAAAGGCTACTTTGGCGCAAAATCCAAGCTGTTTAAGACCGCGAAAGAAGCGGTTATGAAATCCGGCCAGTATGCGTACATCGGCCGTAAACAGCGCAAGAGAGATTTCCGCCGCCTGTGGATCACCCGTATTTCGGCTGCGGCGAAAATCAACGGTATGAACTATTCTACCTTTATGAACGGCCTGAAAAAAGCGGGCATCACCCTGAACCGCAAAATGCTGGCTGAGCTGGCTGTGTCCGACGCGGCGGCGTTTGCTGCGCTGGCGGAAAAAGCCAAAGCGGCGCTGAAATAAGACTGTATCGCACCCGCAGGAGCATGTCCCCTGCGGGTGTTCTTCGTTGGAGGAAACATGGATAACATCACCAGCCGGGACAACCAGTATGTGCGGCAGACCCGTCGTCTGCTGGGCGAAACCAAGTACCGGCGGCAAACCGGACTGTTCGCGCTGGAGGGTGCCCGCCTGTGTGGCGATGCGGCCGCATCGGGTATCCCGATCCAAACGGTGCTGGTCACCCGCCGCGCCGCCGAAACCTATGCTGCCACGCTGCAATCGCTGCTGGCGACCGGGGCACACGCGGTGGAAATCACCGACGAGCTCGCCGCCTATATGGGGGATACCACCTCGCCGCAGGGATTGTTTTGCATTGCCAAGGGGCTTGACAAGCCTGCCGGTTTGGATACAATAGAAAAGAATGGGAAGTATTTGGCGCTGGAAAATATCCAGGACCCCGCCAATTTGGGAGCGGTGATCCGCACCGCCGAGGCGTTGGGCGTGCGCGGTCTGATCGTGTCGTCCGGCTGCTGCGATCGGTACAACCCCAAGGTGCTGCGCGCCAGCATGGGCGGCGTATTCCGGCTGCCGTTGATCGAAGCGGGAGCGATGCCCACCGCAATCGACGCGCTGCAGGCGCGGGGAATGACGGCGTTCGCCTGTGTGGTGGATGCCGCCGCGCAGCCCATTCAACAAGTGACCTTTGCTCCCGGTTCCATCGCCGTGATCGGCAACGAGGGCAACGGCTTAACACCGGAAACACAGGCGGCTTGCCGCCAGCGCATCACCATCCGTATGGCGGGGCGCGCCGAATCGCTGAACGCATCGGTGGCGGCTTCGTTGGTGGCGTGGGAGATGATGCGCGGCGACGCGCTGCTGTAACCGAACAACAAAAACGCGGGGGTGAGCGCTTTGGACAACCGGCTTTACTGGATATGGCTGCAACAGGCGCTGGGCGCCGGCAGCCCCAAAGCGGATCCGCTGCTGCGGGTCATGGGTTCGCCCGCCCGCGTGTGGGAAGCGGACGATGCTGCCCTGCGCGATGTGGGATTCCATGCTGCCGAGCGGGAACGCCTGGGCCGCAAATCGCTGGAGCCCGCCGCCGCGATTCTAAAAGCGGCGCTGCGGGATAACGGCTGGGTGCTGACACCCGATGACGCGCTGTATCCCGATGCGCTGCGCGAAATTTTTGCGCTGCCGCTGGTGCTGTACGGCAAGGGCGAATGCCCGCGGGTGGACGAACGCCCGACATTGGCGATGGTCGGCACCCGCAAGCCCACTGAATACGGACGCCGTATGGCGTGGTATCTTGCCGCCGGAGTCGCGGCTGCCGGTATGACGGTGGTCAGCGGCGGTGCCGTCGGAATTGACGCGGCAGCCCACCAGGGAGCCTTGGATGCCGGTGGGGTCACGATCGCCGTGCAGGCGTGCGGGCTGGATGTGAACTATCCGGACGCCAACGCGCCGCTGCGGCAGCAGATTTTGCAGCAGGGCGGGGCACTTATCAGCGAATACCCGCCTGGCACCACGGTGCAGCGCCACACCTTTCAGGCGCGCAACCGACTGATCAGTGGGTTGGCGCAAGCCACCTGCATTGTAGAAGCGCCCATTCCCAGCGGTTCGCTAATAACGGCGACCCACGCGCGGGAGCAGGGGCGCGATGTAATGGCTCTGCCCGGTCCCGCCGGACTGGGCGCGTATGCGGGCTCGCATGCGTTGATTCAAAAGGGTGCGTATCTGGTGGGAAGCCCCGCCGATATTTTGCATCAATATCGCGACCGGTTCGGCGATCTGCTGAAACCGGAGGAGGCGGATAAGGTGCCCGCGCCGCGGTGGCAACCGCCGCAGCCGCAGGGACAGCCGCAGCCTCGCCATGCCGCGCAACCGCCCCGGCGGGAACCGCGGTTCAAAAAGCATAAAGAAGCGCCGCCCGCCACTTCGCCGGAGGTCTGCACTACCTGTCCGGAGGGTGCGTCGGAAAACGGCCGCCGGATGTTTGCAGTGCTGCAGGAACAGCCCCGCCCGGTGGATTGGCTGGCTGCCAAAGCGGAGCTAAGCCCCGCCCGCGCGATGGCGGTGCTGACAGAATTGGAAATTTTAGGAGGAGCGCGTTGTCACGCCGGTCAGCAATATAGCCGGTGACTCGCCCCCCGTTTAGATTATAGATGAAGGATGATGAACAGCATATGGCAAAGCTGGTTATTTTGGAATCCCCCGCCAAAGCCAAAACCGTGCAGAAATATCTCGGTTCCGGCTATGAGGTGACCGCGTCGATGGGACATATCCGCGATTTGCCCAAATCGCTGCTGGGCGTGGATATTGAACACGATTTTAAGCCGCGCTATACCGATATTCCCGGCAAATCGGCGTTGATTCGGCAGCTGAAAGCGATGGCTGCCGAAAGCGACGGCGTGATTCTCGCAACCGACCCTGATCGCGAGGGAGAAGCCATCGCGTGGCATTTGATGCAGCTGCTCAAGCTGGATCCCGCGGACAACAACCGCATCACCTTCAACGAGATCACCAAAAGCGGCGTGCAGCAGGGGATGGAGCATCCCCGCCAGCTGGATATGGATCTGGTCAACGCCCAGCAGGCGCGCCGGATCCTCGACCGCATTGTGGGTTATAAGCTCAGCCCCTTCCTGTGGAAAAAGATTCGCAAAGGGCTGTCCGCCGGTCGTGTGCAGTCGGCAGCGGTGCGCATTGTGGTGGACCGCGAGGAAGAGATCCGCGCGTTCGTCAGCGAGGAATACTGGACCATCGACGCGCTGTTTTCGGTGACCGAAAAGGGCAAGAAATTCGCCGCCAAGCTGTATGGTGACCGCAACGGCAAGCTGAAAATCACCGACAAGGAGCAAACCGATACCATTCTGGCGGCGCTGAAAGACGCGTCGTTCCGGGTGGACAAGGTCAAACGCGGCAAGCGGTCGATCTCGCCTGCGCCGCCCTTTATCACCTCTACCATGCAGCAGGAAGCCAGCCGCAAGCTGGGTTTTGCCGCGCGCCGTACCATGAAAACGGCGCAGGAGCTGTACGAAGGCGTGGAGGTCGAGGGTATCGGTGCGGTCGGTTTGATCACCTATATGCGTACCGACTCGCTGCGTATCTCGGAGGATGCGCGCCGCGAGGGCAACAACTACATCCGCGAACGCTACGGTGACCAGTATCTGCCGGAAAAACCGCGCTATTTCAAATCCCGCAGCAACGCGCAGGATGCGCACGAAGCGATCCGTCCCTCGATGCCGGATCTGACCCCCGACCGGGTCAAAGGGTCGCTGACCTCTGACCAGTACCGGCTGTATAAGCTGATTTGGGAACGGTTCATCGCCAGCCTGATGGCCAACTGTGTGCAGGATACCTGTCAGGTGGATATCGGAGCCAACGGTTATGTGTTCAAAGCGTCCGGCTACACCGTGCGGTTCGACGGCTACACCGTGCTGTATGTGGAGGGCAAGGACGAAGAAGAAGAGGACAGCGGTGCGCTGCCCGCGTTCGAGGAGGGCGATCTGCTGTTCTTGCGCGATCTAAAGGGCAACCAGCACTTCACCCAGCCGCCCGCCCGCTATACCGAGGCGACGCTGATCAAGGCGCTGGAGGAAAATGGCATTGGCCGTCCCTCCACTTTCGCGCCCACCGTCAGCACCATTTTGAACCGCGAATATGTGGAGCGCGAGGGCAAAGCCCTCAAACCCACCGCGCTGGGCGAAGTGACCACCCAGCTGATGAAAGAGAATTTTGCCGAGATCGTGGATGTTGAATTTACCGCCAACATGGAGCGCCAGCTGGATAGCGTGGAGGCGGGCAAACGCGATTGGGTGAGCATTCTGGACGATTTTTACAAGGGCTTTGCCGCCACGCTGCAAAAGGCGGAGGACAATCTGTCGGGCGAGCGCATCAAGGTGCCGGAAGTGGAAAGCGACGAGGTGTGCGAGCTGTGCGGGCGCAAAATGGTGATCAAATCCGGGCGCTACGGCAAGTTTTTGGCTTGCCCGGGCTATCCCGAATGCAAAAACACCAAGCGCATTGTGGAAAAGACCGGCGGCATCTGCCCCAAGTGCGGCGGCGATATCGTCGGCAAAAAATCCAAAAACAACCGCAAGTTCTATGGCTGCTCCAACTACCCGAACTGCGATTTTGTGACATGGAGCGAACCGGTGAGCGAGGTCTGCCCCAAGTGCGGCAAGACCCTGTTTAAGAAAAAAGGCCGCAACGCCGGACTGTATTGCCTGACCGAGGGCTGCGGCTTTGAAAAAGAGGCGGCTCCCAAGAAAAAGGAAACCGAAGCATGAAACAAGCGATAACCGTACTCGGCGGCGGGCTGGCGGGCTGCGAGGCCGCCTTCGCCATCGCCGAACAGGGCGTGCCCGTTGTTTTGCGGGAGATGAAGCCCGACCACTATACCCCCGCGCATCACGAGCCGCTGCTGGCAGAGCTGGTGTGTTCCAATTCGCTGAAGGCGCGGCGGATCGACAGCGCCGCCGGTCTGCTGAAGGAAGAGATGCGCCGCATGGGCTCGCTGTGTGTGCCGGTGGCAGACAGCTGCGCGGTGCCGGCGGGCGGAGCGCTGGCGGTGGATCGCGAGGCGTTTGCTGCCGGGGTGACCCGGCGCATCGAACAGCACCCGTTGATCACGGTGGAGCACGGGCGGGTGGACACCCTGCCCGATGAGGGCATTACCGTGGTGGCGACCGGGCCGCTGACCGCCGAACCGCTGGCATCCGCGATTCGCGAAGTGTGCGGCGGCGCGCTCAGCTTTTACGATGCCGCCGCCCCGATCGTGGAGGCGGACAGCGTGGATCCGGAGCGGTTCTTTTGCGCATCCCGTTACGATCACGAGGAAAGCGGCGCGGGCGATTACATCAACTGCCCGATGAACAAAGAGGAATACGAAGCGTTCCATGCGGCGCTGGTTTCGGCGCAGCGTGCGCAGCTGCACGAATTTGATACGCCCGGCGACCGCAAGGTGTACGAGGGCTGTATGCCGATCGAAATTTTGGCAAGCCGCGGGCTGGATGCGATCCGCTTTGGTCCGATGAAGCCAGTGGGACTGCGCGATCCGCGCACCGGACACCGCCCGTGGGCGGTGCTGCAGCTGCGGCGGGAAAACGCCGCCGGCACGCTGCTGAATCTGGTGGGGTTCCAAACCAACCTTACCTTTCCGGAGCAAAAGCGGGTGTTCGGCATGATCCCCGCGCTGCATGACGCCACCTTTGTACGCTATGGCGTGATGCACCGCAACACCTTTATCGACTCGCCGCGTCTGCTGGGCGCGGATTACGCGATGAAAGCGCGTCCCGCTCTCTTTTTCGCCGGTCAGATCACCGGCGTAGAGGGGTATATGGAATCCGCGATGGCGGGCATTCTGGCGGGGCAAAACGCGGTGCGCCGCTGGCGGGGAGAAGCGCCGCTGGTGCTGCCCCGCACCACCATGATGGGGGCGCTCACCGCGTATATCAGCGATGGCACCGTGACCCAGTTCCAGCCCATGGGGGCGAATTTCGGTATTCTGCCGCCGCTGCCCGAAAAAATTCGTGACAAACGCCTGCGCTATGCGGCGCTGTCCGAACGGGCGCTCGGCGACCTGACCCCTTACCAAATCGGAAAGGATGAAAAGCTATGAAAGTGATCGTTGATGCCTTTGGCGGCGATAATGCGCCGTTGGAAGTGATCCGGGGTGCCGCCCAGGCGGTGGAGGCGTATGGCCACGATATTGTGTTGACCGGTGATGAGGCACAGATCCGCAAGGTCGCTGCCGACAATGGTATTTCGCTTCACAAAATGGATATAATACATGCGCCGGATGTCATCGGAATGGATGACGAGCCGCGCAGCATTCTGAAGGAGCACAAGGAATGCTCGATGGCGGAAGGGCTGCGGCAGCTGGCGGCGGGCAACGGCGACGCGTTTGTCACCGCGGGCAGTACCGGCGCTATGATCATGGGTTCCACCTTTATCGTCAAGCGTATCAAAGGCGTATCCCGTGCCGCGCTGGCACCGCTGATGCCCTCCAACAAAGGACCGTTTATGCTGATCGATTCCGGCGCAAATGTGGATTGCCGCCCCGAAATGCTGCTGCAATTTGCCAAGATGGGCAGCTTGTATATGCAAAGTGTGATGGGACGCGATGTATCGGTGGGACTGATCAACATCGGCGTGGAGGATTGCAAAGGCGGCGCGCTGCAGCACGAAGCGTTTGCGCTGCTGAAGGACAGCGGGCTGAACTTTGTGGGCAATGTGGAAGCCCGCGACATCCCGTTCGGCACGGCGGATGTGCTGGTGGCGGACGGCTTTACCGGCAATGTGGTGCTGAAAATGATGGAGGGCGTGACCGACGCGCTGCTCAAAAATATCAAAGAGATTTTTATGACCAACACCAAAACCAAGCTGGCGGCGCTGATGGTCAAGCCGCAGCTGGCGGGCTTCAAGAAGAAAATGGACACCTCCGAATACGGCGGCGCGCCGCTGCTGGGCGTCAGCAAGCCGGTCATCAAGACCCACGGCAACTCCAAAGCGCCTGCGATCCAGCACGCCATTCGGGTAGCGGCGACCTTTGCCGAAGAAGGCGTGATCGATAAAATCACCGAAGCGGTGAAGCAAAACCCGACACAGCAGGAGGCGGAATAACCCATGGTTTTGGATGTGGTGGCGCAATTCGCCGCCGGGCGGTGCGGCTGTGACCCCGACGAGGTGGAAATGGCATCGCTGCTGGACGATCTGAATTTGTCGGACGACGACCGCAGTGAGCTGGCGGTGCTGCTGGAGGCACAGTATATGATCGAGATCCCGACCGATGAACTGGAAGCATTTGAAACGGTGGAGGATCTGGTGGGCTATATCGAGGATAGAATGTAGGGATAAACGATATGAATACACGGTTACAACCATTGATGCAGGCGATGGGCTATACCTTTCGCGATCCGGAGCTGCTGGAGCACGCGCTGACCCATTCATCCTATGCGAACGAGGGCAAGGCGCGCCATTCCAGCAACGAGCGCTTGGAATTCCTGGGCGATTCGGTGCTGGGGTTCATCACAGCGGACTACCTGTTCGCGCACGATAAGGGCGCCGAGGGAGAATTGACCAAGCGGCGCGCGTCGCTGGTGTGCGAAAAGGCGCTCAGCGGCTATGCACAAACGCTGAAACTGGGCGATTTTCTGCTGCTGGGCAAAGGGGAGCGGATGACCGGCGGTGCCGAGCGCCCCTCCATCCTGTCCGACGCGTTTGAAGCGGTGATCGCCGCGATGTATCTGGACGGCGGACTGCCGCCGGTGCGGGAGTTTTTGCTGCCGTTTTTGCAAAAAGAGCTCGCCAGCCAAAAACAGCGCCGGTTCAAAGACTACAAAACCGCGCTGCAGGAGATCGTGCAGCAAAATCCGGAAGAGCAGCTGGAATATGTGCTGGCGGGCGAATCCGGTCCTGACCACCAAAAGAAGTTCACGGTGGAGGTGCACCTGAACTCCAATGTGATCGGTACCGGGCGGGCGCACAGCAAAAAAGAGGCGGAGCAGCAAGCCGCGCGCGAAGCGCTGCGCCTGATGGGCTATGACCGGCTCGACTGAGCCACGCCGCGCCCGCCACACCAATGTGGCGTTGTTTGTGCCGCACAAGGGCTGCCCCCATCGATGCAGCTTTTGCGACCAGCGGGTGATCAGCGGACAGACACAGGAGCTGACACCTGATGCCGTCACCGCGGCTTGCCGCCGGGCGGTGGACACCATGCATACCGCCGCGGCGGACAGCGAGATCGCTTTTTTCGGCGGCAGCTTTACGGCGGTGGATCCGGCGGTGCAAACCGCGCTGCTGCAAGCGGCGTTTCCGTTTGTACAGGCGGGGGTGTTCGGCGGCATCCGTCTGTCCACCCGCCCGGACGCGATCGACCCCGCCACGCTGGAACGGCTGAAACGCTATGGCGTGACGGCGGTGGAGCTGGGCGCGCAAAGTATGTGCGACCGGGTGCTGCGGCAAAACGAGCGGGGGCATACCGCCGCCGATGTGCGCCGTGCCGCCGCGCTGATTCATACATATGATGTTTCGCTGGGGCTGCAAATGATGACCGGCTTGCCGGGCAGCGATCCGCAGGAGGACATCCGCACGGCGCAGGCGCTGTGCGATCTGCAGCCGGACACCATGCGCATTTATCCCACCGTGGTGGTGGAGAACACCCGCCTCGCCGATTGGGTGCGGGATGGCAGCTACACATCTCCCACACTGGAACAGGCGGTGGAGCTGGGGGCACAGTTGCTGCGGCTGGTGGAATGGGAGCGGGGCATCCCGCTTATCCGCATGGGGCTGCACGCCGGCGGCGATGTGGAGTCGCACTATGTGGCGGGACCGTATCATCCGGCGTTTCGCGAACTGTGCGAAAGTCGGCTGTACCGCGAACTGGCGCTGACCGCTTTGCAACAGGCGCTGCCGACCGGTGGAGCGGCGCGGCTGCGGGTGGCGCCCGCGGCGCTGTCCAAAACCATCGGTCAAAAACGAGAGAATATTCGCTGGCTGGGGGAACAGGGCTACGCGGTCGCCATGTGCGGTGATCCTGCCGTTTTGCCCCGCCGCGTTTTGGTTGAAATCGAGAGTACATAACAATAGAGGTGACACCATTGATTCTGAAAGCCCTCGAAATCCACGGGTTCAAGTCGTTCCCCGATAAAACGGTGCTGCGCTTTGGGCAGGGCATGACCGCTGTGGTCGGTCCCAACGGCAGCGGCAAATCCAACATCAGCGATGCGATCCGCTGGGTGCTGGGCGAGCAATCCTCCAAAAGCCTGCGCGGCTCCAATATGGAGGATGTGATTTTCAGCGGTACCCAAAAACGCAAAGGCATGGGGTTTGCCGAAGTGTCACTGGTGTTTGACAACACCGCCCGCAAGCTGGATTTCGATGCCGACGATGTCAAGGTGACCCGCCGGTATTATCGCTCGGGCAAAAGCGAATACATCATCAATCAGGCGGCGGTGCGGCTGAAGGATGTGCAAATGCTGTTTATGGATACCGGTCTTGGGCGGGATGGCTATTCCATCATCGGTCAGGGTCGTATCGGCGACATTGTGTCGTCCAAATCCACCGAACGGCGCGAAATTTTTGAAGAAGCGGCGGGCATCGCTAAATACCGCTACCGCAAAAACGAAGCGGAGCGGCGGCTCGCCTCCACCGAAGATAACCTGCTGCGGCTGCGCGACATTGTGCAGGAGCTGGAAAACCGCGTCGGTCCGCTGAAACAGCAGGCGGAAAAAGCCAAGGAATTTTTGGAACTGGCGGGCGAAAAAAAGGAACTGGAGATCGGGCTGTGGCTGCATACGCTGCAAACCAGCCGCGACACGCTGCGGTCGCTCGGCTCCAAGCTGGAACTGGCGCGCACCCAGTATGAACAGGCGGGCGAGGCCATCAGCGAAGCGGAAGCGCATATGGAGGAATCCAGCCGCTTGTCCCAGCAATGGGCGATCCAGATGGATACCGTGCGCCGCCGCCAGCACGAGCAGGAAGAACAGGCCGCCGCGTTGGAAGCGCAGGCGGCAGTGCTGCGCAACGACCAGGCGCACAATCAGGAGAACATCGCCCGCATACAGGGTGAAATCGCCCAATCGGAAACCGGCGACGAGCAGCTGCGGCAGGAGATCGCGGCGCGCACCGCCCAAATAGACGAGCTGGCGCGTGCGGTGGCGGAAAAAGAGCATCGCCAGCTGGAGCTGACCGAGCAGATCGCGGCGCTGTCCCGCGACAGCGACCAGCGGTCGGGGCAGATGGAAACGCTGTCCGGCGAGGCGAGCGCCATTGCGCTGCAAATTTCGGATGTGCGGGTGGCACAGGTCACCGCGCAATCCTCGTTGAAAGAGATCGAAGAGCGGCTCGGCGAGCTGGAAACCGGCAAAGCCGCCCGCGAACAGCAGGTCGCCCGTGCCGGGCAGGAACTGACCGAATGTGAACAGGCGTATGCTGCCTGCTGCGAGCAGATCGAAAGTTTGCAAAACGAGCTGCGCGGCTATCAAATGCGGCTGCAAAGCCGCGAGGTAAAGCGGGACGAGCAAAAGCAGGTCGCGGATCAGCGGATGCTGGATGTGCAGGAAAAACAGCGCCGCGCCCGCATTTTGGAAGATTTGGAACGCAACATGGAGGGCTTTGGTCACAGCATCAAAATGGTGATGCAGCAAGCCCAGCGCGGCACTCTGCGCGGCATCCATGGGCCGGTGTCCCGTTTGCTGGATGCCGACGCGGCATATGCGCTGGCGGTGGAAACGGCGCTGGGCGGCGCGGGACAGCATCTGGTGTGCGACCGCGAAGAGGACGCCAAGCGCGGTATCGCGTATCTGAAAGAGAACCGCGGGGGACGCGCAACCTTCCTGCCGTTGACCACTATCAAGGGACGCACACTGACCGAAAAAGGGCTGGAAAACGAGCTGGGCTTTGTGGGGCTGGCGAGCGATCTGGTGACTTGCGACCCGCAATATACCGAAGTGGTGCGCAACCTGTTGGGGCGCACCGCCGTGGCGGAGGATCTCGACTACGCCGTGAGCATTGCCCGCAAATACAGCTACCGGTTCCGCATTGTCACGCTGGATGGACAGGTGGTCAACGCGGGCGGTTCCATGACCGGCGGTTCCAGTGTGAAAAGTGGGGGCATGCTATCTCGCCGCAACGAGATCGCCGCCCTGAAAGAGGAAGAAACCGCTCTGCGTCAACAGGCGGCGCAGGCGATGGAACAATACAAGGCGCTGCAGCAGGAGGTTGCCGCCGCCCAAGCGCAGTGCAGCGGTATTCAAGGCGAGCTGTCCACCGCGCAGGAGGATAAGATTCGCTTTGAAAGCGATCGCCGCCGCCTGACCGAGCAGGCACAATCCGCCGCCGCCGCGGAACAAGCGGCGCAGCGCGACATCGCGACCCTGACCGCCCGTGCGGAGGAAAACCGCGCGGCGATGCGGCAGGCGGACGAGCGCATTGCCGCCCTCACCGATGACAAACAGGCGGTGGAGCAGAAAATGACCGCCTTGAGCGGCGGTCGCCAGCAACTGGCGGAGCAGCGGGAAACGCTGTCGGCGGCGCTGTCGGATGTCAAGCTGGCGGTGCTCGGGTTCCAAAAGGAAAGCGAAGCCGCCGCCCGCGCTATCGAGGATTTGACCGCCCGCCGGGATGACGCGGCGGGCTATCGCCAGCGACTGGCGCAGCAGATCAGCGAGCTGGAACAAACCGCTGCCCGGCGCGATAAAGAGATCGAGGATACTCTCGGTCGCGCACAGGAGCAGCGCCGGCAGATGGCGCAGGCGGACGAGCAGCTGCAAGCGCTGGCGGAACGCCGCGCCAAGGAAGAGGAGCGCCAGACCGCTTTGCGGCGGCAAAGCCGCGAAAAAAGCGACGAACGCGAGCTGGCGGGTCGCGAGGTGGCGCGGATGGAAGAAAAATACGCCGCCGCCGAGCGCGAAACCGAGGATATTTCCCGCAAGCTGTATGAAGAATACGAGCTGACCCGCGCCGAGGCGGAGCAGATCGCCAAACCCATCGAGGATCTGACCGAAGCCTCCCGCCGGTTAAACGAGATCAAAAACCGTATCCGGCGGTTGGGCAGCGTCAATGTGGACGCAATCGAAGAATACAAAGAGGTCAGCGAGCGCTACGAATTTTTGTCCGCCCAGGTCAAGGATGTCGAAGTGTCCCGCGCCGATCTGCTCAAGCTGATCGACGAGCTGACCGTGCAGATGCGGGATATCTTCATCGAGCAGTTCCGGCTGATCAACCACCACTACGGCGAGGTGTTTTCCGAGCTGTTCGGCGGCGGCAAAGGCGAGCTGCTGCTTACCGAGCCGGAGGATGTGCTACATTCCGGCATCGAAATGCGGGTGCAGCCGCCTGGCAAGAAGATTCTGAATCTGGAAGTGCTGTCCGGCGGCGAAAAGGCGCTGGCGGCGATCGCGCTGCTGTTCGCTATCCTAAAGGTGACACCATCGCCCTTCTGCGTGCTGGATGAGATCGAAGCCGCGTTGGACGATGTGAATGTGGACCGCTATGCGTCCTATCTGCGGCGGATGTGCGACCAATCCCAGTTTATTGTCATCACCCACCGCCGCGGCACGATGGAAGAGGCGGATGTGCTGTACGGCGTGACCATGCAGGAGCAGGGCGTGTCCAAGCTGTTGGAGCTGCGCGCCAGCGAGGTGGAGCAAAAGCTGGGCTTGTCGGTATAAGACCTACCCAAGGAGGTTATCATGGGCTTTTTTAGTAAAATCGGACAGGGACTCAAAAAAACGCGCGATTCCCTGATGCATTCGGTCAATTCTATGCTGCATTCCTTTACCAAAATTGACGAGGAATTGTTTGAAGAGCTGGAAGAGATTTTGATTATGGCGGATGTGGGAGCCAACACCTCCGCGTTTATCTGCGACGAGCTGCGCAAGAAGGTGAAAGAGCAGGGTGTGACCGATCCCGACGAGGTCAAGCGTCTGCTGGCGGAGATCGTGGCGGAGATGCTGCGCGGCGGGCAGGAGCTGAACCTGTCCACCAAACCTTCGATCATTCTGGTGATCGGGGTCAACGGCGTGGGCAAAACCACCACCATCGGCAAGCTGGCCGCCGGACTCAAAGCGCAGGGGCACAAGGTGTTGCTGGGCGCGGCGGATACCTTCCGCGATGCCGCGATCGAGCAGCTGCAGGTGTGGGCGGACCGCGCCGGTGTGGATCTGGTCAAGCACACCCAGGGGGCGGACCCCGCCGCGGTGGTGTTTGATACCATCAGCGCCGCCAAAGCGCGGGGCACCGATGTCATCGTGTGTGACACCGCCGGACGGCTGCACAACAAGAAGAATCTGATGGACGAATTGTCCAAGATCAACCGCGTGATCGACCGCGAGCTGCCCGGCGCCGCCAAGGAAGTGCTGCTGGTGCTGGATGCGACCACCGGTCAAAACGCGGTGAACCAGGCGCGGGAATTCAAAAACGCCGCCGGTATCACCGGCATTGTGCTCACCAAGCTGGACGGCACCGCCCGCGGCGGTGTGGTGCTGGCGGTGAAGCAGGATCTGGATGTGCCGGTGAAATACATCGGCGTGGGCGAGGGAATCGACGATCTCCAGCCGTTTGATCCCGAAGATTTTGCCCGCAGCCTGTTCACGGAATAAGGAGGAACCGCTATGCGTTATATTGTGGCGACCCACAACCCCAAAAAGCTGATTGAGCTGTCGCGCATTTTGCAGCCGCTCGGTATTGACGCGGTGACCGACCGCGATCTCGGGCGCGAGCTGCCCGAGGTGGAGGAAACCGGCACCACCTTTGAACAGAACGCGTATCTGAAAGCCGCGTCCGCCTGTAAGGAAACCGGGCTGCCCGCCATCGCCGACGATTCCGGCTTGATGGTGGACGCGCTGGACGGTGCGCCGGGGGTGTACTCGGCGCGGTACGCGGGCGAAGGTGCGACCGATGCCGACCGCATCCAAAAACTGCTGCACGAGCTGCAAGGGGTGCCGGCGGACAAGCGCGGTGCGCATTTTGTCTCGGCGGTGTGCTGTGTGTTCCCGAACGGCGACACGCTGACCGCGCGGGGCGAATGCCCGGGCGTGATCGGCGAGGCTCCCCGCGGTGAGGGCGGGTTCGGCTACGACCCCGTGTTCGTGGTGGAGGACGGTCGCAGCTATGCCGAGCTGTCGGCGGAGGAAAAGGACGCGATCAGCCACCGTGGCCGGGCACTGCGGGCGTTTCGTGAAAAGCTGGCGGCGTATATTGCGGCAGAAAATGCCTGAACGGATATAGATACTTCATTTTTTGATAGATTAAAGGAGACCATCATATGACAAGCAAACAACGCGCGTATCTGCGCTCGCTCGCCAACCCGCTGGAAGCCATCGTGCATGTGGGCAAAGGCGGCATGGCGGATACCATTTTGAAACAGGCGGACGATGCGTTGACCGCCCGTGAACTGATCAAAGGCAAGGTGCTGGAAACCGCGCCGCTGTCCGCCCGCGAAGCGGCGGATCAGCTGGCGGCGGCGGTGTCGGCGCAGGTGGTGCAGGTGATCGGCCGGGTGTTTGTGCTGTATCGCCCCAACCCGGAGCAGCCGCAGATCAAGCTGCCGCGCTGACCGACAACATCCCCATCCAAAGGAGGAACCTGTCATGCTTTGGAAAACACGCTACGCCCCGGTGGAAGAGGAGCGCGTGGTGCCCTGTGACCAGTCAGAGGCCGTGTGCCGCGCGCTGTTGCAGCGCTGGTGCGTGCAAACGCGGGAACGCGTTCCCGAACCCGACAGCGGGCTGGTGGTCAAACCGTTTGGCAAAGAGGAGTTTCGGGTGCATTTTCCTTATGAAACGCCCGCCGAGCGGAACTATTACTATAAACACTATTTCCTGCGGGTGTGGCTGACGGCGCGCCCGGACGGCGGCTGCGACATCCATTTTCAGCGGGTGTTTGACCGCTTCACCGGGCGGATGTGCCGCCCGCTGGGCGCGATCTTGACGGTGACGGCGGTGCTGTGGCTCATTATTATGCGCAACACCACCCAGGCGTGGGTGTATGTGCTGTCGCTGTTTATGGTGTGGGCAGGGGTGCTGTTGATGCTGCCCACGATTGAAAAAGCGGAACAGGGCAGCCATGTGAGCGAGGCGCTGGAACAGGCGCTGCAAGCCGTCGATTGGTCGGCGGAGTAGGGGGAACTATGCGCATAGCCATGCTGGGCGGGACATTCGATCCCATCCACAACGGACATTTGGAGCTGGCGCGGGGGTTTGCGCGGCGGTTGTTGCTGGATCAGGTGATCCTGATGCCCACCGCCATCCCTCCGCATAAAGTGAAAACCTCCATGGCGCCGCCGGACAAACGGCTGCATATGTGCCGACTGGCGGTGCAGGACGATCCGCTGTTCACCGTGTCGGATTGGGAAATCGCCCGCGGGGGCGCGAGCTTCACGGTGGATACGCTGCAGGCGCTGACCGCGGCGCAGCCGCAGGCGGAGTGGTTTTTGATCACCGGCGCGGATATGTTTCTGACGCTGGGGTCGTGGTGGCGGTTCGCGGATATTGCGCGCATGGCCACCCTGTGTGCCGCCCCGCGGGATGCGCAAAACGCGGCGCAGCTGCGCGCTTACGCTGCCGAGCTGGAACAGCAGGGTGCGCGGTGCGTGGTGGCGGATCTGCCGCTGATGCCGGTGTCGTCTACCGCACTGCGCAAAGCGCTGGCGGCGGGGGAGGATACCTCCCGCTGGCTGCCCGTTCCGGTGGCGGATTACATTGCCCGCGAAGGGCTGTATACTACAAAAAAGGCGATGAATACGATTATGACCGACGAACAATTTGTGGACATCATCAAAGGGCGGCTCACCGAGCGCCGCTTTCATCATTCGCTGGAAGTCGCCAAGGAAGCGCGGCGGCTGGCGGAAAAATACGGGGCTGATCCGGCACGCGCTTACACCGCAGGGCTGCTGCACGATATTTTGAAGGACACCGCGGGCGATGCCCAGTTGCAAATCCTGAAAGATTTTGATATACTACAGGATGATGTGGAAAAACAGGCGCCCAAATTGTGGCATGCCCACAGCGGCGCAGTGTTTTTGGAAAAGGTGCTGGGCGTGGAGGATGAAGAGATCATCCGCGCGGTGCGCTACCACACCACGGCGCGCGCCGGCATGAGCTTGCTGGAAAAAATTCTGTATCTGGCGGATTTCACCTCGGCCGACCGGGACTATCCGGATGTGGACGAGATGCGCCGACAGGTGGAGATCGGGTTGGAACCGGCGATGGAATACGCGCTGTGCTATTCCATCCGCGATTTGGTGGATCAGAAAAAGGCGATCCATCCGGATACGCTGGCCGCGTATAACGAAGTGGTAATGAAACGCATATAAGGGGCGAAACCCGGTTTCGCCGTTAAGGAGGTCGTACCATGGCAAAAGACAGACGGGATAAAACGCGCAGCGGACAGGTGGATCTGTCCAAACGGGTGGCGGCGCAGCAGTCATCCTATGCGCCGCGCCAGACGAGCGGACAGCGCTCGCCCGCGCCCCGGCGGAAAAAGAAAAAGCAGTCCACCGGCAAAATTGTGCTGGTGTCGCTGCTCACGGTGCTGATTTTGGTCACCCTGTTCTTTTTGGTGCAGATCGGCCAGATTTTGTACAACACCTTCTTCACCAGCGATGAAAAGGTGGACAGCAACATCGCGACCGAAAGCTATGATATGACCCCCAGCAGCTATCAGAACAAGGTGTCCTATTATCTGCTGGGTCTGCTGGGCAAAAAGAACGACAGCAGCATGGAAATGCTGTCGCTGGCGTGCTTTGACCACGAGGCCAAAACCGTCAACTTCCTGGAAGTGCCGGTGGATACCTATCTGGGCGACAGCGGCACATGGGATGTCAAGCGCATCGGCAATGTGTGGAACAATCCCCGCCCGCTGCAATGGTGCGACGTCTGCCGCCGCGAGGTGAACGCGGACGAGATCAAGGACGGCAAGCACAACATTGAAAGCTGCGGTGCCGCCATCACCAAAAAAGCCGGATCGGCGTATCGCGATCTGATCCGGGTGTTCAACGACCAATACGGACTGCCGGTGGATCACTACTTTATCCTCTCCCAGAACACGCTGGTGCAGCTGGTGAATCTGGTCGGCGGTGTGGATATTCAGCTGAGCAGCTATATGACGGTGGGCGATCAGGAATACGCCACCGGTGTGCGGACTCTGGACGGCAAAGCCGCGCTGCAATATATCACCGACCGCTCGTCCGGGGTAAACGGCGATCTGTCGCGCATTATCAGCTGCCGCCAGGTGTATGCCGCGCTGCTGCAGCGCCTGATGGCGATGGATAAAGACACGCTGATCAACCTCGACCCCGATTCGCCGGAGGAAGGCGTGATCGGCGAGGTGATGAACGGCGAATCGCCGATGCGCACCGATACCGATGCCGAAACTATCACCGATATTTTGCTGGAGCTCAAGGATGTGCCGCTGTCGTCCATGACGATGTATCGTATGCCGGGCGAGGCCGCCACGCTGAGCGGTGCAACCATGTTCTCGGTGTATAAACAGGATCTGCTCAAGCTGCTGCGGCAGTCGTTTGACCCATACGGCAAGGAAATCTACGGCAAACAGATCGAAGAAACCGATCTGGGCGTGACCGAGATCATTACCGGCGGCAGCGGCGCCAGCACCAAAAAGCAGACGATGGCGGAAGTGATCGAAAAGCAAAAAGGCAAGGTCACGACCAAAGCGACCACCACCACGACCACTGCCGCGGCTGCCGCTTAAATTGAAGGAGAGCTGACTCTATGGAAAATAACGATCTGGTAACCCGCGTTGTCACCTCGCTGGATAAGCACAAGGCAGACAACATTCAGGTCATTCAGGTGACCGAACTGACATCGCTTGGCGATTATTTTGTGATTGCCAACGGCTCCAGCAACACACAGGTGAAATCGCTGGCCGATTATGTGGAATACGATCTGTCGCAGCAGGGGATTCAGCCGCTGCGGGTGGAGGGCTACTCCTCCGCCAGCTGGATTTTGATCGACTACGGCAGCGTGATGGTGCATGTGTTCCGCGAGGACACCCGCCAGTTTTACGATCTGGAGCGGCTGTGGAAAGACGGCCGCCAGCTGGATGTGCAAGAATTTATAGCAGATGAGGAGTAAAGCAAATGAAGTACGATCCGTCGTCCATTGAAAAGAAATGGCAGGCTGTTTGGGAAAAGGAAAACACCTTTGCCGCGTCGCAGGACACCGACAAGCCGAAATTTTACGCGCTGGTCGAGTTCCCGTATCCGTCGGGGCAGGGGCTTCATGTGGGACACCCGCGCTCCTATACGGCGCTGGATGTGGTGGCGCGCAAACGCCGTCTGCAGGGCTATAATGTGCTGTACCCGATGGGATGGGATGCGTTTGGTCTGCCCACCGAAAACTTCGCGATCAAAAATCATATCCACCCCGAAATCGTGACCAAAAACAATGTGGCGCGGTTCAAATCGCAGCTGCAGTCGCTGGGTCTGTCCTTCGACTGGACGCGCGAGATCAACACCACCGACCCCTCGTACTATAAATGGACGCAGTGGATCTTTTTGCAGCTGTTCAAGCACGGGCTGGCATATAAAAAAGAGATGGCGGTTAACTGGTGCACCTCCTGCAAATGCGTGCTCGCGAACGAAGAGGTCGTGGGCGGCGTGTGCGAACGCTGCGGCGGCGAAGTGGTGCGCAAGGTCAAGAGCCAGTGGATGCTGAAGATCACCGAATACGCCCAGCGTCTGATCGACGATCTGGATCTGGTGGACTATCCCGACCGCGTGCGGGCGCAGCAGATCCATTGGATTGGCCGTTCCACCGGCGCACAGGTCAAGTTCAACACCACCGCGGGTCAAACGGTGGAGATTTATACCACCCGCCCCGACACGCTGTTCGGCGCGACCTATATGGTTATGTCGCCGGAGCATCCGCTGATCGAGGAGTGGAAGGATCGCATCACCAACATCGACGAAGTGCGCGCGTATCAGGAAGAGGCGGCACGCAAATCCGATTTTGAACGCACCGAGGTCGCCAAAGACAAGACCGGTGTGCGGCTGGACGGCGTGATGGGGATCAACCCGGTCAACGGCCGCGAAATTCCGATCTTTATCTCCGACTATGTGCTGGTGTCCTACGGTACCGGCGCGATCATGGCGGTGCCCGCCCACGATACCCGCGACTGGGAGTTCGCCAAAAAATTCGATCTGCCCATTATTGAAGTGGTCAAGGGCGGCGATGTGGAAAAAGAGGCGTTCACCGATTGCGCTACCGGTGTGATGGTGAATTCCGGTTTCCTGGACGGTATGACGGTGGACGAGGCGAAAAAAGCCATCGTCCAGTGGCTGACCGATAAGGGCATCGGCGAGCAGAAGGTGAACTTTAAGCTGCGCGACTGGGTGTTCTCGCGTCAGCGCTATTGGGGCGAGCCGATTCCGATCGTGCATTGCCCGAAATGCGGCTTTGTGCCGGTGCCGGAGGATCAGCTGCCGGTGCGGCTGCCGATGGTGGAAAGCTACGAGCCGACCGATAACGGCGAATCGCCGCTGGCGGCGATCGACGAGTGGGTGAACACCACATGCCCGCATTGCGGCGGTCCCGCCAAGCGCGAAACCGATACCATGCCGCAGTGGGGCGGTTCTTCGTGGTACTTCCTGCGCTATTGCGACCCGCACAACGACAAAGAGCTGGCGTCCAAAGAGGCGCTGGAATACTGGATGCCGGTCAACTGGTACAACGGCGGTATGGAACACACCACCCTGCACCTGCTGTACAGCCGCTTCTGGCATAAATTCCTGTACGACATCGGTGTGGTGCCCACGCCGGAACCCTATGCCAAGCGCACCAGCCATGGTATGATCCTCGGCGAAAACGGCGAGAAAATGTCCAAATCGCGCGGCAATGTGGTCAACCCGGACGAGATCGTCAACGAATACGGCGCCGACACCATGCGTCTGTACGAAATGTTCATCGGCGACTTTGAAAAAGCCGCGCCGTGGTCCAGCGCCAGCATCCGTGGATGCCGCCGCTTCCTCGAGCGTGTGTGGGCGCTGCAGGACAGCATCGTGGCGGGCGACGGTGTGCGTCCGGAGCTGGAGATCGCGGTCAACAAGACCATCCGCAAGGTGGGCGAGGACATTGAAAATCTGAAATACAACACCGCTATTGCGGCGATGATGGCGCTGCTCAATGATTTTGCGGCGAACGGCGGCGTTACCCGCGAGGAATATCGCATTCTGCTGATCTTGCTCAACCCCTTTGCTCCGCATATGACCGAAGAGATTTGGGAAACGCTCGCTTATGGCGGACAGCTGGCGCACGCCGAATGGCCGTCGTATGACGAAAGCAAATGCGTCGAATCGACGGTGGAGATCGCGGTGCAGATCAACGGCAAGATCCGCGCGCGGCTGACCATTCCGGCGGATGCCGATCAGGCGGCGGCGTTGGCGGCGGCCAAAGCGGACGAGAAGATCGCTGCGGCGATCGCAGCCGGCACCATTGTTAAAGAGCTGTATGTGCCCGGCAAGCTGGTCAACATCGTGGTTCGCCCGCAGTAAAGCGCGGCAAAATCGCGGTCTGGACACGATGCATATCCTGCAATTGCACGGAAAAACGCTTTTGTGCGGCTGGTTTCGATGAAAATGTATAAAAACTCTTGACGGACGGGCAAGAGTAGTATATAATAACAGTTGCGCAATTTGTGTAATACCCCTGCTAGTTGGCGGAGGGAGGGAATACGGTATGTCGGAAATCAGAGTAAAAGACAACGAGAGTCTGGACAGCGCCCTGCGGCGTTTCAAAAAGTCCTGCGCTCGTGCGGGTACTCTTGCTGAGGTGCGCAAAAGAGAGCACTACGAGAAGCCTTCTGTGCGACGCAAAAAGAAGTCGGAGGCCGCTCGCAAGAGAAAGTACAAATAATTCACGAAAAAGCGGGCGGTTGCGCCCGCTTTTTTGCTTATGGGCCGCATGACGCGCACCGGCGCGCACACTAATCGAGGACAGGAGAACTGCCATGCCGCTGTTTTACCCTACGGTGCGCAAGCACCGCATCACAGATATCACCGCTGATGACCTGCGCGCGCTGGGCGTGCGGGGATTGCTGCTGGATGTGGACAACACCTTGACCCGCTACAAAAGTCAGGAGCTGGATCCCGCTGTGGCGGCGTGGCTGCAGCGCATGCAGCAGCAAGGCATCGCGCTGACGGTGGTATCCAACGGACTGCCGCGGCGGGTGCGCCCGTTTGCGCAAAAAATCGGGCTGCGCTGCATTGCTTTTGCCTGCAAACCGTCGCCGGTGGGGTATCTGCGCGGGGCGCGGCGGCTGGGCTTGCCCCGGCGGCAGTGCGCGATTGTGGGCGACCAGATGTTTACCGATGTGGTGGGTGCAAATTTGTGCGGAATGCGCTCCATCATGCTGGACCCGATCGAGCTGGAACAGGGCAAGCCCACCATTCAGCTCAAGCGCAAGTGCGAACGCTGGATGCTGGCACGCCGGTATCCGGACGACCGCACACCATCTTAAACACAGCGGGAGGATGGCGAAATGAACCCGAAATTCGGACCGGCGGGCAACAGCGATGCGTTTGCGGCCGCCGGATTCAAATCGACGATGCAAGCGCCCGGCTGGATCGCCCAGATGGGGCTGACAGCGTATGAATATCAGTGCGGGCGCGGGGTGCGCACCACCCAGGCGACTGCCGAAGCGTTCGGCAAAAAAGCCGCCGAACACGGCGTGGCGGTATCGGTGCACGCCCCGTATTATATCTCGCTCGCCTCGGCGGACGAGGAAAAGCGCCACAACAGTGTGCGGTATATTCTGGACAGCGCCCGACTGGTACACTGGATGGGCGGCGACCGCATTGTGGTGCATCCGGGCGGGCTTGGCGGCCGCAGCCGGGAGGAGGCGACCGCGCTGGCGTGTGAAACGCTGCGCGAGGCGCAGGCGGTGTTGGATGCCGAGGGATTGTCCGCGGTGCATATGTGCCCCGAAACCATGGGCAAGATCAACCAGCTGGGCGATCTCGACGAAGTGCTGCAAATGTGCGGGGTGGACGAACGGCTGTACCCCTGCATTGATTTCGGTCACCTCAACTGCCGCACCGGCGGCGCAATGAACAGCCGCGAGGCGTATGCCGCCGCGCTGGATGCGATCCATAACCGGCTGGGCGAGCAGCGCGGCCGCGCGTTCCATATTCATTTTTCCAAAATCGAATACACCACCGGGGGCGAAAAACGGCATTTGACCTTTGCCGACGATGTGTTTGGTCCCGAACCGCAGCCGCTGATGGCGCTGATCGCGGAGCGCGGGCTGTCGCCGGTGGTGATCTGCGAATCCAGCGGCACACAGGCGGAGGATGCCCGCACCATGCAGCTGCTGTGGGAGCAATTGGCAAAGGAGGAACAGCCATGAAACATATTCTGGTGATGAACGGTCCCAATCTGAACCTGCTGGGAATGCGGGAACCGGGCGTGTACGGCACCGATACCTACGAAGCGGTGTGCGACCGCATCCGCGACCATGCCGCCGCGCGGCAGATGCAGGTGGATTTTTTCCAATCCAACAGCGAGGGCGCGCTGATCGATCAGCTGCACGCCGCGATGGGTACTTATGACGGCGTTGTGCTCAACGCCGGCGCGTACACCCATTACAGCTACGCTATCCGCGACGCGATCGCGGCGATTCGGCTGCCGGTGGTGGAGGTGCATATGTCCAACATCCACGCGCGCGAGGAGTTTCGCCACACCTCGGTGATCGCGCCGGTATGCAAAGGGCAGATCGCGGGCTTTGGCGCCAACAGCTATCTGCTGGCGCTGGAGGCATTGGAGGCGATCGTATGACCCATGTGGAGGCGTTGGCGGCGCATTTGCAAAAAGGGGAAGCGCTGCTGGTGACCACGGCGCACGACCGGCGGTATCTCACCGGGTTTCCGTCCAGCGCCGGGTGTGTGCTGATCACGCCGGAATACGCGTGCTTTTTGACCGATTTTCGGTATATCGAAGCCGCCGAGCGCGCCATCACCGCGATGGAGTGCCGGATGTACAAGCGGCTGTCCGAAACGCTGCACGAGCTGTTTGCGGCGCACGGCGTGTCGCGGGTGTATGTGCAGGCATCGGCAATGCCGGTGGCGGAGCTGCGCCGCTGGCGCGAGCTGCTGCCGGAGGCGGAATGGGTCGGCGATGCGTCGCTGGATGAATGGCTGCACGCGGAGCGGTTGTGCAAAACGCCGCAGGAGATCGCCTGTATTCGTCAGGCACAAGCGCTGACCGAATACGGCTTTGACCATATTGTCCGCTATATCCGCGCCGGTCAGACCGAGCGCGAGATCGCGTTGGAGCTGGAATTTTGCATCCGCCGGCAAGGTGCCGAGCGGGTGGCATTCGACTTTATCGTGGTGTCCGGTGCCAACAGCGCGCTGCCCCACGGGGTTCCCACCGACAAGGTGGTGGAGCCGGGCGATTTCATCACGATGGATTTCGGCGCGGTGGTGGACGGCTGGCATTCGGATATGACCCGTACCGTGGCGGCGGGGCAGGTGAGCGACGAGCAAAAAGCCGTGTACAACACGGTGCTGCAAGCGCAGCGCGCCTCGCTCAAAGCGCTGCACGCGGGGCTGTCCTGCAAAGCCGGTGATGCGGCGGCGCGGGATGTGATCGCTGCCGCCGGTTACGGCGACTATTTCGGCCACAGCACCGGTCACGGTGTGGGGGTGGAGATCCACGAAGCCCCGGTGATGGCGCCGTCGGCGCAGGATACCTGCCTGCAGGTGGGCAGCGTGGTCACGGTGGAACCGGGCATCTACCTGCCCGGACGGTTCGGCGTGCGGATCGAGGATATGGCGCTGATCACGAAAGACGGCTGCGAAGACCTGACCGTCAGCCCCAAAGAGCTGCTGGTGCTGTAAAAAACACCGCCAAACCGTGAATAAACCGTGAAAATTTTCCGGTTTCGTCTTGAAATGTCGCGGCAAATACGGTATACTGGGTATACCTTTTATCCAAACAGTGCAACACAGGAGGATTATAGTATGATTTCTGCAGGTGATTTTCGCAACGGCGTTACCTTTGAAATGGACGGTAACGTGTACCAGATCATCGAATTTCAGCATGTGAAACCCGGTAAAGGCGCGGCGTTTGTCCGCACCAAGATCCGCAACGTGATCGCCGGTTCCGTGGTGGAAAAAACGTTCAGCCCCACCGACAAATTCCCGACCGCGTATGTCGAGAGAAAGGACATGGAGTATTCCTACAACGATGGCGACCTGTACTACTTTATGGATCAGGAAACCTTCGAGCTGATGCCGATCGGCAAGGATCTGCTGTCCGACAACTTCAAGTTTGTGAAAGAGAACATGATCTGTAAGGTCGCGTCCTACAAGGGCAAGGTGTTCGGTATCGATCCCCCCAACTTTGTGGAGCTGCAGGTCACCCAGACCGACCCCGGCTTTAAGGGCGACACCGCTACCAACGCGACCAAACCCGCCACGCTGGAAACCGGCGCGGAAGTGCGCGTGCCTCTGTTTATCAACGAGGGCGAAATGATCCGCATCGATACCCGCACCGGCGAGTATATGGAGCGTGCGTAATTTTTTGCGTACCACACACTGTGCAAAAGGAGGCATATGGTTATGACTATCACGGAAAAAGTAGCGTATCTCAAGGGCCTGATGGAAGGCATGAAGATTGACCCCGAAAGCAACGAGGGCAAGCTGTGGAAAGCGATCATGGACGTGCTGGCCGATCTGGCGCTGTCTGTTGAGGATCTGGAGGATTACACCTCTGAGCTGACCGAGCAGGTGGACGCGATCGACGAGGATCTGGATCAGCTGGAAATGGACTATTATGAGGACTACGAGGATTATGATGACGATTGCGATTGCGGTTGCCATCACGATGATGATGAGTTCTACGATGTGACTTGCCCCAGCTGTGACACCGAGTTCTGCGTGGACGAGGACACCTTGCTGGATGGCGGCGTCGAGTGCCCGAACTGCGGCGAGCATCTGGAATTTGATCTGGACGAGTGCTGCGAGGACGACTGCGGCTGCGGTTGCTGCGGCGAGGACGAGGACAACGACTAAAAGGGCATCGCCCTGCAAAAAAAGCCTTCGCCGAGAGGCGGAGGCTTTTTTATAGCATCCGAACAGGATGGATTTCCAAAAGCAAGGAAGGATCAAGTGTGCAGAAAAACGGTTCCGAAATTTTGATGGAATGCCTGCTGGAGCAAGGCGTGGACTGCGTGTTCGGATATCCCGGCGGCGCGGTGCTGAACATCTATGACGCGCTGTATAAATACAGCGACCGCATCCGCCATGTGCTGACCGCGCACGAACAGGGCGCGGCGCACGCCGCCGACGGCTATGCCCGCGCCACCGGCAAGGTGGGCGTTTGCATTGCCACCTCCGGCCCCGGCGCCACCAATCTGGTCACCGGCATCGCCACCGCGTATATGGACTCGGTTCCGATTGTGGCGATCACCGGCAATGTGTCTGTGCCGCTGCTGGGACGCGACTCGTTCCAGGAGGTGGACATCACCGGTGTGACCTTGCCCATCACCAAACATAATTTTATCGTCAAGCGGGTGGAGGATCTGGCGGATACCATTCGCCAGGCGTTCCTGATCGCCCGCAGCGGCCGCCCCGGTCCGGTGCTGGTGGATATTCCCAAGGATGTCACCGGTGCGCTGGCGGAATACACCCCCGCCAGGCCGGAGAAAAAGCGCCCCTGTCCGCCGCCGAAAGCCGAGCGGATCGACACGGCGCGCGAGCTGCTGAAAGGCTGCCGCCAGCCGCTGATTTATTTCGGCGGCGGTGTGATCTCGTCGGATGCCGAGCAGGAGCTGCTGGCGCTGGCGGAGCAGCAGGATATTCCGGTGTGTTCGTCCATGATGGGACTCGGCGGATTCCCGCCGGAGCACCGGCTGTGGCTCGGTATGGTGGGTATGCATGGCACCTACGCCGCCAACAAAGCGGCGCGCGAATGCGATTTGCTGCTGGTGTGCGGAGCACGTTTTTCCGATCGGGTGGCGGGCAACCGCACCCAGTTTGCGCCGCATGCCCAGGTGGTGCATCTGGACATCGACCATGCAGAATTTGATAAAAATGTCAAAGCAGCCGTGCGGGTGGGCGGCGATTTGAAACAATCGCTGGCGGCACTTCTGCAAGGGCTGCCGACCACTGCACATCATGATTGGACGAGTGAGGTGCTGTCGTGGAAAAAAGCGGTGGCGCTGCCGACCCAACCGGAGGATGCGCTGCCCGACCCGCTGACCGTTCTGAAAACGCTGCGCCGGTTGACCGATGACAACACCGTGATGGTCACCGATGTCGGTCAGCACCAGATGTGGACGGCACAGTATTACGATGTGCGCCGCGCGCGGGGCTTCCTCAGCTCCGGCGGACTGGGCACCATGGGCTACGGCATGGGCGCCGCGATCGGCGCGCAGTTTGGCCGCCCGCACGATCGGGTGGTGCTGGTATCCGGCGACGGCAGCTTCCATATGAATTTGAACGAGCTGACCACCCTCGCGTCCTATCAAATGCCGATCGTGGTGGTCGTGATGAACAACCAGGTGCTCGGCATGGTGCGCCAGTGGCAAAAGGTGTTCTACGAACGCCGTTTTTCCGCCACCGATCCGCATCGCCGCACCGATCTGGTGAAGCTGGCGGATGCCTTCGGCTGCAAAGGGATGCGCATTGAAAAAGCGTCCGAGGTGGAAACCGTGCTGCAAGCCGCGCTGGCGGACGGTGGTCCGGTGGTGGTGGACTGCCGCATCTCTCCCGATGTCAATGTGTTGCCGATGATCCCGCCCGGCGGCACGGTCAACGATATGATCGAAGAGATGGGAGAGTGACGGAAATGAATGGTAAAAAATCGATCTTTTCCGTGCTGACGGTGGATCACGAGGGCGTGCTGATGCGGGTGACAAGCCTGTTTTCCCGCCGCGGATTCAACATCGAATCGCTCATCGCCTGCCATACGCAGGATCCCGCCTTTGCACGGTGGACAGTGGTGGTCACCGGCGACGAAGCCACCTTTACCCAGTTCACCCGCCAGCTGCTGAAGCTGGAGGATGTCATCAAAGTGGAGCAGCTGGAGCCGGAAAAATGCATCCAGACCGAGCTGCTGCTGGTTAAGATCGCCACCGGCGGTCAGCCGGCACAGGCGCTCAAGCTGGTGCAGGCGCACGGCGGCCGGGTGCTGGATATTGGCAAAACCACCATCACGGTGGAATTTACCGGTCAGTCGGATATGGTGGATCGCGTGGTGGAGCAAATGGAAACGCTGGGCATTGTGGAAATGGCGCGTACCGGTATGACCGCGCTGGAACGCGGCGATACCACCATCCACGCCGATATGAATCTGTAAGGAGGCTTCCTACCATGGGCATGACAATGACGCAAAAAATTCTGGCCGACCACGCGGGCTTGGATCGCGTGCAGGCGGGTCAGCTGATCGAAGCCAAGCTGGATCTCTGCCTTGGCAACGATATTACCTCGCCGGTCGCGATCAACGAGTTTGAGCGCTGCGGTGCCTGCTCGGTGTTTGATAACACGCGGGTCGCGCTGGTGATGGATCACTTTACCCCCAACAAAGACATCAAAGCGGCGGAGCAGGTCAAGCGCACGCGCGAATTCGCCAACAAATACGACATCGTCAACTTTTTCGATGTGGGTCGTATGGGTATCGAGCACGCGCTGCTGCCGGAGCAGGGGTTGGTTGGTCCCGGCGACTGTGTGATCGGCGCGGACAGCCATACCTGTACCTATGGCGCGCTGGGCGCGTTTTCCACCGGCGTGGGGTCGACCGACCTCGCCGCCGGCATCGCGACCGGTTCCACCTGGTTTAAGGTTCCCTCCGCCATCAAGGTGGAGCTGACCGGCAAACTGCCGACGTTCGTCAGCGGCAAGGATGTGATTCTGCATCTGATCGGGCGCATCGGCGTGGACGGCGCGCTGTATCGGTCGCTGGAATTCACCGGCGATGGTGTGGCCAGCCTGTCGATGGACGATCGCCTGTGTATCGCCAACATGGCGATCGAAGCGGGCGCGAAAAACGGCATTTTCCCGGTGGACGAGGTCACCATGGCGTATGTGCGTGACCGGTTCCAGCGGGAGCCCCGCGTGTTTGAAGCGGATGCCGATGCGGACTATGACGAAGTGGTGACCATCGATCTGTCGACGCTGCGCCCCACTGTGTCTTTCCCGCATCTGCCGGAAAACACCAAAACGGTGGACGAATGCGGCGGCCAAGTCAAGATCGATCAGGTGGTGATTGGCTCCTGTACCAACGGTCGCATGGAGGATATGCGTGCTGCGGCGGCGGTGCTGAAAGGCCGCAAGGTCGCGGACGGTGTGCGCTGCATCATTATCCCTGCCACCCAGCAGATCTGGAAACAGAGCATGCACGAGGGCTTGTTTGATATCTTTATCGACGCGGGCGCGGTGGTGTCCACCCCGACCTGCGGACCATGTCTGGGCGGTCATATGGGCATTCTGGCGGCAGGCGAGCGCGCCGTGTCCACCACCAACCGCAACTTCGTGGGACGTATGGGCCATGTGGACAGCGAAGTGTATCTGGCCAGCCCCTATGTGGCGGCGGCCTCGGCTGTGACCGGGTATATCACCGACCCGGCCACCCTGTAAAAGGAGGTTGACAGCGATGATCGTGAAAGGACGCGTACATAAATACGGCGACAATGTAGATACCGATGTCATTATTCCGGCGCGGTACCTCAACACCTCTAAACACGAGGAGCTGGCGGCTCACTGCATGGAGGATATCGACAAGGATTTTGTCAACCGGGTCAAACCGGGCGACATTATGGTGGCGAACAAAAACTTCGGCTGCGGTTCTTCGCGCGAGCATGCGCCCATCGCCATCAAGGCGAGCGGTATCTCCTGCGTGATCGCTTCCACCTTTGCCCGCATCTTTTATCGCAACGCCATCAACATCGGGCTGGCGATTTTGGAATGTGACGAAGCCGCCCAGGATATTCAGGCGGACGACGAGGTGCAGGTGGATTTTGATACCGGTTTGATCACCAATCTGACCACCGGCAAAACCTATCAGGCGCAGCCCTTCCCGCCCTTTATCCAGAACATTATCGAAAAAGGCGGTCTGCTCAACTCCATCCGCGATAAAATGTGATGCAAAAAAGCGCTGTTTTGCCCGAAACAGCGTTTTTTTCTACTGGACACCCGCCCGGCGGTATGGTACACTGAGGGCAGGGGGTGACCGCATGAAGATTTTGGACATTACCCGCGAATGGACGGGCGCACCGGTGTATCCGGGCGACCCCGCGCCGGAGCTGACCATGCTGCAAAGCATGGCGATCGGCGATGCGTTTAATGTGCAGGCGTTTTCCGGATGCCTGCACAACGGCACCCATATGGACGCGCCGCTGCACGCGGTGCCGGACGGCGAGGATATGACCTCTCTGCCGCTGGACTGCGGCGTGGGCGAATGCTCGGTCGTGTCGTTTGACGGCGTGCTGCTGGGCGACCAGGCGGAACAGCTGCTGCCGCATTTGCAGCAGCGGGTGCTGTTTCGCGGCAATATGACCATCAGCGAAAGCGCCGCGTTTGTGCTCAGCGATGCGGGTTTGCGGCTGGTCGGGGTGGAGGCCCCCTCGGTCGCCTCGCCGGAGGAGGATGTGGCGGTGCACCGCCAGCTGTTGATGAACGGAGTGGCGCTGCTGGAAAATCTGGATCTGTCCGCGGTCGAACCGGGCATCTATTATCTGATCGCTGCCCCGCTCAAGATCGCCGGCGCCGAGGCGGCACCGGTGCGGGCATTGCTGCTGGAACGACAACTGTATTTGTAGATCATGCGTCGATAAACAGGGGAGGAGTGTTCAAAATGAGCATGGTTTTGTATATTCTTGTTATGCTGGTGCTGGAATTGATCAGCTTGTTTTGGATTCCGCTATTGTTGACCGATTTATTTGCTACGATAGCATCGCTTTTTTTGGCGTTTTGTGTATATTATGATGCGCGTGCCCGGCTGGACAGCTCGGCGATGACGTGGGCGGTGCTATCCGGATTGTTTCCGATCGCGGCGCTGGTATATGTGATTGCGCGCAGAAAATCCCAGCCCAAGTGGATACCCTGTACCCGTTGCGATCACCAAATTGCATCCGGAGAATTCTTTTGTGCCGCATGCGGCGCATCGCTGGTGGTGAATGGGACCGTCGTTACACCGCAGGAGGTGGAGGTTTGGCGCAGTCGTTCCAAGAAACTGCTGATCGTGTGGATTTGTTTGCAGGTTGTCACGACCATTGTTGCCGTTGTATCTGTGTCATGGGTGCTCAGCGATGTGTTGTCGACGACCACGTTTGATTGGTGATAGGCATCAACTATACAGATTAAGGAGGAACAACCAAAATGGGAATGGAACAATCTGAACAAATGGTATTAACCGACATGCTGGAGATGTTTCAAAGCATGCTGCTGCCGCTGGTGGGCATCAGCTTAGTCGGCATCGCTGCGTCGATCATACTCGCGTTTTGCGTGTATTACGATGCGCGCGCCCGGCGGGACAATATGGCGGTGCTGTGGGCGGTGTTGTCCGGCTTTTTCCAGATCGCGGCGCTGGTGTATGTGATCGCGCGCTGCGTATCCAAACCGAAATGGATGCCCTGTACCCGATGCGGTCAGTGGGTCGCGCCGAACGCGACGTTCTGCGCCTCTTGCGGTGCGCCACTGACGGCGAATGGTCACACCATAACGCAGCAGGAGATTGACACATGGCAGCATCGCTCCAAAGTGTTGCTGATCGTGTGGATCTGCATGGAAGCGATTATCGTGATCGGTTCCATTGTGTTCGCCCTGTGGTTTGTCAGCGATATACTGGGAAGTGCCCAGACATGGGTGACGTATTACTAAAAAACTTGAAAAAATTTCAAAAAAGGCTTGCATTCCCCGGATGAGTGTGCTATAATAACTCTCGCGTTCCAAAAGGGACGCCAGTTAGTCGGTGCCGATGGCGGTGAGGGTACACCCGTTCCCATCCCGAACACGGCAGTTAAGCTCACTTGCGCTGAAGATACTTGGCTGGAAGCGGCCTGGGAAAATAAGTAGGCGCCGACACCAAAACCGCTTGCATATTCTGCAAGCGGTTTTTTCATATTTGACGATACAGGGGGCACGCGCACATGGCGTTGACCAAAAACCAGATTATCCCGCTGACCATCACCGGCATCACTGCCCAAGGCAGCGGCGTCGGCCGCGCCATGGAGGACGGCAGTGCCGGAATGGCGGTGTTTGTGCCGTTTACCGCGGTGGGCGATGTGCTGGAATGCCGCATCGTGAAGGTGCAAAAGCAGCTGGCATTTGGCCGTATCGAGCGGTTGGTCGCCCCCTCGCCCGATCGACTGAACACCGCCGGCGATTGCCCGGTGTTTGGCCAGTGTGGCGGCTGTGTGTTCCGCCATGTAAGCTACGAAGCGGAAAAGCGCTATAAACAGCAGCGGGTGGCGGATGCCTTCGACCGTTTGGCTGGTCTGTCGGTTACGGTGGAGCCGATCCGCGGCAGCGCCGCGACCGATGGCTATCGCAACAAAGCGCAATATCCGGTCGGGGCGGGGGACACCGCGCCGCGCATCGGGTTTTATGCGCCGCGCAGCCACCGCATCGTGGAGCAACACGCCTGTCGGCTGCAGCCCGCCGTGTTTACGGCGGCGGTGGAAACGGTGGATCGCTGGATGCAAACGCACGCCGTGTCCGCTTACGATGAAACCACCCACACTGGTTTGGTGCGGCATATCTATTTGCGCCATGGCGAGGCGTCCGGGCAGGTGATGGTGTGCCTGGTGTGCACCTCCGGCAAGATTCCGGCGGCACAGGAGCTGGTGCAGGCACTGCAGCAGAAGGTGCCGGGGCTTTGCTCGGTGATGGTCAATATCAACCGCGCGGATACCAATGTGATTTTAGGGGATGATGAATTTTCGCTGTGGGGCGCGTCCGCGATCGAAGATACTTTGTGCGGACTGACCTTCCGGCTGTCGCCCCGCTCGTTTTATCAGGTCAACCGTCAGCAGGCGGAAACGCTGTATACGCTGGCGGCGGAGGTGGCCGGACTGACCGGCGATGAAACGTTGTTGGATCTGTATTGCGGCACCGGCACCATCGGGCTTACGATGGCGCATCGGGTGAAAAAGCTGATCGGGGTTGAAATTGTGGCGCCGGCGGTGGAGGATGCCCGCCGCAACGCGCAGGCCAATGGCATCGAAAACGCTACCTTTTTGTGCAGCGACGCGGCGAAAGCCGCCGCGCGGCTGGAACGGCAGGGCGAACATCCGGATGTGGTGATCGTGGATCCGCCGCGCAAGGGCTGCGATCCGGCGCTGCTGGAAACCATGGCGCAAATGGCGCCCTCCCGCATTGTATATGTGTCCTGTGATCCCGCCACGCTGGCGCGTGATTGCCAGCGGCTCACCGCTCTCGGCTATGCCGTGTCCCGCGTCATCCCGGTGGATATGTTCCCCCGCACCCCCCATGTGGAGACGGTATGCTTGTTGACCAAATCGCACGATGGGCGGGGGTCAAGTAAGTGATAATCCGACCGACAGGTCTGGTTATATATTTTCATTTTTAAGGAGTTTGCTGTTTGAAAAACAACACCTTGGAGATTGTGGGCTAAACCGGGAGGTTTGCGCCAAAACAATCTCGCACAAGCCTCCCTGCATTGCAGTCAACAATCATCAGGAGGAATAAATAATGAGAAAAAATGACTATTCGATTCGTTTGGAACGCCCCGCCGACTACCGCGCTGTGGAAAATATGGTGCGCGAATCCTTTTGGAATGTGTATCGCCCCGGCTGCTTGGAACACTATGTGTTGCACCGGCTGCGGAACGATCCCGCGTTTGTGCCGGAGCTGGCGTTCGTTATGGAACGACAGGGCGAGTTGATCGGGCAAACCGTGTTTGTGCGGGCGTGTATCCACGCCGATGACGGACGCGAGGTGCCGATCATGACCATGGGACCTATCTGTATCGCCCCGGCGTACAAACGCCAGGGCTACGGCAAGGCGCTGCTGGATTATGCGCTGCAGCAGGCGGCTGCACAGGGCTGCGGTGCCGTCTGCTTTGAGGGCAACATCGCCTTTTATGGGCACAGCGGCTTTACCTACGCCAGCCACTTCGGCATTCGCTACCACGGATTGCCGGACGGCGCCGATGACTCCTTCTTTTTGTGTAAGGAGCTGCAGCCGGGGTATTTGCACGGCATTACCGGCGAATACGCTACGCCGCAAGGCTATCTGGTGGACGAGGACGAAGCGCAGGCGTTTGATCGGGCGTTTCCGCCCAAAGAGGCGAAACGCCTGCCGGGTCAGCTGTTCTAAACGAACCTCGCGTGTGTAAACGCACGCATGACGGCTGCTCGCCGCGGACATCGCTTCGCGGCGGGCAGCTCCGACTCTATATGGCGCTGTTTGCGCCTGCTTTTATAGAAAAGGAGAGCAATCATATGAATATTATCACCGTCAGCCGGGAATTCGGCAGCGGCGGACGCGAGCTGGGCAAGCGGCTGGCGGATCTGCTGCAATATGACTATTACGACAGCGAGATTATCGCCGCGATTGCGCAAAACAGCGGGCTGGACGAGGGATATGTGGAAGCCAGTCTGAACGATCACGGCTGGCAGAATTATCCGCTGAATTTTCGCAGCACGCTCGGTTCGACCGCCTATGCGCGGCAAGGGCAGGTACAGCTGCTGCTGGAGCAGCGGCGGGTGATCGAACGCATCGCGGCGCTGGGCAAGGATTGCGTCATCGTCGGGCGCAACGCGGATGTGCTGCTGCAAGCGTATCATCCGCTCAATCTGTTTGTCTGCGCCACCGAGGACGCGAAACTGCGCCGCTGCGTGGAGCGCGCTCCCGCCGACGAGCATTATACGGAAAAGGAGCTGCGGCGACGCATGAAACACATCGACAAGGTGCGCGCCCAAACGCGCGAGATTTTGTCCGGCACCGCGTGGGGACAACGCGACGCGTATCATTTGACGGTCAACACGACCGATTGGGATATCAAACAACTGGCACCGGCGGTGGCGGATTTTGCCACCCGCTGGTTTGGGAGGACATAAATGCCTATTCAACTTTCGGATCATTTCACATATCGCAAGCTGATTCGCTTCACCCTGCCGTCCATCGCTATGATGATCTTCACCTCGATTTATGGCGTGGTCGACGGCTTCTTTGTATCCAACTTTGCGGGCAAAACACCGTTCGCGGCGGTCAATTTGATTATGCCGTTTTTGATGATCGTGGCAACGGTTGGCTTTATGTTTGGCACCGGCGGCACCGCGATCGTTGCCAAAACCTTTGGCGAGGGCGACCGCGAAAAAGCCAACCGCTATTTTTCACTGTTTGTGTATGTGGCGTTTGTGCTGGGCGTGGTGTTTGCTGTGCTCGGCATTGTGTTTCTGCGCCCCATCTCCATCGCGTTGGGTGCCGAGGGCGAGCTGCTGGAAAACTGCATCGTGTACGGCCGCATCATTTTGATCGCGCTGCCGTTTTATGTGCTGCAGCTGCTGTTCCAAAGCTTTTTCCCGACGGCGGAAAAACCGCAGCTGGGGCTGGCGGTGACGGTGTCCTCCGGTGTAACCAATATGATTTTGGATGCGGTGCTGGTGATTTTGCTGCCGCAGGAATACAAGCTGGCGGGCGCCGCCATTGCCACGGCGATGAGCCAGGTGGTCGGCGGTGTGGTTCCGCTGTTTTACTTTTTCCGCCCCAACAGCAGCATTTTGCGGCTCGGCAAAACCCGCTTCGACGGCAAAGCGGTGCTGAAAGCCTGCACCAACGGCTCGTCCGAATTTATGAGCAATGTGTCGATGAGCGTGGTGGGTATGCTGTTCAACCGCCAGCTGCTTGCATTTGCCGGTCAAAACGGCGTGGCAGCGTATGGCGTGATGATGTATGTCAGCATGATTTTTGCGGCGGCATTCATCGGCTATTCCATCGGCACCGCCCCGGTCATCGGCTACCACGACGGTGCCCAGAATCATACTGAGCTGCAAGGGCTGCTGCGCAAAAGCTTGCGGATGATCGGCGGGTTCGGCATCTGCATGACGCTAGCGGCGGAGGGGCTGGCGGTGCCGCTGTCGCATATGTTTGTCGGCTACGACAGCGAGCTGATGCAGCTGACGGTGTCCGGTTTCCGCATTTTTGCGCTGTCTTTTTTGTTCATGGGTTTCGCCGTGTTCGGTTCCGGTTTCTTCACCGCGCTGAACGACGGACTAACCTCGGCGCTGATCTCGTTTTTGCGCACGCTGGTGTTTGAGGTTGCGGCGGTGCTGATTCTGCCGATGATCTGGGGCATCACCGGTGTGTGGATCTCCATCGTGGTGGCGGAGCTGATGGCGTGTGTGCTGGTGGTCGTGTTTTTGGTTGCCAAACGCAAAAAATATCACTACTAAACCGCGCGGCTGCTTTTGTCGCACCTAGACAAAAATGCTCGTTTTCGGAAGAAAGGTATTGACATTTGTAGCACAGTCTTATAAAATTTAAGATGTGTGGGGCGCAGAAATCTGCGCCCGCGGCGGCCGCCTGTTCGCCGCCACAAATCAGCGGAGGAACCCCCTCCTCAGAGGTGAAACAATGAAGATTTATTCGATCAACGATCCTGCCTTTGCCGCTTACGGCAAGGTGCTGGAAGGGTACGATACCGGCGCGCTGCTGCAAACGCTGCGCGAGGTCACGCCGGTGCCGGACGGGGTGGATTATGTGCCGTCCCAGCCGGAGCTGGAGGCGTTGCCCATCGCGGCGCAGATCGCGTCCAACGCATACGGCGGTATGCCGGTGCAGCTGGGGTGGTGCAACGGTCACAACACCAAGCTGAACTGTCTGGAATACCACCGCGACAGCGAGCTGAACTGCGGCGTATCCGATTTCATTCTGCTGCTCGCCAAAATGGACGACATCGAAAACGGACAGCTGGACACCGATAAGGTGAAAGCGTTCCGGGTGCCGGCGGGCGTGCTGGTGGAGGTGTATGCGACCACGCTGCACTATGCCCCCTGTTCCGCGCGGTCGGGTGAGGGCTTCCAGGTGCTGGTGGCGCTGCCCCGGGGCACCAACGGTCCCAAACCGGCTATCTCCCCGCTGAACGCGGAGGATAAAACGCTGTGGGCTTGCAACAAATGGCTGCTGGCTCATGCCGAGAGCGCCGAAGCCGCGCAGGGAGCGCCTGTGCTGCTGACCGGCATTAACACAGATATCGCTGCCGATATTTGACGGCAGACAAAAAGGAGAAAGTGAATATGATGACCAACATCCCCGAAGTCAAGCTGGGTATTGTCGCTGTTTCCCGCGACTGTTTCCCGATTTCCCTGTCCGAAAGCCGCCGCAAGGCGATCGTCGACGCGTATGCCGGCGATGTGTATGAATGTCCGGTGACGGTGGAAAACGAAAAAGATATGCAAGCGGCGGTGGCCGATGTACAGGCGGCTGGCTGCAACGCGCTGGTGGTGTTCCTCGGCAACTTCGGTCCCGAAACGCCGGAAACGCTGATCGCCAAATTCTTTGACGGTCCGTGCATGTTCGTGTCCGCTGCCGAGGGCGACGGCGATATGATCAACGGCCGCGGCGATGCGTATTGCGGTATGCTGAACTGCTCGTACAACCTGGGCATGCGCCATCTGAAGGGCTACATTCCGGAATATCCCGTGGGCACCGCCACCGAGATTGCCGGTATGATCTCTGAATTTGTGCCGGTCGCCCGCGCGATCATTGGCGTGAAAAATCTGAAAATCATCACCTTTGGTCCCCGTCCGCAGGACTTCTTCGCCTGCAACGCTCCAATCAAGGGCTTGTATGAGCTGGGCGTGGAGATCGAAGAGAACTCCGAGCTGGATTTGTTGGTCGCGTATCGCGCCCACAAGGACGACCCGCGTATTCCCGCCGTGTGCGAGGATATGGCGAAAGAAATGGGCGAGGGCAAATATTATCCCGACCTGTGCGCCCGTATGGCGCAGTTTGAGCTGACGCTGCTCGACTGGGCGGAGGCGCACAAGGGCGCGAAACAGTATGTGGCGTTCGCCGACAAATGCTGGCCGGCGTTCCCGAGCGAGTTCGGCTTTGAGCCGTGCTATGTGAACTCCCGTCTGGTGTCCCGCGGCATTCCGGTGGCGTGCGAAGTGGACATCTATGGCGCGTTGAGCGAGTACATCGGCATGTGCGTGTCCGGCGATACCGTGACGCTGCTGGACATCAACAACTCGGTGCCGCAGTACATTTATGACGAAGACATCAAAGGCAAATTTGATTATGCGCTGACCGACACCTTCATGGGCTTCCATTGCGGCAACACCCCGAGCTGCAAGATGTGTGCCGACCGTGCCATCAAATATCAGCTGATCCAGCACCGTGTGCTGGAGCCCGCGGGCAGCGACCCGGATATCAGCCGCGGCACGCTGGAAGGCGACATCGCGGCGAGCGATATCACCTTCTATCGTCTGCAGTGCGACAGCGACGGCAATCTGCGCAGCTATATCGCGCAGGGCGAGGTGCTGCCGGTCAAGACCCGCAGCTTCGGCGGCATTGGCGTGTTCGCGATCCCCGAAATGGGCCGTTTCTATCGCCATGTGCTGGTGCAAAAACGCTATCCGCACCACGGCGCGGTCGCGTTCGGTCACTACGGCAAAACGCTGTTTGAGGTGTTCAAATTCCTGGGTATTCAGGATATCGCCTACAACCAGCCGAAAACTCTGCCGTATCCCACCGAAAACCCCTTCGCCTAAGTCAAACATAGCAGCAACCGAAAGCCACCCGCGCCAAACGGGTGGCTTTCGCTGTATCGCCGCGATACCACGGAGGACCGTATGAATTTGAATTTTGATTATTACAAGGTGTTTTATTATGTGTCCAAATACGGCAGCCTGACCCGCGCCGCCCATGTGCTGATGACCAGCCAGCCGGCGGTGACCCGCACCATCCACAATCTGGAAAACGAGCTGGGGTGCCGCCTGTTCATCCGCAGCAAAACCGGTGTGGAGCTGACCCCGGAGGGACGGCTGTTTTACGAGTATATCGCGGCGGGCTGCGCCCAGATTTTCCGCGGGGAGCAGGAGCTCAGCAGTATGCTGGGGCTGGACAACGGCACCATCACCGTCAGCGCCACCGAAACGGCGCTGCATTGCTGTCTGTTCCAAGCGGTGGAGGATTTCAACGAGAAATACCCCAATGTGCGGTTCAAGATTTTGAACAACAGCACCGTCGACAGCATCCAGGCACTGAAAGCGGGCAAAATTGATTTGGCGGTGGTGTCCTCCGCCCCGTTTCAGGTGGCGGCGCCGCTCAAGATGAAAACGCTGCGCAGCTACCACGATGTGCTGATCGGCGGCAGTAAGTTTGCCCATCTCAAGGGGCGACGGGTGTCGCTGGAGGAGCTGAAAGACTGCTCGTGGATCAGTCTGACCGCCGAAACCATCACCCGCAATTTCCTTAACAAGTATTTTGAGGAGCACGGTCTGCAATTTTCGCCGGATATTGAGCTGGCGACTACCGATATGATTTTGCCGGCGGTGCGGCACAATTTGGGGATCGGTTTTGTCCCCGCCGAGATCGCGGCGGAGGACATTCGCCGCGGCACCGTGTTCGAGATCACAGTGGCGGAAAAACTGCCCGAACGACACATTCTGTTGGTGCAGGATACCGAGTATCCGCAAAGCATCGCCTCCAAAGCGTTTCAAACCTTTTTGAGTCAGCGATAACCAAAAAAGGAGCGACCGTCGGGTCGCTCCTTTTTTAGTGAAATCTCGTTACAGCGCGGTTCCTTTTGCTGGTACAAACAACCGGCTGGTGTCCGCGTGTTCCAGTGTAAGCAGCTTCATCTTTTTATCGATGCCGCCGGCGTATCCGGTCAAACTACCGCCGGTGCCGACCACCCGATGGCAGGGAATAATGATGGAAATTTCGTTGTGTCCCACCGCGCCGCCCACCGCCTGCGCCGACATTTTGGCGACACCTTGCTGCGCGGCCAGCTGCCGGGCAAGCGCGCCGTAAGTGGTGGTTTGCCCATACGGAATTTGCAACAGCAGCTGCCAAACCGCTTGCCGAAAGGGGGAACCGATCGGGTGCAGCGGCGGGGTGAACGGCGGCTGCTGTCCATCGAAATACAGATCCAGCCAGCGGATGGCTTCGGTCAGGATCGCGGTGGTTTGTTCGGTGTGCTCGGCGGGAAGATTGTCGGCATAATACTTTTCGCCGTCAAACCACAAGCCGGTCAGCCCTTGCTCGTCCGCCGCCAATAAAATGTCGCCGAGCGGGGAGGCATAATGCTTGGTGTAGATCATCGCGTTCTCTCCTTTCCGAATTTATACCGATGCCGCCTGCCGGCGAAATTCGCCGGGCGACAAACCGGTGTTCTTCTTGAAAAACGCGTAAAAATAGCTGCTGTCCGCAAACCCCATGCGATCGGCGATGGTGTGGATGGGCAGGGAAGTGGAACGCAGAAGCAGCTTGCAGTTGTTCAGCTTTTGCCGGGTGATGTAGGCGTGCGGTCCCACACCGAAGGCGCGCTGGAACACCCGGGTGACCTTGGACATCGGCAGCCCCAGCATATCCGCTACCCGCGACACCGACAAATCTGTTTCCCGCATATGGTTGTCGATGCAGGTTTTGATCGCCTGCGCCAGCTCGGATGTGGAAGAGGCACCCGCCATCTGCGGCAGGGTGCAGGCGTGGATCAGCTCGGTCAGCAGCAAAATCGCACGGGATACCGTTTCGCCCGCGTCGCCGCCGGCGTTCAGCGCCGCGTGATAAGCGGCGATCACCGCGCGGGTGTCCACCCCCGCGAAAAACGCCGGGGTCAGCACACCATAGGTACCGGTCAGCGTTTCCACCGCCGCGCCACCCACATTGATCCATTGGGCGGTGAACGGATGCACCGGATCGCTCACCAGCACATGGCTGGTGCCGGCGGGCAGAATCACGGTGCCGCCCGCCGAAAAGGGAATGTGCTTGCCGTGAAACACGATCTCACCCTGTCCGCCGTCGCAATAGAAAAAGACGGCATAGGGGCATTTTTCGCGGGCGAGATAATAATCCTGCGATTGATAGGTGGTGCCGTATTCCATCAACGCGATCACCGATTGGTACGGCATATAGGTTTTGATATCCGGAAAAGTAATCAGATCGTAATCGGTGCGTACAGCAGCCACACCATCACATCCTTTCAAAAAGCAGTATATCACAAGATGCTGAAAAATGCAAAAAATCACAGTTTTTTGAAAATAATCGTTCTTTACAAGCGCTCTGCAACTTAGTACAATGAAAATAATGACATATCACGAAAAAGGAGATGTGTTTATGAGCGGTTGGAAAAATCTATGCAAACGCGCTGTGGCGGGGTTCTGCGCGTGCGGATGTATGGGAATGGTGCTGCCGGCGGGCGTGTCGGCGGAAGGAGGAACGACCATGGATCAGTCAGATGCTGTGTGGAGCCGCCAGCAGGAGGTGCTGTCCGGTTATGCATCGGAATGGACGAAGCCGACCTACGAAGGGCTGATTACCGACCGGGTTCCGCATACGGCGCTGCTCGGCAACGGCGATGTGGGCGTGGCGTCCGGCGGCGACGAGGTATCCAAGAATTTTTATATATCCAAAAGCGACTTTTGGGGCTATAACAACAGCCCCAAAGCGATCGGCGGCGTGATTGTTAAAGCGCAAAAGGAGGCTCCCGCACCGGCGGTGTCGTTGGCGCAGGGCAAAAAGGTCACCGCCAGCAGCCAGCACCCTCAATTTCCGCCTGCGCGGGCGGTGAGCGGCGACTATCCCCAAGGCTACGAGGGATGGGTCAGCGCAGTGGGCAATCCCCAGTGGATGGAGATCGACCTGGAACAAGCGACCACCTTCGACCGGTTTGTGATCCATCATAACGGCGCTACCCGCAGCGACGGAACCACCGACACCATGGCGTTTTCGATTGCGGTGCGTGCCACCGCTTCGGACGAGTGGACGCAGGTGTACAGTGTCACGGATAATCACGAGTCGGTGTCCGACATTACTCTGAAAACGCCGGTGACGGCGCGGTATATTCGGCTGGATGTGACCAAAGGCACCCAGGAAACCACCACCGACGGTCGGCAAAATCCCCGCGCGCGCATTGTCCAGTTTGAGGTATTCAACACGGCGGATACGGCGGATACGGACGAACCCACGGTCAAACCCACCCAGAAATTTTATGAACAGCAGGATATTTTGAACGCGCGCATTTTGACCGATATGGAGCTGGACGGCGTTCCGGTGCATATGGAAACCAAAATGATGGCGAACGATAATCTGCTGGTTACTGCGCTGACCTCGCAAGGGGATACGCCGGTGGATCTGGTGGCGCAAGCGTGGGCGAAAAGCGACAACGCGTCGATTCCCGCCATCGCCGATGTGACGGCGCAGCGCGCGGCGGTGACCCGCACCATCCGCGGTGCCAACAGCAATGACAAAAACTCGTATAACACGCAGGCGGCGCTTGCTACCCAAATCGTCGGCGCCGATGTGACCGCGACCGCGTCCACCGCGTCGACCGCCGATTTGGCGTTTACGCTGCCGGCAGGTCAAACGGTGTACATTGTTACGGCGATTGGCGGCGGCGGACGCACCTATAATTACAAAAACGAATTGCAGGGCACCGCACCGCTGGATCAGGCGGAAGAGCTGCTGGACAAAGCGCAAACCGCGTCCGCTTTGGCGGCGCTGGATGCCGACCACGCGGCGTGGTGGAAAGCGTACTGGTCCGCTTCGTTTGTGCAGCTGGATCAGCAGGACGAGCGGCTGGCGACCATTCAAAAATATTACTACGGCGCCCAATACGAGTTGGGCTGCTCGGTGCGTGAGGGCAAGGTGGCACCGGGCTTGTACGGCATTTGGCACACCACCGACAGCCCCTCGTGGCGGTCGGATTACCACCTAAACTACAACTTTATCGCCACCTTCTATGGCTCGGCGGCCGCCAACCGCCCCGATCAGCTGCTTCCCGCGATCGAAGCGATCACGGAGTTTGTGGAACACGGCAGCGCCGATGCCGCCACCCTCCGGAAGTTCGCGAACGAAAAGGGGAACGACGCGGTCAAAGCATTTGTGCAGTCGAAGATCGACAGCGGCGACATCAGTGCGACCGAGGGTATCCCCGGGGGCGTGCTGTTCCCGGTGGGGATCGGTCCGTGGGGGATGACGCTGGATACCAATTATCACAATCAAACCTTTAACGCACCGTTCAGCGCGGTTCCGCTGGTGCAGTATTACGAATACACGCAGGACGAAGCGTTTTTGGAAAATGTGCTGTATGAATATCTGAAACCCATCCTCACCTTTTTGGAGGCATGGGTCGTGAAAAACGAAAACGGCACCTACGATATTTACGCCGGCTACAACGAGGGCTCATGGGCGAAAAACTCGGTGGGCGAGCTGTCCACCTATCGGATGTGCCTGCGCTATGCAATCATGGCGAACGAAAAGATGGGGGCGGACGCCGACCTGCGTGGAAAATGGCAGGATCTTCTCGATCATTTGGCATCGTATCCCGTGATGGAGTATCAGGGCAAATCCGTGCTGGCGATGGCGGAGGACAATTACAGCGACGGACAGTGGGCGGGTCAGCCGCAAGGCCCGAACCGCCTGACGATGGAACCGATCTTCCCGGCGGGCGAGTTTGGCTATTATTCCGATGAAACCCAGCTGAGTCTGCTGCGCAACACCATGCAGGTGCTGGATGACCAAAACACCTGGCAGGGGATCAACTGCTTCCCGGAGCTGTATACCCAGGCGCTGATGATCCGCTACGACACGGATGTGGTGCTGGATCAGTTCTCTTCCAACATCCAACGCCTGCTGCAGCAAAATCTGACGATCGACGATACGGTGCACGGCGTGGAAAAAGCCGGTGCCACCGAAGTGGTGCACAGCATGCTGTTGCAGGCCGATCGGGGCGTGGTCAAGGCGTTCCCCGGTTGGTTGTCCGACAAGGATGCCTCTTTCAGCGGTCTGCGAGCCAAGGGCGCGTTTGTGCTGTCGGCGGATTATGACGGCGCGCGCCGCGAAGTGACCAAGCTGGAAATCACCAGCGAAGCGGGACAACCGCTCACCATTGCGTCGCCGTGGGCGGATGCGCAGGTGCTGGACGAAACCGGCAAGGTGATCGCTGCGACGGCGGGCACCGCCCCCAATCATCCCGAGGAGCGCACCTATACCTTCCCGACCGAAGTCGGCAAGACCTATCGTCTGGTCAAAGGACCGCAGGCGCAGCAGGTGGACAAAACCGCGTTGCGCGCGCAGGTGGATCGCGCCGACAGCGGGGCGTTGGCAGACGAGCTGTTTACCCCCGCCACACGGGACGCGTATCGCGATGCGATCGCCGAAGCCAAAGCGGTGTTGGACGCACCCGATGCCACCCAGGGTCAGGTGGATGCGGCGCAGCGCACGCTGACCCAGACGTTTGAAAAGCTGACCTATTTGCCGCAGGAGATCGCGCGGTTTTCGGATATGGAACAGACCTACACCATTCATAACACCGATGCCCAAAAGAAACTGCTGTACACCGATTGGAAAACGCTGGACGGTGCCGCACCGGTGGATCTGAGCGGTTACGATGCGCAGCATTTGTATCTGCAGCTGACCATGACCTTGTCCAAATCCGGCACCACCCAGTCGGACGGAGCCTTGTTTGGCGGCGGAATGGTCAAGCTGCGGTCGCTGGACGACAACGGCGAGAATAATGTCGGTTGGTCGCTGGGCAGCCGCGGGCTGCGCACCGGGCAAAATACGCTGGCATTTTGTTTGGCGGATGAGCCGAACAGCCGCACCGGCACGCTGAATTGGTCGTGCGTCAACCGGTTGAATCTGTATATTGATAGCCTGTCGTCGCATAACGGCGATTTCTCGATGACACTGGCGAATGTGGCGATTGTGGACACCACGCTGGCGCAGCAAAAGCAGCAGCTGCTGATGCTGTGGGGTACGGCGGTGGACGAGAATACGCTGCCGTCCGCCATTGCCGCCGTTTATCGCGAGGCGCACACCGCCGCGCTGCAAACGCTGAATAACGCCAAGGCGACATCGGACGAGATTGAGCAGGCGACAACGACGATGCAAGCGGCGCTGGCGCAGGTGGATGCCGCCACGCAGCTGGGCGATGTGGATCAAAACGGTCGGATCGATGCGGTGGATGCGCTGATGACGCTGCAAGCGGCGGCGCAGACCATCACGCTGGACGAGCCGCAGCAAAAAGCCGCCGATGTGGATGAAAGCGGCACCATCACTTCAGCTGACGCGCTGCTGATTCTCCGGTACGCCACCGGACAAACACGCTGTTTCTCTTAATTCTCCCATATTCCTGCGAACGAGCCGAAGGGGTACCCTTCGGCTCGTACGCGTTTGTGCAGAGAAAATTGACACCGCTCCGGCGGCGTGTTATGCTGGGGACAGAAGCATCGAAAAAGGAGAGATCGGGCATGGGGTTTCGGTTTCATGAGGATATTTTGCATATTCCGGGGGATGTGCTGGTGAAAATGTCCACCGTCGAGCTGGACGCCGGTTCGCGTATGGAGCCGCACATCCACCATACGCTGGAATTGTCCATGATCTTTTCGGGGCGCGGCGAATACCGGGTGGGCGATCTGACCTATCCGGTGGAAGCGGGGGACATGGTGTTGTTCAACAACATCGAATCCCACGCGATGTGGAACACCGGCGATACCGCTATGCTGAATATCGCGGTGGAGTTTGAACCGCGGTTCATCTGGTCGGATCCGCCCAACTCGTTGGATCAGGCGTTTCTGGCGATGTTTTTTACCCGCAATTCTCATTTCCGTCACAAGCTGGATCGGCAAAACCCGGCGTTCCCCGCGATCCAAAGCCACTTTCGTGAGATCCATCAGGAATTTGTGGATCAACTTCCCCGATACGAGATCGTTATCAAAGTGAAGCTGTTGACTATTCTGGCGAATATGCTGCGGTATTATGATATGACCAAAACCGGCGAATCCCCCGCCCAAGCCAGCCGCCGCCGCGAGATGGAGGGAATTTTGTCCTATATCGCCGCGCACTACGCCGAACCGCTGCCGTTGTCGGCGCTGGCGGAGCAGGTGCATCTGCATCCGTCGCATTTTTCGCGGGTGTTCCACGCAGCCAACGGTCTCAGCCCGCGGGAATACATCATCCGGGTGCGCATTACGGCGGCGACCCAGCTGCTAACCACCACCGATCGCGAGGTGGTGGATATTGCGCAGGCATGCGGTTTCAACAACCTGTCCAACTTTTATACCTCGTTCAAACGCATCACCGGCAAAAGCCCGGCCCAGTACCGGGTCCATCCGCTAAAAGGATAACGGCATCCCGCCCAATGTTGCAAAAAAATTGGAAGGGATTCTCCTGAAACCGGAAGAAACGGCTGCCGCCTTCCGCTATAATAACAGGGAAGGCGGTTGGTCGACCACCCAAACCACGCAGCCGGCGGTTGAATCGGGGAGGATTGTTTGATGAAAAAGGTGTTGAGTATCATGTTGTCTGTATCGTTGCTGATGGGGAGTGCAGCGCTGTCGGGCGCGGCGCTGCCAAGCGATGCCGCGTTGGCGGATCGGACGGTGGCGCACACATTGTATGTGGCGGTATCCGGCGATGATGCCACCGGTGACGGATCGGCAGATCGGCCGTTTGCCACCATCCAAAAAGCCAAGGACGCCGTGCGGGCGCTGGATAAAACGCAGGGCGACATTGTGGTGAAGATTGGTGCCGGGGTGTACGAGCTGTCGCAAACGCTGGCGCTTGACGAGCGGGATTCCGGCACCGACCGCTGCACCATTTATTATGAGGCGGCGGACGACACCAAGCCGGTCATCAGCGGCGGACGGCGGGTGCGCAGCGCGTGGGAAAAGGCCACCGATGTCACCTGGTTGAAAGACGGATTGGTCGCTTACAAAACGCCGTGGACGCGGGACAGCAAGCTGCGCGCCCTGTATGTCAACGGACAGCGCGCCGCTATGACCAAACGCACCGGTACGCCGCTTGGGGCGGTGGGGACCTATACCGTGACCAAGGGGCAGGCGGACTGGGCGTGGATCGGCGGCAGCCAAAGCGCCGGCAATGTGTTTGCGGCATCCTTCGGCTTGCCGTCCGACACCCGCAACCCGCAAAATATCGAATTGGAATCCGGCTCCACCTGGATCAAGCAGCGCATTTGCGCCGCGTCGTTGGAACCGGCTGCCGATGGCGGCACACAGGTGAATTTTCAAATGCCTTATGCCGCGATGGCACAAAATATGAACTGGGGCACTGCCTACAAACCCACCGGCAGCAACACGGTGTCCAATGTGTTTGAATGGCTGAGCCAGCCCGGCGAGTTCTATTTTGACCAGCAGGGCAGCACGCTGTATTACATCCCCCGCGCGGGCGAGGATATGGCGACCGCCGAAGTGGTGGTACCGCAGTTGGAAACGCTGGTGGACATCCAAGGCTCCGCTCCCCGCCAGGCGTATGCGCAGCACATGGTGTTTCGCGGCTTGACCTTTGCCCATTCGGATTGGAACCTGCAAAAGGTGGGCGATTCCTATGGCAACGCCACGGTACAGGCGTGCACCGTGCTGACCAAATACGCCAACGGCAACTGGCACAACGACCTTTATCGCGCCTATGATGTGCCGCCTGCCGCCATCCATGTGTCCTCGGCGCACGATATTGCTCTGCTGGACAATGTGGTGACCGCCACCGGCTATCAGGGAATTCATCTGGAAAACGATGTATACGACTGCCGGATCACCGGCAACTATATCGGTCAGATCGGCGGCTCCGGCGTGGTGGTGGGGCATCCCCAGCATATCTATGAAAACGATACGGCGGTGCATCAAAAGAACAAAACCAGCGCCGGACCGGACAAGGAAAAATTCCAAAACGGCACCGAAAAAGCGCCGTACAACATCTATATCCGCAACAACTATTTGCCGGAAAACGGCGAGCTGTTTCCCGGTTGTGCACCGATCACCTCTTTTTTCACCTATAATATGTGGGTGGAGCACAACTTCATCTACAAATGCTCTTACAGCGGGATGAGCATCGGGTGGGGCTGGTGCAACTTTGATGGTGACGCGCGTTCCGAGCTGCCGGGGGTACCGACCACCACCTCCCGCAGCAATCATATCAACTATAACCGCATTGAGGAAATTTGCGCATTGCTGCACGATGGCGGCGGCATCTACACGCTGGGACAGCAGGGGAACAGCGATTGGACGGACGCCAGCGAGGCCAACGGCAATTACATCAATTGTTTCCGCGGCAAAAGCAGCGGCGGCGGGGTCAATGGGTTCCATCCGGACGAGGGCAGCGCCTACATCACCTTTGACAGCAATGTCATCACCAACGCCACCAACAATGTTTACGAAATGAACGATTGGCAGCGCAAGCACGATTTGATCGCTACCAACAGCTATGCCAACACCAGTCGCACCAGCACCACGGCGCCGGGGTGCTCACTGGAGCAATATGTCAACGCCAACGCGGTCTGGCCCGGTGCCGGCAACGATGTGGTGCTGTATTCCGGCTTGGAGGATGCGTATACATATCTGGTCGGGCGGGATGTGTTGCCCGCCAGCTACTTTGAACTGGCTTCCCATGTCAAGCTGGCGCCGGGAGCAGCGCTGCACCGGCGCGGCCTGTTGTCGGCCGAAGATGAGGTGTGGCTGGCGCCGGTCGGCACCACTGCTTTTGTTCAAAGCGATACCATGACCCGCGCCGCCGGTAACGCGAAGGAGATCGCCGCGCCCGCCGCGATGGGGGAGTATACGCTGTATATTTGCTATGCCAACGGCACGGTGGAAACCTCGCCCTTTACGGTGACGGTTGGTCGGACACAGGATATGAGCAATGTGGTGAATGGGCAGGATTACGATGTGTGCCCCCTGCGCCCGCTGACCTTGACGCTGGATACCGATACCTATCGCTTCACGCTGAACGGCAAAGCGGTGACGAGCGGGGATACCATCGATACTGCCGGTGCGTGGACGCTGGTGGCGACACCGCGCAGCGGCGGCACCAGCGTGACCGTATCGTTCACCACCTCGGTGACGGCTGCCAACCGCTTGCTGCCGCAGCACCTGACGGTGCCGGTGGGGAGTACGGTGACTTTTGTCGAACCGCTGGCGGATGCTGCCAAAACCATTTGGCTGGCACCGGCGGGGCTGACAGCATTTGACGAAACTGACCCGACCCAGTCCAAAGCGAGCGGCGATAGCCGTACTATGCCGGTGCCGCAGGCGGAGGGCCGCTATATTCTTACCGTGGTGAACGCGGCAGGAAAAATCGAAAGCCAGTCGGATGCCACGGTGACGGTCAAGGAGGTGCCGACTGACAAGGTGCCGCTGGATGGCTTGGAGTTGTGGCTCGCGGCAGATAAAGGGGTCACGCTGGCAGAGGACGGCATCTCGGTGCGGGAATGGAAAAGTCAGTGGGGCAACACCACGCTGACCGCCGCGGACGGGGCGGCGCCGCGGCTGTCCCGTAACGAACATGTCGCAGCCGCCCTGTCGTTCGATGGGGTGAACGATAGCCTGTCGGCACAGGGGATGGATTTTAACGATCGGTCGCAAATGACCATCGTGATGGTGACCAGCTATGCCGGTGCCTCGGTCGGCAGCAACAACGGCGACCGCTGTGCGGCGCTGTTTGTGCCGGAAACCGGCTCGTGGGGCTGTGTGCTGGTGACTCCGCATAACGACCAGGTGATCACCCGCTTTGGCGCCGGTCAGACCAATGGGTTTAACCGCTATACCCGCCCGGAACCGATCACCGGCTCCACCATTACCGCCGCAGTCAAAAACGGCACCACCGAAAGCCTGTATGTGGATGGCAAAGCGGCTGGCGAGTGGAATGGGCGCAACGAAAAAACCGCCCGTAACGGCTCCGACTTGTATCTTGGCAAGGGAATCAGCAACGGAACCGACTATTTTTACAAAGGAACCATCTCGGAAGTGCTGATTTATCATCGGGCGCTCTCGCAGGACGAGCTGAACACGGTCAGCGACTATCTGGCGCAGCGGCATTTGGGTATGCCGGGCGATGTGGATCAAAACGGTCGGATCGATGCGGTGGATGCGCTGATGACGCTGCAAGCGGCGGCGCAGACCATCACGCTGGACGAGTCGCAGCAAAAAGCCGCTGATGTGGATGAAAGCGGCACCATCACCTCAGCTGACGCGCTGCTGATTCTCCGGCGCGCGACCGGACAAATCTCTCGCTTCTCCTAACTTTTACTATATTAAACGAACGCGCCGAAGGGGTACCCTTCGGCGCGTTCACGTTTGGAGCGATGTATAAAAAGCAGCGTCCCGCGGATTCGTTTGGGAATCCGCAGGACGCTGGCAGTTTTATGATCTTTACGACAGCAGCAGCTTGTCGTCCGCCTCGTCCGAACCGCTGGCTTTGTTGAACAGCTCCAGCAACTCGGGCACAGTAATATTCTTTTTGGCATCGCCCGCAATATCCACGACGATGCGCCCGTTGTACAGCATAATCAGCCGATTGCCGTGGGCGATCGCGTCCCGCATGTTGTGGGTGACCATCATGGTGGTCAAGCCATTTTCCTCCACAATGCGGTCGGACAGCTCCAGCACCTTGGCGGCGGTTTTGGGATCCAGCGCCGCGGTGTGCTCGTCCAGCAGCAACAGCTTCGGTTTTTGCAGCGACGCCATCAGCAGCGTCAGCGCCTGGCGCTGACCACCGGACAGCAATCCCACTTGGCTGGTCAGGCGATCCTCCAGCCCCAAATCAAACTTTTTCAGCTCCTCGCGATAACGGGCGCGCTCTTTAGCGTTGATGCCCCAGCCCAGCCCGCGGCGTTTGCCGCGCCGTGCCGCCAGCGCCAGATTTTCTTCGATCTGCATGGTGGGCGCGGTGCCCATCATGGGGTCTTGGAACACGCGACCAATAAACTTGGCACGCTTGTGCTCGGGCAGACGGGTCACATCCACGCCGTCGATGAGGATGCTGCCTGCGTCCACCGTGTAGGTGCCGGCCACCGCATTGAGCATGGTGGATTTACCGGCGCCGTTGCCGCCGATAACGGTGACAAAATCGCCGTCGTTCAACGTCAGGCTGACGCCTTGCAGCGCGCGTTTTTCGTTGATGGTTCCTTTGTTAAAGGTCTTGTAAATGTCCTTGATTTCAAGCATGGCTCTTATCCCCCTTGTGTATGAGTTTAGAGAAGTATTTCCCTTTCCAATAGGGGACCGCCAGGAACACTGCCACGACCAGCGCGGACAGCAGCTTCAGATAGTTGGAGTTGAGCCCCATCGCCAGCACCGCCTGGATCACGATGTAGTAGATGATCGAGCCGATGGAAACGGACACCAGTTTGAGCGCGAAGCTGTGGAAAATGTGACCAAACAGCACCTCGCCGATGATGACCGCCGCCAGACCGATAACGATAGCGCCGCGACCCATGTTGATCTCCGCCGAACTGTTAAAGGACGACATAAAGGCACCGGACAGCGCCACCAGACCGTTGGACAGCATCAGCCCCAGCACTTTCGCAAAGTTGGTATTGATGCCCTGCGCCTGCGCCATATGGCTGTTGGAACCGGTCGCCCGCATGGAGCATCCCAGCTCGGTGCCGAAGAACCAATACAGCAGCGCGATGATCGCCGCAGTGAACAGCCCCACCACAAAAATGGGGTGCATCCAGAAGGGACGCTCGCCGTTGGATACATCCGTCACAAACCGCAGCGACACCAGCAGCCGATCCAACACGTTCTTGTCGTTGATGCCGATGGACGCCATGGCGTTCATGCCCATGATAGCGAGGTTGATCGAATACAGTCCCAGCTGGGTCAAAATACCTGCCAGAATAGCGGGAATACCACAGAAGGTGTGCAAAATACCGGTGACCAGCCCCGCCAGCAAACCTACCGCAAAGGAAATCAGCAAAGCCAACCACACATTCATCCCGCCGGAAAACAGCACCACAAACGCCGCACCGCCGGTGCAAAAAGATCCGTCCACCGTCAGATCGGCGATATCCAGAATCTTATAGGTAATGTACACGCCGATCGCCATAATGCCCCAGATAAGGCCCTGAGATACGGCGCCCGGCAAAGCCGTTACAAAACTGCCCATAATGTATAAACTCCTCCTACTTGGGTGATCTTACAACAAAAAACAGCGGAAAACGGAACTCCATTTTCCGCTGTTTTTCAGCGAACAAAGGGATGAATTAGCTTTCGATCGCGGTGTAACCATCCGGCACTTTCAAACCCAGCGCATCGCAGATGGTTTTGTTGTATTTCTTGGTGAACTGCGGCGCATATTCGATCGGCATTTCCGAAACCTTGGATTCGCCTTTCAGAATCTTGGCAGCCATTTTGCCGGTCGCCACGCCCAGATCGTAGTAGCTGATAGACAGTGTTGCCACGCCGCAGCCGGAGCAGATGCCTTCCTCACCGGCAATCACCGGAACTTTGGCGGGGCGGCAGATGTTGTCCACCACACCGGCGTTGGAAGCCACCGTGTTGTCGGTGGGGACATACAGAACATCGCTGGCGTCCGCCGCCGCCTGGGCGATGGAAGCAACATCGTTGGTGCCGGAGAAAGCGTACTGTTTGCAGGTGTAGCCCAGTTTTTCCAGCTCTTTCTGCACGGTATCCACCTGATACTGGCTGTTGGGTTCCGCCGAGCAATACAGCAGACCCACATTCTTTTTGTCCGGGAACCACTCTTTGAGCATCGCGGCCTGCTGCGCCAGCGGAGCCAGGTCAGAGGTGCCGGACACGTTGGTGCCGACCGTACCGGTAAAGTCTTTGATGTTCAGCGCCACGCCGTATTCGGTTACCGAGGTGCCGAGGATCGGAATGGTGTTGGTGGCGGCGGTAGCCGCCTGCAGCGAAGCGGTAGCGTTCGCCAGGATCAGATCCACTTTGCTCGCCACAAAGCCGTTGACGATGGTGGTGCAGGTGTTGGAGTCGCCGGCAGCGTTTTGCTCTTTGAACTCCACCTGACCGGGCAGCTCTTTTTCCAACTGTTCGCGGAAGCCTTTGGTAGCGGCATCCAATGCCGGGTGGGTCGCCAACTGGCAAATGCCCACGGTGAATTTCTTGTCGGCAGTATTGCTGCTGTTGCCGGATTCGTTTTTGGTGTTGCTGGTGCAAGCGGTCATGCTCATGGCCATGGCGGCTGCCAGACCCAGCGCGATCCATCTCTTTTTCATATCGTCGTACTCCTTTTCTGATCAGGGGACATTCCCCTTAAGCCTATGTTTATTACTATACAGCTTTAACGCGATAAAGTCAATACCCATATTTGATAAAACCGTCGGTGAAAGCTGGCGATAATCGCTAAAAAAGAGGCGCTTCGGCATCCAAAACGGCGAAATTCCGCCCAAAAGGGATTGGAACCCGTCCGTTCTTGTGGTATGATAAACGCGAGAGCGCCGTCCGGGCGTGGAAAAGGGGGAGCCGATATGACCATCCAACAGCTGCACTATGCCATTGTGATCGCCGAAGCGGGATCGCTGAACAAGGCGGCGGAGCGCTTATATGTGTCGCAGCCGTCGCTGACCAATGCGATGCAAGAGCTGGAAAAAGAGCTGAATATCACCATCTTTCACCGCAGCGGGCGGGGGGTCACCCTCACCCCCGAGGGCGCGGATTTTATGCTGTATGCCCGCCAGGTGGTGCACCAGTACGAGGATCTGCTGGATCGCTACGGCAAGGGGCAGGGAATGAAGAAGAAATTCGGGGTGTCCACCCAGCACTATTCCTTTGCGGTGAAGGCGTTTGTGGAGCTGGTCAAGCAATACGACACCACCCAGTACGAATTCGCTATCCGCGAAACAAAAACGCGGGATGTGATCCAGGATGTGGCGCATATGCGCAGCGAGATCGGGCTGTTGTATCTCAGCGATTTTAACCGCGCTGCCATCACCAAACTGCTGCGTTCCGCCGATTTGGCGTTTCATCCATTGATTGACTGCCGCGCGTATGTGTATATGTGGGCGGGACATCCGCTGGCACGCGAGCAGTCGCTCACACTGGCGCAGCTGCAGGATTATCCCTGCTTGTCGTTTGAACAGGGGGACGACAGCTCGTTTTATTTTGCGGAGGAGATTTTGACCACCCGCGAATATCTCCGCACCATCAAAGCCAACGACCGCGCCACCATGCTGAATTTGATGATCGGCTTGAACGGCTATACCCTATGCTCCGGCATCATTTGCGAAGAGCTGAACGGTTCGGATTATGTGGCGGTGCCGTTTTGTGCCGATAATGCCGAGGATAACCGCGTGATGGAGATCGGGTATATCACCAAGAAGAACACCATCCTCAGCCAGACCGGCGAGCAGTATATCGAGGAAGTGCGGCGGTATCTGACCGCCGCCCAAGCTGGTTGACCAAACGATAGATGTGAAAAAAGCAGGAGCAAGTCGGTGTCGGCTTGCTCCTGCTTTTTGGGTTATGCGCCGGCGACCCAGGCGGCGAGACGGGAATCAGTCGCACCGCTGGCGCGCAACCCATCGCGCACGATGGCGTCCGGTTCGGCCGCTTTGATAGCGGCAACCGAGGTGCCGATGCCGCTGCTGCCGGAGGTGCAAAACGGCATCACCACTTTGCCGGACAGATCGTAGTTATCCAAAAAGGTGTTGATGATGCGCGGCATGGTGCCCCACCAGATGGGGTAGCCGATGAACACCGTGTCATATGCGGACAAATCCACCGGTACGCTGCCGATAGCGGGGCGCGCGGAGGGATCGTTCATTTCGCGATTCGCGCGGCAGTTGCTGTCGTTATAATTCAGATCTGCGCTGGTATACGGATTCGCCGGAACGATTTCATATAGATCGGCGCCCGCCTGCGCTGCAATCGCTTCAGCCACCGCTTTGGTGTGACCGGTGCAGGAAAAGTAGATCACCAGCGCGGACGGCACGGCGGGGGATTCCACCGGAAACGCCGCGATTTTTCCCGCGGCTTTCTGCAAAATCAGCAGCGCGTCGATCAAATCCAGCTGTCCGTTGCCGTCCACATCCCCGGCTTGCCGCTGATGATCCTGTGCTGTGCGTCCGGCTGTGGCGCATTGCAGCGCTACCAACGCGTCCTCACTGCTGACCTGACCATCCCCGGTCAGATCACCGTATACCACAGCGGGAACGGCTTCCGCGGCGCGGACAAACCAATTCCCATTCAGCGGCAACACCAGCAGCGCCGCCATCAGCAACGATATCCATTTTTTCATCACAAGCCCTCCCAAACATACATTGGTGTGCAGTGGATTCTGTACCGCTTGCTTTTTATTATAATGGAGGAGGCTGCATAATGTCTAATACTTATATAAAATCACCAGTTATGCTCTGCGTGTATGGTTATCAACCGCTTGGCTTGACAAGAAGGGTGGATTTCTTTATACTACCATATAATAAGCGGAAAACGACAAAAATCGCATATATCCTATATTTTCAATAGGTGAGGAGAGGTATTGTGGAAAGAGAGTCCTTTAAGTCGCGGCTCGGCTTCCTGCTGGTCAGCGCGGGGTGCGCCGTGGGTATCGGCAATGTGTGGAGATTTCCTTATGTGGTCGGACAAAACGGCGGCGGCTTGTTTGTGCTGCTGTATTTGGTGATGCTGGTGGTGCTGGGACTGCCGGTGTTATCCATGGAGCTGGCGGTGGGACGCGCCAGCCGCAAAAGCGCGGTGCTCGCGTATAAAGCGCTGGAAAAGCCCAAATCCAAATGGCATATCCACGGCTGGTTCGCGATCCTTGGCTGCTACCTGCTGATGATGTACTACACGACCGTATCCGGTTGGATGTTGAATTATTTTGTTAAATTTGCCGCCGGAACCTTTTCCTCCGGTATGAGCGCCGATGCCTGCGGTAAGGTGTTTTCGGACATGTTGGCCGATCCGATGGAAATGGGCATTTGGATGGCGGTCACGGTGATCGCAGGCGTGCTGATCTGCAGTGTCGGTGTGCGCAAAGGCCTGGAGCGCGTGAGCAAGGTGATGATGTCCGCGCTGTTTGTGCTGATTTTGGTGCTGGCGATCCATAGCTTCACGCTGTCCGGTGCCAAAGAAGGCGTCAGCTTTTATCTGGTGCCCAACATCGACAATGTGAAATCGGTGGGGCTCGGCAAAGTGATTGCCGCTGCGATGAATCAGGCATTTTTCACCCTGAGCTTGGGCATCGCGGCGATGGAGATCTTCGGCAGCTATATGAGCAAGGATAACACGCTGATCGGCGAAGGCGCGCGCATCTGTGCGCTGGATACCTTTGTGGCGATCTCAGCCGGTTTGATCATTTTCCCCGCCTGCTTCAGCTATGGCGTGGAGGTGACCCAAGGTCCCAGCCTCATTTTTGTCACGCTGCCGAATGTGTTTGTGAACATGGCTGGTGGGCGCGTGTGGGGCACGCTGTTCTTCCTGTTTATGACCTTTGCGTCTTTCTCAACGGTTATCGCGGTCATCGAAAACATTATGTCCTCGTGTATGGACAACTTCGGTTGGAGCCGCAAAAAGGCCGCCGTTATCAACGGCGTGGTCATTTTGATCGCCAGTATTCCCTGTGTGCTGGGGTATAACCTGCTCAGCGGCTTCCACCCGATCGGCGGGCGGGATATTCTGGACAGCGAAGATTTCCTCGTCAGCAATATTCTGCTGCCGCTGGGATCGCTGGTCTATCTGCTGTTCTGCGTGACCCGCTGGGGCTGGGGATTTAAGAATTATCAAGCGGAGGCCAACACCGGCAAGGGACTTAAAGTCGCTTCGTGGATGAAGTGGGTATTTCTGTTTGTCCTGCCGGTTATGATCCTCGCCATCTTCATCATCGGCCTGGTGGGATAAGACGGTGTCGACCGTTTTTAGTCGGCATAAAGAGTGTGCAAATAAAATGCTCGGGCGTTAAGAAACGCCCGAGCATTTCTGTGTTGTGTATGGGATTAGATACAAAAGTCGGGGCACCTGTTTGCCTGAAGTGATAAAATAATGGTAGACACGAAAGTGCCTACCATTATTTTTATGCTA
>URFL01000009.1 GCA_900547105.1 uncultured Oscillospiraceae bacterium | reverse complement strand
ATAGCATAAAAATAATGGTAGGCACTTTCGTGTCTACCATTATTTTATCACTTCATGATAACAGGCGGGGCTTTTCGTTCGTTTTACGTTGGAATCTCTTATTGAGCGTCCGGCGTATGGGTATCATCGGTGGACGATTCCGTCGGTGCCGTCTGCTCTGCATCCGGTTTGCGGCGCAGAATCACCACCACGACCACCGCCAGCACCACCAGCGCAGCAACCAGCACAATGGCCATCCACCAATAGTTGTTCGACGATTTGGTTTCGTCATCGCCGGTTTTCGCCGTTACGGTCGGCGTTGCCTGACTTTGCACAGTCTGGCCATCCGGCGTGGTCACCACCGCCGTAGCCGTGCTGCCGTTGGCATCGGGCGTGGCCACGGTGGTTCCATTGGCTGCCGCAGCGCCGGCCGTACCGCCCGCCGCGCTCGTTTTGTTGCCGGCAGCGCCCGTTTGTCCCGCCCCGGTCGAAGCCGCCGTCGGCAGGGTTCCCACAACACCACTGACCCCGCCGCTGCTCGGTTTGGTCGCGCTGGGAAGCGTTTTGCGGTCATCCGCCGACAGCTTGCCGATCTTAGCGCTGCCCTTGATCGTCGTGGATTCGATCACCGTTTTGCGAAGAGCATTTACAAAGGTTTCCACTTTGACCTGCACATTGGCCGTGCTACCCTTGGCGGCCGACGATTTCACCTTAAAATACAGCGTATACATGGTACCGCTTTTGGTGCAGCTACCCTCTTCCAGCGACACCGACGCATCCAGATAGATGGCGCTGGTGTTGATGTTGCCGGTAGCGGTTTCGTTATAAATGAACCACGAATGGGGATCCTCCACCGCGCTGCCCGCTTTCACATCCTCCAGCTCCATATACTGGCTGTCGTAGGTGGTGATCAGCGTAAACGCTGCCCAACCGGGGTTGTTTTTCAATTCCACAGAGGCGGCAAACTGTTGACCCGGTTCAATATTTTCCGGCATATTCACGGTCAGTTCCGGCTTGGCCGCCGCCATCGCGCCCATCGGCACCAGCATCAAAGCCATCAGCGTTGCAGCCACACCGGACACCCATTGTTTCCATTTTTTCATTATCCAATCCCCCGTTTAATAAGGTTCCCACAGCTTAGAAAGCCGTGCATTGTGTATAGCGTGTAGTATACCATATCTTCCGGCATTCGTCAAAGTTTTTGGATAATTTTTCTCGGCAAATCCCTTGGTCTGGCAATACTCCCAACGCGTATCGCTTTCATTACCACTATTGCTGCCTTGAAGCGCCCAATCAGCAACAAAGGCCGATCTGAAACACTTTTCTTTATCCCCACCACTAACAAGCATCAGAGCAATGGGCTTCCCTCTGCCCGCGCCACTAACATAAAACGAAATAGTTGCTCTTTCCCGCTGTATGTCTTTGATCGTGACATCTAAGCTGCGTCACCATCTCAGCAACGGCAATCTTACCTACAAATAAGTTCGTTTCTATTTGATCACCAGAGCGCACACCTTACAGACAAACCAGCGCCCGGCTGATGTCTTTCCGGTCAAAAGGGTACAGAAAAGCGGCGGAAAAGCACGAGGCTTTTCCGCCGCTTTTTGACTAACGTAACTGATCGCCTATGAGCGATATGCTAGTTCAGTAGCTCTTATTTGCTGAAGACTTTCTTCTTCATGCCAACCAGAGCAACCGCACTGCCAGCCATCAGAACCAGAGCCAGCACGAACAGAGTGGTGGACTCACCAGTCTGAGCGCCGCCGTTGCCGCCATTGTCCTCAGTCGGAACAACAACATCGGTATCCTCGGTAGCATCCGTCGCATCGGTCTCGCTGGTGTCCGCATCAGTAGAAGCAGCACCAGTAGCGCTGGTCACAGCACCGGTAGCGCTAGAAGCAGCACCGGTAGCGCTGGTCGCGGTCGCAGAAGCAGAGGTGGAAGTAGAAGTCGAAGCGCTGGTAACAACCGGAGCACTCACAGTGATCTTCGCATAGTCATCCTGCTCGTCAACCAATTTAACGTTGCCAACGAATTTGCCGTTTGCATCATAGTTCGCATACGCAAAAGCTTTAACTTTAACGGAAATAACGGTATCCTCGGTCAGATCTTCTTTCACAGTGAAAGACAGAGTGCACATGGTGCCGTCTTTGGTGGTACCCTTCGCGCTCATAGCGTTCACATAGGTGCCGTTTTCATCGGTGTTGGTCAAGCCAACATTCAGAGTGCCGCTCACAGCATCTTCATCCGCTTCCAGTTTGGTCGCGTCCGCTTTAACGATAGCGGTGATGTTGGCCGAACGCATCTCTTTGGTGTTGCCGGTGGAGTTGAAAGACAGCGTGATCACATCGCCTTTTTTCGCCGTCGTTTTGTCAGCAACGATGCTCAGCGTGGGGGTGGCGTCGTCCGCGGAAGCCATCAAAGAGGCAACCGGCAGAGTCGCCGCGATCGCCAGGCCGCTAACGGTGGCAATCAGTTTGCGCAAACTAATTTTCATGTTTAACCCTTCCTTTTCTGATTTTCAGATTCTATATATGCCCTTTCGGGAATATACCAATGATAAAAGCAGGGGGACAATCCCCCATCGAGTGCATTATACAACGACTCCCACACATTGTCAAGCCGCAACATCAAAATTGGCGATACCGCACAAAGTGGGGAATTGAATTTGGACACTTTGCAAGAAAGCGGTGCCGTTCTTGCTCCTTGTCAATATTGAAATCCTTGTGACAGCCAAACCGCTTTGGTTACTGTTGGTTTATTATAGCACAGGTTCTCACCGTTTGTCCATAGCAAATTCTTACTAATCATATATATCCCGGATAAGATACACGCAAAAAGCAACATCCCCGGAAAAGTGAGCATTTAAGCCACTTTCCGGGGTGTCTTGGTTGGTGCGAGAAACGGGACTTGAACCCGTACGCTAAAAGCACACGCACCTCAAACGTGCCTGTCTGCCAGTTCCAGCATTCTCGCGTATCGCGCTGCGCGCTGCACAGCGTTTTATAGTATACCATTTTCAAAAATCGCTGTCAACCGCTTTTTCCGGGTTTGGCATCACAAAATTCATCTTCCGCGGCGCCGCCCCCGATTTGGCGCAGAGCAGCTTCGTATTCGGCGGGCGTTTTGGACACGCCGATCAGCTCCACCAGCCGGTTCGCCGAAATTTTTTCGGGGAACCCCCACAGCCGCAGCAGCGCGCAGCGGCGATCAGCACTGTTGTCCTGCCCGACCAGTCCGTCCTGATACAACCGCTGTTTGGTCATCCATTTTTCCGGCACAGCGGCGGAGGCGGCATCTTCAAAGGTCGCACCTGCACGACGCAGCGCCTCCAGCAGCACCTCGTCCGTCATCCCCTCCACCCCCAGCAAGCCCTCCTTGCCGGGAATCGCCTTGCGGCGTTCTTTGCCCGCTATTTCCGGGATATAGGCGTGTTTGATCTGGTTCGCGGGGATGCTGCCGCTGAGATAATCGCGGATCACAAACCCCGCCGAGTCGCTGTCGGTCAGTACGATCAGTCCGCGTGCGGCTGCCAATGTGCGCAGCATATGCAGCTTTTGCGGGTCACGAAACACCTGAAATCCGTCCAGCGGCACGATCAGCGCATCCACCACGCTTTCCAGCCGAATCTTGTCGTAGCGTCCCTCGACCACCAGTACCTCCCGCAGCCGGTTCATGCGCGGGCTCCTTCCCGTGCCAGCAAAATCAGCTTCGCCACCGTTTCCTCCAGCAGCACCCGCTTATCGGCACGGGTGGATTTCATTTTGGTATCGGTATCCGCCAGCACATCCAGGCTTTTGCGCAGTGTTTCCCGCGACAGGTTGCGGCAATCACGCGCCGCATTGCGCAGGCGGAATTCGCGTCCTTTGCATCCAAAATCCGCTGCCAGCGATTCCGCCGGGACACCCGCAGCCGCCGCTGCTTTGGCACGGTATAAATTCGCATAGTCGCCCGCCAGCACCGCCAAAACGGCGATGGGATCCTCCTGCATCGCATACAGGCGGTGGATGATCGCATAGGCGTTGTCATATCGTTTTTGCAGGATAGCTTTGGAAAGGTCGTAGCCCTTGGCCTCCAGCAGCTTGACCGCCGAGGATTCGATCATGGCGGGGGTGATCTCGCCGCCATCCGCCAGCGCGCACAGCTTGTCCAAATCATTCAGCAGCAGCGTCAAATCATCGCCGCTTTGCTCCACCCATTGGCGGGCGGTGGCGGTTTGCAGTGTACAGCCGCGCCGCGCCGCGCCGCTGCACAGCAGCTTAACAATATCGCCGGTGGTTTTGCGGGCAAATTCCACCGCGCCGCCCACCTTGTTCACCGCCGCAATAAACGCGCGCCATTTCGCGTTCTTTTTCGCGTCTACCGCGACTGCGTCCATATAAAACACCACCACGCAGGAAGCGGGCGGCTGGCGCAGCCATTCCAACACCCGATCGGCATCGGCGGATTTGGGCAGATTAAAATCGCGCACCACCACACAAGAGCGCTCCGCCATCAGCGGCAGCGCTTCGGCAGCCTCTTCGATCGCGTTCCAATCGGCGTCCTGTCCATCAAACCGGTGGCAGTTGAACGCCGCCAGATCATCACCACCTACCGCTTTTTTGACGATCTTATCCGCATACACCTGCGACAGGTAGGTTTCCTCGCCGTACAGCAAATAGACCGGCGCCAAGTCCTCTTTCAATTGTTTTTTCAGTTCGGTTTCGGTCATGGGGCTTCCTCCTTTGACGCAATATCCTGCCGACCGCGGGTCGTGACCAGCAGATGAGTATCTCCGGCACGTACCGCCGCCGTAATTTGATCGGCATTTGTCACCGTTTTCGGCAGCGCCGCCAGATGCACCTGTTTCCAGCTGTCCGGCAACGCAGCGGCATCGCCATCGGCGGGCGCAAACAAAAAGCGCGTGTCTCCTGCCGCGGCTTGCAGCCATCCGTTGTTCAGTTCAAAACGGTGCTGCTCGCCTACCGTCACCACGCTGTGCTCCGCCATGGTGCAGGCATCCTCCGCAAACAATGAGCGCACCGACGGCGCATACCGACCCGACGACGGACAAATCACCCGCTCGATCTCACAGGCATTCGCCAACACCGGCAGATTCGCCAGCGCTTTATCGTTCAAATTCAGCAGCACTACCACCGACAACCGCCGGATGTGCTGCTTGGACAAAGCGGCGGACACCTGCCGCATGGTGGCATCCTCTTCCCCGGTCAATACCAACGCGTTGCCGCCTGTCCATTGCATCAGCGCGGCGGTGTCGCCTTCGGTTTCCAAAAATTCGCAGGTGGTAACCGGGCGCATCAGCACCTGATAGGTCAGCACGCCCACCATCAAAGTGATCACCGCACCCGCCACCGCGGATACGCGCACTTTTCGAGAAAGGCGCTTCCAAAACAGTCCCAGCACCACCGCTGCCAGCAGCAGTCCTAACCACACATACGGCTGGCGCACTTGTACAGTGGCCAGCGGCAGACGACCGAGCCACCCGGCTATCCAGCGCAGCAAGCGAGCCAACAGCCCCGCCGTGCCGAACAGCAGCGTGCCCGCCGGAGCGCACCAGCCGCCGCATACCAACCCCAGCAGACCTACCACCACCGCACCGGTGGCGGGATAGACCATCAACAGGTTGGCGGGCAAAAAGACGAGCGAAATCTCGCCAAAATACAGTATCAACAGCGGCAGCACCAGCATGGCCGACAAGGATACCGCCACCATTTGAGCGGGACGGTACAGCGCCCGCACCCACGCGTGGGAGCTTTGCTGCACCGACAGCAGCCAACCGCGCTGCATACGGGGATACAACAGCAGAATTCCCGCCGTGGACCCGGCGGATAGCTGCAGCCCGATGTCCCACACCATGTACGGGTCCAGCAGTCCGATCAGCAGCAGCGCCAACCCCAGCGAGTTGAGTCCGTCCGCTTCCCGCCGAAACAGCTCCCCCGCCAACAGCACCAGCAGCATCACACCGGCGCGTTTCACCGACGGTGTGAACCCAACCAGCAGCATAAACGCGATCACCACCAGCATGGTAATGACCGCTGCCGGACGGCGGCGGCACCGCAGCAAACGTAGCAGCGCCTGCACCGCACCGGCGATCATGCTCAAATGCAAGCCGGATACCACCAGCAAATGCGACACGCCACACGTGCGAAAATCGTCTTTGATCGCGCCGGACACCACCGAGCGGTCGCCAAGACACAGGCTTTTCACCAGCGCGGCGGGTTCGCCGGACAAATAACGCTCCACCAGCCCCGCTGCGGCTTGCCGCACCGACAACAACGCTGCACCCCACGGCTTTTGCGTCGGGGTTTGCACCGTCACGCTCTCCCCTATGCGCAAGCTTCCGGACAGCACGATGCCTTCCGCCTTATCCTGCCGCCGCTGCGCAGCGTCCTCTTCCAGCGGGAACAACGCGACCTGCCCGCTCAGCCGATCATACGGCTGCGGACGCACATCCGCGCTGGTGATCCATAGCGTCAGGCGGGTACCGGTCGGCAAATCGCCCTGTGTCACGCGGGCGGTGTACCGCGCCGACCGGGCGTAGTCGGTGGGATGATCGGTGATCTCCATCGTCAGCGACAGGGTTTTGCCCGCGTACGCTTCCAGCGGCTGAAAGGTTCTTTTCTCCACCCGCCAAAAAGCGCCCATTGCCACCACGATCGTCACGCCGACAATGGCCGCGGCGCGACCTTGCCACCGGCGGCGCAGCAACACACCCGCCACCGCCGCCACAGCACCGACAACCAGCAGTGCCAGCGCGACAGACAATCCGCCCCATCCGGCTAACAGAAAGGCCGCTGACGCGGAAAAGCCCATCCACGCGAGCGGCCGTTTCATACGGTTCAATCTTGGTCGTTAAAGAAGAGCGGCAGCGGCTCCAGGAAGAAGATGTCGTCGCGCTTGGCGGCGTCGCCTTCGGCCAGAATCGCGCACTGACCCGCGATGATGCCTTCCGCTTTATTCACGATGGTTTCCAGCGCTTTCAGCGATTCGCCGGTGCTGATCACATCGTCCACGATCAGCACTTTTTTGCCCCGGATATCCGCCATTTCGGATTCGTCCATATACAGCGTCTGCTGCTTGTCGGTGGTGATAGAGCGCACCTCCACCGCCACGGCGTTGGGCATATACAGCTTGGGATATTTGCGCGCGATGTAATACGGCTTGCCGCTTTGGCGCGCCATTTCGTACACCAGCGGAATACCCTTCGCCTCCGCCGTGATCAGCACATCAAATTCCGGCGCTTTTTTCAAAAGCTCGGTCGCCGAAGCCACCGTGATCTCGACATCACCGAAGATGACGAACGCCGCAATGCGCATATGCTCGTTCAAGGGGCAGAGCGGCAGATGGCGTTCCAGCCCTGCGATTGTCATGGTATAGGTATCCATTGTACATCCAGCTCCTTTTTTAACCCTGTTTCTTTTTCGCCGCCTGTTTCATGCGCTGCTCGTGCGACAGCACGATCTTGCGCAGGCGGATATTTTTGGGAGTGACCTCCACCAGCTCGTCGTCGTTGATGAATTCCAGCGATTGCTCCAACGACAGCACCGTGGGGGGCGTCAGGCGCAGCGCCTCGTCCGAACCGGACGCACGCATATTGGTAACATGCTTTTTCTTGCACACATTAACAGAGATGTCTTCGCTCTTGGGCGATTCGCCGACGATCATGCCCTCATACACCGGCACACCGGCACCCACAAACAGCGTACCGCGATCCTGCGCGTTGAACAATCCGTAGCTGCTGGTGTCGCCGGTTTCAAAGCAAACCAGCGAGCCCTGCGTGCGCTGCGGAATCTCGCCCTTGTACGGCTCGTAGCCGTCGAACACGCTGTTCATAATACCGTTACCGTTGGTATCCGACAGGAACTGCTGCCGGTAGCCCATCAGACCGCGGGAGGGAATGCGGAATTCCAGATGGCTCATGCCGGTGTCGCGGGTGCCCATGTTGACGATTTCCGCCTTACGGGAACCCAGCCGCTCCATAACCGCGCCGACATATTGCTCCGGCACCTCGATCATCAGCAGCTCCATCGGCTCCAACCGGTTGCCGTTTTCATCCTCTTTATAAATCACCTGCGGGCGGCTGACGGCAAATTCAAAGCCCTGCCGCCGCATGGTTTCGATCAGAATGGACAGATGCAGCTCGCCGCGCCCCGACACCTCAAACGCATCGGTGGAATCGGTTTCGCGCACCCGCATGCTCACATTGGTTTCCACCTCTTTGAACAGGCGGTCGCGCAGGTTGCGGGAGGTGACGAATTTGCCCTCTTTGCCGGCAAAGGGGCTGTTGTTGACCATAAACAGCATGGAAATGGTCGGCTCGTCGATGCGCACGAACGGCAGCGCTTCCACACATTCGGGGTCACAGGCGGTTTCGCCGATGTTCAAATCGGGAATACCGGTCACCGCGATCAGGTCGCCCATCTCGGCGGTGTCGTGCTCCACCCGATGCAAGCCTTCAAACTGGAACAGCTTGCCGATGCGGGCGTGAGTGGTGGAGCCGTCGGTTTTGCAGATGGTGACCGCCTGGCCGTTTTTCACGCGGCCACGCTCCACCCGGCCAATGCCGATGCGGCCGGTGTAATCGTCATAATCGATATTGGAAAACAAAATTTGCAGCGGACCGTCCAGATCGCCTTCCGGCGCGGGGACGTATTTCAAAATCGCTTCAAACAGCGGTTTCATATCGCCGCTGCGTGCTTCGGGGTCCAGCGACGAATAGCCGTCGCGTCCCGACGCATACACCACCGGGAAATCCAGCTGATCCTCGTCGGCGCCCAGCTCGATAAACAGATCCAGCAGCTCGTCGATCACTTCCGCCGGATGCGCACCGTCGCGGTCGATCTTGTTGATGACCACCAGCGGCTTTTTGCCCAGCCCCAGCGCTTTTTTCAGCACGAACCGCGTTTGCGGCATACAGCCTTCGAATGCATCCACCAGCAACACCACGCCGTCCACCATCAGCAGGATCCGCTCCACCTCGCCGCCGAAGTCGGCGTGACCGGGAGTATCCACGATGTTGATCTTGGTGTCGCCGTACATCACCGCGGTGTTTTTCGCCAGAATGGTGATACCGCGTTCGCGTTCCAGATCGCCCGAGTCCATGACCCGCTCGGCCACCGTTTCGTTGGCGCGGAACACGCCGCTTTGCTTCAGCAGCTGATCCACCAGCGTGGTTTTGCCATGGTCAACGTGGGCGATGATCGCGACATTGCGCAAATTTTCTCTCTTGTCCATTATAATACGCATCCTCTAACCAGATTTTCTCAACCGTCCTAGTATACCACACACTTTTCGGTTGCACAACCCCTTTTCTTCGACAGAAACGGTGGCGAAAAGCGAGTATCTTTGTATAGACGGGTGCATATAGTGGTGTCAGGACCCACGGCACCTGGGTTTGGAATCAAAACGGTGCACAGAAAGGAATGGCTGTTCAAATGAATCAATATTATGCCGAGGGGGTACGGCTGGATACCCCCGACAATCTGGCGGCGGTGCGATCGGCGGCGGGGCTGGCGCGCGCCATGGAGGAAGGAACCATCCTTGCCGCGCGGGCGGTGCTATGCGATGCGGGGCACAATTTGCATGTGGAGCTGCCCTGTATGGAGGGCATCATCCCCTACGCCGAAGGCGCGGTGGGGATCGCCGAGCAGACCACCCGCGACATCGCGCTGATCTCGCGGGTGAGCAAACCGGTATGCTTTACCGTGACCGGGTTTGAACAAAGCCCGGACGGTCGGCGGCGGGCGGTGCTGTCGCGGCGACAGGCGCAGGAGCGTTGCCGCGAAAACTACACCCGCAAGCTGCGGGTGGGCGATGTCATCCCCGCGCGGGTGACCCGGTTGGAAGCGTTCGGCGCGTTTTGCGACATCGGCTGCGGGCTGCCGGCGCTGATGCCGATTGCGGGCATTTCGGTCAGCCGCATTGCCCATCCCCGCGACCGGTTTGTCCCCGGCATGGACATTCTGGGGGTGGTATCCTCGATCGAACAGGATCGCATCTGCCTGTCCCAGCGGGAGCTGCTGGGCACATGGGAGGAAAACGCCGCGCTGTTTTCGCCGGGCGAAACGGTGGCGGGAGTGATCCGGTCGGTGGAGGATTACGGCGTGTTTGTGGAGCTTACCCCCAATTTGGCGGGGCTGGCGGAACCGCACGAGGGGGTGCGTCCCGGTCAGCTGGCGGGGGTGTACATCAAGAGCATTCTGGCGGACAAAATGAAGATGAAGCTGGTCATCATCGACGCACAGGATGTCACCCGCGAGGTGACTCCGCCGCGATATTTCATCGCCAGCGGTCACATTGACCACTGGCTGTATTCTCCGCCCGGCTGCGGCAAGGTGATCGAAACCAACTTCGTTTCGTAAAACCACCACTTATTGGCAAGTTCACCGTTCGGCACTCCCATCCATCCCCGTACAACCGCAAAGCCGGTCTAAACGTAGTGTTTAGACCGGCTTTGATAATACTATATAAAAATTAACCCCTGCTTTTTCGTCTATACATCCGGCAAGGCTTTGACAACAGGAACCAATGCCTGACTTGCCGTTTTCAGCCTCTTGCGATAGGCGCTGGGGGGATCGCCATATCGCTGTCGAAACCGACGAGAAAAATAAAATGCGTCGCAAAACCCCAGCTCTTCACTAATTTGTGCAAGCGATTGATCCGTTTCTGTCAGCCGGATTTGTGCTGCTTGAAACACCATATCCTCCACATATTGATGCAGCGTCTTGCCCATTTCCTGCCGAAACCGACGGGACAAAACCGTTTGTGAAACAAACAGACTTTCGGCTACTTGTGCGGCGGTGATGCGCACAGACAAATGCTCTTGCACATAGCGTGCTGCCTGTTCCGTTAATAGCGAGAGCGTTGGCAGCCTGTCGTTCTTTTCCGGATACTGCCGTAACAGTGCGGACACGATCCCATAAATATCGCTTTTCAGGGAAAGGGCATCCAACCAGCTACGGCTGTGGTACCGCTGCACCATGTCATTCAGTTGCTGTGCGGTTATTGCCATCTTTTCAACGCGGGGCAGTCCCATAGCCATGTCGTATCCATCCGGCTTGATCAGGTGAATATGGAAATATAGCTTTTCCATATACTCTCCGCCGCCATATCCAAAGGTCAGCCCCGCCGGAATCAAATAAGCGTTTCCGGGCAACAAACGGCAAACCGTTTCCCCATACTTCAGCCAGCCTTCTCCTCCGGTCACCAAATATAACCTTGAAAAAGGAGAACAAACACGGTTTCGCCGCCAGGCATCCGGATCGGTTCGCACATAACCGTGCTCTCCAATTTCCATGTGCAAGCCATTGATTCCTTTGGTAATATACGGATTTCGATTCATTTCCATAGGTAATCTCCATGTTTTCGCTCAGAAAATCCATAGTCTTTTTTTCTTTGCCGTTTTATACTGAACATCAACACTATACAACCATTTTATTTTCTTTGCAAGAAGCGAATGCCGCACCTTCCATCTCACCCATCTGATAGGTGTATGTTTGCTCTTGCCGGGCAAGGCAGAATATTTCCACGAGTCGCCGCTGCCGGCACATCACTCTTCTTACGAGCATACACGAAACGACCAAACCGGAGGATAACATTATGACCGACATCCACAAACAGACCAACATAGCCGATACCATCGACGCGAACAAGGTGTTGCACGCACAGCGAGCAAGCGGCAGCTATCAAGCTGTCGAAGATACCTTGGCACCTGATGCCGCCTCCGTAGGCTTTCGTCATCCGGGTGGATACCTCTTCTATCGAAATGTGGATTTCGGCGATGGAAAAAGCACCACTTTTATGGCGGTGCTTTCTGCCGACCAAGAAGCCACAGGGAAAAACCTGGAAATCCGATTGGATTCTCTCACCGGCATCTTGATTGGTTCTTTGACGCTAAGCGGCGGCGACGAAACAATATTTACCGAGCAGTACACCTCCCTGATGCAGACGGTCACCGGTGTACACGATGTTTATCTTGTTTCGCCAAACGCAGTATCGATACATATCGACTGGTGTATCTTCTCCTCTTACGCCGGCAAAGAAAGCCCTGAAGAAAAAGCTGAGCGGATGCGTTGGTGGAATCATGCGCGTTTTGGTATGTTTGTTCATTGGGGTGCCTATGCCAATTTCCCCTTTGACCAAACCGGCCCGGTTTCCGGTTACACGGAATGGGTGCAATCGGACAGTAAGATTTCCAAAGAGGATTACGAACGAATGGCGGTTTCTACCTTTCAACCACAACAATGGGATGCAAACGCCATTGTAAATCTGGCAAAAAAAGCCGGACAAAAGTATATTGTATTCACCTCTAAGCATCACGAGGGATTCAGTATGTTTGATACCCATGTAACCGGCTTTAGGGAATACAGTCTGATGCATTACGGTGTATACCATGGTCCCGATCCTCTGATGGAGCTGGCCGAGGCCAGTCGCGCGGCACACATTCCTTTCGGATGCTACTATTCCACCATGGACTGGCACCACAAGGCCTCGGTAAACTGGGGCAGCATACGGGATAAAGCTCATTATGTGGCGGATATGAAAGCTCAATTAAGAGAGCTGATAGAAAATTATAACGTGGATATCCTTTGGTTCGATGGTGAATGGGTAGATTGGTGGACCGCTTCGGATGGGCAAGAGCTTTATCGCTATCTGCGCACGATCAAGCCTTCACTTATCATCAACAACCGCGTTGGCAAACGCGCCCCCACCGACGGCGATTTTGGCACGCCCGAACAAGAAATTCCTGCCAACGGACTGGATTATGACTGGGAAAGCTGTATCACCATGAACAACAACTGGGGATATGCGCCGTATGACCATAACTGGAAATCCCCCGTCTGGATCGTTCAGTCGGTGGTGGACACGGCATCCAAAGGCGGCAACATTCTGCTCAATATCGGACCAGACGCGCAAGGCGTTGTTCCAAAGCCATGCGCCGACAGCATGCGAACGGCAGGTGAATGGCTGGCTGCATACGGCGACAGCATTTATGGCACAACCGCCTCCCCCTTTGCCGAAGCACTTCCTTTTGGCGCAGCCACCAAAAAAGGCGGTGTGCTCTATCTGCATATAACAAACTGGCCCCAAAATGGGCAGATTTCTTTGCCCGCCCTAAAGAATAGGATCATCGGGGTACACACGATGGGAACAAGTATGCCCCTCACCTATACCGTAACCGATGATACCATGTCCATCAGCCTGCCGACCGTAATCCCCCATATGATGGATGCCGTCATTGAAGTATTGGTTCAGGGCATTCCCCAAGCAGCCGCCCACCCCCAAAACTAACAACCTCACTCCAAAGGGCGCCACTAGCCAACAAATGCAAGGATGTCTGTTTCTCGGAACATCCATGCACATTGTTTTTCTGCAACATCCACCTTCCCGTGTTCTTCTAACTCACAGCAAAGCCGGGGCGACGATGGTCGCCCCGGCTTTGCTGTGTTGTCACGGGCGATTTTTCCACCGAAGACTGCCAAATATCTCCCGCGCATATAGATTCACTTCATCACGGTCCAGGTTTTCTTTCAAAAGGATACGAATACGAACATCCTGCTGCGTCAACAGATTAAAGTGATCGTGCGGTTTCATGACAGCATACCCTTTTTTCTCAATTTGGGGCTTTTTTCGCAAGAGTTTTTCATACACCTTGGGATCGTCGGCAACAATGGTAATGGACGGTTCATAGTGCGTAAAGCCCTCCATAATAACCCGCCAAATACCGTCTGTTCCAAATGTTTTCCGGATATACGCCCGCATATCTGGTAAAGCGATACCGTGAAGATTTGACACGCTCTCTTGAACAAAGTCGTCTATAAACAAGGTCACCTCGTCCAAATGGGATCTGTTGTGACCAAGCGTGTCCAAAAAGATGTCGGCAACATCCGTTATAAACGCTTTTAACGGCTCGCTGGCGGTATCCATAAAATTATCCATAGGGAGATGCGCACCATTTGTCCGCAAAAGCTTTTGCAATTCACCCGCTACAGGGCAGGCGTTTCCCTCAAAATCCACACAAACATAAATGGTGACTCTTTGATTATACACAGAAAAATCTGTGCACACCACATTCAGTCCATATTGCTCTCGAATGGTTTGCACAAAATCGCATTCCTGTATCCCGTAATATACCACCCCGGAATGGAGAATTTCTGTATATTTACTATAGGCGACACTATTGCTGTTACGAGTAAACGCATGAGAATATTCCCGCATAGTTGTTCCTCCTTATAAGCTTCTGCACCATGTACATTCAAGCCGAAGATGGCGCCAATACTTCTATACAAAAACCGCCGGAGTGAACAGGCATTCGCTCCGGCGGCTGTTTTTTTATTGTACCGTGTCCACGGCGCTCACTTGAATATTGCCGTTTTCGTCGGCGGTGAGATGCACGGCGGTCACCGGGTCCTCTGCCCGGTTGACCAGCAGCAAGGCAATCTGGTTTTCCACCTCGCGGCGGATCGCGTTGCGCAGATCGCGCGCGCCGCGTTTGCCGCCGACCGCTTTCGCCGCCAGCGCCGCCGGCACGCTGTCCTGCCAGCTCAGCGTGATGCCGCGCTCGCCCAGCGTCGGAATCAGCTCGTTCAGCATCAGCACCGCGATACGGGCGTAGCTTTCCTGCGACAACGGCTGGAAATAGACGATCTCGTCCACCCGGCTGATGAATTCGGGACGCAGAAAATCGCGCAGCGCTTTCATCGCCTTTTCCTTGCCCGCTTGGGCGGCGGTTTTGCCAAAGCCCATCAGATTTTCGCTGATCTGGCTGCCGGCGTTAGAGGTCATCACGATCACGGTGTTTTCAAAATTGACCACCCGACCGTGGGCGTCGGTCACCCGACCCTCGTCCAGAATTTGCAGCAAAATGTTCAGCACATCGGGGTGCGCTTTTTCAATTTCGTCAAACAGCAGCACCGAATAGGGCTTACGCCGCACCTTTTCGGTCAGCTGCCCCGCTTCGTCGTAGCCGATGTAGCCGGGAGGCGACCCGATCAGCCGCGATACCGCGTGCTTTTCCATAAATTCGGACATATCCATACGAATCAGGGTGTCCGGCGTATCAAACAGCTCCGCTGCCAGCACCTTGACCAGCTCGGTTTTGCCCACGCCGGTGCTGCCCACAAAGATGAAGGATGCCGGGCGGCGACGGGGGCTGATCTGCACCCGGCTGCGGCGAATGGCCGCGGCGACGGCTTCCACCGCCTCGTCCTGTCCGATGATCTTCTCTTTCAGATGGTCCTCGATATGCGCCAGCTTGACCAGCTCGTTTTCCTGCACACGCGAGGCGGGGATCCCGGTCCACAGCTCGATGACCCGCGCCAGATCCGCATCCTCCACCGGCATTTGGGTGGCGGCGGGGCGCAGCGTTTCCAGCGTCTGCTCGTCCTTCATCAGGTCGGCACGCACATTCGCAAGCTGCTCGTAATCAATCTCCTCCTGCGCCATCAGCTCTTCTTCTTTCGCCTGCAGCGCCGCAACCTGCTTGCCCACCTTGGCATATTCATCCGCGCTCTTGTTGCGCAGCGCAGTGCAGGCGCACGCTTCATCCAGCAGGTCGATGGCTTTATCCGGCAAAAAGCGGTCGGTGATGTACCGTTCGGACAGCAGCACCGCCCGCCGCACGATGTGGTCGGACACAGTCACGCCGTGATACTGCTCATAATAGGCGCGGATGCCGGACAGCATGGTGACTGTGTCCTCGATCGAGGGTTCCTCCACCGTGACCGGTTGGAACCGGCGTTCCAGCGCCGCGTCCTTTTCGATGTTTTTACGGTATTCTGCGAAGGTGGTCGCGCCGATCACCTGAATTTCCCCGCGCGACAGGGCGGGTTTTAGAATATTCGCCGCCGACAGGCTGCCCTCAGCATCGCCGGTACCCACCAGTGTGTGCACCTCGTCGATGAACAGAATGATGTTGCCCTCGGCTTTGACTTCCTCCACCAGCGCTTTGATGCGGCTTTCAAACTGACCGCGGAACTGGGTGCCAGCGACCAGCGCGGTCAGATCCAGCAAAAACAGCTCTTTATCCTGCAGCCGCGGCGGCACCTCGCCGTGCGCAATGCGCAGCGCCAGCCCCTCCGCGATGGCGGTTTTGCCGACACCGGGTTCGCCGATCAGGCACGGGTTGTTTTTGGTGCGGCGGCAAAGGATTTGCTCCACCCGGTAGATCTCGCGATCCCGCCCGATGATGGCATCCATCTGCCCCGCCCGCGCCTTGGCGGTCAGGTCGGTGCAATAAGTCAGCAGGGTTTTGCGCTTTTTATCCCGCTTCTTTTTGCCGCCGGATTTGGTGGTAGTGGGCGCTTCACTCTCCCCCTCTTCCGATTCCTCCGCATCATCGGCTTTGTTGCCGCCGAAAATCTTTTGCAAAAACGGAAAAGTGGCGGCGCCGCCGGCGGAAAACCCGTTTTCGTCGTCCTCGCCGTCACCGTTCATATCGCCCATCATCAGCTCCATTTGCTGATTCATCTGCTCGATGTCGTCCTCCGACATCCCGAATTTATCCAGCATCTCCTCCACCGGTTTGATGCCCAGCTCCCGCGCACAGGTCAGGCACAGACCGTCGTTGACCGTCTTGTCTCCCTCCATACGGGTAATAAACACCACAGCGGGTCGTTTTTTGCATCGTGAACAGACCATGTCGCACTCCTTTTATCGTCAGTTGTCGGACGTTTCCGACTGTTGATCCATCTCTTTTTTGGCGTCAAAAAACACCTTGGCATATTTGAAAAACGCGAACACCATCAGCGCACCCACCAGCGTGACCAGCACCGCCATCACCGGCCAGGGCATATCCTCCCACAGCACGATCGCCGCCATCGCCAGATAAAACACGATGGTGGTCAGCTTGCCGTACCATTTGGCGCCCTGCACCGCCGCGCCTTTATGCAGCATGATCGCGCTGCCGATGCACTGGCCAACTTCCTTGCACACGCAGATGATCAGCAGCGGGATCAGCCGCGGATGGTGCACCACCAAGCACACCAGCACCGCCATTTGGGTCAGCTTATCCGCGATGGGATCAAGAATTTTGCCCAAATCGGTGATCTGGTTAAAATGCCGCGCGATATATCCGTCCAGACAATCGGTCAGACCGGACAGCGCCAGCACCACAAACGACCAGTACCGCCACGATTCCTGTCCCTCCGGAATGCCCTTGATATACAGCACGGCAAACACCGGCACCAACAAAATGCGCAATATCGACAGCGCGTTGGGGACGGTCATTTTGAACCGAATCGGTGTGCTCATAATTTCTATTCCCTCCTGTTGCAAGGCCGGCGCCCTGCGCTTCTATTGCGGCAGCACGTTCCAATGCTCTGCCACGGGGTTGTGGGCAGCCATAAAGCTGACCACAACCGTATCGTTCAAGGTTTGTCGGGACAGCCAGGCATCGTCCGCTGCCGAAGCGGCGGCGATTTGCATCACCGACACCAGCACCAGCGCCAGCACGACCCCTTCTACTGTGCCCAAAACAGCACCCAAAATGCCATCCACCTGACGCAGCCCCGGCAGCTTCAGGAATCCGCCCACCAGCCGCGCCAACAGCGAAACAGCGATCATAAACAGCACAAACAGCACCAGAAATACCAGAATGCTGAGCAGCGAGGTCACCACCGGCTCCACGATATAGGTAACGATGGAGCGCGCCACATCCTGCGGCTGCGCCACCCCGCTGTCGCCGATGTGCGCGATGGCATTATCCACCCAGCCGGCGTGATCCAACACCTGCTGCACGCTTTCGGGCAGCGTTTTCACCGCATTTTCCACGGTTTTTTGCAGCGACTCGCCTTCGGCGGCAGACACCTGCGTCGCCACAGAGGTCTGGATCTTGTCGCGCATAAATTGATCAAAGAGTAGGCGGCTGACCGTTTGGCTGAGCGTGGCCGCCAGCACCAGCGCCATCACGCAGCCCACCAGCTTCACAATCGTGCGCACGAATCCGCGCCGGTAGCCAAGCAGCAGTCCCAGCAGCACCACCAGGATCACGATCCCGTCCAGTACATATGCCATGCGTCGCCCTCCTTGCTGTCACTTGTTTGGATAGACCATTGTACCACAATTGTTCGACAATAACAACCGTAAAATCTTACGATTTTCTATCATTCGACGGTGTATTCACTCAGCGAGGTCAACCCCAGCACGATCGCCTTGTCGCCCAGTATACCGACCATGCGGCCATCCTGCTGCACATCCTGCCCGCCGTTCATCTTTTCGCCGTCGCCATGGTACAGCCGACCGGCAGTGAGCAGCAGCAGCCGGCTGTCGCTCACGCACATATGCCGGAAGCTGCCGGAGAAAGCGGCGGTATACACCGTTTCGCCCTTCGCATCCAGCCGCATCACCTCGCCTCCGTCGCCGGAGCCGTATTTTTGCAGCGCCAGATCCACCGTTTTACTGCCGATGGCACGCCCCACCAACTGCTGTTGGTCATACGAAATGCGTTTGTCCTGATCGCTGTCCGGATCGACGATCCAGGTTTGCGTGTCGCCGATGGCGGCGATCTCGCCGCCGGACAGGTAACTCACCCGTGCCAGCAGCACGCCGTCGCCGACATATTCCTTGCGCGGGGTAGTATCTTTGGAGCGCAGCGTGTGCACCTGCACCCGCGAGCGCATCGCGCCGTCTGCCGCTTCAATACCGGCGACTGCGATCTCCTTTTCGTTGGGGCTGAGCGCCACATCGGTCGCCATCATGGTGGCGAACTTTTGCCGATACAGCAGCTTGCCGCTCGAACTGTACACCAGCGCTTCGGAGGTGTAGCTTTGGGACGACTCGGTGACCAGCGCCACCGTGCCGTCGGCGCGTACCGCCGCCGAAATGATCGCGTTTTCCACCGGTGTATCCAGCACCGAGGTTTTTTTATCCTCCGCCAGATTGTTGGTGGTCACATCCAGCACCGTGTCCGGCATGGTTTCCAACCGGAAGCGTTTGCCGCCCACTTCGGCGATCAGCATATACTTTCCGTTCGTCAGCAAAATGGGGTCGGAATAGTTGTGTTGACGGCGCATCACCTCGCCGCCCTTGGCGTTGAGCGCCACCAGCGAGGTGTCGGTGAGCATCACCAGATAGCTTTGCTCCTCCTGCATATCCAGCACACTGCTGCCGGAAACCTCCACCGGATAGCCGTCCCCCTTGGCGGAAAACGCCTGATCCATCCAGAACAGCAGATTGCGCGGTGCCAGTGTATCCCAGTTGCGCCACACGGTCAGCACCAGCGCCAGCACAGCGAACACCGCCAGCAGCCGCAGCCCCAGCCGCAAGCCCGCCGACCGCCGCTTTTTGCGGCGCGGCTCCGCCGGTTGCTCGGCGGAGGTGGTTTCGTCCGCCGCTGCCGCAGGCGGCTCCGCCACCGGTTTCGGGCGGTCCTTTTTTTTGACGCGGGCGCGCTTTTTGCTGGACAGCTCCCACGCGAGCGGCGACGGCTCGTTGTCCTCTGTCATATGCTTATGTTTTTTGATTTTCAGGTCGCGTTTGTCCGCCATGGCGGTCACCTCATTTTATTGTAATCACGAAAGCGTGTGAATGTCCTCAAAAATCGTAAAATACCTGTTCCAGATACAGCCCGTGGGCCGGGGCGGTCGCTCCCGCCCGGGTGCGGTCGCCGCTTTGAAGAATTGCCGGTATCGTTTGCGGGTCAATGCGCCCGCTTTCCACTTCCAGCAGGGTGCCCACGATGATGCGCACCATGTTGTACAGAAAACCGTCCGCCTGTACCCGAATCTCCACCAGATCGCCGCGGCGGGTCACACCGCAGGCGCTCACGCAGCGCACCGTATCCTCCACGCTGCTGCCGGCGGCGCAAAACGCCGCAAAGTCATGCTGCCCCACCAGCGCCGCCGCGGCCGCGTTCATCGCGTCCACATCCAGCCGCCGTCCGTAGTGATAGGCGCGACCCTCCCAAAAGGGGTTGCGCGCCGGGTGGTTCCAAATGCGGTACACATACCGCTTGCCGCGCGCATCATAGCGCGGGTGAAAATCGTCCGGCACCAGCCGGCACGCGGTCACCGCCACATCCCGTGGCAGATGCGCGTTCAACGCGGCGGGTACCTTTTCGGGGGGGATGCGGCTGTCGGTATGCAGCGCGCAGCAAAACATTTCGGCGTGCACCCCCGCATCGGTGCGGCTGCATCCGGTGATGCCGGAGCGCACCCCGGTCAATCGCTGCACCGCGTCCTGCAGCACCTGCTGCACGGTCACGCCGTTGGGCTGCACCTGCCAGCCGTGGTAGCGAGAACCGTCATATTGCAATGTCAGCAGCCAATGAGCCATCGGTTCTCCCCCCCTTGCTTTCCATCCTGCACCGCGGCGGCTGTTACAACACCGCGGGCACAAAAAAGTTCAATGTGATCACAGCCGCGAGCAGCGCCAAAAACAGCGCCAGCGCGAGATGATCGCGCGCGACCATGTGCAGTTGTTTCATACGCGTGCGCCCCCCGCCGCCCTGGTAGCAGCGGCACTCCATCGCGGTCGCGAGTTCATACGCCCGCCGGAAAGAGGACACAAACAGCGGCACCAGCACCGGCAGCAGCGCTTTGATCCGCTGCACCAGCCCGCCGCTTTCCATATCTGCGCCCCGCGCCTTTTGCGCCGACATAATTTTGTCGGTTTCCTCCACCAGCGTGGGGATAAAGCGCAGCGCAATGGTCATCATCATCGCCAGATCGCTCACCGGCACATGCAGCACACCCAGCGGTTTCAGTACCCGCTCCAGCGCGTCGGTCAGGTCGGTGGGCGTGGTGGTATAGGTCAGCAGCGAGCTGCCTACCACCAAACACACAATGCGCAGCGCGATAAACGCCGCTTGGATCAGTCCGCCGGAGTAGATGTGGATAAACCCCCACTCCCACAGCGGGGCACCGGTGCGGATATACAGCACATTCAGCAGCGAGGTGATGAGCACCACGATCAAAATGGGGCGCAGCCCCTTGGCAAACAGCTTAAGCGGCAGCCGCGACAGCAGCATACACACCACCAGCGCCGCCACCGCCAAGCCCAGACCAACCCAGTTGCGCGGAATAAACACCGCGATGATGTACCCAAAGGTCAGCACCAGCTTGATTCGTGGATCCAACCGGTGGAACACCGAGTTGCCCGGAAAATATTGCCCGATGGTGATTCCGTTAAGCATGGCGGTCACCTCGTTTCAAATGCGGCAACAGCAGCGCCGCCGCCTGTTCCACCGTGTAGGCGTTGTCGCCGGTGTACAGTCCGCGTTTTTTCAGCTCCATACACACGCGGGTGACGGCGGGCACCGTCAATCCCATGCGCTCAAGCTCCGCTGCACGGGAGAACACCCGCGCGGTATCGTCAAACATCGCCACCCGCCCGGCGTTCATCACCAGCACCTTTTGCGCCACCCGGGCGACGTCCTCCATGCTGTGCGACACCAGCAGCACAGTGGCGCCGGAATCGCGTTGATACTCGTGAATACGCGCAAGCAGCCGGTCGCGCCCCTGCGGGTCCAGTCCGGCGGTGGGTTCGTCCAAAATCAGCACCTGCGGGCGCATCGCGATCACCCCCGCAATGGCGACCCGCCGTTTTTGTCCGCCGGACAGCTCGAACGGCGATTTTTGCAGCCATTCCGGCTGCAGATCCGCCCATGCGGCGGCTTGCTGCACCCGCTCGTCGATCTCCTGCGGCGACAATCCCATGTTATGGGGACCAAACGCGATATCCTTGTAAACGGTTTCTTCAAACAGCTGGTGCTCCGGATATTGAAACACCATGCCCACCCGAAACCGCACACGGCGAATCTCTTTGGGCTTTTCCCAAATATCCTGACCGTCCAGCAGCACCCGCCCGGCAGTGGGGCGCACCAATCCGTTCATATGCTGGATCAGTGTCGATTTGCCGGAGCCGGTGTGACCGATAATGCCGATAAAATCGCCCGGCTGGATCGCCAGCGACACATCGCGGATCGCATCCTTTTCAAACGGCGTTCCCGCCGAATAGGTGTAAGACACCCCTTGCAGTTCCAATATCGCCACGCTCACACCTCCCATGCCGCCGCCAGCGCGTCCACGCATTGCTCCACCGTCAGCACTCCGACGGGAAGCGACACGCCCGCGCGCCGCAGCACATCGCACAGCTCGGTGGGCTGGGGCACATCCAGTTCCAGCCGGCGCAGCGATTCCACCTGCGAAAACACCTGATCCGGCGCACCGTCCATCATCATCCGGCCGCCATCCATCACCACCACCCGATCGGCGGTGGCGGCTTCCTCCATATAATGGGTAATCAGCACCACCGTCATACCGCGTTCGCGGTTCAGGCGGTGGATGGTGGACAACACCTCCTGCCGCCCTTGCGGGTCAAGCATAGCGGTGGGTTCGTCCAGCACCAGACAATCCGGCTGCATCGCCAGCACACCGGCGATAGCGACCCGCTGTTTTTGTCCGCCGGACAATTTATGCGGGGTGTGCAGGCGGTATTCGTACATTCCCACCTGTTTCAGTGCATCGTCCACCCGGCGGCGGATCTCGCGTGGCTCGACCCCCATATTTTCCGGGCCAAACGCCACATCCTCTTCCACCACGGTGGACACCAGCTGGTTATCCGGGTTTTGCAGCACCATCCCGACCGTGCGGCGAATATCATACAGGCGGGTTTCATCCTTTGTGTCCACGCCGTCCACCAGCACACATCCGCCGGTGGGCAGCAGCAGTGCGTTAAAATGCCGCGCCATGGTGGATTTGCCGGAGCCGTTGTGACCCAGCAACGCCACAAACGTCCCTTTTTCCACCGTCAAGTCAATGCCGTCCAGCACCACAACCGGCGGTTCATCGGGATATTCATATTGAAAACGCACCTGTTGTGCCGTCAGCATGGCCATGACCGTGTTCCTTTCTGATGTTAGGGTATCATCATGATTCGCTTATAACTGAGAAAAACAGATTCTGCTTACGCCTTTGTTTCAGCACAATCCCATCTCTCCCTCCGTCTCGCTAACGCTCGACAGCTCCCTCGTCAGAGGGAGCCTTGCGGAGAGGCAGCAAGTATCGCAATCTCTGCATAGGGGACGATGCCCACATTGTCCCACAAGCAAACGCCCTTACTCGTGGCGGGCGCAAGCCTTCTCCTTGAGGAGAGGGTGCTGAGCAAAGCGAAGCGGATGAGGTGGAAAGGCAAGCACTTTCTGGTAGCGGGCGCATGGCCCCTTTGAGTAAAGGGGGCTGTCACGACTTTAGTCGTGACTGGGGGATTGTCGCCGTCCGACGGACGGCATTTAGGTCTACCGTTTTCGCTACAATCCCTCCGTCACAGCTAACGCTGTGCCACCTCCCTTTACACAAGGGAGGCTTTGGCGCGCCGGAAGTTTTATTGGGTTTTGGACACCTCATCCACCGCCGTTCGGCGGTCCCCCTTTTTCTCCCGAAGACGGGCCCCTTTTGTCGGCTACGCCGACATTTCCCCCGCGCGCGGGGGAATTACCTCCAAGGGGAAGACTTGGGGGTATCTGCAAGTATCGCAATCTCTGCGTAGGGGGCGATGCCCACATCGTCCCGGATGAGATAGAGCGTGTTTTCCGCATTGATCGCGCCATTTCTGCCCTGATGCGGGCGCTTTTCAGCGTTCCGACCAGATGGCGGTGGCGCCGCAAGGCAGCGTCAACCCCGACGCCGTGACCGGCAGCCCGATCTCATCGGCGGTGGTCACGCCACCGAAGCGCGGCTGCATCAGCGCACCCAAAATATACTGCATCACCGACGGAGACAGCCCCGTGGTGTAGGAATTGATGATAAAAAAGAGGGGGTGTTCGGACAGAATGGGCAGACACTGTGCCACCAGATCGTAAATCTGATCCTCCAGCTTCCATACCTCGCCGCCGGGACCCCGACCGTAAGACGGCGGATCCATCAGAATCGCATCGTAGGTGTTGCCCCGCCGCTGTTCGCGCTGGACGAACTTGCCGCAGTCGTCCACCAACCAGCGCATCGATCGATCCGCCAGCCCGGACAGCACCGCGTTTTCTTTGCCCCACGCCACCATCCCTTTGGAGGCATCCACATGGGTCACATGTGCCCCCGCGCGGCAGCACGCCAGCGTAGCTCCGCCGGTGTAACCAAACAGGTTCAGCACCCGGATCGGTCGCCCGGCATTTTGGATGAGTTCGGTCATATAATCCCAGTTGACCGCCTGCTCCGGAAACAAGCCGGTGTGCTTAAAGCCCATCGGTTTCAGCTGGAACCGCAAATCGCCGTAGCGAATCTGCCAGCTGTCCGGAATCGGGCGATAGGTCTGCCACTGCCCGCCGCCGCTGTTGGAACGATGGTAGCGCGCGTGCGCCCGTTTCCACAGCGGATGCGTTTTGGGAGTGTGCCACAAGATCTGCGGGTCGGGACGAATGAGGATGATATCTCCCCACCGTTCCAGCCGCTCGCCGTCCGAGGCATCCAGCAGCTCGTAATCCTGCCAGTTTTTTGCTTCTCTCATGCTCTTACCCCAACAGTGCCAAAATCTGATCCGCCAGATCGTTCACCAGCTGCTCGATCTCGCCTTGATCCTTGCCTTCCGCCATCACGCGGATCAACGGCTCGGTGCCGGACAGACGCACCAGAATGCGGCCATCCTCGCCCAGCGACTGATCCGCCGCAGCAATCGCGTCGGCAATCGGCGTGCTTTGGGTAAACGCTGCTTTTTGGTCGTTGGTCACCCGCAGATTTTTCAGCACCTGCGGATATTTGTCCATCACGCCGCACAGGTCGGACAGCGCTTTTTGCTGCCGGCGGCAAGCGGTCAGCAGCTTCACCGCTGACATCTGACCGTCACCGGTGGTGGCGTGTTTCAGCAGGATGATGTGTCCCGACTGCTCGCCGCCCAGCGCGTAGCCCTGTTTCAGCATTTCTTCCAGCACATAGCGGTCGCCCACCTTGGTGGCTACCGGCAGAATGTCGTGCTTTTCGCAGCAGCGGCGAAACCCGAGGTTGGACATCACGGTACCCACCACCGCGTTGCCGGACAACTCGCCGTTTTGCTTCATATCCAGCGCCAACGCCGCCATGATCTGGTCGCCGTCCACCACCACGCCGTTTTCGTCCACCGCCAGGCAGCGGTCGGCATCGCCGTCAAACGCCACACCGGCAAAGCAGCCGTGCTCTTTCACAAACGCGCCCAAGTTATCGATATGGGTGGAACCGCAGTTATCATTGATATTCACGCCGTCCGGCTGGTCGTTCAGGATCAGCGCATCCGCGCCCAACGCCGCAAACAGCTTGCGCGCCGTGGTGCTGGCGGAACCGTTGGCACAATCCACCGCGATTTTCATGCCCTTCAAGTCTACATCCGCTACCGTCAGCAGATGCTGCACATAATCGTCCACCGCGGTGTCGCACATCCGCACACGCCCCACATCGCCGCCCTCGGGACAGGGCAGTTCTTCCGCGCCGTCCAGCACGATGGCTTCGATCTCCTCTTCCAGCGCGTCGGACAGCTTATAACCTTCGCCGCTGAAAATCTTGATACCGTTGTATTCGCAGGGGTTGTGCGAGGCGGAGATCATCACACCCGCCTGGGCGCCGTATTTTTTGACCAGATACGCCACCGCGGGGGTGGGCACCACGCCCAGCATATACACATCCGCGCCCACCGAGCACAGCCCGGCCGCCAGCGCGGTTTCCAGCATATCGCCGGAGGCGCGGGTATCCTTACCCACCAGAATTTTCGGACGGCGATGCTCCGCCGAGATCAGCACCTTGGCGGCAGCCCGCCCGATGTTCATAGCCAGTTCGCAGGTCAGCTCCCGGTTGGCGACGCCTCGCGCGCCGTCGGTTCCAAATAAACGTCCCATAACTATCTCCCACTCCTTATGATAAAGTCAATTGACCTTGATACGGAATTCCCAAATGCGCATACGCCGCAGGCAGCACCACCCGCCCCCGCGGGGTGCGGTTGATAAACCCGATCTGCATCAGATACGGCTCGTATACATCCTCGATGGTGACCGCTTCTTCGCCGATTACCGCCGCCAGCGTGTCCAATCCCACCGGACCGCCGTTGTAATGGTCAATCATGGCGGTCAGCATTCGCCGATCCACCATATCCAGCCCCAGTTCGTCCACTTCCAGCCGATCCAGCGCCTGGCGCGCGGTGTCGGCGTTGATCTCGCCATGGTTCATCACCTGCGCAAAATCCCGCACCCGCTTGAGCATCCGGTTGGCGATACGCGGTGTGCCGCGGCTGCGGGAGGCGATCTCCAACGCGCCGTCGTGGTCACAGTCGATACCGAGGATCTTGGCGCTGCGCGCCACGATCTGCCCCAGCTCCTCCGGTGTGTACAGCTCCAACCGCATCAGCACGCCGAACCGGTCGCGCAGCGGCGCGGACAGCTGCCCGGCACGGGTGGTCGCGCCAATCAGCGTAAAGCGCGGCAGCGGCAGATGGATAGACGCCGCGCCCTGCCCTTTTCCGTTGATAATGTCGATGGAAAAGTCCTCCATCGCGGGATACAGAATTTCCTCCACCGTGCGGGACAGGCGGTGAATTTCGTCGATAAACAGCACATCGCCCGGTTCCAGATTGGTCAGCAGCGCCGCCAGATCGCCCGCCCGTTCCAGCGCAGGACCGGAGGTGATGCGCAAATTGGTGCCCATTTCGTTGGCGATAATGCCCGCCAGCGTGGTTTTGCCCAACCCCGGAGGGCCATACAGCAGCACATGATCCAGCGCTTCACCGCGTATTTTGGCGGCGTCGATAAACACCGCCAGATTTTCTTTTACCTTAGTTTGCCCAATATAATCCGCGAATGCCCGCGGGCGCAGGGGGTTATCCCCGTCGTCCTCCGGCAGACATTCCGCCGAGACCATCCGGTCTTCGTAATCCATTTCGTCGCCCACGAGTGCGAATCTCCTTTCGTTTGTGCGTTACGCGCGGGTCGCCAGCTGTTTCAGCGCCTCGCGCACCAGCTGCTCCACCGGCAGCGCGCTGTCCAGCTTGCCGACCACCGCCGATGCTTCCGACGCGCTGAATCCCAGCACGGTCAACGCGCTCACCGCTTCGGCGGCGTTGCCCGCCGCCGAAACCACGCCGGTCGCCGGCAGATCCTCCATCGACAGCCCCGCCGCGGCGGACAGGCTGTCCACTTTATCTTTCATTTCCAGCACGATGCGCTGCGCCAGCTTGGGCCCCACGCCGGACGCACGGGTCAGCGTTTTGAAATCGCCGCCCGCCACTGCCAGTGCCACCTTTTGCGGCGACAGCTCGGACAAAATGGCAAATCCCGCTTTCGGACCCACGCCGGTAATGGCGGTCAGCTGCTTAAAGCAGTTCAGCTCCGACTGGTCGGCAAAGCCGAACAGCTCGATCGCGTCCTCCCGCACATTCATGATGGTATACAGCATCGCTTCGCCGCCGATAGCGGGCAGCTGGCGCGCCGTGTTCATGGTGATGTGGCACCGGAATCCCACACCACCGCATTCGATCACCGCCATATTGGGGGTGGCTACCGCGAGCTTGCCTTTTACACTGTACAGCATCGCCCACACCTCATTTCATCAAACTTCGTTTCAGCGCGGTACCGCCGGTCTGCCCGTGGCAGATGGCGATCGCCAGCGCATCCGCCGTATCGTCCGGGCGGGGCACAGCGCGCAGCCCGAGCAGGCGACGGGTCATCTCCATCACCTGCGGCTTTTCCGCTTTGCCATAGCCGGTCACGGCGCTCTTCACCTGCAGAGGGGTATATTCATACAGCGGCACCCCCGCTTGCCGCGCCGCCAGCAAAATCACGCCGCGCGCCTGCGCCACGTCGATGGCGGTTTTCTGGTTGTTCTTAAAATACAGCTTTTCCACCGCCACGGCATCCGGATGATGGGTTGCCAGCAGCAGCGAGGTTTCGGCATAAATGCGTTCCAACCGGTCGGAAAACTCCATTCCCGCCGGGGTGGTGATGGCGGAAAACGCCAGCGGCTTAAATCGTGCCCGCTCGTAGCGCACCACGCCCCATCCCACAATGGCATAGCCCGGGTCGATCCCCAGAATGACCACGCGACCGCCTCCTATTTGCTAATCCGTTTTAGTATATCATAGCGCCCCCTTTTCGTCAAATATTTCCGGGAGCGTTTTTGCCGCATCGCTTTGGGCAACACACCGACATTTTTTGCAAAAATTTTCCGCGCGGGTCGGTTGCACAGCGGCGGCGGGCGTGGTATACTATTATGAAATTATGTAGAAAAGCAAGGAGGTTTTTCCTTTGGCTAAACCGATCATGCTGTGTGCCGACAGCACCTGCGATCTGGGCGATGTCCTGCGCGAACGGTATCATGTGCAGTTTTATCCCTTTCATGTGATACTGGACGGGGTGATGCACGGCGACGGGGTGGATCTGACTCCCGATGATATTTACCGCGTGTATCGTGAAAAACACATTTTGCCGAAGACCGCCGCCATCAACACCGCGGAATATCAGGAGTTCTGGCAGCCGTTTGTGCAGCAGGGCTACGATGTGATCCATATCACGATCGGCTCCGGGCTGTCCGCGGCGTATAACAACTGCCGTATGGCGGCCGAAGAGATGGACGGTGTGTACGCGATCGACAGCCGCAACCTGTCCTCCGGCACCGGCTTGCTGGTGATCGAAGCCGCCGAGCGCATTGCCGCCGGTATGCCGATCGAGCAGATCGTGCAGGAGCTGAACGAAGCGACCGCGCGCTGCCACGCCAGCTTTGTGATCGACACGCTGGAATTTTTGCACAAGGGCGGCCGCTGCTCGGCACTGGCGAAGCTGGGTGCCAATTTGCTCAGCCTCAAGCCCTGCATTGAGGTGGACAACACCAGCGGCAAAATGTCGGTCGGCAAAAAATACCGCGGCACGCTGGACAAAGCGTTGTCGCAATATGTGCGCGACCGGTTGGAAGGCCGCACCGATTTGAAAAAAGACCGCATCTTCATCACCCACTCCGGTATTTCGGATGAGCGGGTGGAGATGGTGCGCGAGCTGATCAAGCAATACGCTGATTTTGATGAAATTCTGGTCACCCGCGCCGGCTGCACCATCTCGTCGCATTGCGGCCCCAACACGCTGGGCGTGCTGTTTATGACCAAATAACGCTAACATTTTCCGTGCAATTTCGATCACCCCTGTGTCACACTAACACAGGGGTGATTTTTTGATGGAAAACGGAGCCTACGGCAACGATCTGATCAATTTGCAAACCTATCTGCAAAACGACGGGATGTATGACCGCGCGTTTTTCTCGCTGCCGGAGGATATTCAGGCGCAGGTGAACGAACGCGCCCGGCAACGGGGCTTTGCCTCGGCGCAGGAGATGCGGGCCTATATCCAAACGCTGCTGCTGAAAGCCTGACCATCCACGCTATGCAACACGAACAACACTATCAACTGGGGCTGGCGGATCTGCTGAACAGCGATCTGTCCTGCTACGAATATTTTTGCTCGCTGCCGGAGCAGTTTCGCCAAAAGATCGAGGCGCAGGATCTGCGCTCGTTCGAGGAAATGCAGGATTATGTGGAACAGCTGCGCCGGTCGGAATGGGCGTGAACACGGTGCCCGTCGGAAGAATCCGGCGGGCACTGCGCTTTAGCGGGCGGCCTTTAACCCGCACAGTTCGGGCAGCGTGCCAAAGGTATAGCCCTGCTGTTCCCACTTGGTAAGCAGCTCATCCAAAATGGCGGCGTTGGTGGACGAGGTGCTGTGCAGCAGCACCACCGCGCCGTTGTGGGTGCGAGGCAGCAGCTTGCTCAGCGCCGCCTCGCGGGTGGGCTGGTCGTCCACATACCAGTCCACATACGCAAGGCTCCAAAACACGGTGGCATAGCCCATTTCGTTCGCCATTTTCAGGTTGGATTCGCTGAATTTGCCCTGCGGCGGACGATATAGCTTCAGCATCTCCTGCCCGGTCACCCGCTGATACGCCTGCTCCAGCGATTGCAGCTCTTTTTGAAACGCGGCTTTGTCCGCGATGCGGGACATATCCGGATGCGAGGCGGTGTGGTTGCCGACGGTGTGTCCCTCCGCCACCATGCGCCGAACCAGCTCGGGACTGGTTTTGATGTAGTTGCCCACCAAAAAGAAGGTGGCAGAAACCTTGTGCTTTTTCAGCGCATCCAAAATGGCAGGGGTGTTGCCGTTTTCAAAGCCGGCATCAAAGGTAATGTACAGCGTTTTTTTGCCGGTATCCCCCACATAGTAGGCGCCAAATGGTTTGAGATACTCCGCCGAGGCGTTGCCCACCGGCGGCTGTCCCTCCTGCTGAAAGCTGAGTCCCCAATTGGTATTGTCCGCGCCGGCGGTGGTCAACCGCTCGCGGGTGATCGCCACTGCCAGCAACGGCACCGCCGCAACCAACAGCGCGCACAAAATCGCCACCTGCATCTGCCGTTTATGAAATACGAACACGTTCATAAGCGTTTTCCCTCCTCGCTGGCAATATATGCAACTTTTGTGTTCGATATGGTCTTTTTTGCCCCAATCTTTTTGTTTTGATAGATTTGGTTCGGTTTTCCCACGCATTTTCAAGCATAGATGGGCTAAAAATAACCCACAAACGCTTTTGCTTTTGCGTATCCTATAAGTTAGGAGATGGAAATAGGAGTTGGTGAAAAACCATGGATACGGGAACCGCTGTCAAAAACCGCATTTTGCAGCTGTGCGAAGAGCGGCATTTGACTATCAATCGGCTGGCAACATTGTCTGCCGTTCCTCCGTCCTCGCTCAAAAACATTTTGTACGGTCGATGCCAAAGCCCCAAGATCATCACCATCAAAATGTTGTGCGACGGATTGGGGATCACGCTGGGAGACTTTTTTGATGCCCCCGAATTTGATGATCTGGAACAGGAAATCCGGTAAAAAAGCAAGCCTGCGCTGCGGCGCGGGCTTGCTTTTTGCATGCGGTTTCGGTATACTGATAGCAGTTCACACAGGAAAGGAACGGATACCATGATTATCAAAGGATCCTATATTTTGCGCGATGTGGCGGGCAGCCATGTGGTGGTGCCGGTGGGCAGCACCGCCGCCGATTTTAACGGTATGATCACCCTGAACGAAACCGGTGCGTTTTTGTGGAAACAGCTGGGCGAGGATATATCGCGGGAGGAACTGATCGCGCGATTGACCGCCGAATACGAGGTAACGCCGGAACAGGCGGCGACCGATGTGGAGGCGTTTTTGCAAAAGCTGCGCACCAACCATTTTTTGGCGGAATAAACCGGACAGGCGCAACCCTCTGCCGCGGGACGATGCTCTCATCGTCCCGCGGTATTTTGCTCAAAGGAAGAGCACGCCAAAGCCTTCTCCTTGAGGTAATTCCCTCGCGCGCGGGGGAATTGTCGGCGCAGCCGACAAAAGGGACCGTTTCGGGAGAAAAAGGTGCTGAGCAAAGCGAGGCGGATGAGGTGTCAGAAAACCTATAAAGTTATTTCTATGTGATGGTTACGCACATTTTCGTTATCGCGGGAAATCATCAGTGCAATATACCCCTCGCTTTTCACCTCATCCACCGCCGTGCGGCGGTCCCCCTTCCCCTCCGAGGGGAAGGCTTGTGGGGACTCATCGCCCCACTAAACAGCAAAATCACCTTGAGGTGAAGGCTTGGGAATTTCTGCATATCCGCCATCGAGGGGAAGGCTTAAAAAAGTTCTGCATTTGCGAAAATCGGCGCGTAATTTTGTGGCGGGCGCAAGCCTCCCTCTGACGAGGGAGGTGGATTTTTGCGCAGCAAAAAGACGGAGGGAGAGAAATATTTTACGCGCCTTCGGTCTTGTAATAATCTTATCTCTCCCTCAGTCTCGCTGGCGCTCGACAGCTCCCTCGTCAGAGGGAGCCGGATGGGCTTTCTACAATGAGGGCACTCAACCTGTCATTCTGAGCGTAGCGAAGAATCTTTTTTTCTTGCTTTCTGCGAGAAGATTCTTCGGTCGCGCCGCTCCCAAGAATGACATTGGCGGAAATGTTTACACCACCTTTTTTCCCGTGGAGAACACTTGCGAGGTTCCCCTGTTTTGCTGCGCAAAAGCACGGCTCCCGATGGTGATCGGGAGCCGTGCTGTCTTATACATTTAAGAATTGTGCTTGTGGATGGTACGGCGCAGCAGCAGCCGGCTGAGCGCCACCCCATTGAACGGAATCAGCGGATACAGATACCCTTTGGTGGCAACGGTGCGGGTGGTGACCACGCTGATCAACATCAGCACCAGTCCCACGACCAGACCCCACCCGCCGATCCACGCGATCAGCAGCAAAAACAGCAGCCGGAACAGCTTAAACGCATACCCGAGTTCAAAATTGGGTTGGGTAAAGGTGGCGATGGCGACAAACGCCATGTTCAACATCACTTCCGGCACCAGCACCCCCGCCGACACCGCAAACTCCCCCAAAATCAACGCACCCACCACGCTGAACGCGTTGCTGAGCGAGGACGGTGTATTGAGCGAGGCGAGCTTTAAGCCATCTATCACCAGTTCCAAAATAAACAGCTGCAACAAAATCGGCACCTTGTTCGGCTCGGCGATGTGGATAAAATCCAGCCATTCGGGCAAGGGCACATTGCTCGTGACCAGCCAGTACCAGATCGGCGTCAGCAGCAGCGTCGCCAGGAACACCACTCCCCGCACCAGCCGCAGGTAGCTGCCCACCAGCGGCGGGAAATAATAGTCGTTGGTATCCTGGGTAAAATCGAACAGCGAGGTGGGCAGGATCATAACCGCCGGCGAAGTGTCCACCAGCACAAGGATCTGCCCCTCTGCCACGCTGGCGGCGGCACAGTCAGGGCGCTCGGTATACCGCACCTTGGGAAACGGATTGTACCATTGCCGCGGCACCAAGCATTCCAGCAAGCTTTCCTGCCCCAGCGACAGGTTGGGGATGTCGATGCGCTGCAGTTGGCGGCGGATGGAGCGCACCATCTCCGGATCGGCTTTGCCCTCGATATAGCACAGTACCACATCGGTGTGGGAGGACACCCCCACCTCCATCAGCTCCATGGTCAGATGCGGATTGCGCAGACGGCGGCGGATCAGCGCGGTGTTGCACACCAGCGTTTCGATGAACCCATCCCGCGCGCCGCGCAGCGCCCGATCCTCGTCCGGCTCTTCCACACTGCGGGAGGGATATTCCCGCACGTCCATCACCAGTGCTTCGGAAAAGCCCTCGATCACCAGCACCGCCATACCCGCCAGCACCCGGGTCACCAGCTCGAGCTGGTCGGCACTAAGGCTCACTTCCGCGTTGGGCATAAACCGGCGGGCAAACGCCGCCGCGTCCTCGACGGTTTCCAGCTCCTCTGCTTTTTTGGACATCAAAAACTGTACAACTTTTTCCATCAAATCGTCTTTGAAAAAGCCATTGATAAAATACAACGCTGCCTGCCGCTGCCCAAACCGCAGACGGCGATCCAACAGATCATAGCTGCGCCCGATGCGCAGCGCCTCGTCCAGCGCGTGTGTATCGGCGGCAAACTGGCCGCTGAGCCGGTGGTTATTTCCCATATATGTCCGCCCCTTTCGCATACGGCTAGTATGCCCGCCGCACGACAGATTACACATTTGCCGCCTCCGCCGCGGGATAAATCGCGAAGATATGAAAAAGCCCTTTTCTCGCCGTCGAAAATGTGCTATACTAAAAATTGAGCCGATCCGAAAGGATGTGACAACAGTCGATGAAAACCATCATTTCCCATTCGCCCGCCGAAACCGAACAGGTAGGGCGTGATCTGGCCGCTTCGCTGACCGGCGGACGCGTGGTCGCGCTGTTCGGCGATCTGGGTATGGGCAAAACCGCTTTCGTGCGCGGTATGGCCACGGGACGCGGACTGTCGGCGGAGGTTTCCAGCCCCACCTTTGCGCTGGTACACGATTACGGCGGGCAACCGCCGCTGGTGCATTTTGATATGTACCGCATCTCCGGATGGGAAGATCTGTACACCACCGGCTTTTTCGATTATCTGGATCAAGGCGCTATTTTAGCGGTGGAATGGAGCGAGCATATCGAAAACGCGCTGCCCGACGACACCATTCGGGTGCAGATCGAAGCGTTGGGCGAGCATGACCGCCGCATCACGATAGAAGAAACAGAGGAACCCGTTTTATGAAATTGTTAGCTGTTGAATGTTCGGCCGGTCCCGCTTCCTGTGTGGTGGCGGAGGACGGCCGTATCCTCGCGGCGGCATCCACCCACCGGCAACTGACCCACAGCCAGACGCTGATGCCGATGATCGCGCATATGCTGCAGGACGCGGCGCTGTCGCTGAGCGATATCGACGCGTTGGCGATTGCGAACGGCCCCGGCTCGTTCACCGGTGTGCGCATCGGCGTGGCGGCGGTCAAAGGGCTGGCATTCGCCGCCGACAAGCCTTGCATCGGCGTATCCACGCTGGCGGCGATGGCGCGCCGGTTGGAGGGGCTGCCCTTTTCCGGTGTCATTTGTGCCGCGATGGATGCCCGCTGCCAACAGGTGTACACCGCCTGCTTCACCTGCCGGGACGGCGCGGTGGAGCGGCTGACCCCCGACGAAGCGCTGCCGCTGGACACCTTGCAGCAACGCTTGGCGGCACTGGAACAGCCGGTGCTGCTGCTGGGGGACGGTGCCGAGCTGTGCTATACCCGGATGCAGCCGGCGGGGTTGCCGGTGCGGCTGGCACCGCTGCATTTGCGGTTCCAACACGCCGACGGCGTGGCGGCAGAAGCGGCGCACCATCAGCCGGTATCCGCCGAGCAGCTGCTGCCCACCTACCTGCGGCTGCCGCAGGCTGAACGCGAACTCAAAGCGCGGCAAGCGCTGAAAAAATAATATTACAGGAGGTTTTTCCCATGTCTAATCCCTTTATTGCTGACCATCCGTTGATTCAACACAAGGTGTCGCGCCTGCGCGACAAAGCCACCAGCTCCAAAGAATTCCGCGAGCTGATTTCGGAGATCACCGGGCTGCTGTGCTATGAATCCACCCGTGATCTGCCGCTGACCGATGCCACCATCGAAACCCCCATCACCACCATGACCGGCAAGGTGCTGGCGGGTCGCAAGCTGGTGTTTGTGCCCATTCTGCGTGCCGGACTCGGCATGGTGGATGGGGCGCTGACGCTGGTTCCCTCGGCGCGCGTTGGTCATATTGGTCTGTACCGTGACCCCGAAACGCTGAAACCGGTGGAATATTACTGCAAGCTGCCGGGCGACATCGCCGAGCGCGATGTGATCGTGCTGGATCCCATGCTGGCGACCGGCGGTTCCGCCATCGACGCCATTGCGCAGATCAAGCAGCGTCATCCCCAGCGCATCAAATTTATGTGCATCATTGCCGCGCCGGAAGGCTTGAAAGCGCTGCAGGAAGCGCATCCCGATGTGGATATCTACTGCGCTTCGCTGGACGATCATCTGAACGACCACGGCTACATTGTGCCGGGTCTGGGCGATGCGGGCGACCGCATTTTCGGCACCAAATAAAAAGCGCTGCTTCCCACAGGAAACAGCAAAAAACCGGAGCTCGGCGATACGCCGAACTCCGGTTTTTATTTTGTGCTTGTTACGCCAGCGCGTCCAGCAGCAATGCGGTCAGATGCCGCGTCGCCATCAGCTGCATATCCTCGTCCGCCTGGTCGGCAAAACCGACCCGCACACTGACAATATAGCCGTTGCCGTAGGTCAGCAGCTCGCCGCTGGTCTTATCCCACCAGCTCACCTCGCCAAGCTGCGGCACCGCCGTATGGTTCGCATACAGTGCGGCGCGCGCATCAAATACCTCGCGCGTATTTTCGTCCAAGCTGATGTCCACCGTTGTGTTGGGCGAATCGGTGCCGGTATAGTGCGCCCAGGTCTTGTCCTCGTACATCTGGGGCTCCCCCACCGCCGTGCCGATCGCATCGGCGATCTGCTCGGTCGTCAGCAGCTTGGACAAATCCACCGACAACAGCGGCGGTGCGGTCTCCACCGTGGACGACGCGTCGGGATTGGTCTTTCCTTTATCCGAAGAACAGGCGGTCACCGCCAGCATTACGCACAGCACCGCCAAAAAGCTGATCCATCGTTTCATAAAGCGTCACCTCGCGTATCAAAATGAGGATGTCGTATGGGTAGTATAGCACATTTATGACCCATGCGCAAGTCGGGGGCGGCTTGATTTTCCGGCGGGTGTGTGGTATAGTGATAGCAGATTATCAAGCAGGAGGAAACCATGGCCAGCGATGTGTTTTTCGCCGGTGTGGAGCCGGGCGGGCTGTACACGGCGCAAGAGATCAAAATTTTGATTTGCTATATGCTAAACGGCGTGGGCGAACCGCTGCCGTTGCAAACGGTCACCGATGTGTTGGCCGGTCGCGGCATGGCCAACTTCTTCGAGGTGAGCGCGGCGGTGGAGGAGCTGCTGCGGCGTCACCAGATCACCGAAGACGAGCAAGGGTGTCTGTCGCTGACCGATACCGGACGGCAAACCGCCTCGACACTCGCAACGATGGTGCCGCTGACGCTGCGGGAACGTTCGGTGCAGGCGGCGCTGCAGCTGCTGACCCGCCGGCGGCGGGAACGCGAAAACGCGGTGGATATCCGGCAGCTGGAGCATGGGTATCAGGTGACCTGTTCGATGCACGACGGCGATCAGCCGCTGATGTCGCTGTCGTTGACCGTGGGCGACGATTTGCAGGCGGCGCTGGTGAAAGATCGGTTTTTGGACGATCCCACCCTGCTGTATCGCAGCTTGATTGCGGTGCTGACCGGTGATGTGCAGCCGAGCAAAAACGGCAAAGAGATCACCTTCCACATGCCGTGAGAAATAAAGAAAAAATCGATAGTGTCCGCAAGCCCTCTCCGGCATTTTCATAAGGGGTAATGCCCACATCGCCCCACAAATTACGCGTCATTTTGCGGCGGGCACAAGCCTTCCCCTCCGAGGGGAAGGTGCTGAGCGCAGCGAAGCGGATGAGGTGAAAGATCGATCCGCTTTTGCATCTGGCAGCGGGCGCAAGCCTCCCTCTGACGAGGGAGGTGGATTTTTGCGCAGCAAAAAAACGGAGGGAGAGAGAAACCGGCACACACTTTGGATATTGCTGAAACCTTTTCTCTCCCTCAGTCTCGCTATCGCTTGACAGCTCCCTCGTCAGAGGGAGCCGGGCGAAATTTCTACCCAGCCTGTCATTCTGAGCGCCAGCGAAGAATCTTTCCCAGTGTTTTCGTAGGGAACGATGCCCACATCGCCCCACGAATTGCGCGTCTTTTTATGACAGGCGCAAGCCTTCCCCTCCGAGGGGAAGGTGCTGAGCGCAGCGAAGCGGATGAGGTGTCAGAAAACAATAAGATTTTATCAATATAACAATTTGTGCACATTTCGCATTTTTAGTATCGCGGAAAACCAATAGCACACTTTAATCCACCGCTTTTCCACCTCATCCACCGCCGTGCGGCGGGCACAAGCCTTCCCCTCGGAGGGGAAGGCTTGATAGAATCCCACACAGCCCCCTCAACACACAAAAAGCGCAGCTCCCGACAAAGGGAGCTGCGCTTTTTTCGCATCCATTAGGGTTCTTCGGTGGTGGCGGCTGTCATATGAGTCGTGCCAGTTGTGGTGGTCGTTGTGGTCGACGATTTCGGCACAGTCGTTGTGGTTGTAACCGCCGATGGTTTTCTCGTGGTCGACGTAACCCGCTGGGCAGCAGCTGCCGAGGTGGTAGTAGTTGTTTTGGGCGCGCTGCCGATCGTTTTATTATTTTCCACAACAGAAACCGATGGCGTTTGCTTCTCGATCTTACCCCACAGCGGCTCCACCGTCACGGTCATATCGCTTTCCGGCGTCATAGTAAGCGTATAGGTATCGTTCTTTTCAAATGTCGCGGTATAATACGGTGTTCCCGCCGATTCCCCCGCTTTTTTGAGAAGCAACTTGCAATACCCGCGGGAGGCGGTGTTGTCGGCGGCGGCTTTCATCGTGAAGGTATACGCCTTGCCGGCTTTGATGGCATAGTTTCCCTTGTCATCCGCCGCCACCGGCTCAGAATTCTCTCCCTGTTTCACCGTTACCTCCACGCGAAACGCCGCGGTGCGGATGGTTTGGGTGGTGCCTTGCAGCGTAGCAGTAAACCACGCATAGGTCAAGCCGCTAAGTGATACCAAGCAAACCGACAAGCCCAAAATCATCGGAACAAGCATACGCATGATGCTTTTTTGTGTGGCTCGCGCATGACGCCCGCCGTGCAGCGCGGAATAGACTTTTTCCACATTGTTTTCGGTCACGAACGGAATCAAGCACAACCGATGATACGATTGTTTTTGCTGCCAATAGCGTTGTTCCGACAGATCCTGTGTTTCGTTCATTTCAATGCGAATATATTGCGTTTCTTTGTTATATTCATTAAAAAAGGCAATCAGCTTTATGACCAGCAGCACAGCCAGCAGCGCCGCAACCACTGCAATCATCAATATGGTTTCTGTACCGAGCGTTGGCATAAGATTCTCCTCTCATAAGATCGTTTGTCTTCGATCAAAAGGTGCGAACGCGCAGCTCGCGCCCTTTGATCGCCTCTCACCCGCGCGGGGTGAGAGGACTTGGAAATTATTATTTGCTGTAAACTACTGTACCGTCGACGGTAACTGTACCTTCAATGATTTTACCGTTGCCATTGCCGTCTTTGTGTTTCAGACCATACAGACCCTGATAGTTTGTATTGCCTGCTTCATTAGCCGCAGCCGTTGTATTTGCACCTTCTGCAGTGCAGCTATTGATAGCAACATTATATTTGTAACCGGCATAATTCAGGGGTGCGTTAAGCATAACGGCACTCTTGAGATCCTTGGTTGCACTCATATGGAAGTCGCAGTTGTTGAAGGTCACATTCTTGTCGGAGTCAAGAGTTTCCTGATAAATATAAACATGCTTGTTGGTGCCATAGAAGTGGCAGTTTGTGAATGTCACATTTGTAGACCCGTACACCTGAGCGTTATATTTGTCAGAAGTTTCCTGCTTGAAAGTGCAGTTAACGAACTCCGCGTCCGTGGCATACAAAACCTGCGTGCCGGTAATGGTGCAGTCCTTGTAGGTCAGCTTACCGGTGTGCTGGAAGCCCTTGTAGCTCTCGTTAGAGAACTCAACCGTCACGCCTTCAAATGCAACATTCTGTGCACCATTGTTCGTCTTGCTTTTCATATCAATCACGGTATCTTTGGTACCAGTGATCGTGATATCCTTACTGTTAAGCGCAGGCAGCGTATAGGTGCCTTTGTCCAATTTAACCGTAGCGGTTGTGTTGTTGGCAATACCGTTGTTCAGATCGTCTTGGGTCGAGGCAACCACACCGGTGCCCTTAACCACAGTGTACCACACTTCGCCGTTCGATTTGGTTTCGGAAATCACAGAGTAACCATCCGCCACAAAGTTGGTACCAGCCCCCTCAGCTCCATTGTTGGACGGATCAAAGTTCACGAAAGTACCGCCCTTAACAATGATTTTAGCGCTGCCATTTTTATAACTGGCATCAACGCAATTCAAAACATATCTGTAATCGTGTGTGTCAATATCAGGGGCGACCTTAAAGAATCCACCGTTAACAATCAATGTCCCCTGCTGCACTTGAAAGGTCGTTCCGCCACCGTAATAGTTGCCGCCATTTACGGTGACCGTACCGCCGGTAATATGCGCAACATAAGGACCGCCGATATAGCTTGCATTCGGATCCGTCTTATTCAGACAATCAATTCCGCCTTTGTCCGATGCATTGATAGTCGTATCCGCGCTGATATACAATGCAGCCCAGTTATTGGAGTCTTCCAATTCACCGGGGACAGTGTACATCCCGTCAAAAGTCAGGTTAGTAGGCTTTTTAATCTGCAAACGATCAGCCGCTCCAGTTTTCGTAGCATCCGCGGTAATGTTTTCGCTCACGGTCACATCACCACCAACTGCCAGAGCATCTTTCAATCCCGCATAATCAATCACAGGGTAGTATGTGGCATCTTTGTCGTACTCATTGCTGATGCTGTCATGCTCGACAGTATCCTGCGTCGCATAAACCGTGATGGCGATGCCGTCGATGGATTTGTTCTGATAGGTGTTACCAGCGGTTTCCTGCATATGGCCTTTGATGGTGAACTCGTTGGATGCCTCCGGCTTCAGATGCTGCTCGGTGCCCAGCGCCACATCACCGATCGTCCAGTCGATGACTTTGTTCAGCTCGGCGTCGCCTTTGATACCGGTGATCTGGACTTTGTACTTCAGCGCCAGATTGCCGTTGTTCACCACGCGCAGCTTCGGCAATTCGTAGGTACAACCCGGCTCCCACAGGATTTTTTCACCTGCGCCGCCTTCAGCTTTTTTGAAATCAAGCGTTTGGTTTTCCGCATTGACCCATACATCCTCACCAGCTTCATTCTTGGTGAGCATTTCCAGCGCGACATCCAGCGTACCGGACTGGATTTTGTTGACATTGGTTTTGGCGGTATCGGTGAACCACGCGAAGGTGGTGCCGATGAGCATCGCGACACACGCCAGCACAGAGAGCGCACTGGTCAGCCATGCCCGTTTGGTGGTTTTGCTGTTGTTCATTTGGAACTTCCTCCTCAAAAAATTTTTTATGTACACGCGGCTTGTCCGTGTTTACACCAATAGGAACGATCAAAAGGTGCGAACGCGCGGCTCGCGCCCTTTGATCGCCTCTCACCCACGCGGGGTGAGAGGACTTGGAATTATTTATTCTCGATAAACTCCGCCACACTGGGACCGTATGTGCTCTTAATACGGAAGCCGTTCAGCGGTTCATCAAAAGACTGCGTGTAGGTGCAGCTGTTTCCGGTGATGGTATAGTTAGATTTTCCGCTTTTTTTGGCGTTATCGTAGGTAGTCATGAACACATTACCGTTTTCACAGGTCATGCCGGTAGCTGTGTTGCCTTTGATGGTCACATCCGTCTGAATATCCGTAGTAGAATAGTTGTTACCGACGGTATTGATCGTCAAAACACCGCCAGTCTTATCAGCGGTATTGCCGACGATATTCAACTTGCCAGCGACATCATCAATACGTACAGCATAGCTGGAGCAATTGGTAAAGGTGCAGTTTTCCACGGTAGTATTGCGTGCTTTTCCACCGAAAACGCCATAGCGGACATTGGTAAACGTACAATTTTTCACCGTCAGGCCGTCCATATAGGCAACCGTTTCCTTCTCGGAAATCGTACCGGAAACCGCAGCACCACTACGCTTAATGGCATCCGGATATTTTTCGGTAGAAGTCGACAGATCGAATTTACAGTTATCAAAGGTAACATTGGTGCACTTGGACAAGCCATACGAAGATGTATCTTGCCCGATAACAACTCTATCCGTAAACGAAATCCCCTCAAATGTAACGCCATCCAAGTCCAAGCGAGTCTTTGCGCTAGTCGAAGCAAGCTGCAAACCCTTGATCTTAACACCCGAAGTCGCTTTGAAGACAACATTCTTAATGGTCATGGCTTCGGTCAGTGTCAGCTTCATCGGCTCGGTTGTGCTCTTGCAGAAAGTGATGGTGCCACCCTCGGATACTGCTTTCACAGCACTGGTCAGATCGTAGTAGGCAACGCCATCAACAGTCATGGCAGGAGCATCATATATGACGGTAAAGGGACTGAAAGTCACAGTTTCAAAGGTTACCACACCAGTAGCACCATCATAAGTATAATTGGCCACAGCCTCGCTGTAGTGATACAGCTTGACATTATCCAAATTTTTACCGACAAAGATTTTAACCTCAACAGGCGTGACATTGTCGGCTTTCATCCCGGTTACTTTCACTTCATAAGCCTGATAAGCTTCATCGGATGCCAGTGCAATATTGCCTACATTGGAGGACTGAGGGATAACGCTCAGCGTCAATTTGCTAGTGCCCTCCGCGACAGCAGCAGCGGGGATCGTGGCAACCACCGTGCCGTTCTGGTTTGCGAGCACAGTATCACCATTTTCCGCAACCGGAGCAGTCACATTGGCCGAAACCAATTTATCCAAATTATCCGGAGTCATATCGGCATCCTTATCATACTGGTTACCGTTGCTGTCGTGCTCCACCGTATCCTGCGTTGCGACAACCGTGATGGCGATGCCGTCGATGGATTTGTTCTGATAGGTGTTTCCGGCGGTTTCCTGCATATGACCTTTGATGGTGAACTCATTGGATGCCTCCGGCAGCAGATGCTGCTCGGTGCCCAGCGCCACATCACCGATCGTCCAGTCGATGACTTTGTTCAGCTCGGCGTCGCCTTTGATGCCGGTAATCTGGACTTTGTATTTCAGCGCCAGATTGCCGTTGTTCACCACGCGCAGCTTCGGCAATTCGTAGGTACAACCCGGCTCCCACAGGATTTTTTCACCTGCGCCGCCTTCAGCTTTTTTGAAATCAAGCGTTTGGTTTTCCGCATTGACCCATACATCCTCACCAGCTTCATTCTTGGTGAGCATTTCCAGCGCGACATCCAGCGTACCGGACTGGATTTTGTTGACATTGGTTTTGGCCGTATCGGTAAACCACGCGAAGGTGGTGCCGATGAGCATCGCGACGCACGCCAGCACCGACAGCGCGCTGGTCAGCCATGCCCGTTTGGTAGACTTGCTGTTTTTCATTTGAACTTCCTCCTCAAAAAATTTATGTACACGCGGCTTGTCCGTGTTTACACCAATAGGAGCGATCAAAAGGTGCGAACTTATCCGCTCGCGCCCTTTGATCGCCCCCTCCGCCCGAAAGCGGAGGGAGCATGAAATGGAGATAAAAATAGGAATAGGTTACTTTATCGACACATTTATTTGCTAACGATGTACCAAGTGTCGTTACCATCGACCTTTTCGGTCGTATTGCAACCGGTGCCCTTAACGATTTTGCCGGTTCTGGCATTTACCTTATCAACAGGTGTTACACCCGGATTATAATTCTTAAACGCACCGCCATTTACAGTAATCTTCGATTCAGTGGTCATATCATCTTCATGGTTCAGCACATAATAAATACCATTGGACGGACCTGCTGTTTCAAAGGTTCCGCCATTGATGGTTATGGTTGCACCCATTCTGCCATATGCCGTGTATACATAGATGCAGGAGGTTTCCTTGCTCATACCGTAGAAATGACCGCCGTTGATGGTGAGTTTTGCGTACTTGCCCACACGCACCGCCGATGTCACCTTGCCGGCATAAGTTTTGTCCGAACCGATGACAGCACCGGTCTGCGCTTCACTGGAATCGTTAATGGTCAACGAGCTTTTGCTGTTAGCAATATAGAACACACTGCCGTTGATGGGTGTGATATTATCGGCATACTCCAGTTTCACCGAGTGACCGTTCAAATCTACGGTGTATGTTTTGCCGGAAAGATTAATCTCATCGGTAACAACCACATCATTGACAAATTTGAAATAGCCTTTGGCGTTTCTCATTGCCAGAGCCTGTTCGCCGGTAGCAATCAGATAAGGCGCATCTTTTGTGCCTTTACCACCGTTAAATTGGCTATCCGATACAACCACGGTGAAAGGCGAAAAATCATCGGTAGAATAGGTCAGCACGCCGGTGGTGGCATCATAATAGTAGGTATCATTCGCCGCATAGACCGCCTCCGCGCTCGCCACTTTCGTAAGCGCCGCATCGTTGTGATAGAAGCCAATCACATTCAATTCAGTTTTCAGCTGCATGGTCAGCGTGAAGAATTTGCCGGCAGTAGCGCTTACCTTGTCGCCGTTTTGGTCAACCAGCGTCACATTCGCGCTCAACGCCTGTGTGCCGGTGACCACACTGATATTTGCCGGTGTGGTGGTTTGGGTTTTGGTCAGCATCAATTTTTCAGCCGAAGTGCTGCCGGCAGGAACCAACGCCGTAACGGTGGGATTTTCCTCTTTGTCCTTCAGCAAAGTATCTTTGTCCGCTTTCACATCGCCTGTCGCCACCACCGGATACTCTGCATCCGTATCATACTGATCGCTGATGCTGTCATGCTCGACAGTATCCTGCGTCGCTACAACCGTGATAGCCACGCCGTCGATGGTCTTGTTCTGATAGGTGTTGCCGGCGGTTTCCTGCATATGACCTTTGATGGTCAGTTCATCAGCGTCCACCGTGTCGCCATCTTTCGCCGCCAGATGATGCTCGCTGCCCACAACGAAATCCTCGTTGTCCAGTTTCATCGTCCAGTCGATGACTTTGTTCAGCTCGGCGTCGCCGTTGATACCGGTGATCTGGATTTTGTACTTCAGCGCCAGATTGCCGTTGTTCACCACGCGCAGCTCCGGCAGCTCATAGGTACAACCCGGCTCCCACAGAATATTGGTGGTGCGACCATCCGCTGTTTTGAAGTTGAGGGTTTTGTTTTCGGCGTTTTCCCATTTGCCCTCGCTGTTCTTCATTTCCAGCGCAACATCCAGCGTACCGGACTGGATTTTGTTGACATTGGTTTTGGCGGTATCGGTGAACCACGCGAAGGTGGTGCCGATGAGCATCGCGACACACGCCAGCACAGACAGCGCACTGGTCAGCAACGCCCGTTTGGTTGTTTTGCTTTTGTCCATTTGAACTTCCTCCTTGATTTGCTTTTATGTACACGCGGCTTGCCCGTGTTTACATCAACATGAGCGATCAAAAGGTGCGAACGCACGGCTCGCGCCCTTTGATCGCCCCCTCCGCCCGAAAGCGGAGGGAGCATGAAATGGAGATAAAAATAGGAATAGGTGAACTTAGAGGTGAAGCAGCTTATTCAGCCACCACCGTGTACCAAACATCGCCATTATCCTTGGTTTCGTGCACGACTTTGTAACCATCAGCCACGAAGTTGGTGTGCGCACCCTCGGCAACGTTGTCGGACGGATCAAAATTCACAAAGGTGCCGCCCTTAACAATAATTTTAGCGGTACCGTTGGCACGGTTGGCATCATAGCAGTTGAGGACAAATCCATACGCTTTGGTCGCATCCGGATACTGCTGCTGGACCGAGAATGTACCGCCCTCAACGATCAGCGTACCCTGCTCAACATATATAGCGTGGATGTTACCAACGAACTCGCCGTCTTTAATTGTGACCGTAGAACCGTCCTGTACATCCACCGCATAGCAGTCGTTCTCTTTGGCTTTGAGCGTCCCTTTGCCAGAGATGGTCAACTCCGCGCCATTCTGGGCAGAAATCAACGACCAGTCGTCATGTGCGGTATCCCAAATATCTTCGGTATTGGCCAAGGCTTTACCGTTCAAATCCAGAGCCGTGGTCTTGTTGTCCACCACAACCGTTTTGTCTGGATCAATATCATTGGCCAGAGAAACGCTTGTCGCATCATTCAGCGCCGTTGCCAGTTCTGCACTATTCGACACCGGATAGGCCGCATCTTTATCATACTGGTTGCTGTTGCTGTCGTGCTCGACAGTATCCTGCGTTGCATAGACCGTGATGGCGATGCCCTCAACAGCCAGATTCTGATAATCATTGCCGGCCGTGGTCTGCATCTGACCCTGAATCGTCAGAGTGTCGTAAACATCATCATTGCCGGTTTTGGCTGCCAGATGACGCTCGGTGTCCAAAGAAGCGACCGCGGCTCCGCCGTTGCCGGAAACGCTGTACGTCCAGTCGATGACATCCAACAGTTTGAGGTCATCTTTGTTGTTGTCGGGGTTCGCGTCCTTAGCACCGGCAATCACGATTTTGTATTTCAGCGCCAGATTGCCGTTGTTCACCACGCGCAGCTTCGGCAATTCGTAGGTACAACCCGGCTCCCACAGGATTTTTTCACCTGCGCCGCCTTCAGCTTTTTTGAAATCAAGCGTTTGGTTTTCCGCATTGACCCATACATCCTCACCAGCTTCATTCTTGGTGAGCATTTCCAGCGCGACATCCAGCGTACCGGACTGGATTTTGTTGACATTGGTTTTGGCGGTATCGGTGAACCACGCGAAGGTGGTGCCGATGAGCATCGCGACGCACGCCAGCACAGACAGCGCGCTGGTCAGCCATGCCCGTTTGGTAGATTTGCTATTCTCCATTTGAACTTCCTCCTTGAATTTTTTATGTACACGCGGTTTGTCCGTGTTTACATCATCGCTGCGGGGAATCGGTGGGCGCCTGATCCGGCTGAGGCTGCTCTGGCTGTTCGGTCTGTCCCGCCATTTGCGCCTTCATCGCCAGCAGCTCCTGCATCATTTTCTGATTTTCTGCCCGCTCGGCTTCGATCTGATCGCGCTCCGCCTGCAGTTCCGCTTGCTGCTCCGCTTTATACTTGTGGAACAGGCGGATGCAGCGCACGCCCTCGATCAGGATCAGCAACAAAAACGGCACCAGAATACAAACGATATAGCCCGGCGTTGTTTTCAGAAATTGGAAGAATGTGCCCACTTTCGGTATATGCGTGGCATATTTGCCCAGCACATACGAATAGGTAACGATGGTTTCATCGTCCGTGTCGGTGGTGGTACCGTAGGTCACAAATCCCGGCTCACCGTTGGCATCGGTCGTGAGTTTACGGATTTTGTGGGTCACCGTTTCACCGTAGTTGGACGTGTTTTGAGAGGTATAGGCGATGATGTCGCCCTCTTTCAGCGTGGAGGCATCCACCTCTTTGACCAGCACCAGATCGCCCGCGCTGAAATCTGTCTTGCTCATGGAGTCAGACAGCACGATAAACGCTTTGTAGCCGAACAAATTGCGATCGGCGCGGTCAAACGTCGATACCGATACCACCGTGAAGATCATCATGCCGGCCGCCGCAATCACCAGCAGCCATGTCACCACGACCCTCAAAACTTTTAACACTTTCATACAAACCACTTCCTATTCTTCTATTTTGCTCCTATCGAGCAAGCTCTCCATTTCATCCGGGGTCATTACCCCCGCGTCGGCTTCGTGCCGAATATACAGCTTGATATAGCAATCTTTGCAAAGCTGTCCGCTGCCAATAATGTAATTTGTCCGGCATTCCACCGGTGTATCTGTGGCAACGCCGGTATCACATTCACAGCATACACATCTGTCGTTTCCGGTGTCCGGCATTTGCCACTTTCCTGTCCTTTGGGGAGATATCGATCGTTCCTCTTGCCGAATCACCCCTCCTCGTTTCCTTCCTAACAGCCGCGTCATCCACTTATCCTCTTTTTAAGCAAACAATTTGTTGGGATTATTCTTCGTTTGCGTTGCGTCCGCACACATCGTAAACGTCAAGTTGCGGTTTTGTGTATCGTTCCCCTTCTCTTCCGGAAAGTGAAAAACCGCGGTGAGCTGTTTGCGTTCTTTCACTTTCAAGGTATCCTCCGCCGCCACCACATTTTGCTTTGTCAGCTCATCGGCGGTGCCGCTGTACAAGGTTTTGTCGCCGTCTTTAATGGTCACGGTCAGCACATCCGCCAGGCCGCCGGACACATTATCCAGATAGAGCTTGTAGTACACATCCCATGTGCTGTCGTTTTCGATGAAAAACTCTTTCTTCACCGTCATACCCGGCTCAAACAAAAATTCCTGCTCGCGGATGATCGGTTGTCCATCGTTAAGGTTGATGTTAACTTCGCCGGTATGGAACAGGTTGTTATCAACCGACACCGTGGCATAGACCAGCGCCAGCGTTGTGATCAGCAGGCAAACCGCCAACACAACGATCGCCACAATGCCACCCGTCAGTCGTTTGGCTGTCGGCGAATGGCTCATTCCTCTTCCTCCCTCCGTTTACGCACAACCAGCAGTACCACACAAGCGGTACCGGAGACAGCAAGCAATAATATCCACGGCAACAGCCGCCGGAAATCGCCGGTCACAGGCGACGGTTCCAAGTGGTCGGTGTCCTTGCCCTCTACCCACCAGCGGAAATCCGCCACCAGATCTTTGTTCTGGTACTCGTTGCCCACGCTGGTATCCAGATAAGCGGTCACTTCGTAATACAGCTCGTCCGTCGTGCTGTCCTTTGTCGTCAGCCGATGAGTCAGGCTTGCCGGCATATCGCGCATCAATCCATCGTACAGGGTTTGGTTGTCCGACAGCAGCGTGATCTTCACTTTCAGCACTTCCGCCAGTTTGTCGTAGCCCGGGCGGATATCCGCATGATAATGCACCGTCACGGTGTCACGATAGGACACCTGCACCCGATAGTATTTGGTTTCGGCATCGCCGGGGAACATATTGCCCACCGCAAACGGCGTGTTTTCCTCCGGCTGCTTGTTATACAGCGCCAGATTGATGGCTCGCTTGGTTTCCTGCTGTGCGGCGGTGTTTTGTGCCGCTGTGGCAGCCGCCGGTGCGGCAATCGCCGTAGTCGCGGTATCGCGCGAAGCATCCGCAGCATGATCTCGGGTGCTGTCCGATGCCGCAGCTGTGGTGGCGGTAGCCGCCGTTTCCGATGTGATCAGATTGTCCGGAACCGACACGGTGGTGGTGGGACGATTCCAATAGTTATACAAGATGGTTCCGGCAAGCGCCATCAAGCCAAGCGCCAGCAGCACCGCCAAAACGATAATCACCATTTTGATCGTTTTGCGTTTGTTTTGCTGCTCCATGTGCTGTTCCCCCTCTCTATTTACTGGTAAAAACAAAATGCCCCGTTCAAGATGCACAATCCTAAACGGGTAGCCTCAAGAATGCGGTGCGTCTGTGCACCACATTCCTTCCAATATCGACCATAAGTCGATAGCAACCGGCTGTCATCGCCGCATTGCGGCATTAGACCCATTTGGCTTTGTGTCCCGGCTTTTCAGCCGGTTTACCCTATGTGAAATTGTACACAGCGTGATGTACCGAAAAGCGCCCACACGCCGTCGCTTTTTGCAAAGGATGGTTTGCCGCAACTACCCTCTTTTTTTGCACACTCCACACACATCGAATTATAGCACAATTCATTGCGTGGAGCAAGATTTTTCGACAAAAAAATCCACAAATAAACCTCGCTTGGGACTATATATAGCCGCCAAATCATCCAAAAAGAAGCCCAAATATTGATCGATGTTCCAAAAAAAACGCACCGCCTCTTTCATTACTCTTGAAGGTATGTTTGACACGGCGAAAAAACGACAAAAAACGCCCGATGATTAAAAAGTCATCGGACGTTTGAAATATGTACATTATTTCGCTGATGCATCGGCGACGATGCGCGTGTCCACATCGTTTTTGAGCTGGGTCCACGCGTCCTCATGCTCCACATAGTACAGCGGACACAGCTTACCGGTCACATCGTAATGGCGGATCAGATCCTGCCCATCCAGATGCAGCTGTTCGCACAGCCATGCGGTCAGCTTGATCAGCGACGCGTAGGTTTTGTCGCTGAACTTGCCGGTGTCGTCCGGATGGCACACCTCGATGGCGATGGTATCGCCGTTGCGGTCATTGGTCGCCACCGCCCGCTCGTTCAGCGGAATACATTGTACCACCTCGCCGTCCAGCCCCACGATGAAGTGGGAGCTGACATCCACATCCGGCTTGTTGAAATAGTTGCGGTTGGCGATCGCCGTGCTGCCGGGATTGCCGACATAATGGATGGCGATGGCGTTCACCTGTTCCAGCGCGCGGCCGTCGCGCGATTGACCGTCGATATCCAGCAGCTGCTGGTCGATCCAGTCCGGACACACAATCGCGGACAGATCCACCTTGGCGGGGGTAGACAGGCGCACCACCTGCCACGCTGCCAGTGCGACAACCGCCACCAGCGCAACACCGCCGCCGATCAGCCACCGGCGGCGATGGTGTTTCTTTTGCTGCCGCTGGCGAGCGGCACGCTGGGTGCGCACCCGCGCCAGCTCCTGTTCATGTTGTCGCTCCTCTGTGTTCATACGCCACCCCTCCTAGTATTCAAAGTATAGCACAATGGCGGGCGGTATGTATGACAGAATTCTGCAAAAATTGTGAAGAAAAAATAACAATTTACACTTTTCGGCCCGCGCGCCGGTTCTGGGCGAACTGCACCAGCACATACGCTGCCAGCAGCACCACCCACGCGATCAGCAGCACCGCCACCATCTGACCGGACGATACCCGGTGTCCAAAGAAGAACAGCTCGTTGTCGAACGCTTTGCGGATTGCCTCGATCCCCTCGGCGGGGATACCCTCCGCCAGCTTATCAATAGCGCCCCGCATAAAATGCTGCCGCAGCAGCACCACGCCATGGGTGCCGGGGATACAGGCGGCAAAATTGCGGATCGGCTCGGAAAACTGCGACAGCGGCATATACGCGCCGCACAGGAAGCCGTACATCGAGCTGACCAGCGTGGCCACCGCGCTGATGCCGCCTTGGGACGAGATAAAATGCTCCACGAGCGCCGCCAGCGCGGTGCCGAACAGCAGGCACAGCAGCGTATCGCCTACGATGCCAGCCACATCGCCCGCCGTGAGCGTCCAACCCACCGTCGCCAGATAGAGCAGTCCCACTCCCAGCGCCGCCATACATACGATCAGCGTGGCGAGCACATTGGCGAGATAGTAGCTGATCGCCAGCACATCCCGCCGCACCGGTGACACCAGCAGATCTTTGCGGCGACCGGTCATTTTGTCCTGCACCATAATGATGTTGGAGCAAAACGCGACGGTCACGCTGCTGGTACCGAGGATCGAGGACAGCAGCCACCCGCCGGTAAACGCATTGATGATCCCGCTGTCCGGCTGGTATCCCTTGGGCATCATGGAAGTAAAGCTGCTGGAATACACATTTTTCAAAAAGGTCACAAACAGCACCAGCAAGATCAGCGGCGTTATCAGCGACATAAAAAAGTTGACGCGATCTTTGAAATAGAGTTTCACATGCCGCCCGGTCAGCAACCGCAGCGTTGTTAAATTGTGTTTCATATTACGCCTCCTTCAGCTCTTTGCCGGTGGCGGCGAGGAACACATCATCCATCTTGCCCTTGACCACCTCAAAGTCCTCAAACAACGCGGGATATTGCCGAATCATCTCCCGCGCCTGCGCCGTATGAGCTACCGCGATCTGAACATAGCCGTTTTGCAGCGTATACGCGATACCCAACCGATCCAGTTCCGCCGTATCGGCACGATACAGCTTGATGAAATCGCCGGCGTAGCGGTCTTTCAAATCGTGAGGCGTGCCCTCGGCAACGATTTTGCCGCTGTCGAGGATCACCACATAATCCGCCTCGCTGGCCTCCTCCATATAGTGGGTGGTCAGGAACACGGTCAACCCCTCGTCCCGGCGCAGGTGATCCAGCGCGTTCCACACCATAATGCGGGATTGCGGGTCGAGCCCGGTGGTGGGTTCGTCCAAAATCAGAATGCGCGGCTGGTGCACCAGCGCGCGGGCAATGTCCACCCGCCGCCGCTGTCCGCCGGACAGCTTGCCGATCGGGCGTTTTTGCAGCTCCTGCAAATGCAGCAGATCGGAAAGGTCGGTCATCCGCTGCTCAAACGCCGCACCGGTGATGCCATACAGCGCCGCGCGCACTTTCAGGTTATCCCGCACGGTGAGCACGCTGTCCAGCACCGAATCCTGAAACACCAGCCCCAGCTCGGATTTGATCTTGTCCGGCGATTGGTCGATGTCGCAGCCGTCGATGCATACGCTGCCGGCATCCTTTTGCAGCTGGCCGCACAAAATCGAGATGGTGGTGCTTTTTCCCGCACCGTTCAATCCCAAAAACGCGAACAGCTCGCCTTCGCGCACATGGAACGAAATATCGTCCACCGCGTGAATGTCCTTGAATGATTTTTGCAGATGTTCAATGTCGATAATATGACTCATGAACGATCCAGCCCCCTTTTCATCCCCTGAAATTGCTGTGTCAACAGCATGTCAATGTCTTCGTCCGAAAAATCCAGATAATGCGTCGCCACCATCGACGCCAGCCCGTGCACATACACCCACATCATCAGATGAAAGGTATGCGCCTGTCCACGGGTCAAACCGGTGGCGTTCATCAGCGTTTGCAGCACATACTCCATCTGCGGATCCTGAATATCCGCCGAGGTCATCTCGCCCCGGCGGTCGCGCATAAACAGCAGCCGAAACAGCTCGCTTTCCTCCCGCGCAAAGCGCACATAGGCAAGACCGGTTTGCTTGTACGGGCGGTCGCCGTGGTGCTTGCTGCTCTCTATGTATCCGCTGTACACCTTTTCCGCTTGCTCCACCACCGCCAGTTTCAGCTCGTCCATATTGGCGAAAGCGCGAAAAATCGGTTGGGTGGAGCATCCCAGCCGCTTGGCGACCGCACGGGCGTTGAGCGCCTCGGCACCCTCTTCCCGCACCAGCGCCAGTGCCGCTTCAAGAATTTGTTGGCGGTCGTATCGGATCGCCGGCGGCATAGGCACGCCTCCTCTCTTAAAATAACAAGTGTTATTTTACAATTGTTATTGTACTGCGTGCCGCAGGGAGCGTCAAGGGATTTCAGCAGATTTTGCATTTTCTTTGCATAGCGATGCGGATATCGCTATGGCAGAGATAGCAAAAATTTTCTGTGCGCGCTATTTGACGGCAGACGCAAGCCCTCTCCTCGGAGGAGGTAGATTTTTGCGCAGCAAAAAGACGGAGAGAGAAAAAATATCACCCGCTTTTGGTGTTGAAAAACTCTATCTCTCCCTCAGTCTCGCTAGCGCTCGACAGCTCCCTCGTCAGAGGGAGCCGGGTGGAATTCCTACTCAACCTGTCATTCTGAGCGCCAGCGAAGAATCTTCTCTGGCATTCTCCCTCTCTCTACGTAGGTGGCGATGCACGCACAAATCTGCGGCGAGTGCAAGCCTTCCCCTCGGAGGAGGAGGTGCTGAGCACAGCGAAGCGGATGAGGTGTCTGTAATCTATATATAGTTTCAACTAGACAATGGTTACGCGTATTCTTATTTGGCAAACAACCATTAGAGCGCAGGCAATAACGACTTTCCCACCTCATCCGTCGCGGCGTAAAGCCGCGCCACCTTTTTCTCCCGAAGACGGGCCCCTTTTGTCGGCTGTGCCGACATTTCCCCCGCACGCGGGGGAATCACCTCGAGGGGAAGGCTTGAGAAGTGTCATTTTCACCGATAGATAGAGGAATCATCCCGAGGGGGAGCTTGAAAAATTCCTGCGCTCATTAAATTATCGATGCAATTTGGCGGCGGGCGCAAGCCTCCCTCTGACGAGGGAGGTGGATTTTTGCGTAGCAAAAAGACGGAGGGAGAGAAAAAATATTGCCCGCTTTTGGTGTTGCAAAACTCTATCTCTCCCTCAGTCTCGCTAACGCTCGACAGCTCCCTCGTCAGAGGGAGCCGGGTGGAATTCCTACTCAACCTGTCATTCTGAGCGCCAGCGAAGAATCTTTCCCAGTGTTTTCGTAGGGGACGATGCCCACATCGTCCCGCAAATCATTTGCTCCTGCGGAAAGCTTGTGGGGAGTCTACACCTCCCCCCACTTCAAAGGAACGGCTTCGCGCACTCTACACAGAGCAAGCCCCTACTTCGTGCCGTAATCGCTGGTTTTCCATTGACCCAGCAGCGTGTTCCCCTGCATCAGATAAATACAGACGGCGTGTCCCATACAAAGGTAATCTTCGATCGTGTAGCGGGTGTTGCGGGAACATCCATCCCAAAACGCCAGCAGCATATCGCTTCGCGCCGCCAACTGTTGATTGCGCACCCGCAAAGCGTTGGTACCATCGCGCCAATAGTCCGGAAAGCAAGCGGCAAACGCCAACCCCTCCCGCCGGGCATACCGCTGCGCACAGGCATCCATCTCTGCGCCGCCACCCGCCAGAATCGCGGTGATTTGTTCCGGCAAAAACGATTCCAAATGATCCACCCATACGCCATGGGAAGCAACAATTGCCACTTTCATTTTAACGCCTCTTTGACTGCATTTAAGATTTATTTTGACTTCACCATTCTCATTTTATCACATAATGGGCATAAAATAAAGTCAAAATAGATTTACAATGAGGGATTTAAAATGGCGATAAAAAACCTTTCCATTCGTATAGATGAAGATATGCTGCACAAGCTGCACATTGTGGCGGACTATGAGGGGCGCAGCGCCAACAGTCAAGTGCTGATCCTTATTCGCGACTGTGTGGACCAATACGAAGCCAAGCACGGCAAAATTGAACTGAACAAAAAGAAATAACGCTGCTTTAACGCCTCCGGACGACATGGTCGTCCGGAGGCGTTGTTTTGTCCGATGACACGGCAGGAGTCGCCTATCTTGGCGAGCAAGGCTACGGCAGGCGCACCATATTTTGCAGCGCGGCAAGCTGTTCGCAAATCTGCTTGAATGCGGCGCTGCTTTGCCCGCCGGTGTTGTCGGCATCCTCCGCCAACACCACCACGGTATACTTCGGCTCGGTGGCGGGATAAAATCCCGCAAACCAGCTTTGCACCACCTCGGCGCCCTCCTGTTTCCAACCGGTCTGGGCGGTGCCGGTTTTGCCGCCCGCCCCGCCGGTGACCGGTCGCGCCGACTTGCCGGTGCCGGTCTGCACCGTCTGCACCATCATCTCGCGCAGCGCCTCGGCTGTTTTTGCCGAAAACGCCGTGGTAGTCCTGGGCAGCTCCGCTTCGGTCAGCGTACCCTTTTCGTCCACAAACCCTTTCAAAATCGTCGGCTGACGCACCTGCCCATCGTTGACGACCGCCCCCACCAGCTGCGCGATATGCAGCGGCGTCGCCAGCAGATCGCCCTGACCGAACGACAAATTTGCCAGTGCTGCCCCCTGTGGCGGGGTGTTCGGCATCACCGCCGCATCGGTTTCGTAATCCTCATACAGAGTGATCGCGCGGTCAAACCCCAGCGCTGATGCCATACGGCACAGCGGTTCGCCCCCCATCCGCTGCGCCAGCTGGATAAAATAGGGGTTGCAGGACTGGACAAACCCGCCCATCATGGACAGTGTGCCGTGACCCAGCTGATGATGACAATGGAACCGCACCCCCTCCACATCCATGCGACCGGTGCAGGAAAAGGTGGTGGAGGTCGGGATACCCGCTTCCAGCGCCGCCGCCACCGACACGATTTTGAACACCGATCCGCAGTTATAATGGCACAGTGCCCGGTTGAGCAGCGGCGAGCGCTTATCCTGCAGCAGATCGCCCACCGTATCCGGTTGAAACCCCGGGGTGCTGACCATCGCCAGCACCCGCCCGGTGGACGCTTCGCTAACCACCACCGCGCCTTGCGGCAGATACCGGTCGGCGGCGCGCTGGGCAATTTTTTGCACCTGACTGTCCAGCGTGAGCGCTACCCCGCCCTTGCTGTTGGCGAGGGTATTTTCAATTTCCGGCGCCACACCGGACAGCAGCGCACCAGTGCCGTCGGTGGTATAGGTCACGGTGGCTTCGCCCGCATATTCGTTCAGCACACGATCAAACACCCGCTCAACGCCGGAGGTTCCGCTCGTCCCCTCGCTGTCCACATACCCCAGCAGATGCGCCGCGGGCAGCGCTTCGGCATAGCGCACCGGTGCCTGAAACGCCACAATACCCGGCGCGGTGCTGGGCGCTTTGGACATGGTTGCCGCGACCGGCTTGCCCGCTGACAGCCGTTTATCCAGCGCCGCCCATTCCTCCGCCGACAGCTGTCCCGCCATGGTGGCGAGGGCTTCCGGCGTGGGAGCCACGCTGACATGATATTCGCTGCCGGTGTTGACCAGCGGGGTGAGGTTGGTGTCGTAAATCGTGCCGCGCGACCGCGCGACCGTGACAGTATAGCGCGTCTGCCGCCCGGCGGCGGTAGATAAATTGCCGTTGGTAAGCACGCATAACCGCGCCACCACACCGCTTGCCAGCACACCCAGCCCCGCCAGCAGCGCCACCACTCGCTTGTTCATACTATTCCCTCCCGCAGCCATTTGGTGGTAGTATACCCCGCCGCAGGCAAAAGTAAACAGCCGGGAGATTTCTCCCGGCTGTTTTGGTATGCTGTATAAAGCTGTGTCCTCAACCCTCGCGGAAGCGCAGCTTGTTGGCGGAGGCATATTTTTCAGCCACCGAGCCTTTTTTGCCCACCAGCGTCATGCGCTCGTGGCACGCAAAGAACGCGTCATCACCGATTTTGGTGACCGAGGCGGGGATCCGCACATTTTGCAGCACCCGGCACCCGGAAAACGCGGTAGACCCGATGGTTTTCAGCTTGGACGACAGACTGATGCTGGTCAGCTTTTCGCAGGAGGCAAACGCGTTGGCTCCCACACTGGTCACGCTGTCCGGCAGCGTGATGGTGGTCAACGCGCCACAATATTGGAACATACCGTCGCTGACCGCCGTGAGCTGCGACGGCAACTTGATGCGTTTGATCGCCACGCAGTTGGCAAACGCGTTTTCGCCAATGGTGCGCAGGCTGTCCGGCAAGTCCAGCGTTGTCAGCTTTTCACAACCGGCAAACGCATCCGCGCCGATGCTGGTGACCCCCGCCGGAATGGTGAGCGAGGACAGCGCTTTGCAGTAACGGAAGGCGGTGTTGCCGATCGTTTTGACACCGGACGGAATGGTGTAGCGATTCAACGCTTCGCAATCGCGGAAGGTACCCTCCGGAATCGCGGTGATGCCCGTCGGCAGCGTCACCTGCGTCAGCCGCACACACAGCTCGAACACATGGGTACCCAGCTTGGTTACGCTGTTCGGCAGCGTGATGGTGCGCAGCGAATTGCAGTTGTAAAACGCTTTGTCCCCCACGGTGGTCACAGTCGAGGGAATGGTCACGCTTTGCACCCGCTTGCGGTCGGCAAACGCCTCGGCGGCGATTTCGGTCACGGTGTATCCGCCCAGCGTCGATGGAATGGTGACCTTGGTGTCGCTGCCGCGGTAGCGCGTCACCACCGCGTGACCGCCGGTGATTTGATATTGCAGACCGGATGCCGTGGTGGGCAGTGTCGTTTTGGCGGCACGCGACGCTTTGGTGCGCGCGGTGGTTTTCTCCGGAGCATCCGGCTGGTTATCGCCCGCGCCGTCCGCTTGCCCCGCCACCGTGGTGGTGGTTTGCTGCGACGCGGACGTGATCGGCTTTTGATTCTCGTTCAGCGCAAAATCGGTACCGGACGAGCACGCCCCCGCCACCGTCATCAGGCTGGCAGCCGCCAGCAGCGCCGCCGCACGGGCAAAGATTGTTCGATTCATACGATCGCCTCCATAAACTGGTCAAGCGTCCGGCAAACCGGCTTTGCCGGCTGTACCCCCGCTTCACATATTGTAAATACAAACGCGCCGATCCGATCACTGAACAGGCGGTCGCGCCACTCCGGCGCGGTGGTATCCAGCGCCCGTACAGCCGCCAATCCCTCGCCGCGCCATTTCGCCGCCGCTTCCTTGCGCGTCCACAGGCGCAAGCGGCAGGCGGGATCGTCGCCGGTCAAAGCCAGCTCCGTCGGTGAAAAACAACGCCGCGCCACCCGTTCCGGAAACGGGCGCTCCCGCTCGATATCCACCCCCACAGGGCGGTCGGACACGCCGCACAGCACCCCGCCGCTTGTGTGGGATACATTAAAGTGCAGCGCCGGATGATCCGGCAAAAACGGCTTGCCGCCGGGGGCAACCGCCACCCGCAGCGATGCGGGCGATTCCCCCAACCGGCGGGCACACATCTCCCGCGCCAGCGCGGCCGCGAGCAGCCGCTGCTGGTGCACCGAAGCGACGGTCGAACGGTTCACGCGTTCGCGCGTTTCCGCGTCCAAACAGTGAAACAGCGTCTGCTGCTCGGCGGGCGACAGCGGGCGGTCGGTTGTCAGCAGTACCAAATCTTCCACTCTGCCCGCCCCCTTTATCTCGGTGTAGTATACCACATTTTACGCGGCTTGGCTATTCGTCAAATGTGGAAAATCGTCGCTTGATTTTTGGCGGTATTCCCCGATAATAAAGGTATTCTGGCATAGATACGGAAAAAAAGATATGTATAAAGTGCCCGGCGGTACACGGAGCAGCCGCATGCCGCGGGATAGCGTTAAAATTTCGCACAAAGACAGCCAAAGCCGCTATTGAAGAATATCGACATATATGGTATACTATAAAATATGTATAGTTTTATTAACGGAAGGAAGGACGACCCCTCATGGTTCACGTTACATTGCTCGCCCACACCCCCGCTCCGGAGCATTTGATTGCCTCCGCCGCCCGGTTGTGCTATTCGCCCTCTTCCATTGCCACCATCCAGGACAAGCTGACCGACGACAAAGCCGCGTCGTTTGTGGATATGCTCGCCGAGATCGGCCACGAATCGCCGATCGAACACGCTTCGTTCACCTTCGGTATCGAGGGCGTGTCCCGCTCGCTGCTGGCGCAGATTACCCGGCACCGGTTGGCGTCGTTCAGTGTGCAGAGCCAGCGGTATGTGGCGGAGAACGCGTTTGAATATGTGCTGCCGCCGGAGATCGCCGCGATCCCCGAAGCGGCGGAGGAATATCGCCGCGCGATGCAGGAGGATCAGGAGCATTACGAGCGGCTGACAGCGCTGCTGAAGCAAAAGCACGAGCAGGCGTTTTTGGATGCCGGTATGGACGAAAAAGCCGCTGCCCGCGCCGCCGAGAAAAAAGCGATCGAGGACGCGCGGTTTGTGCTGCCCAACGCCTGCACCACCAAAATGGTGGTGACCATGAACGCCCGCAGTCTGCTCAACTTTTTCCGCCATCGCTGCTGCAACCGTGCGCAATGGGAAATTCGCGAGCTGGCGGAGCAGATGCTGCGCCTGTGCTTGCAGGTCGCACCGCATTTGTTCAAGAATGCCGGCCCCGCCTGTTTGAACGGACCATGTCCGGAGGGCAAAATGTGCTGCGGCAAGCGGGACGAGATGCGCGCCAAATATCAGGCGATCAAGGAGAATCCGTGATATGGGACGGTTGATCGTGATCGACGGACTGGACGGCTGCGGAAAATCCACCCAACTGGAGCGGTTGTCCGCGTACCTGCAGCAAAGCGGGGTAGACTATAAACAAATCTGTTTTCCCGATTATGACCAGCCCTCATCGGCGCTGGTGAAAATGTATCTGGCGGGCGAATTCGGCGACCAGCCGGACGCGGTCAACGCGTACGCCGCCTCGTCCTTTTACGCGGTGGATCGGTACGCCAGCTACAAAAAGTTCTGGCAGACGGATTACGAAACAAACACGCTGATCGTGGCCGCCCGCTACACCACCTCCAACGCCATTCACCAGATGTCCAAGCTGCCCGAAAGCGAATGGGACAACTATCTGCAATGGCTGGAGCATTATGAATACGAGCTGTTGGGGCTGCCCCGCCCGGATGCGGTGCTGTTTTTGGATATGCCCCCCGCGGTATCGCAGCAGCTGCTGTCCCACCGCTACGACGGGGACGAGAGCCGCAAGGATATTCACGAGCGGGACACCGCTTATTTGCGGGATTGCCGCCGTTGTGCGCTGTACGCCGCCGAGAAAAAGGGTTGGACGCTGGTCGCTTGCGGCGACGAGCACGGACCGTTTGCCCCGGCGGAGATTACGAAAGCCATTGTGGCGGACATCCGCGAGGTGCTGTGACCCGGGCTCCCAAAGGACAGACAATGGCAAGGAGAGGACGATAGAAAACCATGCTGGCAGTGTTTTTGGCAGAAGGATTTGAAGAAATAGAGGCGCTCACCCCGGTGGATATTCTGCGCCGCGCGGGGGTGGATGTCGTGACCATCGGTATCGGCAGCCAAACGGTGACCGGGGCACACGGCATCGCTGTGCGCGCCGACCGCAGCGAAACCGATTGGCGCGAAGAGGAGCTGGAGGGCGTGATTTTGCCGGGAGGCATGCCCGGCACCCGCCATTTGGACGAATCGCCCACGGTCCAGCGCGCGCTGGACTATACCGTCAACCACGAGCTGCTGATCGCCGCGATCTGTGCCGCGCCCTCGATTTTGGGCAAGCGCGGGCTGCTGCGTGGTCGGCAGGCAATCTGCTTCCCCGGCTTTGAGGATACGCTGGAGGGAGCGACCCTGTCGGACGACTATGTGGTGGAGGATGGTCGCTACATCACCGCCAAAGGGATGGGCGTGGCGATTCCGTTTGCGCTGGCGATCGTGAAACGCCTGACCTCGCCGGAGGAGGCCGCCCGTTTGGGGCAGTCGCTGCAATGCCGGTAGAGGATATCCGCCCGATCAAGGCGGGCATGAGAGAACATTACAAGGCGCTGCGCCGCGCCATGACCCCCGAGCAAAAAGCCGCGCTGGACAAAGCCATTGCGCGGCGGGTCGCGGCGCTGTGGCAATACAAAAAGCAAGATCTGCTGCTCACCTATGTGTCCACCCCCATCGAAGTGGACACCACCGCCATCATCCGCCGCGCATTGAAGGACGGCAAGCGGGTGGCGGTGCCGCGATGCGTGCCCAACACCCGGCAGATGGAGTTTTATCTGATCGAATCGCTGGACGAGTTGGAACCCGGCACCTTTGGGGTGTTGGAACCGCGCCCCGATCCGGCGCGGCTGCTGACCGATCCCCGAAAGGGCTTGTGTTTGGTGCCCGCTTTGTGTTATGATTGGAAAGGCTTCCGCCTGGGATACGGCAAAGGCTATTATGACCGGTTTTTGGCGGAATTTGACGGACCGATCGTCGGCATTTGTTACAGCAGCTGTATTCGGCGCTCGCTGCCGCACGGACGGTATGACCGTCCGGTGGAGCTGCTGGTGACCGACCGGTATTTCCGCCGCACCGACCGCGAACCGTTTTCCAAGGGCAAACCGCCCATGTCAACCAATAAACAGAGGTGATAAACTGTGTCGAATCGTCCCGATGAGCAGCCGAACAAGGCTGCATCGACCGATGCGCCCATCTTTTTTGAGGCGGATGCACCGCAGCCGGACACACCGGTGACCGAACCGGCAGCGGAACCGGTCGCCGCGCCGACTGTCGAGCAGGCCGAGGCTCCCGCTCCGACGACAGCGCCCGCCGAGCAACCGTCGCAGCCGATCGAACCGACCGCGACCGACTTCCCGGCTCCCGCATCTGCACCCAAAGCGCCGGCAGAGCCGCCGGTAGCCGTGGCGCTGGGCGACAAAGCGTCGCAATTTGCTAAGGCGCAATCCGCCGAGCCATCGATGGTGTCGCTGGCGGATTACAGCGATACGCCGTTGCCGGCGGAAGAACCGGCGCACACGACCGAAAAGCCCGCCACCGGCGGCAAGCACCAGAAAAACGCCCACAGCAAGAAAAAGCCCGGCTGGGGCTGCTTCAAGGGGCTGTTGTATACCATTGTGGTGGTCGGGGTGTCGCTGGTTTGTACATATTTGATTATCGGCGGCATTTTGGATGTGACCGGTCTGCAAAAAAGTGACACCAAGCGGCGGGTAGACATCGCCGAGGGCGCCACCACCTCGGATGTGGCGGACGCGCTGGAAAAAGCCGATCTGATCGACCAAAAGCTGATTTTCCGGCTGTATTCCAAGCTGACCAAAGCGGACGGCACCTATCAACCCGGCACCTTCTACCTCACGGCAAACATGGGCTACAGCGAGCTGATCCGCAATTTGCAGGAAGCGCAGCTGCGCGAAACCGTCACCGTGACCATCCCCGAGGGCAGTACGGTGGAAAATGTGGCGCGCCTGTTGTCAGAAAACGGCGTGTGCAAATATGACGATTTCTACACCGCGCTGCTGAACGGCAATTTTGAAGAGGGTCACGAGTTCCTGAAAGAGGTGCCCAAACGCACCGACAAGGGATACGAGGACCGGATTTACTGGCTGGAAGGCTATCTTTTCCCGGACACCTACGAATTTTATGTGGACATTTCGGCGGAGGACGCGATCGACAAGCTGCTCAGCGCCTTTGATTCCAAGCTGGATACCTCGCTGCAAACGGCGATCAAAGCCTCCGGCAAAACGCTGGACGAGGTGATCACTCTCGCCTCTATCGTGCAGGGCGAATCCGCCGATACCACCAACATGCCCAAGGTCGCGCGGGTCATTTTGAACCGGTTGGACGATTACGCCGAGTTCCCCTATCTGCAATGCGACTCCACCGGCGATTACATCGACAAGCTGTCGTCCGAGCAGGTGAATGTGGACACCAAGGATTCCGCTTACAACACCTACACCCACATGGGGCTGCCGCCCGGACCCATCAACAACCCCAGTCTGGCGGCGATCAAAGCGGTGGTGAATCCGTCCAAGGATAAGCGGATTATGAAGTGCTATTACTTCGCCAACGACAAGAACCGCAACACCTATTATTCCGAAACCTACGAAGAACACATGGCCATTTGCCAGAAATACGGCATTGGTATTCATGCAAACTGATCTTACAGCGGCGGCGTTGTCCGCCGCTGTTTTTGTCACAAGGAGATCGCTATGAACAAACCCGAACTGTTAGCCCCCGCCGGGGATCGCGAACGGCTGAACGCTGCGCTGCAATACGGCGCGGATGCCGTATATCTGGCGGGTTCCGCTTTTGGAATGCGCACCGCGCCCGCCAACTTTTCACAGCAGGAGCTGCGAGTCGCCGTGGCGGATGCCCACCGCCGCGGGGTCAAGGTGTATGTCACCTGCAACATTTTACCGCGCAACGAGGAAATGCGGCAGCTGCCCGCGTTTTTGGAAGAATGGCAGGACATGGGGGTGGATGCACTGATCATCGCCGATCTGGGCGTAATGGCGCTGGCGCAGCGGTATGCGCCCCGCTGTGCGCTGCATGTGTCCACCCAATTCGGGGTAGTCAATAGCGAAACCGCCACCCGTCTGTACGATATGGGCGCTGCCCGCGCGGTGCTGGCGCGGGAGCTGTCGATGGAGGAGATCGCGGATATTCGCGCCCATACGCCCAAAGGACTGGAGCTGGAGGCGTTTGTGCACGGCGCAATGTGTATGTCCTATTCCGGGCGGTGTATGCTGTCCGCCTATCTCAACGGGCGGGACGGCAACCGCGGCGACTGCACCCAACCTTGCCGCTGGAGCTATCAGTTGATCGAACCGCACCGCCCCGATCGCCCGTTCACCGTGGCGGAGGACGCGCAGGGCACCTATCTCTTCAACGCGCACGATCTCAACATGATCGAGCATCTGCCGGAGCTGGCGCGCGCGGGCGTATCCTCCTTCAAAATTGAGGGGCGCGCCAAGGCCGCCTATTATGTAGCGGTGACCACCAACGCCTATCGCGCGGCACTGGACGGCTGGGAAGCGAGCGGTTTCGCCCCCGATTATCAGCCGCCCGCATGGGTAGTGGAGGAGCCAAACCGGGTGAGCCATCGCCCCTACGGCACCGGTTTTTACTATGGTCAGCCGTGCCAGAACACCGCCAGCGGCGGATACATCCGCGACTGGGAGGTGGTGGCGGTCGCCACCGATTGGCAAAACGGCGTCCAGCGTTTGGAACAGCGCAACCGCTTTTTTGCGGGCGATACGCTGTCGGTGCTCGCGCCCGGCGAGCCGCCGCGCACGCTGGTCGCCTCTCCCCTGCTGGACGGCGACGGTCAACCGATCGAAGCGGCGCCCCACCCCACCATGAAGCTGCAGCTGCCGCTGGACGAGCCGTTGGTGCCCGGCAGCCTGCTGCGCCGCCGGTGCGAATAGATGATACCACAAAGCGCCTGCTCCCATGGCAACGGGAGCAGGCGCTTTTTATATCCGAATAGAAATGGTTATGGCTGGGTGATTTTGTCCATCTGCACCCGGCAGAGCTTTTGGTAGATACCGTCCTGCGCAATCAACTCGTCGTGACGACCGCGCTGCACCACCCGCCCTTTGTCCAGCACCAGAATGGTGTCGGCGCGCATAATGGTGGACAACCGGTGCGCGATCACCACGATCGTGTGTTTGCCCGCCAAATTGTCGATCGCGTGTTGAATTTGCGCTTCGGTTTCGGTATCCACCGCCGAGGTCGCCTCGTCCAAGATCAACACCGGTGCGTTGCGCAGCACCGCGCGCGCAATGGCGATACGCTGCTTTTGTCCGCCGGACAGCCGCACCCCCCGCTCGCCGATCATGGTCTGGTACCCCTTGGGCATTTCGGTGATGAAATCGTGCGCACAGGCGGTTTTGGCGGCGGCGATCACCTCGTCCTCGGTCGCGTGATCCACACCATAGGCGATATTCTCAAAAATGGTGCCGTTGAACAAAAACACATCCTGCAGCACCATCGACAGCTGGCTGCGCAGCGACGACACGGTCACATCGCGGATGTCGGTATCATCCAGCAGCACGCGCCCCTCGACCGGATCGTAAAAGCGCTCCAACAGCGACACGATGGTGGTTTTACCCACGCCGGTCGCCCCCACCAGCGCGATCATCTGCCCCGGTTCGGCGATGAAGGAAATGTCCTGCAGCACCGGTTCGTCCGGCTGGTACGCAAAGCTGACATGGTCAAAGGTGACCTTGCCCTGCACCGCAGTCAGCTCCTGCGCGTCGGCGCGATCCTGGATCTCGGGGTCCATATCCAAAATTTCCATGATGCGCTCGCCGCCCGCCAACGACGATTGAATATCCTCCACCAAGCGGCCGAACACAGTCAGCGGCTGATAAAACAGGCTCAAATACATAAAAAAGCCGACCACATCTTCCACCGGCATACGCCCGTTCATCGCGAGCAAGCCGCCGCCCGTTACCACGATCAGACTGCCCAGCGAGGTCAAAAATTCGATAGAGGGATTCAAGATCGCGTTAGCAAAGTTGGCGCGGATGTTGGCGTGGCTGTAATATTTGCAAAAATCCGCCAGCTTGTGGTGCTCGTGCTCCTCTTTGCCGAACGCCTGAATCTCCTTGATGCCGCTGAGATTATCCTGCAGCCGACCGCCCAGCTCGCCGGTGATTTTCTGGTTGCGCCGGAACAGCGGCCAGATTTTGCCGGAGAAATACCAGCTGGCCAGCAGCACAAACGGCACCGGAATCAGCGTGAGCAGTGCCATGGGCGGGTTAATGATGAGGAGCATCACCGCCACCCCGATAATAATGATGATATTGCTGATGAGGTCCGGCACCGCATGGGCAATCAGCAGCTCCAGCATGCGGGTGTCGTTGGAGGCACGGCTCATGATCTCGCCGGTCTGTTGCTGCCCGAAATAGCGCATCGACAGCGTTTGCAGCTTATCGTACACCCGCATGGTCATATCGCTCACGAACTTCCACGCCGCCACATGCGCCAGATACAGGCTCATAAACCGGAACACCGCCCGCAGCAGATATGCACCCGCCAACACCGCGGCATAAACGCCGATCACCTGCACCGTCATGGTGGCGGGGTCTTTCAGCGAACGAGTCAGCCGCCGCACCACCTCCGGCGTGACCAAGCCCATCATGGCGGCACCGATCAGTCCGACTACCGCCGCCGCCATCACGCCCCAATACGGGCGCGCCATTTTCAACAATCGTTTTGCCAGTTTCACAACAATAATCCTCCCGATCAATGGTTGCCGACAGCGCTTTTGTCCGTCGCTCGGCGGGCGTACAGCGGCAGATACAACGCCACCGCCAGCACGACGCCGCCCGCAATATCCACCACCGAATGCTGCTTGATAAACACGGTGGACAGGCAGATCAAAATCGTCAGAACAAGGCTGGTAGGCTCCACAAAGCGGTAACGGCGCAGCGTTTTTGAATGATGCACCGCCATATGCACCGCCAGCGAATTCAGCACATGGATGCTGGGGAACACGTTTTCCGGCTGGTCATTGCTGTACAGCAGCCGCACCAGATCCACCAGCAGGTTGTCCCGCGGGAAGCTGGTGGGGCGGAAATCAATGCCGTTGGGGCAAATGGCAAAGATGAGCACACACACGCCCATCCCCGCCACGATCATCTCTGCCATTTTGCAAAGAATTGCCCGCTCATAAAAGAAGAAATAGACGATAGCGGCAAACACATACACATACCAGATCACATATGGAATGGCGAACCATTCGCAAAAGGGAATCCAATCGTCCACCGGTGTGTGCACGATCACAATGGGATCGCGCAGCCGCTGCACCACAAAATACGCGATATTCAATACGCCGAACGCGACCAGCAGCCAAAAAAGCCGCCGGTTTTCCTGTTTGTTCATGCGCCATAGCTCCTTTTTTCAGCAAGTAAATGCATTATAGCAAAGCTACGCACAAAACACAACCCGCCCACCTGATTTTTTGGGACTGTGACGCAGGGACTCCCCCCGATAATCGCGCAGGATGTTCCTCTTGGTTTCCCTCATCGGGCGGCGCGCCTCAGCTTTTTGCAAAAAAGAAAAACTTTTTTGCAAAAAGCTCTTGACATTTCCCGACCACTTCGCTATAATAGACAACGCTGACTGATGCACCGCACGGCAGCACAACCGAATATGCGGATATGGCGGAACTGGCAGACGCGTTAGATTCAGGTTCTAATGGGGGCAACCCCATGGAGGTTCAAGTCCTCTTATCCGCACCAAACAGCACTTGCTTTGGCAAGTGCTGTTTTTGTTTTGTTATCCTTTCAAAGGTCATTTTGCCAATAATATACTGATACAAATTGATACCAAAAACTATCACACCCGCGCCCGCAAGCGTCATCGCCTGCGGGCGCGGGTGTTTGTTACAGGATACCTTGCAGCGCCAGAATCACCAGCACCGCGGTAGCAATCAGCACCAGCGACACCAGCAGCACTGCCACAGTGCTGCGTGTGGCCGGTTTGGCAGCGCCGCTTGCGGTCGGCGGCAACAGCCGTGCATAGCGCAGCGCCGTCACCACCCGCTTATACAGCAGCATCACCAGCGCGCTGTTAAGCACCGCTTTCAACAGGTTGAACGGCAAAAACACCGGCAGCAGCATATCCAGCACCGCTGCACGCGGCACACCCATATACAGCGGCGTAATCAGCGCGTTCCAAATCATCATCACCGCCACCATCGTCACCGATCCGACCGCCAGCCCCACGATCGCGCCTTTCAGCGTATGGCGGCGGCGATAGATCGCGGCGGCGGTGCACACGAAGGCGCCGGAGGACAAAATGTTCATCAACGCGCCGATCCAACCGGTATCGCTGATGGTGACCATTTCCACCAACGACACCACCACCGTCATAAACAACCCCGGCAATGGGCCGTAGATGAACGCTCCGATCATCAAAATGACATCTTTCGGCTCATATTTGAGAAATTGCACCACCGGAATCCGGATCAGCATCACGCAAAGATACGCCAGCGCACAAAACAGTCCCCAAACCACGACGGACCGGGTATGTACCTGCGAAGATTGCGGCGAACGGACGGACGATTTTGACATAGGAAACTCCTTCTTTCCGCTGTCCACACGACAAAAAACGCCCCACCGCAAACCGGCAGGGCGTTTGGATGCACCAACACAAGTGGGGTATCCATCTTCTTTCATCCGGACTATACCGTCGGCTTTGGATTTTCACCAAATCAACAGGCGCACGCCTGCTCGCGGGCTTCCCCAAGGGGATCACCGCCGGTGGGGAATCGCACCCCGCCCCGAAGACAGCTTTGAATTTGACTCCAGTATAAACCTCGCATGCGGGTTTGTCAAGATTTATCCCCGGATTTGGCAACCAGCGAACACAAAAAGCCGAACAGGATCGCCGCCGAGATGCCGCCCGCTGCGCCGGTAATGCCGCCGGTCAGGGCACCGAGCAAGCCGCTTTCCCCCACCGCTTTTTGTACGCCTTTGGCCAGCGTATAGCCAAAGCCGGTCAGCGGCACCGTTGCGCCGCCGCCCGCGAATTTTACCAGCGGTTCGTACACCCCCACTGCGGTCAGCGCCACCCCCAGCGTGACAAACAGCACCAGAATGCGTGCGGGTGTCAACGCGGTGTAGTCGATCAACAGCTGACCAATCACACAGATCAGCCCGCCCACCACAAAAGCTTTCAGCAGCATCATCCAATCCATTGTCGTATCACCTCGGCAATAGGTTGCCCACGCGGGAGGCGATTATGCGTCGTTGCTCTTTTGCTGCGCCAGCGCGCGCCATACACCCGCCATATGCTCCTGCATCACGCTCACCCGCTGCCAATCCACCGCGGGACGATACAGCTCCTCCATACGGTCGTGCAGCTGTTTGGCTTCGCAGGCACATGCCTCGGCTTCCTGCAGCATCTCCCGCGCGGCTTTGCGGTTGAACGCCCGCTTTTCGCGGGTAGCCCGCAGCGCATCGCTGTCAGTGAAACGCTCGGCGCGTATCCGGCGGTACACCGGAAAGTCGGCGCGGTGAAAAGCATTCGACACGGTGAAGCCCAGTCCGCGTTCGGGAATCAGCAGATGCTCCGGCGATTCTTGCGGGAACAGCGGGCTGGCGCAGGAGATGACTGACAGCCCCGCCGCCAGCGCTCGACGGCGCAGCTCCGCCATCAGCAGCGAGGAAGCGGCTCCATGGTCATCCTCGATCGCATACAGACGCGGGCAAAGCGTTTGCAGCGTTTCGGTGAAGCACACCATCCCTTCCGGGGTGAGCGCGCTTAAAAAGCGGCGGGTCTCGCGCCCGCTTTGGTCGCTTTTGCTCCCCCATTCCCGCGCCGCGATACGGGCAGCGGCGGTGGTGACCTTTTCGCGATCGGTACACGCCAGCGCCAGCCGCCGATTGTCCGCCAGCAGCATCGCGGCGGCACCCATATACTGGCGGCAGCGCGCGTGCATACGCGCACACGCATCGGTGGCATCGATGATGGCGGGCGCTTGTTTGTGCAGCGCGTCCGCATTCATGCAGCGCCCCAGATCCACGATCTGTTCCACCGCGCCCCAATAGCCTGGCTCCAGAATATGCGGCGCGGTGGCATCGAACATCACGAGCTTGAGCGACGGCGCGATCACACCATCCAGCGAATGCGGATCAGACGAGCAGTAAATTGCCTCGGTCGCCACTCCCGCGGCATCCATCTCCGCGACCAGCCGCTTCATCAGCGAGGATTTGCCGGTGCCCGGTCCGCTTTTGATCAAAAACGCACGCCAGCCCTCGCGTCCGTCGTACAACTCACGGTGATACCCACAAAAGCCTTGCGGTGTGTTGGCTCCCAGAAAAAAGCCGACCGGTGTTTTCACATCAAACATAATTCTCCCCCTCTGGCGCTGAAACCAGCGCGTAAATTGCGGTTTCTGGTCTTATTCTATTCCAAAACCGCCCGAACGGTGCATGACCGGTCGCGCCAAAGTCAACAACCCCCGGTCAAAACTGACCGGGGGTTGTTGAGCAAAGAAAAGAAAAGAGAAAAAGAGAAAGAAGAGAACAAAATCAGATTATCGGCGCAAATCGGAGAATGTGGTCCTTTGCTTGGTAGCATACTGCAAGATCATCAGCGCATCCGCTGCGCTGACACCTGCCGTGCCATCCACATCCGCCGCGGTTTGCTGCGGCTCGGTCAGTTCGACCTTTCCAGCGGTGGCTTGCAGCGCCAGCAGCGCATCCATCACCGTCACCGCGCCGTCCCCGTCCACATCGCCGGGGGTCACCAGATAACCATCCACTGTCACCGCACAAGTGGCGGTATAGCGTCCATCCAGCGTGCGCACACGAATCTCACACGAGCCGGTGCCCCGCGCCGTGACCACACCATTGTTATCCACGGTCGCCACCGCGTTGTCAGAGGACGACCACGCCAGCGCCTTGCTTTCCGCCGCGGCAGGAGTCACCGTTGCCGTCAGCGGCAGCGTTTCGCCTACCTTTAGCTGGCAGGATTCCGGCTGCAGCGTTACACCGTCCACCGGCGTATAGCTGCCGAACACGCGCAGCTCGCCGAGCTGGACACCCGGTTTTCCTTTTTCGTCGTTGGAATAGCCCACCACCCGCAGGTAGCGCGCCACCGTGCCCTCCGGCATTGTCAGCGTGACCGTGTTCTTTTGTGACGCACTGAACAGATAGCTGGTCTTTTCCACCACCGATGTAAAGGTTTCGTTGTCGGTGCTGACGAAAATTTCCATTTCCTGGTTGCGATCGCCCCAGTTTGCAGGCAACAGCATCTCCACCCGCTCCAGCGTGTAGGCGCGCTGCAGATCCACCGTGACAGAGTTCGGGAATGTGCTGTTACCGCCATCCCAGAAGCTGCTTTGATTGCCATCGTTGATGTTCTCGGGGTTGCCGTAATGGGTGGCACCCACTGTCAGCGGCTTACCGAGCGCCAGATTGGCATCCTGTACCGGCTGATCCAGCGCCAGACCATCAATAAACAGCTCGCCGATCTGGCCGACATTTCCCACCGTATTGGAATAGATCTCCACTTTAATATACGCGGTCGTGAGCGGTGTGTCGCTTTCAAACACCGTCACGCGGTTGTTGTTTTGCTTCAAATCGAATAGGCAATCGCGGCGTGCGCTGATCTCGCGATAGGTGATGCCGTCATCCGATGCCAGCACGCGAATGCTCTGGGTGCGCGCTCCCCAACTGGACAGCGGCGGCAGCGCGATCTCGACGCGATACACCTCGCTGGTCGAAGCCAGCTTGGCAACCACCCAGTTGGGCGATTGCTCGGTCGGTGTGTTTTTGGCGACCCAGAAATCCTTGTCGCCCGCCAATTTTTCGTCGTTTACCCGCGCCGCGGAGTAATTGTCGTTCATAAACGAATCCGCGCTCACCGTGGCCGACGGTGCCAAATTGCCCCGCTCGGGGAGCGCTTCGGTGCCCAGCACCACATAGTCGACCCGCGCAGCTGCTTCGCCGGTTTCTTTGACCAGCCGCAGCGTGTCATCCTGCTTAAACGATGCCGGCACCGTGATGGATGCCCACTCGCCCGCAGCTGTTTGATCCAGCGCAATGGTTTGCAGCTTGGTCTCGCCGTTGTACAGCGCCAGACTGGTATCCTGATCCGCCTGATATTGCAGCGTTACCGTCTGGCACGCCGGCATAGGCGACAGCTCGATCGCGCTGTTCTTGTCGCGGAACTCCACCGCCACACCGGCCGAGGGATTATCCGCCGTTTGGAATCCGATATTATCGCGCACCGGGAACAGCTCCGCTTCCAGCGGCGTATCGGTCGCGATAGTCAGCTCGGTATCGTACCCCACCACCGAGACTTCTTTGCTTTGTTCGCTTTCCACACCGTTGCGCACAGCCACCACTGTGCAGTAATACGGTACACCCGCTTTCAGCGACAGATACGCGCTGGGCGTGGTGGTTTCCGCCTGCTGGTCATACTGACCGGAAACGGTGCCGTATTTGACGCGGTAAACCTCCGCGTCATCCACCGGCTGGAAGTATACCACCGCGCCGCCGGAGGCCGAAACTGCCGTCCGCATCAGCGGCGAGGTAGGCTTTTTGCTGGTGGTAAAGGATTGCACCCCGTTGGCGTTGACACACGTTTTGTCGCCGGGGGTGGCAGTAACGCCTTCGCCGCCCACCTTATCGGTGGCGGTCACCCGCCAGTAGTAGGTGGTCTCCGGCTCCAGAATGTTTTCCTCCATCGTGTACGCCTGAATGGTGATGGTATCGCGTTTCAATACCACATCGGTAAACTCGGGATCTTTCGCGATCTCCAGACAATAGAAGAACGCGCCGTGGCTCGGCTCCCACCGCAGGGTGAACCGCGGGTCCACCGTGGCGCCGTTCGCGGGTTCGGATACCCGGAAGGCTGCCGGTGCGCCGTCCGCCGTAGTGGTTGTGAACATATGCGGATCGCCCGCCATCACCCGATCGCCGGAGCTGTTGGTCGCCGTCAGATATGCATAGTACACCGTTTCGGGCTGCAGCGCCTGTTCATCGGTCAACTGATAGTACTGGTATTTGTTGTTTTGCCCCATATCGACAGTGCCGGGATCGGTCACCGCGATGGTCGTTTCTTCAGCGAACGAGGCATCCGTCGAAATATGAATGGTGTAACCGGTCGCACCATACGCCGGTGTCCAGGTGAATTTGGGGGTCAGGCTGGTATTGGGGTCTTCATCGATCACCTGCAGCATGGTGAACCGCCCGGGAATGGTGTTCAACAACGCATAGGTGAAGGTGTAATACATATGGTTGTACGGAGCGCGCTCGCCAAATTGGTTTTTCGCCACCACCCGCCAATAGTACTGTTTACCAAAATCCAACGCCCGATCCATCTTAAAGCTCTCGCCGGTGATGCCGGTTTTGCTGTAGACGATCTGGCTGAAATCAGCGGTTTCCGCGATCTCCAGATCATAGCTGTCCGCTCCCTGCGACGGCTGCCAGCTAAAGGTCGGGTATCCCGACACCGCCAAGCCATCGTCCGGCGTTTTCAACGCGAAGTCCGAAGGAATACTGTCATCCTTTTTGATAACCAGCATCCAAACATCGCCGTTAAAGTCCACGCTGGTGGAAATATTCTGCGGAGCGTTGGCAATCTGCTCGCTGCTTTGGAACTGCAAGCCGTCGTTTTCCACATTGGTGATCTTATAGCGATCAATGCGGATGTTCTGCCCCGCAAAGGGGTTGTTTTTCAACAGCATATCGGTGGTTTGGGTATAGGTTCCGCCCACCAGCACCTTGGCTTCGCCTTTTTCGGCATCGTAGCTTGCCACATACGGTGCATCGCCCTGTCGTTTGATGCGCACGCCGCTCATGCTGCCGTAGCTGGTCATCAGCCACCACACATTTTGACGCGCATAGGGATTTTGCTTGGAATAATTGATCTCCAGCTGGTCGCTCAGTCCGTTCGTCCAACGCCAGATAGCACGAATCGCCTCGTCAATATCCGCGTCGTCAAAATTGGCCAGCGTGGTCATTTCGGGGCCCATTTTCAGCATATCGGCACCCTTGGTGTATTCCTCATAATAGTAATCCGGATCACCGATGGTCGGCAGCTCGGCTACGCTTTCGGCAACCGATTGCTGGAACTCACCCACCTTGGTGTAATCGCCAAAGTGCCAGGAAATATTGTCCAGCGTAATATCGTGCTCGGCGCAATATTTCGCCAGCCGCTGGATGCTGCCCAAATTGGGGTTGTCCGGCGAAGGACCAACCAGCTCAAATTCCGGCGAAACCTCCCGCACCGCGTGCCACGCCTGCTCATACATCCGCGAAAAATGCGTATCGTTGATCGACCAGAATTCGTTCCAGACATTGAACTCGGAAATAGGCAGATCGTTGTCCAGCGAATACTGCGCAATGTCCTTGACCCATTGACGCCAGGCATCATAGTCGGCGGGGGTACTGCGCGGCATGCCGTTTTGGGACACCCACGAAGAAAAATAGCCCATAATCGGGTAATATTGTTGAATTCCCAGCGACTGCAGCCGCTCCACGCCGTGTTTCATACGCTGCAGACGGTTTTGCTCGTTGGGCACCCAATCCTGCAGGTTTTTCTGGTCGTTGCTGTTGCCGTTGTTCCCGAGCAGGTTCTGCGTGTCAATATCATCACGCACCACACGGGTGTTCAGCGGCAAAATGCGACCGTCCGGCACGGTTTCGTTCGGGATCAGCAGCCATCCGGTTTTGGGGTTCATCTCCCCGTTGGTTTGGGAAAAATCCACCGTGATCGTGTTATCCACAGCGTCTTCCCCCTCTGCCCCGATCGCAAGCGGCACGCTCGGCAGCATCAACACCGCCATCATCCCTGCCAGCCATCGTTTCACCATACATCCCACTCCTTTTCTTGTCTCCCATCCATTCTCCTGAATGGATCTATTGAGCATTTCCTTGCCATGTCCCCTTTGAAAGAATCCCTATCGGTTTTCATACAGGGGGTCAGAATGCACTACAAGCACAAATACATAATATCATAGATTATCGCTTGCAACCTTATGTATTATCCAATTTTTCTATACGATTGTGCAAAGCAAGAGAGCCTCAACCATAAATTGGCAGAAATGTGCAAAAAAGCCCTTGCTGATTACTCAGCAAGGGCTTTTCATGTCTATCAGACAGTTACCGAAGCGGCAAAATTAGCCGTTGATCTTGGTAACAACGCCGGAACCGACGGTACGGCCGCCTTCACGGATAGCGAAGCGCAGACCTTCCTCGATAGCGATCGGGGTGATCAGTTCGACATCCATCTCGACGTTATCGCCAGGCATGCACATCTCGGTACCTTCCGGCAGGGTGATAACACCAGTCACGTCGGTGGTACGGAAATAGAACTGCGGACGATAGTTGTTGAAGAACGGAGTATGACGGCCGCCTTCGTCCTTGGACAGGACATAAACCTGGCCATGGAATTTGGTGTGCGGATTGATCGTGCCGGGTTTGCAGAGAACCTGGCCACGCTCGATCTCGTTGCGCTGAATACCACGCAGCAGAGCGCCGATGTTATCGCCGGCCTCAGCGTAGTCGAGCAGTTTGCGGAACATTTCGATACCGGTAACAACCGTTTTCTTACGCTCCTCGGTCAGACCGATGATTTCAACTTCATCGGACATGTTCAGCTGGCCACGCTCCACACGGCCGGTAGCAACAGTACCACGACCGGTGATGGTGAACACATCTTCAACAGGCATCAGGAAGGGCTTGTCGGTGGTACGCTCCGGGCTCGGAATGTACTCGTCGACAGCATCCATCAGCTCCAGGATGGGAGCATACTCGGGAGCGTTGATGTCGGTGCTGGTGCACTCCAGCGCCGCCAGAGCGGAACCCTTGATGATCGGGATATCGTCGCCCGGGAAATCGTACTCGTTCAGCAGCTCACGGATCTCCATCTCGACCAGCTCCAGCAGCTCGGGATCGTCGACCTGATCGCATTTGTTCATGAACACCACGATGTAGGGAACGCCGACCTGACGGGACAGCAGGATGTGCTCACGGGTCTGGGGCATCGGGCCGTCAGCCGCGGACACAACCAGGATAGCACCGTCCATCTGCGCAGCACCGGTGATCATGTTTTTAACATAGTCAGCGTGGCCGGGGCAGTCAACGTGAGCATAGTGACGTTTGTCGGTCTGATACTCAACGTGAGCGGTGTTGATTGTGATACCACGAGCGCGCTCTTCGGGAGCCTTATCGATGTTGGAGTAATCGGTGAACTCCGCGTCGCCTTTCATCGCCAGAACTTTGGTGATGGCAGCGGTCAGGGTGGTTTTACCATGGTCAACGTGACCAATGGTACCAATGTTTACGTGAGGTTTGTTTCTTTCGAATTTTTCCTTTGCCATTGGGATTTCCTCCTTTTAAATGAAAATATAGACAAGGAACACTTAGTGTTTCCATTTTACCAAGAACCAAGTGGAAATTCAAGCCTTTTTAGAAAAAACTTAGTCCTCTTTCTTGGCACGTTTGGAAATGATCGCTTCGCTGACGCTCTTCGGCACTTCCGCGTAGTGGCTGGGCTCCATCACGTACTGGCCACGGCCCTGCGTACGAGAACGCAGATCGGTCGCGTAACCAAACATTTCGGACAGCGGCACCATCGCGTGGATCTGCTGCGCACCCGCAACAGCTTCCATGCCCTGCATCAGACCGCGGCGGGAGTTGATATCGCCGATAACATCGCCCATATACTCCTCCGGCACGGTGACGACCACTTTCATGATCGGCTCCAGCAGAACCGGATCGGCTTTCCGCATAGCCTCTTTGAACGCCATAGAACCGGCGATCTTAAACGCCATTTCGGAAGAGTCGACTTCGTGGTAAGAACCATCGTACAGCGTAACCTTGACATCCACCACGCTGTAGCCCGCCAAAACGCCGGACTGCATCGCGCCCTGGATACCCTGGTCAACCGCCGGGATGTATTCCTTCGGGATCACGCCACCCACGATGGCGTTGATGAATTCGTAGCCTTTGCCCGTTTCGTTGGGCTCCAGACGAATCTTAACATGACCATACTGGCCACGACCGCCGGACTGACGCGCATATTTGTGGTCGACATCCGCCATTTTGCGGACGGTTTCCTTATACGCAACCTGCGGCGCACCCACATTGGCTTCCACCTTGAACTCGCGCATCAGACGATCCACGATGATTTCCAGGTGCAGCTCGCCCATACCGGCGATGATGGTCTGCCCGGTTTCCTCGTCGGTGTAGGTTTTGAAGGTGGGATCTTCTTCCGCCAGCTTCGCCAGCGCAATACCCATCTTCTCCTGACCGGCTTTGGTCTTGGGCTCGATCGCCACGCGGATAACCGGTTCCGGGAATTCCATGGATTCCAGAATAACCGGATGCTTCTCGTCGCACAGCGTGTCACCGGTGGTGGTGTTCTTCAAGCCGACAGCCGCCGCGATATCGCCCGCGTACACGGTTTCGATATCCTGACGGTGGTTGGCGTGCATCTGCACGATACGGCCGATACGCTCGGTGTTGTCCTTGTTGGCGTTGTACACCGAAGAACCGGCATCCAGCGTACCGGAGTACACACGGAAGAAGCACAGTTTACCCACGAACGGGTCGGTCGCGATCTTAAACGCCAGCGCCGCAAACGGCTCGTCGTCCGAGGAATGATGCTCGGTCTCTTCGCCGGTTTCCGGATCGACGCCCTTGATAGCGGGAACATCGGTCGGGGCGGGCATGTAGTCGATGATCGCGTCGAGCAGCTTCTGCACACCTTTGTTACGATAAGACGTACCGCAGGTGACCGGTACCATTTTGTTGGCCAGCGTCGATTTGCGGATGCAGGATTTGATCTCGTCAATGGTCAGCTCTTCGCCGGCGAAGTATTTCTCCAGCAGAGCGTCGTCCTGCTCAGCAACGTGCTCCATCAGCTCTTCATGATATTTCTGAGCCAACTCGGCCATGTCCTCGGGAATCTCTTCCACGCGGATGTCCTTGCCCAGATCATCATAGTAAACGTACGCTTTCATTTCCACCAAGTCGATGATGCCCTTGAAGGTATCCTCGGCACCGATGGGCAGCTGGATCGGAACGGCGTTACATTTCAGCCGATCTTTCATCATCTGCACAACGCGGTAGAAATCCGCCCCCATGATGTCCATTTTGTTGACATACGCCATGCGGGGCACATGATATTCGTCGGCCTGACGCCATACCGTCTCCGACTGGGGTTCAACACCGCCCTTGGCACAGAACACGGTGACCGAACCGTCGAGCACGCGCAGCGAACGCTGCACCTCTACGGTAAAGTCCACGTGGCCGGGGGTGTCGATGATGTTGATACGATGTTTCTTCCAGAAACAGGTGGTCGCAGCCGACGTGATGGTGATACCACGCTCCTGCTCCTGCGCCATCCAGTCCATGGTAGCCGAACCGTCGTGGGTTTCGCCCAGACGGTGGTTGATACCGGTGTAGTACAGGATACGCTCAGTAGTCGTGGTTTTACCGGCGTCGATATGCGCCATGATACCGATGTTTCTGGTAAGTTCCAAAGAAACTTGCCTTGCCATAATTGTCCTCCTAACTTTCCATGCTTTGGAGCGTCGCCGCTCACTCGCTGCTTCGCTCCCTCAGGAATGGTGGGGCCTTTTGCCCGCGAGGGCATTATGGGCTTACCATCTGTAATGAGCGAAAGCCTTGTTGGCCTCTGCCATTTTGTGGGTATCTTCGCACTTCTTGACCGCGCCACCGTTGCCGTTGACCGCGTCCATGATCTCGCCAGCGAGGCGTTCTTTCATGGTGCGCTCGGAACGGGCACGCGAATAGGTGGACAGCCACCGCAGACCCAGGGTCTGACGACGGTCAGGACGCACCTCGATGGGCACCTGATAGGTGGCACCACCGACACGACGAGCTTTGACTTCCAGTTTCGGCATGATGTTTTCCATAGCCTGTTCGAAAACTTCCAGCGCTTCTTTGCCGGTTTTCTCCTGGATGATGTCAAACGCGCCGTAGACGATCTTCTGGGCAACGCCCTTCTTACCGTCATACATGATGTTATTGATGAGTCTGGTCACCAATTTGGAATTGTAAAGCGGATCTGGCAAAACATCGCGCTTTGCGACGGAACCTCTTCTCGGCACTTTACTTCCCTCCTTCACAATAATGATATCACAGGTACTCGAAAGTGACATACTCCCGTTGGCCGACATAGAGGCAGATCCATATATACTATTATATAGAATGCCGCTACATCGTAGCCGCTGATGATGTCTACATTACTTGGCCGCTCCGGCCTTGGGTCTCTTGGCACCGTACTTGGAACGAGCCTGCATACGTTTGGCAACACCCTGGGTATCCAAAGTACCGCGGATGATGTGGTAACGCACACCGGGCAGATCCTTAACACGACCGCCGCGAATCAGCACCACGCTGTGCTCCTGCAGGTTGTGACCTTCGCCGGGGATATAGGACGTAACCTCGATCCCGTTGGACAAACGCACACGAGCGACCTTACGCAGAGCAGAGTTCGGCTTTTTCGGGGTGGACGTCTTAACGACAGTGCACACGCCACGCTTCTGGGGAGAGTTCTGGTCGATGGGCTGGCGCTTTTTGGAGTTCCAGCCTTTCAGCAGGGCCGGGGCCTTCGCTTTCGACTCCAGTTCTTCTCTTCCTTTGCGAACGAGCTGGTTAAAGGTTGGCAATGACAACACCTCCTCGAATTTTGATCTCCCGGGACGAAAGCGCCCCGAAGAGTGCCAAAAAAGGGCATACCTTACCCCTATACGGCAACTGCTATAGTATAGCACACCAAAAAACGGCTTGTCAACCCCGAATTTCGCTTTTTCGGCAGCCGAAACGGCAAACAAAACGGGTATAAAATTGCACAAACCGCACAGGCTACATTTGGTGAATTTTTCTGCGCGTTTTTGATTGAAAATGATTGACTTTTGAGCGATTGTGTTTTATAATACGCTTGTAAGGACAAAACAAATCATTTTCGATCAGGAGGTGAGCATGATGTTGGCAGAAGAACGCTTCGACCGGATCTTGTCGCTGCTGGAACAAAAGCACACGGTCACGGTGCCGGAGCTGTGCGACGCCACCGGGGCATCGGTCGCCACCATCCGCCGCGATCTGACCATTCTGGCCGAGCAAAAACGACTGAACAAGGTACACGGCGGCGCGGTCGCGGTGACCGCCTCGTTTGAAAGCGTAGAGCGCGATGTGTCCACCAAATCGCATTTGAATGTGGAAGAGAAGGAACGCATCGCGCGGTACGCCGCCGGGCAGATCCAGAACGAGGATGTGGTGTTCATCGACGCCGGCACCACCACTTTGCGGATGGTGGAATATCTGGCGGGCAGCCGCGCCTCCTTTGTGACCACCGGCATCGAGTGTGCGCGCCGGATGGTGCAAAAAGGGCTGCGCGTGTATGTGATCGGCGGGCAGCTCAAAGCCGGCACCGAAGCCATTGTGGGCGCCGAGGCGCTGGAGGCCATTCGCCGGTACAACTTTACCAAAGCGTTTTTGGGAACAAACGGCATCACGGTGCAGCAAGGCTGCACCACGCCGGATGCGGAGGAAGCCGCGGTGAAACGCGCCGCCGCCGAGCAGGCGTATCTGACCTATGTGCTGGCGGATTCCAGCAAATTCGGCAAGGTTTCCGCCGTAACGGTTTGCCCGTTGTCCAAGGCGTGCATTTTGACCGACCGTGTGCCGGACGACCAGTACCGGCAGAACGGTCTGATAAAAGAGGTGGATTGATATGATCTATACCGTTACCTTTAATCCCGCTATCGACTATGTGGTGCATATGCCGCGGCTGCAGCACGGCAGTGTCAACCGTGTCCGCCAGGAGGATGTGTTCTTCGGCGGCAAGGGCATCAACGTGTCCACGGTGCTGCAGCGGCTGGGCGTGGACACAGCGGCGCTGGGGTTCCTCGCCGGATTCACCGGTGCCGCGATTGAGCAGGGGCTGCAGCAGCTGGGGGTGCGTACCGATTTTGTGCATCTCCCCACCGGGCTGACCCGCATCAATGTCAAGATCAAAGCGGATACGGAAACCGAGATCAACGGCCGCGGTCCGGACATTGACGACGCTTCGCTGAACCAGCTGCTGATGCAGCTGGACACGCTGCGTGACGGCGATATGCTGGTGCTGGCGGGCAGCATCCCCCACAGCTTGCCGGATACCATTTACGAACAGATCCTGCGGCGGCTGCAAGGGCGCGGCGTGCGGGCGGTGGTGGATGCCGAGGGAGATCTGCTGAGCCGGGTGCTCCCCTATCATCCGTTTTTGATCAAGCCCAACCACATCGAGCTGGGCGGCATCTTCGGTCGGACGCTGCACAGTGACAGCGAGATCGAAAGCTGCGCCCGCCAGCTGCAGCAGCGGGGAGCCCGCAATGTGCTGGTTTCCATGGCGGGGGCGGGAGCGCTGCTGCTGGACGAGGATGGCGCGGTGCACCGCATGGGCGTTCCCGCCGGGCAGGTACGCAATTCGGTGGGCGCGGGCGATTCGATGGTCGCCGGATTTTTGGCCGGATATCTCGAAACCGGCGATTATGCCCACGCGCTGCGCATGGGCACCGCCGCCGGAAGTGCCACCGCCTTTTCGGAGGGGCTGGCCACCAAAGAGGACATTCTGCATTTGCTGAACACATTATAAAACAGGACGAAAAAGAAAGGAGCGTTCCCCTATGCGTATTGTGGATTTGTTACAGCCGGGTCAAATCGCGCTGCACGCGCAAGCCGCCGACAAACAGGAGGCGATCCAAAAGCTGGTCGCGCTGCAAAACAAAAGCGGTGCGCTGGCCGACCCCGACACCTATCGCGAGGCAATTTTGGCGCGCGAAGCGCAAACCAGCACCGCGATCGAAGCCGGCATTGCCGTGCCGCACGCCAAGTCTGACAGCGTGAAGCGCCCCAGTCTGGCGGCGATGACGCTGGACACCGGCGTGGATTACGGCGCGATGGACGGGATGCCGTCCGACCTGTTTTTCATGATTGCCGCCCCGCTGGACGGTGATGTGCATCTGGAAATTCTCTCGCATCTGATGGTGCTGCTTATGGATCCGGCGTTCGCCGCCGACCTGCGCGCCGCCCGGGATGAGCAAGCGTTTTTGGCGGTGATCGACCGCTACGAGCGCGCCAAATACGGCGAACCCGAGCAGGCGGCTCCCGCCCCCGCTCCCGCAAAAGCCGGCTATCGGGTGTTGGCGGTCACCGCCTGTCCCACCGGCATCGCCCATACCTATATGGCGGCGGAAGCGCTGGAAAAAGCCGGGCAAAAGCTGGGCATCGCGGTGAAAGCCGAAACCAACGGCAGCGGTGGCGCGAAAAATGTGTTGACCGCCGAAGAAATCGCTGCCGCCGACGGCATTATCGTGGCGGCGGACCGCGATGTGGAAACCGCACGGTTTGACGGCAAAAAGGTGCTGTTTGTGCCGGTTTCGGACGGCATCCACAAAGCCGAGGAATTGATCAACACTATCGAAACCGGCGAGGTGCCGGTGTATCACAGCCGCAGCGGTGCGGCACCGGTCGCCTCCGGCGCCAAAGAAAGTACCGGACGGCGGCTGTACAAGCACCTGATGAACGGTGTCAGCCATATGCTGCCGTTCGTGATCGGCGGCGGTATTTTGATCGCGCTGGCGTTTTTGCTGGACGATTACAGCATCAACCCCAGCAACTTCGGTTCCAACACTCCGCTGGCGCACTTCTTCAAAACCGTAGGCGACGCAGCGTTCGGGTTTATGCTGCCGATTTTGGCGGGCTACATCGCGTACAGCATCGCCGATCGACCGGGTCTGGCTGCCGGTATCGTGGGCGGTTTTATCGCCAAACAGGGCAACTCGTTCGTCAACATCAGCGGCGAGGGCGCCATCTCCGGTGGCTTTTTGGCGGCGCTGTTGATCGGTTTTGTCGCCGGGTATCTGGTGCTGGGACTGCGTAAGCTGTCCGACCATCTGCCGGACAGTCTGGAAGGTATTAAGCCGGTGCTGATCTATCCCCTGTTCGGCATTTTGCTGACCGGTACCGTGATGTTCGCCATCAACCCCGCGATGAGCGCCATCAACGCGGGCATCACCTCGCTGCTGAATTCGATGGGCAGCGCCAGCAAAATCCTGCTGGGATGTGTCGCCGCCGGTATGATGAGCATTGATATGGGCGGTCCCTTCAATAAAGCGGCATATGTGTTCGGTACCGCGTCGCTGGCGGTCGGAACCGGCGATTCGGACATTATGGCCGCGGTCATGATCGGCGGCATGATCCCGCCGCTGGCGATCGCGCTATGCACCACCTTCTTCAAGAAAAAATTCACCCCCGACGAGCGCAAATCCGGTCTTGTCAATTATATTATGGGGCTGTGCTTTATTTCGGAGGGCGCGATTCCGTTTGCTGCGTCCGACCCGCTGCGGGTCATCCCCTCCTGCATCGTCGGTTCGGCGGTGGCTGGCGGGCTGTCCATGGCGTTTGGCTGCACCCTGCGTGCCCCGCACGGCGGCATCTTCGTGTTCCCGCTGGTGAACCATGTGTGGGGATATCTGATCGCGCTGGTCGCCGGTTCGCTGGTCGGTATGCTGATGCTGGCGCTGCTGAAAAAAGACAAACAGCCGCAAGAGGCTTGATCGTAGACATTCATTCACTTTATAAACACAAGAAAGGAAGATCATTATGGTATCCGCGAAAACAAAAATCATCAACCCGATGGGCATGCACATGCGTCCCGCGCAGCTCTTTATCAAGGAGCTGACCCCTTATCAATGCGATGTCACCATTTTGTTCGGTGACAAACAGATCAACGGCAAAAGCATTATGAATCTGATGGCCGCCTGCCTGAAACAGGGCAGCGAAATCGAAATTCAATGCGACGGTCCGGACGAGCAGGCAGCGCTGGACGCCGCGGTGAAGTTGATCGAAGCGGGGCTGGGCGAATAAAGCCCCATCCAAGCGAGAGGAGTGACCCTTTTATGCTGTATCAGGGAGTAGCCGCTTCCGCCGGAATCGGCATTGGACGCGTGGTCTGTATACAAGAGCAGAATCTGGATTATTCCGCGGTGGTCTACGCCGGAAAAGCCGCTGAAAAGCAGCGGCTGCAGGCGGCGGTGACCCAGTTTGTCGAGAAAACGCAGCGGATGGCTGACGATGTGCAGCAACGGGTCGGCGACAAGGAGGCCGAAATTCTGACCGGTCAGATCATGATGCTGAACGACCCGTTTATGCTGTCGCAGATGGAAGAACGCATCGACGGCGGTCAAACCGCCGAAGCCGCGCTGGACGCGGTGTGCAGCGCGTTTGCCGAGATGTTTGCCGGGGTGGAGGACGAGATGATGCGCCAGCGGGCAACCGATGTGCGCGACATCCGCACCCGGATGCTGACCCTGCTGCTGGGGCGGGACAGCGTGGACATTGCCTCGCTTCCCGCCGGAACCGTGCTGTTGGCGCGGGATCTGACCCCTTCGATGACGGTGGGGATCCGCCCCGAGCAGGTGGCGGCGCTGCTGACCGAAGTGGGCAGCAAAACCAGCCATTCCGCCATTTTGGCGCGGGCACTGGGCATTCCGGCGGTGCTGGGCATCCCGCAGCTCACCGCCCATCTGCACGATGGCGACAGCGTGATCGTGGACGGCGACGAGGGCGTGGTGATCGCCTCGCCGGACGAGCGCACCCTCGCCGAATACAACCGGCGGCAGGAGCAGGCACTCCGCCTGCGTCAGGAGCTGGAGGTGTACCGTGACCGTCCCACGGTCAGCGGCGACGGCAAGCGCTATGCGTTGTACGCCAATATCGGTTCGCTTGCAGAGGCGCACGCCGCCTGTGCCGCCGGAGCCGAAGGCATCGGGTTGTTCCGCACCGAGTTTTTGTTTATGGGGCGCACCGCCATGCCGACCGAAGCCGAGCAGCTGGATGTTTACCGCGAGGTCGCGGCGCTGATGCCGGACAAAGAGGTCATTATCCGCACGCTGGATGTCGGCGGCGACAAGGATATCCCCTATCTGCATCTGCAAAAAGAGGACAACCCGTTTTTGGGCTATCGCGCCATCCGGTACAGCCTGGATCGACCGGAGGTGTTCCGGGTGCAGCTGCGGGCGCTGCTGCGCGCCGGAGCGGAGCACCACAACATCAAGATCATGCTGCCGCTGGTGACCAGCGTGGAGGAAGTGCGCGCCGCCCGTGCGCTGCTGGAGGAATGCAAAGCCGCGCTGAAAGCGGAGGGGCTGCCCTTTGACGAAAACATCGCGCTGGGCATTATGATGGAAACGCCCGCCGCGTCGCTGATTGCGGATCTGCTTGCAAAAGAGGCGGATTTCTTCAGCATCGGCACCAACGATCTGACCCAATACACCATGGCGGTGGATCGCGGCAACGCCAAAGTGGCGGCGCTGTACACCACCTTCCACCCCGCTGTGCTGCGCAGTATCCGCCACATCATCGCATCGGCGCACGCCGCACATATTCCGGTGGGAATGTGCGGAGAAGCCGCCGCCGATCCGGGCATGGTGCCGTTGCTGCTGGCGTTTGGGCTGGATGAATTCAGCGTCAGTGCTTCGTCGGTGCTGGCGACCCGCAAAGCCATCGCCGGTTGGCGGGAAGCGGACGCGATCCACACCGCGGACGAGGCGATGCGCCTGTCGGATGCGGCGGGTATCGCCGGATACCTCGGCGCCGTTGGCAAATAATTCTCGATACATCAAAAGCGCCGCCCGGCAGATACCGGACGGCGCTTGGTTTGCTTATTCTGTTTTGGCTGCGCGGCGCGATTGCCACGCCCGCACCCCGGCGTTGGATGTCGGAATCGCCAGCGACAACCACAACACCGATGCGCCCACACCCCCCAGCACATCGCTGGGATAATGCACCCGTAAATACACGCGACTGCACACAATGGCGGCGATCAACAGCCCCAACGCTGCGGTCAGCGCCACCTTGCAGCGGCGCGGCCAGCGGGTGCCCCATACCAGATAGATCAAAAAACCGTAGATCGCGGTGGAGCCCATCGCGTGCCCGCTGGGAAAGCTGAAACCGCTCACTTCCGCCAATCGCAGTGCCGCCTCCGGACGCGGACGAGCAAACAGCGTTTTCAACAGATTGTTCAACCCCGCTATCAGTGCGCCGTTCGCGGCAAACCGCACCCCATTCTCTCGCGGACGCAGCAGCACCAACATTCCCAAACACAGCGCGGTCAGAAACGGGGTGTCCCCCAAAAAAGTGACGGCTTTCATCACCGCTGTCAGCACCGGCGTGTGCCACGCCGCCACGGCACTCATCGCGGCGGTGTCCATTGCGGGCGTTCCGCTCGCCTGCCAGATCGCCATCGTACCAAACAGCGTCGCGCCCACAATCGCGCCGCCGATCCACCATCCCCGCTGCCGGGATACCTGTTGTTGCATCGCGTTCACCTCCCCTTTAGTGTAGCATATGCCGCCCGGTTTGGCAAATTCCCCGCTTTGCCGCCGGCGGGTTTCGACATCGCTCTTGTTTTTTCTTCCAAAAAGGGCTATACTAAGACAGAAGAAGAGAGAAGAATCACGGCAAAAAAGAGGGAGGATGTACGGTGGCGATCGATTTACATTGTCACACAAAATTATCGGACGGTTCGATGGGTGTTGAGGAGGTGATTGCGCTGGCGCGGCGACGCAATTTGTCGGCGTTGGCGGTCACCGATCATGATACCACCGCTTCGGCGGTGCGCGCCGCTGTGATCGGGCGGCGGCAGGGCGTGCGGGTGATCCAGGGGGTGGAGCTTTCCACCTGGGATACGCCCCGCAATCGAAAAGCGCACATTTTGTGCTATTTGGCAGATACCCCCACCCGGCTGGAGCCGCTGTGCCGTCAGGTGACCGAAGGGCGCAAAAAGGCAGCGGTGGAAATGGTGCGCAAGGTGATGCGGTATTATCCCATCACCCCCGAAATGGTAGCAAAATGCGCCACCGGCAGCACGGTGGTGTACAAGCAGCACATTATGCACGCGCTGATGGATGCGGGATATGCCGATTCCATCTACGGCGAGGTATACGACAAGCTGTTCTCCAAAGAGGGCAGCATTCAAACCACGGTGGAATACCCCGACACCCGCGATGCGTTGGAGCTGGTGCGGGCTGCCGGCGGGATCGCGGTGCTCGCGCATCCGCTGCTGTATCACAACGAAGAGCTGATGATGGAGCTGACCGAACAGGGGCTGCTGGACGGCGTGGAAGCGTACCACCCCAGCAGCGACGAAAAAGGCACCCGCGATCTGGTGGCTTACGCCGGGCTGCACGATCTGATCGTGACCGGCGGCACCGATTTTCACGGTATGTACACCTCCGCGCCGCGACCGCTGGGCAATTCCGCCATTCCGGTCGAGTGTGTGGACGCGCTGATGGCGCGCAAGAAAAAGCAAAAGCAAAACGCATAAACAGGAGGACACTATGACATACAATTATAAGACCCGGGGCGTATGTTCCCGCAGCATTTCGTTCGATCTGGAGGACGGCAAGGTACACAATGTGCGGTTTGACGGCGGCTGCCACGGCAACACCCAAGGGGTGTCACGGCTGGCGGAGGGACGTTCGGCACAAGAGCTGATCTCGTTGCTGGAGGGCGTGGATTGCCGCGGGCGCGGCACCTCCTGCCCCGACCAATTCGCCACCGCGCTGAAACAGGCGCTGGAGCAAAGTGCAAAATAAAAAGGGAGGGATTCCTTTTGGCTAACGATAACGATGTCAAGATTTTTGACGATACCGTCAATTTGTCGGATTTTGTGCCGTTTGACACTGAAACCGCCACGGCGATGATGCAGCAGGTGGCGCAGGAAAAGCAAAACGGCAATTTGGGCAAAGCGCGGCGCATGGGGGCGCGGCTGGCGGAGGATATTGCCGCCATTGACCACGCGACGCCGCCCGCCAACGGTGCGGCAGAAAACGCCGCGCTGATGACCCAGCGCCGCATTTTGCTGGCGTTCGCGGCCGAGGTGGGGTTGGATGCGTTTTTGCCCAACAACCTGACCGCGCAGGAGGCGCAGAACATTTTTTACAACAATCTGCATTTGACCGCCCCGGCGTTTTACGACGATTTGCAGGAATCCGGCGCGTTTTCGTTCTATTATCTGTGCGTGCGGGACGGCCGCCATGTGGAACGCAAAATCGGCGAAACCTTTGCGCGGTTGTGCGGCATGGCGGACAGCGAATCCTATATCCGCATGGGTATTGACGCGTACAACCGGTTTATGACCCAGGTCAAGCGGATGGCCGATTCGATGAATTTCGTGCGCGCCGAGGCGTGATATGTCAACAGCAACGATATAGACAGGAGCTGAAAGAGTGATGGCTTATTTTAATGCACTGTCATATGCAAGAGATTATTTTTATCTCACCCCAGATGGAAAGGTTGTGATATTAGACACTATGCCGGACGATATGAGAGAGCGTTTTTTGAAGGATGTCGAAATCGAGCGAAAACGTTGCAAAGAGGCTCACGCCAACGGCTTTTTCAGTTCAGCAGATGCTTTTCCAAATGAATAACAAACCGGGAGTGACCAAAGCGGGTCGCTCCCGGTTCTCTTTTTCCCACCGGTGGCGTATACATAAAAGCACGGAGGGGATTGGGGATGGGTGTGGATATCGCGATCGTGGCGGGATATGTGCTGCTGCTCGTCGGCATGAGCCTGCGCGGCGGCAAAGGGATGCACAACGCCGCAGATTTTACCGCTGCGGGCAAGCGCTACGGCACCGCCGTTATCTTCGCCACCATGGCTGCGTCGTATGTCGGGGGCGGCTATTCCTCCGGCAACGCAGCGGCGGCGTTCGACCACGGTCTGTCCACCACCGTGGCGCTGGGCGGATTCAGCCTGTCCATGATCCTGATTGGTATCTTCATCGCGCCGGGCGCCGACCGCTTTCGCGGCGAAGCCACCGTCGGCGGCGTGATCGGGCGCTGCTACGGTCGCTCGGCGCGGGTGCTGACCGGCGTGTTTTCCTTTCTGGTCTGCGCCGGTGTGGTGGGAGCGCAGGTGGAAACGATGGGGGTCGTGTTTCGGGTGTTGCTGGGGCTGCCGTCCGCTGTCGGGTCGCTGCTCGGCTGCGCCATTGTGCTGGTGTATTCCACCTTTGGCGGGATGCAATCGGTCATTGTCGCCGATGTGCTGCAATTCACGCTGCTGGCGCTGGGGATGCCGCTGCTGCTGGCCGCCGGACTGCACCGCGCGGGCGGCATAGAGGCAGTTTTGCAGGCGGTTCCCGCCGCCCACCTGGACCCGCTGTCCGGTACCACCCAGGCGGGGCTACTCTCGCTGTTCGGTTGTATGATGCTGGGCGAAGCGCTGGTGCCGCCCTATACTCAGCGGCTGTTGATCGGCAAAAATGCCCGCTCCACCGCGCGCGGCACGGTACTCAGCGGGCTGTTTTCGATCCCGTTTTTCATGGTCACCGGGCTGATCGGGCTGGTCGCCTATGCGCTGCGCGTGAGCGACCAAGCCGCCACCGCCATGCCGGAGCTGATTCGCGCGGTGCTGCCGGTGGGGGTGCGCGGGATAGTGATGGCAGCGATGGTATCCATCATGCTGTCGGCGGCGGACAGCTTTTTGAACAGCGCCTCCATTAGTCTGGTATGCGATACGCTGATGCCGCTGCGCCCGGGTATGACCGACCGGCAGCAGCTGCGCGCGCTGCGGATGACCAATCTGCTGACCGGCGCGGCGGCGATCGCGGTGTCGTTTGCGGTGCCGGATGTATTCGGTATTTTGATGCTGGCGTATTCCTGTTGGGCGCCGCTGGTGCTGGTGCCGCTGGCGGCGGGCTTTTTGGGGGTGCGTTCCAACGGGCGGGCGTTCCGCTATGCGTTGTTGACCGGGCTGTTGCTGACGATTCTCTGGAACGGACCGCTGCACCAACCGTGGGGCATCGACGGCTGCATGGTGGGGGTGTTGGGCAATCTGGCGGTGTTCACCGCCTGCACCCGCGCGTTCGCCCGCTACCGCTCCCCCACTCTGAAAATGTGGATATGACAACATCCCCCGCGGGTATCGGATACCCGCGGGGGATGTTCTTTATACCATGGATTCCATTTCCAGTTGCGCCTGTTCCCAATCTTCCATGAGTTTTTCCAGCGCGGTTTGCTGCTCGTCGATAGCGGCGGACAGTTCGGTGATTTTTTGATAATCGGTCTGCACCTCCGGCTGCTGCAGCTGCTCCTGCAGCGCGGCGATCTGCTGCTCCGTCTGCTCGATCGCCTGCTCGGCTTTGCGAATACGGGTCGCCAACTTGCGCTGATTCGCCGCCTGCTCCTTGCGCTGTTTGTAGAGGTTTTCCTTAACTGGCTTTTCCGCAGCCGGAGCCGCCTCCGGCTGCTGCACCCGCGCCAGATACGCATCGTAGTCGCCCTCCACCTCGATACAGCCGTCCGGCTGCAAGCCGATCACCTTATCCGCCATACGATTGATGAAATAGCGGTCGTGCGACACGATCAGCAGCGTGCCGTCATAGCCGGACAGCGCATCCTCCAACGCCTCGCGCGAGGCGATGTCCAGATGGTTGGTGGGTTCGTCCAACAGCAGCAGATTGTCCCGCGCCAGCATCAGCTTCAACAGCAGCAACCGCGCCCGCTCGCCGCCGCTGAGCACCGCGATCGGTTGGAACACATCCTCGCCGCGGAACAAAAATGCCGCCATGGCGTTGCGCAGCTCGGTTTGGGTGAGCATGGGATACGCATCCCACATCGCCTCGATCGCGGTTTTGGTGGTGTCCAGCTCCTGCTGGGTCTGGTCATAATACCCCACCGACACCTTCGCACCCATCCGCACCAGCCCGTGCTGGGGGCGCAGACGGCGGTTGATGATTTTCAGCAGGGTGGATTTGCCGCAGCCGTTGGGACCGAGCAAAAACACCCGCTGCCCTTTCCACAGCTTAAAATTCACATCATGGAACAGCGGGCGGTTTTCAAACCCCATCGCCAGCTCCTGCACATCCAGCACCTCGTTACCGCTGGTGGTGCGGGCGGTAAAATCAAACTGAATGGTTTGCTCCTCGCTGTCCGGAATCTCCAGATCGGCTTTCAGCCGTTCCAGCATTTTCTCCTTGCTTTCCGCCGCGCGGATACTCTTTTCGCGGTTGAACTGTTTCAGCTTGGTGATACTGTCCTCCACATGCTGAATACGGCGGGTGGCAGATTTATAGTGGTGCTCGGCAATTTCCTGTTCCCGCTTGCGGTTTTCGCGGTGGGCGGTGTAGTTGCCGCGCGTTTCCACCATCCGCCCGTGGGTCAGTTCCAGCGTGCGGGTGGTCACTTTGTCCAGAAAATACCGGTCGTGGGAGATGACCACCACCGCGCCGGTGTAGGTGCGCAAAAAATCCTCCAGCCATTCCACCGACGGAATGTCCAGATGGTTGGTCGGTTCGTCCAGCAGCAGCAAATTGCTGTCGGACAGCAGCAGCTTACCCATCGCGGCTTTGGAGCGCTGCCCGCCGCTGAGGGTAGACACCGGCTGGGAAAACGCGGCTTCGTCAAACCCGAGCCCCAGCAGCGTCGCCTTGACCCGGCTACGATAATACAACCCGCCCATGCGTTCCAGCTGCTCTTGCAGCGTGTGCTGCCGCTCGATCAGCTCCGGCATCGCCACCGCTTCCAGCTGACGGGTGACCTCCTGCAGCTCGCGCTCCACCGCCATCACCGGGGCAAACACGCTTTCCACCTCGTCCCACAGGGTGCGCTGCGAATCGGCACAGGCGTGCTGTTCGGCATAGCCGAGCCGCGTATCCCGCGCGGTGACCACATCGCCCTCGTCCACCGATTCTTCGCCCACCAGCATTCGGAACAGAGTGGTTTTGCCGCAGCCGTTGCTGCCCACCAGCCCCACTTTTTCATGCTCTTGTATATCAAAAGACACATTGTCAAACAACACGCGCTCGCCAAAATGCTTGCCCACGTGGTGCGCCGCTAACACGATCATAGCTTTATCCTCTCCGATTGGTTGTGCCACTCAGTATACCACATCGCCCCCGCTTTTGCAAAGGGAAACAGCAAACGGCGGCCGCCGTGGTCGCCCACAACAGCCGCCGCTGACACGGTTCCATTATTTGTACTCTTTGGACAGGATGACCTTGCCGTCCATATCCAGATATTCCACCGTCACCGACTCGGCGCTCGGCACCACAGTTTTCATCGAGGACAAGATGCCGGTAAAGGTATCCGACATACCGTCCATCGCGCTTTCCAGCGCATCCTTCAGCACCGACGTATCGCCCATATCCATGGTGTACTGGTAGCTGTACACCAGCGCGTTGCCGCGCGCAAACACCTTCATGTTCAGTCCGCTGTCCTCAAACGACGCCGCCATCGTATCGATCTGATCCTGGATGGTATCGATAAACGACTGGATCGTCATATTGGCCAGCGTTTGACCGGCAGCCGCCGTGGTCGTGGCAGTGGTCGGCGCTTCGGTGGTAGTCGTCGTCTGCGCCGCCTCGGTCGTGGTAGCGGCCGCGTCACCGGACGATGTTTTGCTTTGGCACGCCGCCAAGCTCAGGCACATCGCCAGACACACCAAAAATGCAACACCTTTTTTCATAAATAATCCTCCCTGATTCTCTCTTTTTCGACAGTATACCATACTCCCACGGTTTTGCCAAGACCAAACTTCTTGACGCGCGGCGGATTTTCGGGTATACTACCGCTATACGTTCTGCCACCGGGTAGAGAAAATGCGAAAGCATTCGTTTGTCCATCGTTAGGTCTTAGAAGATGGGCAAAAACGAATGCTTTTTTTGTTGGGAGGAATTCTATGAACATGCGCTGGTTTTGGAAAGATCTAACCGTGTTTGAGCGAGTGCTGTGGCTGGTATCGGTGGGGGCGATCGCGAGCGCCGGCGCGCTGGCGGGCGGCGACCCGCTGTCGGTTTTGGCATCGCTGGTCGGTGTGACCTCGCTGCTGTTTGTCGCCAAAGGATATGTGTGCGGGCAGATTTTAATGGTGATTTTCTCGGTGATGTACGGCGTGATCTCGCTCGTGTTTCGCTATTACGGCGAAATGATCACCTATCTGGGCATGACCGCGCCGATGGCGGTGGTCACCGCCGTATCGTGGTATCGCCACCCCTACGCCGGCACCCGCGAGGTGGCGGTCAGCCATCTGACCCGACGGCAGGCGGTTTTGCTGCCGATACTGACGGTGGTGGTAACGCTGGCGGGGTACGCGCTGCTGGCGGCGCTGGGCAACGCGCAGATGCTGTTCAGCACCATCTCCGTCGCCACCAGCTTTATCGCCGCGGCGCTCACCTTTTGCCGCAGCCCTTACTATGCCCTCGGGTACGCCGCCAACGATGTGGTGCTGGTCGTGCTGTGGGTGCTGGCGGCAGCAGCGGACCCCGCCTATTGGTCGATGGTGATTTGTTTTGCGCTGTTTTTGATCAATGATCTGTACGGCTTTGTGAATTGGCGACGGATGCAGCGCCGCCAATCCTGCTCATAACAGCAACAGCCCCGGCTGTCCGCCAAGGCGGATGACCGGGGCTGATTTTATGCGCTCTTTTTTGTGATGGAGCCGCTCGTTTGGGTAGTGGCAGAGGTTGTCGCCGCAGTGGTCGTCGCGGGTGCCAGCGTGGTGGCGGGGGCCACCTCCAGCCCGATTGCCTCGACCGGGTTCACCGTTTCGCCGTTGACCGCAATTTCCAGATGCAGATGCGGACCGGACAGCAGCTCGCACGGAATATCGCTGACCGCGCCGATGGTGTCACCGGCCTTCACCGTGTCCCCCTCCTTGACAGTAGCGGTCACGCCGCAATAGGTGGACACAATGCCGTGATCGTGGTCGATGGTGATGGTTTTGCCCCACAGCGCGTCTTCTTTGACCGCCGTCACCTTGCCGCTGGATACCGCCACCACCTTGTCGCCAGCTTTTCCGGCAAAATCCGCGCCATCGTGGGAGCGGAAATCCGCCATCGTGTCGGAATACACCGCTTTGCCGTTGCTGAATTCGCGCAGCAGCTGGTTGCCGAACGGCAGCACCATCAGCTTGGATGCTTCCGGAGCGTTCGCGTCTTCCACCGGCACGGTGGTGGTCGCCGTGCGCGTGGTGGTGGTTACCGTGCGGGTATCCGGCACATCCGTTGCCGGATGATCCACCGCGCGTTCCATAGTGGTCAGCGTGGCGGTGGATTTGGGCTGCACATCAATGCGGTTTTTCGCAGAAAAATCGCCGGCAAACGCGGCCGTAGCCATGCCGCCGACCGCTACCACGCACACCGCCAGCGCAAAATAAAAGCCTTTTCCCGATAATTTTTGCAAAAACGGGGTCTTATCCTTGGATGAATGATCCATACTATCAGCCTCCTTACCGATAGTGTGAACCAATTCCCGCCAATTATGCCGAGTGGGAGAAAAAAGGAAAGGGGTATTGATGAAGAGAAGATTCTCTCAGATACGATAAAGCGCTTAATTCCTAATAAAAATTATTCTGTGTCCTGTGACTGAGAGCGTTCTTCTATAATCTTAAACGCTTTTTGCAACGTAACAAAATGTTCCTGCGTGTAAAAAATGTTTTGGGCCTGTCCATCTAACGCGATGGTTAATACAACCATGCTTTCATCACCCATATAGCTTTGGAAATTGACAATTGCTATATGAAACAATTCTTTCAGAATCTTGTTTTGAGCATCTCGTGTTGTGTATCCAGTATCTCTGTTTATGGTATCATCGTCCCATATATTCTTGTTAAAGATGGAAAAAAGATTTTTGACATCCGTCCTTTTAATAACGATCTTTTTGCAGTTGTAATACCTCGGCATTTGTCAAGAGTTTCCCGAAACCTTTTTTGACTTGGGATTATCCTAACATTTTTGCCTTTTGTCCCCAAAAGAAAATGCTTGTTAGTATGATTAATATATTGCTATCAAAATTTCAAATATCCTTGCTCTTTCCATATGTCCAAAGTCATTTCAGCTTCAAACCTAACAGACGGATCAAAATTCGTTTTTGAAATTTGCTTCAAGTTTTTTTGCGCATCTGTTATGTTAACATTAAGTGCCAAACAGCTTGCCGCAGCATTTAACCTTACCCTATCATCTTCATGACGCATCAAAGAAATGTACAAATTTTCTGCATATTTCCTGTCTTTCTCAAATTGGTAATAAAGTTTTGCAAGTTGCTCCATTGCGTTATTATGAAGGTTGATTTGCGCTTTTTTATCACCAGTATGAAGATTTTTACACAATCCGACTATCTTATCGTAATTATTATCAATCATATTTTTACCCCAAACTGTCTTAATATCTTGATACCGTATTCATTACCAATTGTTCAAGCTGAGAGTTCTCGGTATAATCCGCCGGTGCATAATATTTTATTCTGTTTTCGTCCAACATCTGGAATACCTTAGATTTATCTTTTGTTTGAGAATTGTACACGCCTATTGAATGCCCACCGTTGGTATTAACAAGTTTCGTGCAGGGAATATCGATGTCGCTATCCCCAATATGTATAAAGATCTGTTAAAAGGACGTGGAGCCCCTTTGTAAAATTATTTTCTTTAAGCACCGGAAGAAGGGCTTTTCGTTGTTCCACCAATTCTCCTATTGTTTTGAACATCTTTCATTCCCTCTATCTCAAAAAATCAATGTGGCTTATTTGTATGATATCATACAAGGCATACGTCGTCAAGGACTGTGTAAAATTTAAGAACGCTTTATATCATCACAATATCCACAATCTACATCGCACAGCAAAGCCCTCGGATGACATTATCATCCGAGGGCTAGCTTTTAATCAATATAAATACATTATCCCAGCATCGCGAGGATGTCCTCTTTGGAGCGGACACCCACCTTGCTGTCGATCTGTTTGCCGTCCTTAAACAGCATCAGGGTCGGAATGCTGGACACGCCGTACTGCACCGCCAGATCCTCCGCCTCATCCACATTGACCTTGCCGACGATCAGAGTATCGCCGGCTTCGGCGGCAATCTCTTCCACCACCGGTGCCATCATGCGGCACGGTCCACACCAGGTCGCCCAAAAGTCGATCAACACAGGTTTTGTGGCTTGCAGCACTTCCTGTTCAAAATTATCCTTTGTAATCTCCAAAATAGCCATGGCTATCTACCTCCTATCAAGATGTCAAGCATAGTATATCCCAATTTTCCGCTATGTCAATAAACGGATTGTAAACTTTTGCAAGCAAAACAAAAAGCCCGATCAACCGATCGAGCTTTTCAAAACAGCAAATCCAAGGGAATATACCCTGAGAACTGAACAAAGAGCAAGTAAGAGAAGAACCTTAGGTGTTTACCACCCAGCAGGTCACGGCATCACACGCTTCCTGCCAAAAACAATTCGCTGCTTGGCGAATGAACTTCCATTCATTCACACGCGTTAGTCAAGCCCTCGGTCTATTAGTACTGCCAAGCTAAATGCGTCACCGCACTTACACACGCAGCCTATCAACCATGTAGTCTTCATGGGACCTTACCTGATTAACTCAGTGGGATATCTTATCTTGAGGCCGGCTTCACGCTTAGATGCTTTCAGCGTTTATCCGATCCGCACATAGCTGCCCAGCTGTGCCACTGGCGTGACAACTGGTGCACCAGAGGTGCGTCCATCCCGGTCCTCTCGTACTAAGGACAGATCCTCTCAAATATCCTGCGCCCGCAACAGATAGGGACCGAACTGTCTCACGACGTTCTGAACCCAGCTCGCGTACCACTTTAATCGGCGAACAGCCGAACCCTTGGGACCTACTACAGCCCCAGGATGTGATGAGCCGACATCGAGGTGCCAAACCTCCCCGTCGATGTGGACTCTTGGGGGAGATCAGCCTGTTATCCCCAGGGTAGCTTTTATCCGTTGAGCGACGGCAATTCCACTCTCATACCGCCGGATCACTAACTCCAACTTTCGTTACTGCTCGACCCGTCGGTCTCGCAGTTAGGCTCGTTTATGCGTTTACACTCAATGCACGATTTCCGTCCGTGCTGAACGAACCTTTGAGCGCCTCCGTTACTCTTTTGGAGGCGACCGCCCCAGTCAAACTGCCCGCCTAACAATGTCCCCCGGCCAGATTCATGGCCGCAGGTTAGAATTCCAATACTCTAGGAGCGGTATCCCAAGGTCGACTCCGCAACGGCTGGCGCCGCTGTTTCCAAGTCTCCCGCCTATCCTGTACATAGAATATCGAAACCCAATATTAAGCTGCAGTGAAGCTCCATGGGGTCTTTCCGTCTTGTCGCGGGTAACCGGCATCTTCACCGGTACTACAATTTCGCCGGGCGGGTAGTTGAGACAGTGCCCAGATCATTACACCATTCGTGCGGGTCGGAACTTACCCGACAAGGAATTTCGCTACCTTAGGACCGTTATAGTTACGGCCGCCGTTCACTGGGGCTTCGATTCGGCGCTTGCACGCCTCCTCTTAACCTTCCAGCACTGGGCAGGTGTCAGCCCCTATACGTCATCTTTCGATTTTGCAGAGACCTGTGTTTTTGCTAAACAGTTGCCTGGGCCTATTCACTGCGGCTCCGTTTCCGGAGCACCCCTTTTCCCGAAGTTACGGGGTCAATTTGCCGAGTTCCTTAACTACCTTTCTCCCGTTGGCCTTAGAATCCTCTTCCTGTCTACCTGTGTCGGTTTGCGGTACGGGCATCGCAGATATACACAAGGCTTTTCTCGCCTCCGTCCACGCATACTTCCCTACTAAATTTCAGTCCCTTACGCCCGGGTCAACCATCGCCCGGGTTATGCGCTTTCAGAGTGTCCCCTTGCTTAAATCTTTTGACGGTTACGGAATATCAACCGTATGTGCATCGACTACGCCTCTCGGCCTCGCCTTAGCTCCCGACTATCTTGAAGCGGACGAACCTTCCTTCAAAAACCTTAGACTTTCGGCCATTATGATTCTCACATAATTCGCGCTACTCATTCCGGCATTCTCACTTCCATAAAGTCCACCAGCGCTTCCGCTCTGACTTCGCCCCTTATGGAACGCTCTCCTACCACTCATACTAATGTATGAATCCCAAGCTTCGGTACACGATTTAGCCCCGTTAAATTTTCGGCGCAGGGTCACTCGACCAGTGAGCTATTA
>URFL01000008.1 GCA_900547105.1 uncultured Oscillospiraceae bacterium | reverse complement strand
TTTTTCCCACATCTGCTTTTATCTTTCCGTATATGACTTGCCTACGGTATTTCGGTGCAAATACGATGTGATACTTGCACCTCCACTTGCTATGTGATAAACTTTGTACGTCATCTTGCATGACAAAAACCTCCTGTGTTTTGATGCGGTTGCCAGACCATCATCATTTTATCACAGGAGGTTTTTCTCTTCCTCATACTAAAGTTTCTTTTTTTGACCCCCAGTTGAACTGGGGGATTGTTTCTCTCTAAAGAGCCATAAAAATAATGGTAGGCACTTTCGTGTCTACCATTATTTTATCACTTCAGAATCAATCGGTGGTCTTTTTATCTTCACTCTTTTTGGTTGATGATTTTCGCTTTACTTTGGATAGCGGATTAGAGTCCATCACATCATGCACTTGCTGATTCGATACATGCGTATAAATTTGGGTCGTTCCTAAATTTTCGTGTCCCAGAACCTGCTGCAGGACGCGCACATCGCCGCCATTTTGATACATAAGTGTGGCAGCTGTGTGACGCAGCTTATGGGTGGAATAGCTTTCTGCACCGTCCACCTGCTTCAGATATCCTTTTACCACATAATGTACGCCTTGCAAGCTGATGCGTTTCTTTAACCGACTCAGGAAAAAGGCATCCGGATCGGATCGATCTGGTGCCGGGCGTACCTTGCGATATTGTTCAATAGCATCCCAACAGGAATCGTTCAAATACAGCAGCCGTTCCTTATTGCCTTTGCCGTGTACGCGCAATGTATGGTCTGGCTGAATATCGGATGAATTGATGCCGGCCAGTTCGGCGCGCCGCAGTCCACAATTAAGCAATAATGTAAGCATACAATAATCACGTTCGGCAAATTCACCTTTGACGGCATCCAGCAATTGACGGCTTTGGTCAATGGTTAAATATTTCGGCAAGGATTTTTTTAGTTTGGGACTATCGAGATTCTGAATGGGGTTATGTTCCAGCTGATGGGTATATTCCGTGAGATGTCGAAAAAAGACGCGTAAGGAGGTTGTTTTGCGGGCGCGTGTCGTATTATTGTTGGAGCGTTCGTTTTTAGCATAGTTCATATATTCGTAGACATCCATCAAGGTAATGGATTCAATCAATGGTATGTCGATGTCACGAATATCGATCTGGTCATCCGGCAGATCGTCAGCCACCAAACCGCGCGTGCGTTTGATGTAGCGAAAAAATGTACGCAAATCTGTAAAGTATTCATCGACCGTTTGTGATGAACGCCCCTTAACTGTTTCCATATATCCCAGAAATTCTTTCAGCACCGGCGGCGATTCGGCTAAATACTGTTTGTTCATATCGATTTCCTTTATAAGCTTATATTATTATAACAGCAACTATACAAAACATAAGTAAAGGATACCGCGCCACCGGTGTATTTGTCAACCAATTTTTCGATTTCGCCTCCCCTCTACTATACAAAACATTTATTTTGTATAGTAGACACAAGAAAATTTCAAATTGTAATATAACATATCCCCGCGCAGCACCAGGCGCTGGATGTTTGGGGATGTTGGCTTTTTGTTTCATTGGGTGATGGTGGTCAAGGCGCCCTGACAGCAGCGAGTAATGCTGTGTTACAATATTCGTTCGCTGTCCTGACAGAAATCTTCGATCACATCGAAGAAATGCTCCGGCGATAGATTTTCCCGGTTCATAGTGTTGACCAATTTCTTTAGTGCACGTATGTTGGAAGATACGTCGTGTGCGTACTGTATAATCTCCTGTCGCTGATGGTGATGATAATACCGCATCTCCACATCAAAACAGCGCCGCATGCCGTCTTGTCGTTCCACAATGCGATACACCTGATTTCGTGTATGCAACAATTCAAAACACATTCCCTTCTATTTGGTTTGAAGAAAAACCCTCTACCAATAAAACCTTCGAACAAGGAAAAATATTACACAGTTTTGGGATAAATTTTAAGATTTCCCCAAATTCGTCTGTTTGAACGATTTGTTTTTGCAATTGTATGAAACTTTGACAAAAATCCCGCTGCCCATATCGAGCAGCGGGATTTTCTAGGAAGCATTATTCGGCTTTTTCGTCCGGTTTGCTGTCCGGTTCGCCGGCTTTGTTAAACGCGAAAGCGTTATCCTGCCAATCCACAACGATCGTGTCGTTGGCATGGAAACGACCTTCCAGCATAGCCTCTGCCAGCGGATCTTCCACACGCGACTGGATGGTACGGCGTAGCGGACGCGCACCGTATACTGGATCGAAGCCATCCTTGGCCAGTTCCGCGATAGCGGCATCGGTAACCTGCAGATGCATATCCATACCGGTCATACGCTTATCCAGAGAAGCGACCATCCGACGAGCGATATTTTCAATATCCGTCTGCGTCAACTGATGGAACACCACGATGTCATCCACACGGTTTAGAAATTCCGGACGGAACGATTTTTTCAGCTCGCCCAACACGCTTTCGCGAATCTGCTCATAGCTTTCCGGTGTATCGGTATCCTGTGCCGCTCCGGCAAATCCCAGCTTGGGTTTATCGGTGGTGATCAGCCGTGCGCCGATGTTGGAAGTCATAATGATAACGGTGTTCTTAAAGTCCACCTTTCTCCCCTGCGCATCGGTCAAAACGCCATCATCCAAAATTTGCAGCAACAGATTGAACACATCCGGGTGTGCTTTCTCAATTTCATCGAACAGCAGCACCGAATACGGTTTGCGGCGAATCTTTTCGGTCAACTGACCGCCCTCGTCGTAACCGACATATCCGGGAGGCGACCCAACCAAGCGAGAAACTGTGTGTTTCTCCATATATTCGGACATATCCAAACGGATCATCGCGTTTTCATCGCCGAACATGGCTTCGGCCAACGCCTTGCACAGCTCGGTTTTACCAACGCCTGTCGGTCCCAGGAAGATAAAGGAACCGATGGGGCGCTTGGGATCTTTCAAGCCCACACGACCGCGGCGAATAGCTTTGGCAACCGCCGACACCGCTTCATCCTGACCGACGATGCGTTTATGCAGCACATCTTCCATCTTCAGCAGACGCTGGCTTTCTTCCTCGGTCAACTGTACCACCGGCACACCCGTCCAGCTGGAAACAACCTCAGCAATTTCCTGCTTGGTCACTTTACCGCTGACACCGGCGTTCTTGCTTTGCCATTCCGCTTTCTGCTCTTCCAGTTTCTTTTGCTCTTCTTTTTCCTGGTCACGCAGACGGGCGGCGCGTTCAAAATCCTGCTCGTTGACAGCGGATTCTTTTTCCTCCGCCAACCGCTTGATTTCGTCCTCCAGCTCTTTCAAATCTGTCGGCGGCGTGTACGCTTTCAGGCGCACCTTAGACGCCGCTTCATCCATCAAGTCGATGGCTTTATCCGGCAGATACCGGTCGGCAATATAGCGCGACGACATGGAAACCGCGGCTTCCAATGCTTCATCGGTGATTTCCACATTGTGGTGCGCTGCGTATTTCGGACGCAGTCCGCGCAGAATTTGCAGTGCCTCTTCCGGAGTCGGCTCCCCTACCGTTACCGGATGGAACCGACGCTCCAACGCTGCATCCTTTTCAATGTATTTGCGGTATTCTTCCAGCGTTGTGGCACCAATGACCTGCAACTCGCCACGCGCCAAAAAAGGTTTCAGAATGTTGGCAGCATCGACAGAGCCCTCCGCCGCACCGGCACCCACCAATGTATGAATCTCATCAATAAAGAGGATGATATCTTTCGCAGCAACGACTTCATCAATGGCGTTTTTGATACGCTCTTCAAAGTCACCACGGTATTTGGTACCGGCCACCATACCGCCCATATCCAACGCAATAACACGCTTGTTTTTCAGTAGCTCCGGCACTTCGTTGGCTGCAATCTTTTGCGCCAAGCCCTCGGCAATAGCGGTTTTACCAACACCGGGTTCACCAATCAGGCAGGGATTGTTTTTAGTGCGCCTAGACAGAATCTGGATCACCCGCTCGATCTCTTTGGAACGACCGATTACCGGATCCAGCTTGCCGGATTTCGCCACTTCGGTCAAATCCTTGCCGAATTGATCCAAAACCGGCGTTTTACCACCTTTACCACCGGCAGCCGTCGCATTACCGCCCGCCGCACTACGACCAGCGGACGAGCCGGACTCCTCGACTTTGCCCAATGCCTTAATAATATCGTTGTAGATGTCCTCCGGGTTGATGCCCATAGCCACCAGCAGCCGCACAGCCACACTGCCGGTATCGCGCAACGCCGCCAGCAACAGATGTTCTGTGCCGACATAGCCATGCTGCATGGACGAGGCCTCTACCAATGCCGTCTGCATAATCTGACAGGCACGCGGAGTGAAATCATCGGGGGTCAGATGGCAATAAGACCCACTGGATTCCGCTTCCAGCAACTTTGCTTGATAATCATCCGCGGTGATACCTCGCTCTTCCAGTACCGATGCGGCAACACCGGTACCTTCCTTCAGCAATCCCAGCACAATGTGCTCGGATCCGATGTAGGTATGGCCGAATTCTTCGGCCGATTGCAGCGCCAAATTCAGCGCCGTATTGGCTTTTTCGGTAAATCCTTTGAATCTATACATACATCATTCTCCCTTTCTAAAAACGGATCGCGCCAAGTTTGCGCGTAAAACGTCCCGCTTATCGGGATCTAAATTTTCGCCGGCCGCCACCATTAAGGTTGCCGGCTGCATATCGTTGATCAGGGTGTGGATATCTTCCAATGTCGGCGAAGACATTAGTCCGGAGGATACCCCTACCAGCACGTTGGAAATCAACGCCATGGCTTCATCGTTAGACAGCGTGCGGGCATTGGACAAAATGCCAAACGAGCGCCACACACGATCTTGAAAGCGTATATCCTCGCACAGTGTTTTGCGCGCGTTACGCTCTTCACGGATGATCTGATCCGCAATGCCTTTCAAATTATCCAACGCCGCTTGCTCAGAGATGCCCAGCGTGACCTGGTTGGACAGCTGGTAAATGGCTCCTTTGGAACCACTCCCCTCCCCGTACATACCGCGGATGGTCAGCCCCAGCTTAGATACCGTCTTCGCCAGTTGGTTCAGCACGCCTTTTTCCTCCAACGCCGGCAGATGCAGCATCAGCGATGCACGCATACCGGTGCCGAGGTTGGTTGGGCATTGGGTCAGATACCCCAGTCGGTCATCAAAGGCAAAGTGCAACTGCTCATCCAGCGCTGTATCCAGCATATCCGCCTGGTCATACGCTTCGTCCAGCATCAAACCGGGGCGCATGACCTGCAGCCGCACATGGTCTTCCTCACACACCATCAAGCTGATGCTTTCGTCCTTGGTCAACAGCAATGCGCTGCCGGCCTGTCCTTTGGCAAAATCCGGACTGATCAGATGGCGCTCCACCATCGACAGCGCTTCCCGCTGTGGCATCTGCTCCATATCCATATATGAAAACTCACCGGCATGGGCGCAGCGCGATTGCACGGCATCTTTAACCAGCGCACAGACCTCGCGGCGTTGGTCGTCGGTCATACTGGCAGGAAACGGATGACCGGCCAAATTTCGCGCCAAGCGGATACGCGTGCTGATAACCACATCGCCTTCGCGACCGTTCAATTGGTACCATTTGCGTTCAGTATTGGCAGCCATTATTTCTCGTCTCCTTCCTTGCTTTCCAGTTCACGAATGCGATCACGCAGCTGTGCGCATTTTTCGTATTCTTGTTTAGCAACACTGTCGTTCAGCTGTTGCTTCAGCTGTGCCAGTTCGCTTTCCTTGCGCGCCTGCACACCGGCACCGGACGGCGTTTTACCAACATGTTTGGCTTTGCCGTGGATGCGTTCCACAGAGGGCAGCAACCGATCGTAAAAGGTGGTATAACAGGTGGGACAACCGGCTCGACCAGACGAAGCGATCTCACGGAAGCTATGTCCGCAGCCCTCGCAGCGAACGGTGTCGGCGACGGCACGCGCAGCCGGTTCAGCAAACAAGCTGCCCCAAAAGTCTTCCAGCCCAAAGTCGTTCCAAAGAGAAATTCCTTGGTTGGCAGCGCAATCAGCGCACAGATGCATGGTGGTCGTCTTTCCGTTGACCGTCTTTTGAATAAAGGTAGTGGCATTGTTCTTCCCACAGTTTTGGCATAGCATAATCATCATCCTCCTTAAGGTGATCATTTTCTGTATTACAAAATCAGAGTTGTCAGCATTTGCTTCATCATATCCGCCCGCACAGCGGCTCGCTGCTCAGATGATATGGCTTTTAAGGATCGGTCAGACAAGGCGGCAGCAATTAAATTGGCGGCTGCCTTTGACAAATAATCTTCGTATACCAGGTTTTCCAAAATCACGCGCGCGGTTCCCAGTGACAAACTGTCGCCAATCGCATTGACCGTATGCATCAGCGGCGATACAGTCGGCTGCTGTTGTACACGGTACACGCGGATGTAGCCGCCGCCTCCGCGACGGCTCTCGACAATGTATCCTCTCTCAGGAGTAAATCGCGAGGTCAAAACATAATTGATCTGACTGGGCACACAGCCCAGCTTTTCAGCCAGTTCGTTGCGCTTTAGCTCCGCAACGCCACTGTCGGCCTGTTCCATTCTCTGTAAAATATAGGCCGTTATCGAATCACTTATACGCACATGGCTCATCTCCACTCCATTGACCTTTCCTGACCTTTGACTATAGTATATCACAAAGTCAGTTAAAGTCAAAGTCAGTTAAAGTCAATTTTTTCAAATTAATGAGTCGATAAATTTGATTATTTCAAAATAGCTCTATAATTCTAATGAAATCTCTTGTTTTCTTTCTTTTTCAATAATGCGATCAATCGTTGTAACCGCCTTGTAGGGTGCGACATAGTATGGACTGTAAGCGACGAAAGGAGGCGACAAAGAGTATGTGTCTGAGAAACCTGTTTGGCGGCAACGATTGCACCTGGATCCTGTTCATCATCATCGTTCTGCTGCTCATCGACGAGGACTGCGGCGATGACCGCAGCGGTGGCTGCGGTTGCGGCTGCTAACATCTTCTACGCCAAAAGGGCACGACCATTTGGTCGTGCCCTTTTGCATATCTACGATATGTATATGTACTATAGCTTCACCGCCGTGGCCAACGCCAGTGAACCGGGTCCGATATGGCAGGATACGCTCAGCGACAAATGGTCAACATAAATGTCCATGCCGGGAAACACCTCTGCCACTTGATCGCGAAACGCCAGTGCATCTTCCAAATTCTGTGTATGAGCAATTTGCAAGGCCATACGCTCGCATGCCACATCCATGCCGCCAAAGCGCGTTTCGAAGTCCTTTTTCATTGCATCGATCATAACCCCGCGCGCCAGTTTTTCCGAACGAGCTTTGGAATATGCGTCCAGCTTATCGCCTTGAATCTGCAAAACCGGTTTCAGTTTGAGTACAGTGGCGACTGCCGCCGCCGCAGGCGTGACCCGACCGCCTTTTTTCAAATAGTATAATGTATCCAGCATAATATAAATACTGGATTCACGACGGGTTTCTTCCAGCTTGGCAGCAATATCAGCAGCTGCCATCCCCTGCTCGATCATATGCAGTGCATCCAGCACCGATTGGCGCTGGGTTACAGAAATGCGCTGGTTGTCCACCACATACACGCGATCCTCGTAGTCCAGCGCCAGCATTTTGGCGGTAGCACAGGAACCGCTCAACCCACTGGACATCGGAATATGAACGATCGCGTCGTATTCCTGCAATAAACGATCCCACAAATCCATCACATCACCGGCCGCCGGCTGCGATGTAGAAATAGCCACATCATCATGCAAATGCCGGTAAAATTCCTCTTGAGAGAGGTTAATATCCTCAAAATAGGTATCTCCGTCGATCACAAACGGCATGGGAAGAACAGTAACCCCCAGTTCTTTTCCCTGCGCCTGTGTGATACCGCTGTTGCTGTCGGTCACCACAGCAATTTTCTGTTTCACAGGATGGTTCCTCCTTTTATCCCCGCCACAATCCTAGTTCCTTAACAAATATATACACCATAATATACCAATAAACGCCATTCTTGTCAACGATTTTTGGATATAGTATAAAAAACTGCTGGATACAGTTTCCAAGACTGCTTAATGCAGTTTTTAACATTTTTGAAAAAAGCTGTTGACAGGCGATGACGGTTGTGATATATTGAAAAACAGAAAAACCGATGAGCAGGAGTAGTATTCACCGGTGAAAGCGTTTCAGAGAGCCGCTGGTTGGTGGAAAAGCGGCAGCGTTTTGGTGAAGAATGGACCTGTGAGGGCAAACTGAACCGGTATTCCGGGTTAGGGGCGACGGCAGCCGACCGTTACATCGGACAGCGCATGGTTGTGCGCGTTGAGTGCATTCGTTTATGACGGATGAATTTGGGTGGTACCGCAGGAAGAGTTCTTGTCCCATATGATGGGATAAGGGCTTTATTTTTTTATTCTGATGTATGTGGAGGGATCCGAATGATTTTGTTAACCAAACGATGGCGATGCTGCATTTTGTGTGTCAATGCTGTATAAAACAAAATTCATTCTTATTAAAATTTAGAAAGAGGGATTTCTCATGAAAAAAGTTATGCGTTTGGTTGCCACGGTGATGGCTTTGACTTTGATGGCTGTGTCCTTTTCTGCTTGCAGTGGCAGCAAACCGGTAATCGGTATCATCCAGTTCGGTTCGCACGATTCGCTGAACAACTGCTACACCGGCATTATGGAAGGCCTCAAGGAATCGGTGGATTTGGATAAATACGATGTGCAGTATGTCAACAGTAACTTCACCGCTGAAACCTCGCTGTCCCAAGCCAACAAAATGGTCAACAGCAACGCGAAGGTCATTATCGCCATTGCTACTCCGTCTGCCATTCAGGCGGCCACAGCGGCGTCCAGCAAAAATCTGCCGGTCGTGTACTGCGCTGTGACCGATGCTACGCAGGTTGCCAACTTCAGCAATTTGACCGGCACCTCGGATATTCCGGATTTCACCGCTCAGCTGAAACTGGTGACTGAGTTTATGGGCAAAAAAGATGTGAAAATCGGCGTGTTGATGTCGACCGAGGAATCCAGCGACGCGGCGCAGATTGCTTCGCTGCAGGAGGCGGCCAAAGCTTACACCGGCATGACGATCGAAACCGAAACCGTAGCCGATATCACCACGATCGATGCGAAAACCGACGCGATTCTTGCTAAAAATGTGGATTGCATCGTGAACTTGCTGGACAACACCATTGTTGGTAAGCTGCAGAACATTCTGACCAAAACCAACGCCGCCGGTATCCCGGTGTTCGGCAGCGAGATCGAACAGGTCAAAGCCGGATGCCTGGCATCTGCCTCTATCGATTATGTAACGGTTGGTAAGCTGTCCGGTCGTCAGGCGGCGGATATTCTGAACGGCAAAACCGTTTCGGAAGTGGAGCCCAAAACCATGGAGAACGAAACCTATCCTTATTACAATTCCGAAGTGTTGGCGAAATTCCCCAAACTGACTCTGCCCACCGGTATCGATGGACTGAAAGATGTGAAAGCGGAGTAATAACAACGAAAAGCGGAGGCTTGTCATGCTGTTTTTGAATACCACCATATACGGACTAAAGCTGGGATTGTGTTATGCTGTTGCTGCGCTGGGCATGTATATCGCCTATTCCATTTTGGATTTTCCCGATCTGACGACCGATGGGTCTTTCCCACTCGGCGGCGTCATCAGCACGGTCGTGCTGTATCGGCTGGGGTTCCCTCCCCTGCTGGCATTGGCGGTTGCCTTTATCGTCGGTGCACTAATGGGAGCGCTGACCGGTGTGCTGCATGTAAAATTCAGAATATCCAAGCTGCTGTCCGGTATCATCGTGATGACAGGACTGCTATCCGTCACACTCGCCCTCACCATTTTGTTGACCGATGATGGATTCACCGTTACCAACTTCTCGTATGTCGCGCACAATTTACACGGACTGTTTAATGGTGGAAACGCCATGATGAGCGATGGTATGGTGCTGCTGGTACTGCTGGTAGTGGCGGTGGTTGCCAAGATTTTGCTGGATCTGTTTTTCCAAACCAAGATGGGCTTTATGCTGACCGCGACCGGCAACAACGAAACGCTGGTTACCTCGCTTGGCAAAAACTGCGGTAGCTACAAGGTGCTCGGTTTGGCGATTGCCAACGGACTGGTGGCTTTTTCCGGCGGATTATATACGCAGCTGACCATGAACTACGACAACACCAGCGGTTCCGGCAAAGTGGTATTAACGCTGGCATCGGTCATCATCGGGTTAGCGGTTTTCTCAAAAGCAAAGCATGTAAAGCCGACCACTGCCGTGATCGTGGGGGCACTGATCTATTCGCTGTGCCTGAACTATTTCACGCTGGTGGATCCGAACGGCACCTATCTTAAGATCATGAACGCTGTCTGCTTTGCAGTGATTCTGATCGCCAACAACCAGATTAAAGCCGTTCGCCCGCGCGGCGGTAAAGCAAGCAAACAAAGCGAGGTGAGCGGGTCATGATCGAATTACAGCATATTGATAAGAGCTTTAATGTTGGTACCATCAACGAAACCGTCCTGTATACCGATTTCAATTTTCGGGTTGAAACAGGCGAATTTGTTTCCATTGTTGGCTCCAACGGCTCCGGCAAAACGACTCTGCTTAATCTGATCGCCGGCTCCATTCTCCCCGACCGCGGACGTATTCTGCTGGATGATGTAGATATTACTGCCCAGCGGCAGCATGTGCGTGCGCGCCGCATGGGACGCGTGTTTCAGGATCCCTCCAGCGGAGTTGCCAGCAATATGACGATTGCTGAAAATATGAGCCTTGCGGATAACAAAGGCAAACCGTTCAATTTGACACGCGGACTTTCCAAAAAGCGGATCGGTTATTACCAGGAGCTGCTGGAGCCGATCGGTTTGGGACTGGAAAACAAAATGGATATTCGGGTAGGTGCGCTGTCCGGCGGCCAACGCCAAGCCGTGTCACTGGTGATGGCCACCATGACGCCGGTGGATATTTTGATTTTGGATGAGCACACGGCGGCGCTGGATCCCAAAACAGCCGATATCATTATGGCATTGACCGACAAGGTTGTACGCGAAAAGCAACTCACCGCCATTATGGTAACGCACAATTTGCGATTTGCGATTGAATACGGCAACCGCTTGGTGATGATGCACGAGGGCGGCTGCAAGCTTGATCTCAAGGCAGAAGAAAAAAAGAACGCCAAGGTGGATGACCTGTTGGCTGTGTTTAACGAAATCAGTATTGAATCGGGTAACTAAAAGAACGCCTCTCTGCCGCAGCAGAGAGGCGTTCTTTTAGTTTGACAAGCCTTGCCGGGTGTTATATAATAAGCCTATAATTCTTTAATAGAAATGGGAAATTTTGATGAAAAAAGTTTTATGTTTATTGATGATTGCGGTTTTATGCCTGTCTCTGGTGGCTTGTAACAACAGTCAGTCACCCGATGCATCCGACGACACTGCGGATGGTGCGCCGTCTTTTATCGGTATGACGTATGATGATGTTATCAACACGCCGATTTATACCGAAAAGTATACAATTGAAAAATCCGAGCAATACAGCGACACGGTGGAGGCGGGGATTATTACCGACCAAAGTCCCCGTCCGGGACAGTCGATGCGTTCCAATGTGATCCGTGTAGTAGTCAGCAGAGGCCCGCGCTATGCGACCACTGCTACCACCCAGGCACTGAATAAACGGGTGCCGCGGGTCACCGGTCAAAGTGTGGAAGAGGCGGCGGACGAATTAAAACAAAAGGGATTTGTTTTTAACGAAGACAATGTTGTCTATGTCAACAACAGCGAATACGAGCGGGGCGTTGTGCTGTCGCAAGAGCCGGAAAACGGCAAATATGCGCTGACCGGCACCGAAGTAGTGCTGACGGTATCGTCCGGATATGTGGATGCGACGGTATCGGTGTATTTTCCGCAAGAAGAGCGTACGGTGGATTTGGAAGTGTATGTTGATGGCAAAAAGCAGGCCGCCAGCGATCTGGGCGTATCGCTTACCAATCTGCTGATGATGGATCTGCAGTCGTTTTCGTTTACCACTCGCGTACAAAAGAATTCTTATAAAGTGGATATCCGTATGTCTCCGAGCGGCACCAAGCAATTTCAGGCATACGCTTCGTATACGGTAAACGGAAAAACCGGCGAAGTGACGCAAAACGGAACCTATACTCTACCCAGATAAAAGGAGAGGATCATCATGACGCGACTGTTTCGTTCGATCGCATCCCTGCTGCTGTGTGGTACGTTGCTGGTTGTAACTGCGCCTGTCGGCGCATCTGCCGAAAAGGATACGGTTCAAACCATCTCGACCAAGGAAGAACTGAACCAAATTCGGCAAAATCCATCGGGCAAATATCGTCTGACAGCCAACATTGCGTTTTTGCCGGAGGATTTTGCTCCCGGCGGTGCATTTTATAACAACGGGGCCGGATGGCAGCCGATTGGCAATTCGTACAGCACGCGCTTTACCGGCGAATTGGATGGCAACGGGCATACGATTGATGGACTGACCGTCACGTTGAGCGCTCCGACCTCTGAAAGTTCGATATATGCCGGTTTGTTTGGCTATGCAGGCGGCCGTATTGAAAATTTGCGGATGACCAACACAACGATTTCCGTAACCGGCGGGCAATATGTATACGCCGGTTCTCTTGTAGCGGCCGGTATGGGAACCATCCGCGCGTGTGAAATTGAAAACAGTCGCATCGTGCTCACAGAAACGGCACTGACTGGTAAAGCCGGCGGGATTGCCGGTCGGATGTTCAGCGGAGCTATCCGTATGTGCCGTATGTCCGGAAGCATCGAAGCCCAAGGCGTGGCTCCATCTGTCGGCGGTCTGGTTGGCCAGAGTCATGCTGCAATTGAAGAGTCCTACTGCAAAGCCTCTATTGTGATGCAAAGCAGCAGTGACAGTTATGCCGGAGGAATCACCGGTGTGAATGAGGGTTCTATCAAATCAGCAGTGACGGATGCCGATTTGCGCATAACATCCCAATCCGATTGTGATGTGGGCGGGATCGCCGGTTGGAACCAGTCGACGATTGCCGCATCGCTCGCGACCGGCAAACAAACACGAAAGGTGCTGAAGCACGACAACTACGGCGGTATTTGCGGAGTGGGCAGCAGCGGCGGCACCGGAACTGTGCTGCAATGTTATTTTGCGCTGGATGCCTTTGTAGACAAAGAGATTCCGGCGGTGGAGGGCGCCACCGGACTGACCGCCGCGCAGCTGAACGAAGCGGAATCTTTTGAAAATTGGGATTTTGCTTCGGATTGGTGTATCGGGCTGGAAGCGGGTGTCGCCTATCCCCTGCCCCAGTCGATCGTGCGCCGTCATATGCGCCGCAGCCTTGATGAGATGGTGCAGCACATGTCCACCCAGGATAGCCTTTGGTATACAGATGCCTCTTGGAATGCTTTGGGAAAAGCCGTGCAGGATGCAAAAGCGCTAACTGACAATGATACGGTTTATGCGTATAGCGATGCCTTAAAAACTTTGGACAATGCCAACAGCGGGTTAGTGAAAAAATCTCTGGGATATGCTGTCCAAGGCGATGGGCAAGTGAAGATCACTGGTGAGAATACCTTGGGCTCTACCGTTACATTATCGGCAACTGCCGGTTCGGAGCAGCAATTTGCCGGTTTTGTGATTCGCGGTGTCTGGTATACGGACAGCGAAACAGATGTTTTGGTCAACGGAAACGAACATATTACTGCCTATTTCCGCCCGAAAAATGCGTGTACCGTTGTATTTCGCGGGAAATACGGTAAGGTGCTCAGCGTGCAAACCGTTACCTCTGTCGATGACCTTATCCCCCCGACTGCTGAAAATTTGCGCGGATACGCGTTCTCTGGATGGAGCACCGATCTCAAAGAACTGGATCTCTCGGCGGGTCAAATCAGCGTTGATGCTGTGTACACGGCAACAGAAGAAACCGGCTACACCATCACTTTGATCGATGCTACAACGCAGCAGACAATCGATCAACCGCTGGCTTTTGACACGCGTGTGGATGTACAGCCGGTCGCTAAAGAAGACTTCATCTTCTCCTATTGGTTGGTCAACGGTGCTGTGGCCAGTTATTCGACGAATTATACTCTGTATGTGGCTGGGAACGATACGGTACAGGCGGTATACAACGATGACGGCTCTTCAAAGCCGGTTGTTTCGCTGCAGCAAACAACGGTTCAAAGCTCCTCGAATGGAAACTACACATTGTCTGCCATCGGACAAATCTGTGCGCCGGAAAATGTCACGGTCCTCGAATATGGGGTATTGTTTGGCGCGGATAGCACTTTTGCCGATACACCGGATGCCTTGACGCTGGGAAGTTTGGCATTCCCGACACAAGCGGTGTCGGCATCGTCCGCCACTCCCGACCGGCGGTATTTAATTCATCTGCGACAGGTTCCGCCCGACTCCACCCGGTTTACGCGCGCCTACGCTATTGTTCGTGATGCCAGCGGACAAATCATGGTGTTGTACAGCGCAGTGGAAGCAGTGAACATTCCCTCATAATGAACAATCTGACCAGCCCGGCATCTTCAAGCAGAAGATGCCGGGCTGGTTTGGCGTAGAAAAAGGACCTGTGCCCACGGCACAGGTCCTTTCTAGGCCTATTTCTCACAGGATACAGCGGCTTCCAAAATGTCAACGCAGCGGTCAATGCCCAGCTGCCCGCTATCCAGCATCATTTGATATTCCAACCGGCTATCCCATTTTTGCGCCGAATAGAAGTTGTAGTAGTTGGCACGACGGCGGTCGTACTTCTTCAAAATCGGATCCACAGGATTCTTCTTTTGTCCGTACACCTCGGTGGCACGTTTGCGGCGCGACTCCATATCGGCATGAATAAACACACGCAGCACATTGGGACGCTCTTTTAAGATGGCGCCCGCGCACCGCCCGATGATCACGCAGGGACCTTTAGCCGCCAGTTCTTTGATAATTTGGCTCTCCGCCTGCTGCAGGGCATTTTCCGGCGAAACCTTTGTGCTGTCAAACGGTGCCGCCGACGACATAGCGTACAGCGAAAAAAGTAAGCTGCTGGGCGCCGTTTCGTCCATATGCTCAACATACTCCGGTTGCGCGCCGATGCGCTCGGCCGCCATTTGTAAAATTTCACGCCCATAATATGGGATATGCAAACGCTCCGCCAGCTTTTGACCGATCTCTCGTCCGCCACTGGCATATTCGCGCTCGATGGTAATAATGTCATACTTCATGACCGTGCCTCCTGTTCATATTTGCTAATTTTATTATACAGCTGTTTTGCAAAAATAGCAAGTATTTTTTTACGAGGCTTTTTCAAATTGGCTGTTATACAAATTGGCATAGAAACCACCTTGCGCCATCAATTCGTCATGAGTACCCTGCTCCACAATGTCGCCGTCCTTCATACACAAAATCAAGTCGGCGTTGCGAATGGTGGACAGCCGATGCGCAATGATAAAGCTGGTGCGACCCTGGATCAGTGTATCCATGGCTTTTTGAATCTGCACTTCGGTGCGCGTATCCACCGAGCTGGTAGCTTCGTCCAAAATCATGATCGGGCGATCCGCCAGAATAGAACGAGCAATGGTGAGCAGCTGTTTTTGCCCTTGCGAAATGTTGGTGCCCTCCTCGTTCAGTTCCATCTGGTACCCGCCGGGAAGAGTCTCTATGAAATGGTCGGCATGTGCCGCTTTGGCGGCGGCGATCACCTCTTCGTCGGTTGCATCCATGCGACCGTAGCGGATGTTTTCCATGATCGTGCCTTGGAAAAGCCAGGTGTCTTGCAGAACCATGCCGAATACCGAGCGCAGGTCGTGGCGATCATATTCTCGGATATCGTGGCCATCCAGTAAAATAGCGCCCCCGCGAACATCATAGTATCGCATCAGCAATTTCACCATGGTGGTCTTTCCGGCACCGGTGGGTCCGACAATTGCAACTTTTTGTCCCGCGTGGATATCAGCGCTGAAATTATGGATCACGGTCTGATCGTCGCGATAACCGAACTGGACATGATCGAACCGTACATCGCCGCGAATGTGTTCGGCGGATACCGGATCGGTCACAGAGGGTTCTTCCTCTTCTTCAGCAAGGAATTCAAACACCCGCTCGGCGGCAGCCGCCATGGATTGCAGCATATTGGTCACCTGCGCAATTTGTTGAATGGGGTTGGTAAAGTTGCGCACATATTGAATAAACGCTTGGATATCACCGATGGTGATAACATTTTGAATCGCCAAGAATGCACCGGAAACCGCCACCGCTACATAGCCAAGGTTGCCCACAAACATCATGATCGGCTGCATCATACCGGACAGGAATTGCGATTTCCATGCGGAATCATACAGCACCTCATTGACTTTGTGAAACTCATCACATACCGCTTGTTCGCGGTGGAATACCTTGACCACCATGTGACCGCTGTAAACCTCTTCCACCTGGCCGTTAATGTGTCCCAGATAATCCTGTTGCGTGCGGAAGTATTTTTGCGACTTTTTGACGACAATGCTGATCAGTGACACGCTGACCGGCAGAATCACCAGCGTAATCAAGGTCATCAGCGGGCTGATGCTCAGCATCATAATCACCACACCGATCAGCGTGGTGGTGGACACGATCAACTGGGTGACACTCTGGTTCAAGCCGTTCCCCAGCGTATCCACATCGTTGGTGATGCGTGACAGCACTTCGCCATAGGTGCGGGTTTCAAAATACTTCATCGGCATGCGGTTGATCTTTCGGGAGATATCCCGCCGCATACGATAGCAGATTTTTTGCGTGATGCCGGTCATGATAAACCCTTGCACCAAGCTAAAACATGCACTGACGGCATACATTCCCAACACGATCAGCAAAATGCGGCCGATATAATCAAAATCGATACCGCCGGTGCCTTGTACCTTTGCCATCAATCCGCTGGCAAGACTGGTGGTGGCTTCGCCCATCACTTTCGGGCTGATGACGTTGAAGATGGTGCTGGCCACCGCCACCACCATCACGACGATGATGCCGATTTTGTATTGCCCGATATACCGGATCAATTGACGCAGGGTGCCTTTGAAATCTTTGGCTTTTTCACCGCGTCCCATGCCGCGCCCGCCCATCGGGCCGCGCATAGCCGGTTTGCGTTGTTCACTCATGATCGGCATCCTCCTCTCCGCTGTTTTGTGCCAGTTCCTCTTCCGACAACTGCGAACGCGCTATCTGCTGATAGGTCGGGCAGGATTTCATCAGTTTGGCATGGGTACCCTTCCCCACCAGATGTCCATCGTCCAAAACCAAAATCTGATCGGCATACAAAATGGTGCTGATACGCTGTGCCACAATAAACACGGTGCTGTTCTTGATTTTCGGCGCCAGTGCCTGACGCAGCGCCGCGTCTGTTTTGAAGTCGAGTGCGGAAAAACTGTCGTCAAAAATGTAGATGCGCGGATTTTTGGCGATCGCACGCGCAATAGACAGGCGTTGTTTTTGCCCGCCAGACACGTTGCTGCCGCCTTGGGCAATCGGGCTTTGGTAACCTTCGGATTTTTCTTCAATAAATTCGGTCGCCTGCGCAATATTGGCTGCATCTTGCATCTGCTCATCCGACAGATGCTCCACACCGTAGCCGATGTTGGACGCGATCGTGCCGGAGAACAGCACGCCTTTTTGCGGCACCATACCAATTTGGTCACGCAAGCTGGCTTGGGTCACATCCCGCACATCCATGCCGTCGATCGTAACCGAGCCATCCGTTACATCATATAGCCGCGGAATCAGTTGTACCAGCGTGGATTTGCCGCTGCCGGTGCTGCCGATGATGGCGGTCGTTTGTCCCGGACGCGCTTCAAAGTCGATATCGGTCAAAGCGTTCCCATCCGCACCGGGATAGCGGAAGCTGACATGGTGAAATGCTACCACGCCGTGGCATTGGTCAATCGCTGCGGCATCTGCACGGTCATTGATCACCGGTTCGGTGTTCAGCACTTCGTTGATACGATCCGCCGCCACCGCCGCTCGCGGGATCATAACCGACATCATACAGATCATCAGAAACGACATGACAATCTGCATGGTATAGGTGATGAACGCCGTCATAGTACCGACTTCCAGTGTGCCAGCGTCGATATGGTTGGCGGAAACCCAAACGATCAGCACCGAAATCAAATTCATAATGATCATCATGAGCGGCATCATAAAGGTCATGGCGCGGTTGGTGAACAGCATCGTGCGAGTCAGATCGCGGTTGGCTTCGTCAAAACGCTTTTCTTCCTGCTCTTCCCGACCGAACGCCCGAATTACAGACAGACCGGTTAGAATTTCGCGCGATACCAGGTTGACTTTATCTACCAGTTTTTGCATCAACTTAAATTTGGGCATTGCCACCACCATCAGCACACCCACCACGCACAGGATCGTGAGCACCGCCAGCGCGATGATCCAGGTCATGCCGGCACCGGTACGCACCACCATGATGAGCCCGCCAATCGCCAATATAGGCGCATAGAACACCATGCGCAGCAGCATGGTGGATACCATCTGCATTTGCTGAATATCGTTGGTGCTGCGGGTAATCAGCGATGCGGTGGAAAAATGATTGATCTCCGCATGCGAAAAACCGACTACGCGGTTGAATACCTGTTCGCGCAAATCGCGTCCCACACCGGCGCCAACGCGGGATGCCAGCAAACCCACCAGCACAGCCGAAACCGCCATCAGCAGCGCCATACCGATCATCATGCCGCCGGTCTTCCACAGATACGCCGTCTGCATTTGGTTTAGGTCTTTTCCTACCGCCGTGTACTCTTCTTTCGCATACGCCACCGCCGAAGAGTGCAGCATGGTTTCGCCCATCGACTGCATCTTGTCTTCCACAGTCGAGCGAATCGCCGCATAATCGGGGGTTCCACCCGCCGTCATTGCCGAAGCATCCGCTGTCTGCTGATCAGTCGACATATGCGAGAGCATATAGGTAATCAAAATCGGATGTGTAAAGGTATCATCCAGCTGCTGCATATTCTTGCGCGACTCATCCTTAATGTGGAAATTGCCGTCGCTGCCCTGCTCGTAAGCGGTGTTCCACAGCGCCTTTTCTTCCTCTGTCATAAACAGCTGCACTTTCTGATACTCTTGTGCGCGAATCACCGTGGGGGTGGCAAATTCTACACCGCTGTTTTGAATACCCACATCGATCAGATTCGAGGTATAGGTGGGCAATGACAAGTCACAGATAGCTTGCACAAACAGCAGCACGATAATGGCTACCACGGTTTTCCATTGCGTTTTCATATAACGCAGCATTTTCAGCATATGCTCATTCCTTTCCTACCGGTTGGTTATCCGGCCAGTTCTCCAACTCCTGCTGCATACAGTCGTGCATCGTAAGAACCAACCGGCACATGGTATTCCATTCATCTTCGCCCATACGCTGTACCACAGCCGCATGGAACCGCTTGCGCTGCTCCATATCCTTTGCCAAGATATCCTGACCGGCCGGCGTGAGCGCCACATAGGTGTTTCGTCGGTCATTTTCATCGGTGCAGCTGTCGATATAGCCTTTTTCGCGAAGCTGCCGCAGAGTGCGCGAAATAGACGGCAGTGACGAGGAACTGGCGCGCGCAATTTCGCTTACGCTGATATAATTTCCGCTTTTTCGGGTGATCTGCAAAATGGCGGTTTCGCTATATGACAGCAAGCACAGCTTGGTGCTCATTTGGTGATGCAGCTGACGAAAGCGACGAATGACATCCATCATCATCATTCCATCCAAAAGAAAATCACACCTCCATCTCATCATCAATTAGTTAACTTGGTTAAGTATATAGAGCAGGGTGCCGTTTGTCAAGAAAGATTTTGTAAACACTTTATGAAATCAGACATTTTCCATTGGTGAAAGCATCTGTGTCAACGGATATTTTTGCATGGAAAATGACGCAAGGCGGACGATACAAATCGCCCGCCTTGCAAACTCCCTATAGATTATGCCGGTATTCATGGTTTTATGTATCCATCCGGTCTTTTTGGATGCCAAACAGCTTGCGCAAAAGCCCGCCAAACAACTTGGGGCTTTTCACGATCACGATTTTCATACGCCCTTGCCTCCCCTATTTTTTGCAAGCGGAGAACCCCGCCAGCATCAGTATAGCGGCAACCACGATCAGGATCAGCTTTATCGGAAACAAGGTGGCTACCAGCAATCCTGCTCCAAAAGCAGCCGCACCGCATCCGGCGCAGCTTTGGCAACGGCTTTTCAACCCATCATCGCCTCCGTTTCGGCTTATCGCTGTGTAGTGCTCTATCATTCACAGCATATTCCCAAACGGAGGCGATGGTGTCAATCTTTTGAACAAACAACAAGCAAACGACCGGAGGTGAAGGAAACGAGCGCCGGTAGCTCCGGAACAAATTCGTTGCTGATACCCAGCGGAAAATTCGAGGTGAGGGTGCCGTTTTCCAGCGTATAGACTGCCTGACGAATGGTGATTCCGACGACAACCGGATCAAATGCAAGCAGTGAAAAACCGCTGTCCGCCCGATACGGAAGTTGGTGCTCCCCCGGCTCCCACAACCGAACCTCGTTGTGTTCGTCCGCCAAAACAGCGCTGCAGCCGTCCGCCGTCAACGACGCGAGCACTTGAAGGTTGGCAATAGTGTGATCCAGCCGTCCGCCCAAACAACCGAGCAGCAAAAATTCCCGATATCCACGCTGTCGAGCCAGTTTTACTGCTGCGAGTGTGTCGGTATCATCCTTGCAAACCGGCAGCTGCACCACTTCGGTCGCATCGGACAAAGGGGCTGCCGAACAGCTGGAATCAAAATCCGCCACCAGCAGTGCTGGCGCACAGCCCATTGCGTGCATGGTATCCTGTCCGCCGTCGGCTGCTACTAAAAAATCATCCGGATGCAGCAGCTGCTTCAAATAAGCGGGATCCGCCACCGGCGCAGCGCCCACGATCACGCAGCGATTCATCGCAACGACCACTCCTCTTTATCCTTTACCTGTTCATACATCGCCACATAGCTGTCGTAGCGCGAACGGGCAATTTTGCCGTCCTCCACCGCTTGGCGGATGGCGCAATCTTTTTCTTTGATATGCGCGCAGGAAGTGAAGCGGCACTGACCCCAAAAAGGTGCAAATTCCCGAAAGCAATCGGCCAGCTCATTTTTCAAAATGGGTTGCGCCCGCTCCATATCCAGCGATGAAAAACCGGGTGTATCGGCGATATACCCGCCCTCCGGCAGCGTATAGAGCGTTACGGCACGGGTCGTATGCCGTCCACGCCCCAGCTTTTGACTGATCTCACCGGTTTCCAGCGACAATGTCGGATACATCGCATTGAGCAAGCTGGATTTGCCTACACCGGAATTGCCGGTGAACGCCGATAGCTTTCCGGCCAGAGCCTGCCGCAACGGGGCAGTTGCCTCCGCATCCAGCGCGGATAGCGCGAACACCGGCAATCCCGCCAAACGGTAGGTTTCCTCCCACTGGCGGGTGTCACCCAAATCAGATTTATTGATAACGATCACCGGTTCGATATGGTTCTTTTCAGCAATGGCGACCATTTGATCCACCAACAGTGGCACCGGTGCCGGATCGGCGATGGATACCACGATCACCAGGCAATCCAAATTAGCGACCGGAGGGCGCACCAATTGGTTGCGTCTGTCCAATATTTGCGACAGCACGCCTTTCCCCTCGCCCAACAGCTCGATCATAACCCGATCGCCAGCCAACGGGGTCATACGCTCTTTGCGAAAAATGCCCCGCGCGCGACACTCGTATACCGCATTGGCGGCTTCTACATAATAGAAGCCGCCAATGCAACGGATAATTCGTCCTTCTGTTTGTTCCATGGTTATCTTACCCACCGCGATCAATTGATCTTATACGGATCGTCGAACGGAATAGACTCGTTTTCAACAGCCGTTCCATCCAAACCGTTGGCGGTAAAGCTCTTATACACCTGGAAGTTTTCGGTGCCTGCCGCGGCGATACGGATAGTAACCGGATAGCTTTCTTTTTGCGCCGTCAAGGTAAGCGAAACGCTCTTTTTATCGCTCGGCAGCAGGTTTTTCAAGTTGGTTCCCATCTCGCTGCCGGATTTGAGCTCACCGTTCACATACACCTGCAGATCCACCGCCGTGGTGGTATCCGGCAGATCCACTTTCAGATTCACATCCTGATAACCGGAGCTGACTGTTAGCTGAATTTTGGTGCCGGGCTGGGCTTTTCCGCTGCTGGGCGTTTGGTTAACCACAAACCCTTTTTCATATCCCGCCTGGTTTACTACTTCGATTTTTTGCTCATCCACCAGGAAGCCTTTTTCTTTCAGCTTGGAGATTGCATCCTCCTGAGCCATCTTGGTGACATCCGGAATGTCCTCTTCCGGAACCGGTTCCGGTCCGTTGCTGATATACAGCACAATGGTACTGCCCTTCGGCGCCTTTTCCGGATACGCCGGTTCAGTGCGAATCACCAGACCCGATGCAACCGTGCTGCTGCTTTCGCTGACTTCCTGCACCTTAAATCCGGCGCCCTCAATTTCAGAGATGGCAGTGGACTTTTCGCGTCCTTCTTTGATCTGCGGTACTTCAATAGTCTGTGGACCCTTGCTGACCGTGACCTTGATTTCACTGCCGATCTTCACTTCAATACCATCAGACGGTTTTTGATCGATGATCTCGCCCGCCGGAACGGTGTCGTCCCATTTTTCGTTCACCACAAACTTCAGCGAGCTATAATCCGGGTTAGCGGTGACCGCCGAATAGTTTTGTCCCACCAAATTCGGTACAATCACATTCTCTTTGCCGGGCTCGTTCAGCAAACGATTCACTGCCCAAATACCGACAAAGATCATGGCGATCAGCACCAGCGCGCCGGCGATCGCCGCCAGCACCGGCAACATGGATTTTTTGCCTTCGTCTTCATCATCCTCGGCGTACGCCTCTTCGGTCGGCTCGTTTTTAACGCGGGACACGGTTTCCACAAAATTGGCGGAGGCATTATCGTGATAATATTTGTACTCAAAGTGAATACTGGGATTGCGTTTGAACTCATCAATATCGTACAGCATCTCTGCCGCCGATTGATACCGCGCCTGCGGATCCTTTTGCATCGCTTTCAGCGTGATCTCTTCCAATCCCTCCGGAATCTGAGGGTTGATCTCGCTGGGCTTTTTAGGCTCCGATTGCAGCTGCATGATCGCCACCGACACAGCGTTATCCGCCTCAAATGGCAGGCATCCGGTCAGCATTTCATACAGCATCACGCCAACCGAATAGATATCGGCTTTTTCATCGGTGATCTCACCGCGCGCCTGCTCCGGGCTGATGTAATGCACCGAACCAATGGCTTTGTTTTCGCCGTTGGTGTTCATTCGGGTTTCCTGGCGCGAGAATTGGGCAATGCCAAAGTCCGTTACCTTGATGGTGCCGTCCGGCAGCAACATAATATTTTGCGGCTTGATATCACGATGGATAATCCCCTTATCATGTGCATGCTGCAAAGCGCGCAGAATCTGAACGGTGAAATGGACCGCTTCTTTCCATTTGATCTCTTTTTGCTGATCGATGTATTCTTTCAACGTGATGCCATCGATGTACTCCATGACAATATATTGAAACCGCTCGCCAAAACTCACATCGTACACCTTCACGATGTTGGGGTGCGACAAAATGGCGATGGCTTTGGATTCGTTTTTGAAGCGACGGGTAAACTCCTCGTTCGCCATATACTCGTCTTTCAATATTTTGACCGATACAATACGGTCGTCGATCGTGTCATATGCTTTGTATACGCAAGCCATACCGCCCACGCCGATGATTTCTTTGATCTCATACCGGCCATCCAGCCGCTTTCCCAAGTATTTATCCATTCGATCTCACTCCTGCAATTCGCTTTCTATTCTTTGAACACGGATACGCTTACGGAATCATAACCACAGCCGTGATGTTGTCGTGCCCGCCCGCCTGTTTGGCGGATTCGATCAGCCGCTCCGGAATGGAGGCGGCATCGTCTGCATCTTTCAAAATCGGAAGCAGCTCATCCTGATCCAACATATTGGTCAATCCGTCACTGCACAGCAGCAACTGCGCGCCGGACGGCAGATCGGTCACCTGCAGGTCACAGGATACCCGACTGTCTACGCCGACAGCGCGGGTTATCAGATGCTTACGCGGGTGATATTTGGCTTCTTCCGGCGTCAGCTGTCCTTTTTCGACCATCTCCTGCACAATGGAATGGTCACGGGTCAGCTGTTCCAAGGTGTCGGTAATCAGATATATGCGGCTGTCACCCACATGGGCGGTGTACGCCTGGTCGCCCCGTACAATAGCCACCACCACCGTTGTGCCCATACCGCGCAGATCAACATCTGCCATCGCCTCGTCATATACCAGTGCGTTGGCGGCAGAAACAGCGGTTTCCAGCAAATGCAGCAGCGAGGATTCATTCATCTCATCGCGATACCCGCTGCGCAGGCGTTGCTCAATGGTATCGGCTGCCAGTGTGCTGGCCACACTGCCGCCAGCAGCACCGCCCATACCATCGCACACAACCGCAAAACAGGCCTCTTGTGAAAGCTCGCCAACGCGATACGCGTCTTGGTTATTGGGTCGTACACAACCGGTGTCTGTTTGTCCATATAAGTTCACAACAGGCCCTCCTTTCTTATGATCGGGTTTGTTCTTCCTCACGGCGGAGCTGTCCGCAGGAGGCGTTTATATCCGCACCCAGCGTACGGCGCACCGTTACCGGGATACCGCTTTGCTCAATGATGCCTTGAAACGCCGCAAGTCGTGCGGCGCTGCTGCGATGGTGCCCTTTTCCCTCCACCGCATTGGCGGGGATCAGGTTCACATGGCAGAGCATCCCTTTTAAGCGGGATACCAGCTCCCGCGCACAGGCGTCGCTGTCGTTTACACCATCCATCATCGCGTATTCAAAAGAAATTCGCCGTCCCACCGTGTTGATATAGGTGCGACAGGCTTTCAGCAGCTTCTCCACCGGCCAGCGTCGGTTCACCGGCATCAACTGCGAGCGCAATTCATTGTTGGGCGCATGCAGCGAGATGGACAGAGTCAGCGGAAAGCGGTATTCCATCAATTGATAAATTTTGTCTACCAGTCCGCAAGTGGACAGTGAAATATGGCGCATGCCGATATGCACGCCACCTTCTTCCGAAAGAAGCTGCAAAAAACGAACCACCTCATCAAAATTATCCAACGGCTCACCCATGCCCATGAGTACCAGAGAAGATACGCGCACACCGCGATCCTGCTGCGCTACCTCAACTTGTGATAGCATTTCGCTGGCGGTCAAATTGCGATGCAAACCACCCATGCCGGTGGCGCAAAAAGCGCAGCCCATACGGCATCCGGCTTGGGTCGACAGGCATTGCGACCATCCATGCTTATACTGCATCAGCACCGACTCGACGGTTTCGCCATCCGGCATGTCGTACAGATATTTTACCGTGCCGTCAATTTGGGATACCAGCCGCCGGCGAATCTCCACATGAGCGATCGAGTAATGAGCCGCCAGCTGCGCACGCAGCGCCTGTGGCAAATTGGTCATTTGTTCAAAATCGGTGACACCACGATCCAGCCAGTCGCGCACCTGGCGCGCCCGAAAAGCGGGCTGCCCCCATTCCTTCAGTTGTGCTTGCCACACATCCTCCGGCAGTGCACGAATATCCAGACGTTCCAATATGTCACCTCATTCTCTAACAAAACCGGCAATAAAAAATCCGTCGCTCCCCTGCTCGTCAGGGAACAATGTAATCATATGAGAAGGCTCAAGCCCTGCTCGCCCGAAGCATACATCCAGCGGCAGAACCCGCGGAGAAAAGTCCGGGTGTTCCGCCAGAAAGCGGGAAGCGATTTGCTCGTTCTCCTCCGGCCGCAGAGTGCAGGTGGAATATTGCAGCACGCCGCCCGACCGTACCATAGCCGCGCTGGCCTCCAGTATACGCCACTGTATGGCTGGAAGCTGCTCCCACGCGGTCGTATCTTTGTACCGAATCTCCGGCTTGCGCCGAATGACACCTAAACCGGAGCAAGGCACATCGCACAGCACGCGGTCAAATGCACCCTTTTCCTGCGGCGCGCATGGCTGCGACGCATCCCGCTCATGAACCTCAATCACCGTGGCGGTCAACTCTGCCGCCCGCCGGCGAATAACATCGCATTTGGCGGCGTATATGTCGCAGGAATATAGCTTACCTTGGTTTTGCATATACTGCGCCACAGTGAAGCTTTTTCCGCCCGGCGCCGCACACACATCCGCAATCTTTTCACCAGGTTGTGTGCCCAGCGCCAAGCAGGACCATTGCGAGGCTATATCTTGATGATAGTACCAGTTTTTGGGTAATTTTTCAAGCTTTTTCCGGTAAGAATTTTGCAAAATCTCCAAACAATTGGGCAGCCCCTCCACCTTGCGGTAAGAAATACCAATTTTGTCAAGTTCCTCCGCCAGTTTTTCGGTCGTTGTTACCAATGTGTTGACGCGTAAGTAAACAGCGGGATGACTGTTGCACTGCTCAGCCAAAGCGCGGGCGCGCTCTCGTCCGTAGCCACTTTCCCAAATGCTCAGCAGCGCTTGCGGACAGGAATAGCGCTTCTCCCATCCCGTAGGCGTATCAGGCAGTGCGTCCAGCCGTTGTCGACCTTCCCTACCGATCGCACGCAGTACGGCGTTTATCATGCCGCTGGCACGGGCTTGTCCCATTCGTTTGGCGAGCGTTACCATTTCGTTGACCGCGGCAGAAGCAGGGATCTTATCCATGGCGATCAACTGGTACGCCCCCACCCGCAAAATATTCAACACGGTGGGATGGAGTCGCTTGATATTCATCTTACAAAAGCAGGAGATCAGATAGTCCAGCGTGAGCTGGCGCTCGATCACTCCGTAAAACAAGGTAGTTGCCAGTGCTTTATCTTGCTGTGGCAGCGCACATTTTTGCAGTTCTTCCTCCAGCAAAATGTTAGAATAGCTCTTATCGCGGTAAAAACGCGTCAGCGCTTTCACCGCCCAGCTACGGGCATTATCGGGCATCAGTCGTTCCTCCGTCCGCGTCCCATCACAATCAGCAACAACCGCAAAAACTGCATGAGCGATACCAGCAGCGCCGCTACATAGGTCATTGCCGCCGCGGATAGCACTTTTTTAGCCGCTTTCAACTCGTCTTGCGTCAGCATCTGCCCTTCGGCCAATGCCGACAAAGCGCGGGCGCTGGCATTAAATTCTACCGGCAGTGTTACCAGCTGGAAAATTACGGCAAATCCAAAGAATGCCACGCCCAAATATGCCAACGGCAGGAAAGACAAAACCAGCCCCAGCATCAGCAGCCACGGTGAAGCCGCCGATGCAAAGTTGGTAATAGGCACCAAGCGCATACGCAGCTTGATCGGCCAGTACCCTTCGGCATACTGCAGCGCGTGACCGGTTTCATGAGCAGCCACGCCCACCGCCGCCACGCTGGACACACCGTAAACCGTTTCGGACAAGCGAATCGAGTTGGAGCGCGGGTCATAGTGATCGGTCATGGATCCGGCAATCTGCGAACAGGGAACCTGCAATCCGTTCCGCTGCTGGATCAGCTCAGATGCCTGGACACCTGTCAGCCCGGAACCCACCGCATATTTACTGTATTTTTTGAAAGTAGTGGACACTTTGATTTGTGCCCATACGGTGATAATCAGCGCCGGAACCACCAAAATCAGATACCAGTAGTCCATGTAATAATATCCGGGAATATACGCAGTCAGCATACGCCAACACCCCTTTCCGATGGTATATAATTATTGTTCGCGACCGGGAAGCTGGTCGCCGATTTCCAGCGGATGTCCCCGCAGAAAATCAGATGCCGCCATGCGCTTGGAGCCTTCTATCTGCACCTCGTTCAGCACAATGACTTTGCCATCGCCGCAGGCGATTTGCAGCGGCGATACCGACACAACAGAACCAGCCGCTGCATCGGTATCATCCCCTACATGCGAAGTGTGCACTTTCAGCGTTTTTCCGTGATACAACGTGCTGGCTGACGGCCATGGATTGAGACCTCGCACCTGATTGTGAACCTCCCACGCGCTTCGGTCCCAATCAATCCGGCTCATGGATTTGTCCAGCATCGGTGCATAAGATGCTTTGGTGTCATCTTGAGGGATCGGGTGCAGCGTTCCCGCCTCCAATAACCGCAGTGTTTGCGAAAGCAGCTCCGCGCCGTCTTCGCAAAGCAAGTCGAACAGCTCTCCCGCCGTTGTGTCGTCCTGTAAGGTTCTGGAGCTTGTCAGCAACATATCGCCAGTATCCAGGCCTTCGTTCATCTGCATGGTGGTGACACCGGCCTCGCGGTCACCATTCAACACCGCCCACTGGATTGGCGCGGCGCCGCGGTAGCGCGGCAGCAATGAACCGTGCACATTGATGCATCCATAACGCGGCAAGGATAAAATAGATGGCGGTAAAATGCGTCCAAACGCCACGACCACAATGACATCCGGCCGGGCATCGCGAATGGTTTGAAGCGTTTCTTCCGCTTTCATGCGAGTGGGCTGAAATACCGGCCAATTCTTTGTAAGGGCGTATTCCTTTACGGGCGGTGGCGTAAGCGTTCTCCCCCGCCCTTTGGGTTTATCTGCTTGGGTGACAACTAGTGCGATCGTATGACCGTCCGCCTCTAATCGCTTTAAGCTGGGTACCGCAAAATCCGGTGTTCCCATAAATACCACACGCATGGGATCACCTCTTTTTCCGGTGAGATTGCATATCTTCCGGAGTCAGCATACACACCACTTTTTGTTTGAACAAAATCCCGTCCAGATGATCGTTTTCATGGCACATACATTGTGCCAGCATACCGTCGCCTTTTAGTGTAAAGGTTTCGCCTTTACGGTTTTGCGCCTGCATAATGGCTTCTTTCGGGCGCACGACGATTCCCCATTCACCGGGGCAGGACAGGCAACCTTCTTCCACCTCGTGCTGTCCTTTTCGTGCAATAATCTTGGGGTTGATGCATTCGATCACACCGGCACCATCTCCCATATCCATGATAAACACACGCCGCAAAACCCCTACCTGGGGGCCGGCCAGTCCTACACCGCCCGATTCGTGCAGCGTCTCCGCCATATCATCCAGCAGCTGCCAAAGGCGTTCATTAAATTCTGTTACCGGACGGCAGACTTTATGCAGTGCCGGATCTCCCTCAACAAGAATATTGCGAATAGCCATAACGACATTCTCCTTTCCCAAAACCGTTACAGGGTGCCCGCAGGATTCATATCCGCAAAAACCGTTACACCCTTATAATGATGATCGCGCCCCACCCGCGTTAATAAATCGGCTGTCATTTGACGGCAGCGGGCGCTGTTGATGGTTTTTATCAGTATTTTATAGCGATATTTGCCCGCCGTGCGTGCAACCGATGCCGGTGTGGGATCCAACGCGATCACCGGAATATCGGCATATTCGCCTGTAAGCGCTGTGCGTAAATCCTGCAAAAACCGAAAAGCGGCTTCGCGCACCTGCCCTTCGCGTACCCCCACAAAGCCGAATTGCAGCAAGTCGGAATACGGCGGATATTTCATCAGCCGCCGCGATGCGATTTCCGCTGTGTAAAAAGAGTCGTAATCCTGCTTTGCTGCCAGATCGATCACATAATTGTCCGGCGTGTAGGTTTGCACCACTGCTTTTCCCTCGCTACCCCGACGACCGGCACGACCAATCACCTGTGTCAGCAAAGAAAAGGTGGTTTCAAATGCCCGAAAATCATCGGTATACAGCGATTGGTCGGCAGACAATACTCCGACCAGCCCGACATTGGGAAAATCCAGCCCCTTGGCAACCATTTGGGTACCGATCATAATGGCGTATTTTCCCTCGCCAAATGCTGCAAACTTTTCTTCATACGCGAAACGCGACATGGTGGTATCAGTATCCATACGCAACACAGGGGCATCCGGAAAAAGCTGAGACAACTCCTGTTCCACGCGCTGCGTCCCCAGCCCCGCAAACTGCAATTTGTTCGACCCACATTCGGGGCACGTTGTGGGTGGGGGCTGCATATGCCCGCAATAATGGCACACCATTTGGTCGTTTGCCCGGTGGTAAGTCATAGAAATGCTGCACGATGGACAGGTAAACACATGACCGCAGCTGCGGCAGGATACATGAGTGTGGTATCCCCGACGGTTCAGCAGCAAAATCACCTGTTTTCCCTGCTCCAAACAAGCCGTCATCTCTGTGCGAAGCGTTTCACCAATAGCGCTGTCGTCCAAATTTTCCACGCGCTCATCTGCTACGGTCACAACCGGCAACCCGGCATTGCCATAGCGGTTTTTCAACGTATGCAGCGAATAGCGACCGGATAAGGCCGCGTGGTAGCTTTCAATAGACGGTGTCGCCGAGCATAGCAGCATCAACGCGTTGTGCTTGGCACACCGAAAGCGTGCCACATCGCGCGCATGATAGCGCGGTGTGGATTCGGATTTATACGTGTGTTCCTGTTCCTCATCCAATATAATTAACCCGATATGCGCCAACGGCGCAAACACCGCCGAGCGCGTGCCCACCACAATGCGGGCGTCGCCTCGTTTAATGCGTTTCCACTCGTCCATCCGCTCGCCGATGGCCAAACCACTGTGCAGTACCGCCACCTGTTGACCGTATTTGTTCAAAAACAGGTTCATCATTTGCGGCGTCAGCGATATTTCCGGTACCAACACCAACACACCGCGTCCATCGGCAATCACCTGATCGATCAGGCTCATGTACACTTGTGTCTTGCCGCTGCCGGTCACACCGTACAACAGTGCGCCGGCGGGTTTTCCCATACGATATCGTGCCAAAAGATCGCAAAATGCTTTTTGTTGCTCTTCATTTAGGGTGGCCGGCTTGGCCGTTTGGGCTGTCACCGGTCGCTTGTGCGGCGAGCGCAGCACTTCGGCATCATAACATTCCAGCAGACCTTTTTTGACAAGGGCTTGCACCACCGCTGTGGTGACCGAACAAAAGTAGCACAACTCTTTCACCGAGGCACAGCCGACATCGCACAACAGGTTTAACACGGCCTGTTGTTTATCGGTGCAGCGGCATCGTGTGATGGTATCGGCCAGTTCCTCCGGCGGGAAGTTGAGGCGCACCATCCGCAGGGTGGCATCGCCTACATGGCGATATGCATCGTCATCCCGACGGAAAAAGCCTTTTTTGACCAGTTTTTCCGGTAGATCGGCGCGTCCTTTCATCCCCAGCAGCGAGAGCAGCTTTTCCTGCTCGATCCCTTGGGCGCGCGCCGCCACAATATCCCACGCTTGCTTTTCCTCCGGCGACAGCACCGACAACGCTTCAACTGGTAGCTCCTCCACAACGCTGTATATGGGACGAATCCGCATATACAGCCCGCTGGGCAGCATAGCGCGCACCGCATCGAAATAGGTACAAAAGGTGCGCTCTTTCAGCCAGTGGACCATAGCAAGCATCTCATCGTTCAGCAGCGGCTGGGCATCCAAGACCGCGCTGATGGGCTTTAGCTTGGCCACTTCGCCGCTTTCGGCATACGCCAATACGATCCCTTGGCGGCGGCGATTTCCCCCGCCAAATGGCACAAGAACCCGGCTTCCGCAAGGAACGTCGCCCATGCGGTCCGGGATCGTGTAATCGTACAGTTTATCAAAATGAAACGCCGTTTGCTCCACGGCAATTCTGGCAATTTTCGGCAGAATCACGGCGTTCCCTCCTTGTGGATGCGTTCGCGCAAGAGTTACTCTTCCTCTTCCTCTTCTTCGTCTTCGGGATGATCTTCTTCCACCAGCTTATAATCGCCGGATTCAAAATCTTCGATCGCCATGCTGACCGGTTTTTCCAGCAGAATGGTTTGCTCCTGCTCCGCCTGTTCGGCGATTTCGCGGGCGCGTTTGGCGATACCGATCACGACAGCATAACGGCTGTTGTCGCCTTGGATTTTTTCAATATCATTCGGATTCAGCATTGTAAAAATTCCTCCTTAAACTCTTGCATGCGGTCACTCCGCATAGCTTCGGCACATAAAATATGATCGACATCCGCGGCGGCTTGTGCCACCTCGCGGTTGACAACAATGTATTGGTATTTATCCATGCTGGCGAGTTCGCGGTGCGCCTCGCCAAGGCGGCGCAAAATCACCTCTTCGGTTTCGGTGCCGCGTCCGCGCAGGCGCTCTTCCAACACTGCCAGCGACGGAGGTGCCAAGAAGATGGATACCGCATCCGGGCACCGCTGCATTACCTGCAGCGCACCTTGCACCTCGATTTCCAGCACCACATGGCGCCCCTGCTGCCGCTGCTGCTCAATAAAGGACAGCGGCGTGCCATAGTAGTTGCCGCTGTATTCGGCATATTCGAGCAGCTGATCCTCACGGATCATTTGCTCGAATTCTTCGCGCTGGCGGAAGAAATAGTGCACCCCATCCTGCTCGCCGGGACGCGGCTGACGGGTGGTGGCGGAAATCGAAACTGCTACATCCGGCCGCTCTGTCAGCAACGATTGCAGCACGGTGCCTTTTCCGCTGCCGGACGGACCGGAAAAAATCACCAAAAGTCCGCGTTTAGACATCCTCGTCCGCCTCCTCTTCATTCTCGTGACCGTTCAAGCGCCCGCCCACCGTTTCCGGCTGCAGCGCAGACAAAAGAACATGGTCGCTGTCAGTAATCAAAACGGCGCGGGTGCGGCGACCATGGGTTGCATCGATCAACGATCCGCGCTCCTTGGCTTCCTGCACAATACGCTTGATCGGGGCCGATTCGGGGCTGACGATGGCGATCACGCGCTGCGCCAGCACCATGTTGCCAAAACCGATGTTGATCAATTTCATGTTCGGCTCCTCTTTTATTCAATATTTTGAATTTGCTCGCGGATTTTTTCCACTTCCGCCTTGATTTCCACCACAATCCGTGCCAATTCCACATCCTGGCATTTGGAGCCGGTGGTGTTGGCCTCGCGGTTGATCTCTTGTACAAGAAAATCCAGTTTGCGGCCGATCGCTTCGCTGCTTTCCATCATCTGTTCCAGCTGAGCAATATGGCTGCGCAGTCGAACCGTTTCTTCGGCAACAGCAATTTTGTCGGCATACAGCGCCGCTTCGGTGAGCAGTCGTTGTTCGTCCACCGCGGCACCGTCCAGCAATTCCCGCATACGCGCCTGTACCTTTTCCATGTGCGCCTGCACCGTTTGAGGCGAGCGTTCCTCTACCTGTCCCACCAGCTGCAGGATCGTGGCAGCGCGGGAAAGCACGTCTTCTTTCAGTCGCGCGCCTTCCCTTTCCCGCATAGTGACGAATGCATCCAGCGCTTTTTCCGCAACGCTGCGCACAGCATCCCAAACCGCGTCCTCATCCTCCGGTGCTTTACGCACCGTTAAAATATCCGGGAAACGCGTCAGCGACATCGCCGACACATCGTCTTTGAGTCCATACCGCGCGCTGAGATCTTTCAGAGCTTTCACATAGCTGTCAGCCAACGAACAGTTGACCACCACATCGCTGCCGGGAGCCTCCACCGTATCGATGGATACATATACCTCGACTTTACCGCGGGCAATGCGCCCTTGCAAATAGGATTTCAGCTTATCGTCCAAAAAGCCGTAGGTGCGCGGCAAACGGGACGAATATTCGTAATACCGGTGGTTCACCGACTTGATTTCGACGGTGATGTCCATACCGTTGACGGACGCTTGGTGCCGACCGTAGCCGGTCATGCTGCGTATCATAAAAGGATGCCTCCTGTCTATACAAGTACCTATTATTTTACCAGAACAGCCCGCCCTTTGTCAACCAAAGAGCAGGCTGTTTTTGCTTTATTTTATACCGTGACAGGGACGAGAGAAAAATTCTGCCAAATCGACCGTCATCCCCTCTTCGGACACCACAAAACCTTCGAAACGAAGCAACGGTTCCAGCGGTTCATATTCACAAACCGCTCGGGTGGCTCCGGCCAGATAGCCGGCGTTTAATACCGCCCGCAAAACTCCGTCCTGCAGCGCGCTATCGTTTGCCCACAGACGGAACAGATGCACCGTATCCCTTTCGATGGCATACGCGCAACCGCCCTCTTCCCTGCCGACGCTGCACGCAAGCATCACTCGTGCATCCGGCACACCGTACGCAGCAGCCAGTTCTTGGCGACGCGGTTCAGCGGCGGGAGCGATGGTCAGCACGTGAACCGCCTCCTTGGTGGGGGCGACGACCATTTTTAATGTAATCCGCCGCCACCTTTTGTTCCACACGCGACGCCATCACCAGCGCTTTCACCTCCTGCGGGGTAAGATCGCGCCATTTTCCGGGCGGGAGCATGCCAAGTTTTACGCTGCCGATGGCGGTGCGTTTCAGTCGGATCACATCCAGCCCCAGCTGTTCGCACATGCGACGGATCTGGCGGTTGCGTCCTTCTTTCAGTGTGATGCTGACCACCGTGCGGCCGGGTTCCTCCTGCAGTACGGTCATATCAGCAGGTGCGGTGCGGCGACCGTCCAGCACGATGCCTTCCTGAAACGCCAAGCGCTGTTCGTCAGTCACCGTCGAGCGCAGCGTGACGCGATAATGCTTTTCTACATGTGCGGAGGGATGCATAATGGCGTTGGCAAAGTCGCCGTCGTTGGTCAGCAACAGCATTCCCTCGGATTCGCGATCCAGCCGTCCCACCGGAAACACCCGTACACCGACATCGCGCGTTAACTCTTCCACACATTTCCGTCCGCGTTCATCCTTCATAGTGGTGATGTAACCGCGCGGTTTATGCAGCAAGATGTAGCGCTTTTCTTCGGCAGCCGCCAAACGTTTGCCAGCCACCGTAATCAAATCGCGACGTGCATCCGCTTTGTCGCCCAGCGACGCGGTGCGTCCATTCACTTTCACCTTGCCCTGCGCGATCAGCTCTTCCGCTCCGCGACGCGAGGCCACTCCCCGCTCGGACAATATTTTTTGCAATCGTTCCAATGCCATGTATGTTTTCCTTTCCTTACCATGTCAATAATCCTTGCAGCATTCGGCAAAACAACCGTGCGCATTGTTCGGCGTATCCCGCGACCGGAAGTGTTGCGGCGTCCTCGGTCGCCAGCACCGGCACACGTGCCAGCTCCTGTCCGTCGAGGGCGTAAATCGCCCACCCGACACGCGCGCCTTTTTTTACGCCGCCCCACACAAAAGCGGGCAACTCCAAGCGTGTGCGTATACGCTCCGCCTCATCCTGCATCACCGCCACCGGCGAAGAGTCAGCGATGGTCAGCCGAACCCCCGCTCTGTCTCCACCCGCTACCCGCAAGGAGGGCAGCTTTACCATCGGCAAAGGGACCGTTTTCACCTTGGCAAACGCCACATCGTACAAATGCATATGGTCATCCCAATCGTTGGGACAATGCAACGTGACCACGATCAAGGTCACGTCATCGCGTTTGGCAGCCGATACCAGACAACGTCCGGCTTTTTTGGTGAAACCGGTTTTCATCCCGATCGCATCCGGATACAGCTGCAACAGGCGGTTGTGGTTGGCGATGGTCACCGCGCGTTTGGGCGACCCCAAGCGTATTGTCGCGGACTTTTGCTGCACAATCGCTGCTATCGTACCGTTTTTCAGCGCCTCGCGCGCCAACAACGCCATATCATATGCTGTGGAAGCGTGACCCTCCTCATCCAGTCCGGACGGTGTCACAAAATGGGTGTGCTTCATACCGATCTCAACAGCACGCTGGTTCATCAGCACCGCAAACGCCTCTTGGCTACCGGCAACTTCTTGCGCCAGCACATTCGCGGCGTCGTTACCGGAAGCCAGCAGCAGACCGGTAATCAAATCCCGTACGCTGATTGCATCTCCGCCGCGCAGCCCCAGTGCGGTTCCTTCGACCCGCACAGCCTGTGCCGACACCGACACATCACGATCCAACGGCAAACGCTCGGCCGCCAGCAGCGCGGTCATGATCTTAGTGGTGCTCGCCATCGCACGCGGCGTGTGGGCATCCTTCTGATACAAAATGCGACCGCTGTCCGCCTGCATCATCACAGCCGATGCCGCAGACACCTCCAATGCGTCCTCTGCATTGGCCGGAACGCCGCCCAGCACAACCCCGCCCAGCACAAGCCACAACACCCATTTGCACCATCTCACCGATAGACCGCCCCTTCCCATACGCCGTATCTCTAAAGCGTATGCAGGGCGGGGGCGCAATAGTCGTTATTCTTCAGTGGTTTCCGTCGTTTCTGCGGATTCTTTATCTTTTTTGAACATCCCACTGACTTTGTCCACCATTTCGGGAATCATATTCACCAAACGATCGTTGGAATCCGGCTTGGCGACCACCGGCAGCATTTGCACATTGCCGTTGTTCACCACAATAAACGCGATCGGTGTAATGTTCATGCCTACGCCGGTGCCACCGCCAAACAGCTCTTTATTCGGATTTTTGGTCGGCAAATCCGAACCGCCGCCGGCAAACCCGCAGCTCACTTTGGAAACAGGGATCAGCGTAATGTCGTTCGCTACGGTAATGGGTGTGCCCACAACGGTGTCCACATCCACCATGTTTTTGACCTTTTCCATCGAAACGCCCAACAGTTCCTGTACCTTCTTTTCCATGCTATATCATCCTTTCTCCGGCGTTTGAGCCGTATTCGTCCATTGAATAAATCCCATCAACGCCGCCAGCGTTATCACAACAATACGCAGCGGCACCACATGTACGCGAATATCCGCCGTCACGCGGCTTTTGTCCATGCCAAATCCCGGCGTAACCTCAACATGCTGCTTCTTCACTCGCATGGTTTCGTGCAGCATAGTTGCCGCCGGGGCTATCACCGCACACGCTTGTCCGTACCGTATTGCGGTGGTATCCGCTTCGCCGGTAGCCACAATCAGCGATAAATACAGCCGGTCGATCGTCAGTGCCCGCAACAGCTTTTGGGTGGTGCGTTGGATCAGCTGCATCAGCTGCTGCACTTCCTCCAGCGTTTCGGACAAGCTGTCCCGTTTCATATTTTCGGCAATTTCGGATAATTTATCCGAAGTGGAGGATTTCTTTTTCTTGGGTTCCGCTTTTTTTGTGGTTTGCTTTTTGTCACCCGACGGCTTTTTTGTCTTTGGTTTTTCCTTTACCGGATACAACCGGATCTTGATAAGCCCATAGCGCACCCACGCGGTCAGGTCATTTTGATACCCGACCCCTATCTGCACCGGAATCAACAGCAGGATCAACAAAAAAGCAAGAATCCCCAGCAAAATGTACAACACGATCATGGGGTTTCCTCTTCCGGTGGTACCGGCTGCTCTTCCGCCTGCGCGGCGCTTTCTTCTGTATCGGCGTCATCCGCATCCGGAGCCTCATCCTGCGCGAGTGCGTCCTCTTTTTCAGGCAGCGGCGGCAGATCTTCCAGCGTAGTCAGCCCAAAGCTGAGCAGAAAATGGGGTGTGGTACCGTATAACAGCGGACGCCCGGGCAGTTCCAGCCGCCCTTTTTCTTCCACCAATCCTTTGGCAACCAATCCCTGCATAACGGCGCTGCAATCCACACCGCGCACCTGCTCCACAAAGGCTTTGGTAACCGGTTGGTTATACGCCACCACCGCCAGCACCTCCATCGCCGCTTGCGACAGTGGTGTGTTGCGGCGCAAATCCATAGCGGTGCGCACATAAGAGGCATACGCCGGATCGCTGCAAAGCTGATACGCATCGTCCAGCCGCCGCAGCAAGATACCGCCCTCCTGCCGGGCATAACGCTCCATCAACCCTTCGGTCAAAAAGCGTGCTTCGTCCTCGTCCACTTCCAGCGCCTGCGCCAGCCGTGCCAACGGCACAGGTTCACCGCTGGCGAACAGGATGGCTTCAATCGCTGCTTGGTATTCTCTTGTTTCCATCCTTTATCCCTCCTGTGGGGGCGTCTGTTCCCGCCCCAGCATGGATACCGTTTGCTCATCGCCCTCGCCGTCGACCCGAATCCGGTGCCCTTTTATCAGCTCCAACAGTGCCAGAAAGGTTGCTACCAGTTCGGATTTGCTTTGCGCCGATTGGAACAAAGCGTTATAGGAGGTTTGTTTGCGCTCGTTTTTATACAACCGCCGCAGCACAAACATAATTTTGGAGGACACCGACACGATTTTGCGGGATACAATACCGCTGAATGCCTGCGCCGGTGGCGGCAAACGGCGTTTGCCCCGCCCGGCCGCTGCCAGATACGCCTCTCGCATTACCTCGGGCGGATGCACCCGGCGGTAGGTCAGGTCGGGGGATACATCCTCCGGCGCGCGCACGAAAAGCTGTCCACCGATGTACATTTTGGCCATTTTCCCCGCCATCAGCTGGCACAACCGGTATTCGATCAGCTCGCCGGTCAGTTCGCGTTTCAACTCCTCCGCCTCTTCGTGGCGAGGCAGCAGCATGGCGGATTTGATTTGCACCAGCCGCGCCGCCATCTCCAAAAACTCGGTTGCCACATCCAGATCGGTTTCCTGCATCTGGCGAATGGTATCCATATACTGCGCCAGCACCTCAGCGATGGGGATATCGTAAATATTCAGCTTGTTTTTCTGCACCAAAAACAGGAGCAGATCCAGCGGCCCTTCAAACGCGGGCAGCTTATAGGAGATCGTTTCCATAAAGCCCCTGCCTTAAAATTGATTGGGCATACCGAACAGAGCGCAAATCAGCCCGCCCGCTCCGCGGCGCAGCAGATACAGCGGGGTATCCAGCACGCCGGTGAACAGCAGCACAAACAGCCCAATCATGATATATTGTTCGTATTTGTCCAGCACATAACTCCATTTGCGGGGCAGGATCGCACTGAAAATGCGCGATCCATCCAGCGGCGGAATGGGCAGCAGGTTAAACACCGCCAACCCGATGTTGACACTGGCAAACACCTGGATCAGAACAACATATGCATAATACAGCCATTGCGCATCAGAGTTGGCGTACAGCATGCCGTTCTCCACACCGCCACCAAACAACAGCAACACCCGAAAAATGCCCACCGACACAACCGCCATCAGCAAATTGGATACCGGCCCGGCCAACGCCGTGAGTGCCATATCCCGCCGCGCATTTTTGAAATGACGGGGCGACACCGGAACCGGCCGCGCATAACCGATGCCAAACAGCAAAATCATCGCAGCGCCCAGCCAGTCGATATGCGCCATCGGATTCAGGGTTAGCCGTCCGTTCCACCGCGGCGTTTTGTCGCCCAAGCGATCGGCAACAAAGGCGTGAGCACATTCGTGCACCGGCATCAGCACCAAAATCAGCACCATATAGCCAAAAAACAAAAATACCAGCGATGCAAAATCGATTTCGCCACCCGAGCGGAGCATACGGATTACGGTTTGTAGCATGGCGTTAAACTCCTTTTTGATGCAGTTACAAAATTCCTATTGAACCATTATAGTAAAAATTGGCGCGAATTACAAGCGTTTCGCGCCCGGTTCGCAGAAAATTCAAAAATATTCGTCCGAACAACTTTCCAAATTGGCTAAAAACGCTCTCCGGACAGGCGACAGGCATTGCATACATCCCCTGTTTATGGTATACTTATTTTATATATGTATCCCTCGTTCGTGTATTTTTACAGGAGGATTGTATGAATCGCCATTACCAGACATTGGAATTGGATAAGATATTAGAATTGCTTGCCGGGCAGACCAACGGACCGGACGCGGCACAAGCCGCGCGTGATCTTCGCCCGGTGCCGGTGCTGACCGAAGTGAAGCGTATGCAGCAGGAAACCAACGCCGCCTTTACGCTGATGGCGCGGTTTGGCAGCCCTTCGTTTGGCACACTGAAGAATAATGCGTCATCGCTGCGGCGAGCACAGGCCGGTGCCTCGCTGTCGATGCGGGAGCTGCTGGACATCGCTGAAACGCTGCGCAACATCCGCTCAGTGGTGGAATGGCGCAATCATTGCGAAGGGATCAGCTGCTGTTTGGATGATCGCTTTTCGGTGCTGGCGCCCAACAAATATCTCGAAGAAAAAATCACCACCTCCATTTTGTCCGAGGAACAAATGGCGGACAACGCCTCGCCCACGCTGCGGGATATTCGCCGTAAGATCCGCTCGGCTTCCCAACGGGTACGGGAACAGATGGATCACATGATCCACTCCCCCACCTATCAAAAGTTTTTACAGGATCCGATCGTTACCATTCGGGATGGGCGGTTTGTGGTACCGGTCAAGGCGGAACACCGCGCGGATGTACCGGGATTGGTGCACGATTCGTCCGCTTCCGGTGCCACGTTGTTTGTGGAACCGATGGGCGTGGTCAACGCCAACAACGACATTAAACTGCTGACCGGACAGGAAGCGGAGGAAATTGATCGTATTCTGGCGGCGCTGTCGACGGAAACCGGTCAGTTTGCGGACGCTATTGCCGAAGATTACACCATTCTGGTGGAACTAAACCTGATTTTTGCCAAAGCGCGGTTGGGGTATCAGATGAAAGGCGGCATGCCAGACATCACCGATGACGGTGTGATCCGCTTAAAGCAAGCGCGCCATCCGCTGATCGATTCCCAAAAAGTGGTGCCTATTGATGTGGAGCTGGGCACCACGTTTGACACATTGGTGATCACCGGTCCCAACACCGGCGGCAAAACCGTCACTCTGAAAACACTGGGCTTGCTCACTCTCATGACCATGTGCGGGTTGATGCCGCCGGTCAGCGACGGCAGCTCGCTGTCTATTTTCCAAACCGTGCTGGCGGATATCGGCGACGAGCAGTCGATCGAACAATCGCTGTCCACCTTTTCCGCCCACGTTACCAATCAAATCCACATTTTGGAAGAAGCGGATGCCGGCAGCTTGGTCTTACTGGACGAGCTTGGTGCCGGAACCGATCCGGTCGAGGGCGCAGCGCTGGCGATCGCTATTTTGGAAAAGCTGCGCGCACAAGGGGCACATATTGCAGCGACCACCCACTATGCGGAATTGAAAGAATACGCCATTCACACCGCCGGTGTGGAAAACGGCAGCTGCGAATTTGATGTTGCTACGCTGCGCCCCACCTACCGGTTGCTGGTGGGTGTGCCCGGGCGCTCCAACGCGTTTGCTATTTCCAGTCGCTTGGGCATGGCGGACGACGTGGTGAACCGCGCACGCGAACTGGTATCGGCGGAAAACCGCCGAATGGAAGATGTGGTATCGCGGCTGGAGGATCGCCGCCAACAACTGGAGCAGGAATTGGCGGACGCCCAAAACGCGCGTATTGCGGCGCAAAACGCCGGACAAAAAGCGCGCGAGCAAATGGAGCAGGCGAAGCGACGACAGCAGCAGGAACTGGAAAAAGCCCATGCCGAGGCACAACGCATCGTGGAACGAGCCCGGTGGCAAGCCGACCAGTTTATGCAAGAGCTGGACGCGCTGCGCAAGCAATCCAAGACCGCAGCCGCGGCATCGGATGCCAAAAGCCGTCTGCGCTCTAAGCTCAAGGACATGGACAACGCGGTGGATCCGGTGGATCATCGCCAAAAAGACAATTATCGTCTCCCCCGTCCGTTGAAAACGGGCGACGAGGTGCGCATCGTGGATATCGACAAAACCGGAACGGTGTTGGCACCGGCGGATGCCTCCGGATATGTGGAAGTGCAGGCCGGTATCATTCGCACCCGCGTGAAACTGGACAATCTGCGGCTGCTGAACGAAAAGAGCGCTAAGCCCAAAACCACGGTCGGCGGAAAACGCACCCGCACCCTCCCCTCCACCATTGACCGGGAGATTACGTCTGAAATTGATTTGCGCGGCAAAATGACTGACGAGGGCATTTTGGAACTGGATCGCTTTATTGATGACGCGGTGATGACCAATGTGGATCGCATCACGGTGATCCACGGCAAAGGCACCGGCGCCATGCGACAGGCGGTTCACAATTTCCTGCGTTCGCACCCATCGGTCAAGAGCTATCGGTTGGGTGTGTACGGCGAGGGCGAAAACGGCGTGACCATTGTTGAATTGAAATAAACAGAAATTATTATAAAAGAAGGTTTCACCATGTCTTATGATTATCTTTGGCACATTGCGCTGATTTTGATCAGTACAAAAATTCTCGGCATGATCACCCGGCGGTTCCAAATGCCGCAGGTGGTGGGGGCGCTGCTGGCCGGGCTGCTGCTGGGTCCGGCGGTGTTTGGAATTTTGAAGCCCACCGAAATGTTGACCCAGCTCGCCGAACTCGGCGTGATCGTGATTATGTTTTCCGCCGGTATGGGCACCAGTTTGCGCGATTTGGGTCGTTCCGGTAAATCCGGCTTTATGGTGGCGTTGATCGGTGTGCTGGCTCCTATCGTGATGGGTACACTGCTGGCGTTTATCTTTAACCGCGGTGATTTGGCTACCGAGGGCAATCGGTTGCTGCAAAACATCTTTATCGGTACCATTTTGACCGCGACCTCGGTGAGCATCACGGTGGAAACGCTGCAAGAGCTTGGCAAGCTGCACACCAAGGTGGGCAACACCATTCTGGCGGCCGCGATCATCGACGATATTCTGGGTTTGATCGCGCTGACGATCGTCACCAGCTTTGCTGGAGATAATGTCAATGTGCTGCTGGTGATTTTGAAAATCCTGCTGTTCTTCGTGTTTGTGGGTGCCGTCGGCTTTGTAGTAGTCAAAGGGTTCAACTGGTATGCTGCCCGTCGCGAAAATCGACCGTATCTGCACCGCTATCCGGTGGCGGCGTTTGTGCTGTGTTTGCTGCTGTCTTTTCTGGCAGAGCGTGTATTCGGCGTGGCAGACATCATCGGCGCTTTCGCGGCCGGTCTGATCGTTGCCAATACCACCAAAGGCAATTATATCTCCAGCAAATTTCAGCCGGTGCAGTACCTGTTCTTGACCCCCATCTTTTTTGCCAACATCGGTTTGAAGGTCACGCTGCCGGCGATGTCGCTGTCGATTGTGCTGTTCGCCATCTGCATGGTGGTGGTCGCTATTCTGTCCAAGCTGATCGGTTGCGGGCTGGGAGCCAAAATGTGCGGTTTTGACCAGCGGGAATGCATCCAAATCGGTGTTGGCATGGCTTGCCGCGGCGAAGTGGCGCTGATCGTCGCCAACAAGGGCTTGAGTCTTGGACTGATGCCGGATGCCTTCTTTGGCCCGGTGATCATTACCGTTGTATGCTGCGCGGTGCTCACGCCGGTGCTGCTCAAGCTGTCCTTTAAGAAAAAAGGCCACGCCGACAATTATGCCGACTTGGAGGAAAGCGCGCTGGCTGACCGTGTGGACGAAAACCGCCAGCTGGATATTGTCGCGGATCAACTGCTCACCGAAAACCGCCGGTTGCAGGAAAAAGGTCAGAAACACTAATCCGGATAGGTATGGAAAATGGCAACAGCCCCTCACCAATGTGAGGGGCTGTTTTGCGTATCAAAATTATACAGTGGCATTCAACCGATGCTGACCGGTAATAGAAAAAATCACCCATTCTGCCAAATTGACCGCGTGGTCACCGATGCGTTCAAAGTACTTCGCTACCATCAGCAGATCCAGAGCCAATTCGCCGTTGTCCACATCTTGGCGAATCCAAGCAATCAAATCGGATTTGACCTGTGCGAACAGCTCATCCACCGTGTCGTCGGCAGCGCAAACCTTTTGCGCCAGCTCCATGTCGCGATCCACAAAGGCTTGCACGCTCTTTTTCACCATACGCGTGGTGGCGTTCGCCATCAGCATCAAGCGCTCCATACGATCACTCGGCGGATCGTTCGGCATAAACAGGCTTAAATCGGCGATATCCGCCGCCTGGTCGCCGATACGTTCCATATCGGTGATCATTTTCAACGCCGCCGAAATCAACCGCAGATCGCTGGCCACCGGCTGCTGCTGCAGCAGCAGCTTCAGGCACAAACTTTCGATGTCGCTTTCTTTTTGGTTGATCTCTTTTTCGAATTGGTCGGTCTGCTTTTTCTGTTCCTCCGACCGATCGGTTAAAGTGGAGATAGCGCCATCGATCGCATCTTCGATCAACTCCCCCATCTCGGTTAATTCTGCATTCAGCCGTTCCAGCTGATGATCAAACCGGTTGCGCATTATCCAAACCTCCCCGTGATGTAGTCTTCGGTGCGTTTATCCTGCGGGAACGAGAACACCTTTTCGGTATCGCCGTATTCCACCATTTCGCCCAACAGGAAAAACGCTGTTTTATCCGAAATACGCGCCGCTTGCTGCATATTGTGCGTCACCATGATGATGGTGTAGTCGTTTTTCAGCTCCACCGCCAAATCCTCGATTTTCGAGGTAGAGATAGGATCCAACGCGCTGGTGGGCTCGTCCATCAACAGCACCTCCGGCTGCACTGCGAGCGCGCGGGCAATGCATAACCGCTGCTGTTGACCGCCGGACAGGCCTAGGGCACTTTTCTTCAGCCGATCTTTTAGTTCATCCCAGATGGCGGCATCGCGCAGCGATTTTTCAACCAGCTCGTCCAGCTTCTGTTTGCTGCGGATACCGTGTGTGCGCGGACCGAACGCTATGTTATCATAAACACTCATCGGAAACGGATTGGGCTTTTGGAACACCATGCCCACCCGCTTGCGCAGTTGGTTGATGTCCATTTTGCCGTAAATATCCTGTCCATCCAATTGCACCTTGCCGGTAATGCGGCAGCCCTCGACAAGATCATTCATGCGGTTGAGCGATTTAAGCAGCGTCGACTTGCCGCACCCGGAAGGACCGATAAACGCTGTAATGCGGTTGGCTTCCAAATCCAGGTTCACATCTTTCAGCGCGTGAAAATTGCCGTAATACAGGTTCAAATCTTGTATCGTGATTTTATTCATACCATCATCCCTTTGTTATCTTCTTGGCGATCAGGCTGGACAGCGCATTGATCCCAATCACCACGACCAGCAGCACGACTGCTGTCGCATAGGCTTGGTCAATATACAGCGCTTCGCCGGACAGCACATACATATGCAGCGACAGTGTGCGTCCGGAGGACATAAACACCGACAAGCCCTGTTGCAGCCAGTTGCTGCCTGCCGGTGCAACCGCGCGCGGATAGTTGGCAACGGTGCCGGCTGTATACAACAACGCCGCCGTTTCGCCAACGATGCGCCCGATGGCCAGAATGATGCCTGCCAGAATACCGGGCATCGCCGACGGCAGCACAATGCGAAACACCGTGCGCAAACGACCGGCACCCAGACCAAAGCTGCCCTCACGGTACGAATCCGGCACCGATTTCAGCGCTTCCTCGGTGGTGCGCATGATCAGCGGCAGAATCATGATCGCCAGCGTGAGTGAACCGGACAAAAACGAGTATTGCCATTTGAGCGCATTCACAAAGAACAGCATACCAAATAATCCGTACACAATCGACGGAATACCGGACAGCGTTTCGGCGGTGATACGCACCACCTTGACCAGCTTGTTGCCACGCCCGGCGTACTCTACCAAATAGATGGCGGCGAAAATCCCCAGCGGCACTGCAAACAGCAGCGACATTAGCGTCATCAAAATGGTATTGACCAGAGCCGGCATCAACGAAACGTTGTCGCTGGTGTATGTCAAAGAAAACAGCGAAGGAGTCAGATGTGGGATACCCTTGATTAGAATATACCCGATCAACAGCACCAGCACGCCAACGGTGATCAGCATCGCGAGCGATACCGCCAGAAAGAGAATCAGCGACAACGGATGCCGTTTGTAGGAATCCCATTTTTGCTGCCAGGTTTGTTTGTTAATGGCTTCGGTTGCTTGCACGCTTATCCCTTCTTTCTATTCAGCACGGAAAAGAGCAGGTTGATCAGCAGGATAAAGACAAACAGCACCACACCGGTGGCGATCAGCATTTCACGGTGCAATCCGGACGCATAGCCCATTTCCATCACGATATTGGTGGTCATGGTGCGGATGCCTTTGAGAAAATCAGCAGTCAGCCGCGGCTGGTTGCCTGCCACCATGATCACTGCCATGGTTTCGCCGATGGCTCGTCCAATGCCCAACACCACGCCCGCCATAATGCCGGATTTGGCTGCCGGCAATGTGGCGAAAAACACACTGCGCTCGTGCGTAGCGCCTAGCGCCAAGCCGCCTTCGTAATAGCTGTTTGGTACCGCACGAATGGCGGATTCTGATACACCGATGATGGTGGGCAAGATCATAATGCCCAGCAGCAGCGACGCGGTCAAAATGCTGCTGCCGTTACCGCCAAAATGATCCCGCACAAACGGCACCAGCACCACCAATCCGAAAAAGCCGTAAACCACCGAGGGAATACCCGCCAGCAGCTCCACCGCCGGTTTCAAAAGGCGATAAATCTTTTTCGGGCAAAACCGCGCCATATATACCGCCGACAAAATACCGATCGGCACCCCAAAGAGGATAGCGCCGGCGGTCACATACAAGCTGCCAACGATCATAGGCAAAATGCCGTAGATATCGTTGCCCGGTCTCCATTTGCTGCCCAGCAAAAAGTCGAAAATGCCCACTTTCTGCATAGCGGGAACACCGTTGGCAAACAGGAACACACAAATCAATGCTACCGCACAGATCGACGCGCATGCCGCCAACAAAAACACGAAATGCATAAGCGGTTCTTTAATCTTTTTCATCTACCATTCCTCCGGTCAAAGAAAAGCTATTTTACAAACAGACGGCGGTCGATACCGTTGCCGGTATCGCCACCATCTGTTTTGGCTTGTTCTTTGATGATTCGGGTTGTTAGCCGATAGCCGACCAGTCGGTCGCTTCACCGGTGAAGATGCTCTTGACCTGATCCTTGCTCAGATTATCAATGGAGTTTTCGTTGTTCACGATCACCGCGATACCGTCGATCGCAATCTTGGTGGATTTCACGCCCTGGGCCACTTCTTCGTCTTTCAGATCACGCGAAGCCATACCGATCTGATAAGTTCCCTCAACCGTGGAAGTTACGCCGGTGGTGGAGTCGGTGGTTTGCAACTCGATGGTCGCGCCGCTGTTCACTTTTTTGTACGCTTCGATCAGTTTTTCCATGACCGGCGACACCGACGAGGAACCACCCACCGTGATTTTGCCGGAGGGTTTGGTGCTGGTGAAGGACGTCGCGTTGTCCAGCGGGATATAGTGGTTATCTTCCACGATCTTCTGGCCATCCGTGCTGAGGATGAAGTTCACGAAGTCTTTGGCGACATCGTTCATGTTATCTTTGGTCACGATGTTGAACGGACGGGACACGGCATACGCACCGGATTTGACGTTGTCTACCGTGGCTTCGTTGCCGTCGATTTTCACCGCCTTGACTTTGTTGTTCAGCGAACCCAGCGACACATAACCGATCGACTGCTTGTCGCCGGACACGCTGGTGATCATACCGGCAGTGTTGTTGGTCACGTTGGCTTCCTCGGTAGTGTGGTCCACCTTGTTGCCATCGGCATCTTTTTCTTCAATGCCGAACAGTTCGACAAACGCGCCACGGGTACCGGATCCCTCTTCACGCGAGATGACGGTGATGGTACCGCTCATACCGGTCGAAGCATCCGCTGCACCGGTTTGGTCGGTGCTGCTGTCGGGATTGCTGTTCGTGGTCGAGCAGCCCGCCAGCACAAAGGTCAGGGACAAGGCTGCCGCTGCCAATTTCCATGTTCTTTTCATCTGTCATTCCTCCAGATATTGTTATGATAGGCTCTTTCTCTTGCCGTTTTTAATGATATTTGTCGACGGTAAAAAGGAAAAGCAACCTTTCGTAAAAGATAGGTAAAACTTTTGACTTTTCTAACAGGATGACCCAATCGCGACGGCAGTATACCCCACGCGGCGAATACTTGCAAAAAAGAGAAAAATGTGACATAATATAACGAACACATAATAAGGATGAGGGAAACAATATGAAAATCGCATTGGTAACCGATGTATACGGAGAAACCAACAACGGCACTTGCATCACCGCACGGCGGTTGGTGGAGGGGATGAAAGCGCGCGGACACGAGGTGACCGTGATCTCCCCCTACGCCTGTGATGAGCCGGGATATGTCACCTTGCAAAAGCGGCAATTCCCGGCGTTTCAGCATTATATCGAAAGCAACGGTGTTTCTTTTGCCCAGCCGGACGAAGCGGTGCTGCGCCGGGGCATGGAAGGCTGCGATGTGGTGCATTTTCTAATGCCGTTCAAGGTGGGGCAAACCGGTATGCGCCTGGCACGGGACATGGGCATCGCCTATACCACCGCGTTCCATTGTCAACCGGAGAATATCACCGGTCACATCTTTTTGCTGCACGCCGGTTTTGCTAATCGCATGATCTATCGTCGGTTTTGGCGTACGTTTTATAAAGATGCGCATTTTGTGCACTGCCCCAGCCAGTTTATCGCGAATCAACTGGTCGAAAATGGGTATGATCTGGATATGCGCGTCATTTCCAACGGTGTGGCACCGATCTTCCAGCACAAAGAGGTGGCACGTCCGGCGGATGCCGGAGATACCATTCGCGTGTTGTTTGTGGGACGCTATTCCCCCGAGAAACGCCATGATCTGCTGATCGATGCGGTGAAGCAAAGCCGATATGCCGACCGTATCCAACTGATCTTCGCCGGAAATGGTCCCAAAAAAGAGGCGATTCAAAAGCGTGGCAGCACCCTGCCCCATCCGCCGATCATGGGGTTGTATACGCCGGAGGCACTGTGCGATTTGATCAACACCTGCGATTTGTATGTGCATCCGTCGGATGCCGAGATCGAAGCCATCTCCTGCATTGAAGCCTTCACCTGTGGGCTGGTGCCGGTCATATCGGACAGCGACAAATCCGCCACCAACCAATTCGCCCTGACTGAACACAATTTGTTCCGCCAGGGCGATCCGCACTCGTTGTCGCAGCAGATTGATTACTGGATCGAGCATCCGGACGAAAAGGCCGCTATGTCGGCGCGCTATCGTGAATATGCCGAACAATTCGCGATTGACCATTGCCTGGACCAGATGGAAAAGATGTTCGAGGACGCTTGCCGCTATTATAGCCAGAAAGGGAACGCATGACATCGCCATATCCGCATGACCCGGACGAGCATATTCTGCAAATGCCGCATAAAAAGAAGCGATCGGTGGTGGATGCCTCCTACCGCTTTGAAAGCCGCAACCCGATTTATCGTATGAACGCGTGGCTGCTTCGACAGGTGGCGCTGATCGTGCTCCCTATTTGGGCGAAGCTGGCGTGCCAATATCGGGTGATCGGACGCAAAAATCTACGTAAAGTGCGCCATCAGGGCGCGGTGTTGATTATCAACCATGTGTATTTTCTAGATGTGCCGATCGCGTGCGGTTGCGCCATCCGCGATCGTAAGGTGCGGTATGTTACGCTGGGCGAAAACATGGATATTCCGGTAGCGGGGCGCATCATCAAAATGCTGGGCGGTATTCCGCTAGGCAGCAATTTTTCGGGCGCCAAAGCGTTTCAGCGCACGGTGGTGAACCTGTTGAAGCGCCGCAAGCTGGTGCTGTTTTGTGCCGAAAGCTCGTTGTGGCCGCGGTACCGCGGTATTCGCCCCTTTCACCGGGGCGGATTTGTGGCGGCAGTTCAGGCAGGTGCCCCGGTGGTGCCGATGGTCATCACCTTTTCGGATGGCTGGTTCGGTCGTCCCAAGCTGACGATGACGGTGGGTGAACCCATCTCCTCTACCGGCAAAACCGCCAAGGCGTTATGCGAAGAAACCCATCGTGTATTTGAGAAAATTGCACAGGATTTCTATGGACCGGAATACGATCCGGACATGGAGCCGGAAGCCGATTCCTCTTGCGGATAAAAAGCACCCCTTATTCACCGAGATATACTCGAGGAATAAGGGGTGCTTATCATATGTTGCGTTTTATTTCTGCTCACAGAAGAAATGATAGCTGGTTTGGGAGCGGAAGTTTTCACCCGCCCGCAATATGGTGGACGGAAAATTTTCATGGTGTGGGCTATCGGGATAGTGTTGCGTTTCCAGACACAAGCCTTGATGCTTATACAGCGCTACGCCGCCTTTTCCGGCCGGTTCGCTTAATCCGTTGGATACATACACCTGCATTCCCGGCTGGTCGGTGGTGCATTCCACGCCGATACCGCTTTTATGCGATACCGCGCGCGCCGCCAGCTTGGTTTCCCCCGGCGCGCCGAACACAAAGTTGTGATCGTAGCCGCCGCATATCGCCAGTTGCTCATCGTGAAGATCCATATCGCGCCCGATCGGCTTGGCCACCCGGAAGTCAAACGGTGTGCCATCCACCGGACGTATCTCGCCGGTGGGAATAAAATGCTGATCCACCGGCGTGATAGCGTCAGCAGACACCTGCAATTCCACATCCATAATGTTCCCGTTTTGGAACCCATGCAGATTGAAATAGGTATGATTGGTCAAGTTGACCACCGTGTCCTGGTCGCTGGTCGCCTGATAAGCAAAGATCAGCGTATTATCTACGGTCACGGTTACATCTACCGCCACATCCAGTCGGCCGGGATACCCCTCTTCGCCGTCTTCGGCAGTATAGGCAAAGCGCACCACCGGTGCATCGCCGTCATCCAGCACCGTCGCCGTCCACAAGCGCGTGTGAAAGCCGCCGGCACCGCCGTGTAGATGGCCAAATCCACCTTCGTTGCAGCCGATGTCGTACACCCGACCATTTAGCGGCAGTTGCCCTTTGGCGATACGGTTGCCGTAGCGACCGATCATGGCGCCTTGGAAGGAGGAACCGTGCAGGTAATCCTCCAAGGTATCAAATCCCAGCGCCACATCCTGTCCGGCAAATAAGATTTCCTGCACCGCTGCACCATAAGTAATCAGAGAAACAGTCAATCCACCGGCACCGCACAAACGGATTTTTTCCACCTCACGGCCATCCGGCAGTTGCCCGAAAATGGTTTTGGAAACGCTCATAGTTCTATCCCCTTTCCGTCTTTGCTGTTATTAAACCATAGATTATGCAGAAACACAAGTCAAAGAGCGATTAAAACGGAATTTGCATGACCCATTCTGTGACAAACACAGTCAAGGTGGAAGCAGCCGCCACCGGCAGCAACGGCAACCGGCAAAATGACATCACCAGTGCAACCACCATTCCCGCCACTGCTGACCACGGCGTGGCCGTGGCATACAGAATCGATGGAAAGGTCATGGCGCCCAACACCGCGACCGGCATATAATGCAAAAAAGATTGCAAAAAACGGTTTTGTACCTTTTGGCGTACCAGCAAAAAGGGCAGCGCCCGCGGCAGATAGGACATCACTGCCATCACCAAAACAGCGATCAAATAATAGGTTGTTTTGTTCATGCTGCCGCCTCCTCTTCATCCATCGCGACCGGGAACAGCCACGCCCCCAACAGCGAAGCCGCCACCGCGCTGATGATCAGTGCCCATCCGGAGGGCAGCAGATTTAATCCCGGCACATACCGGAACAGGCAGGACAGTCCCACCGCACACAACACGACCCACAGCGCCGAATGCTCTTTACGCATTTCGGGCACCACAATTGCGATAAACATGGCATACAGCGCAATACCCAACGCCGAAGACAAAGCTGCCGGCAGCACTTCGCCCAGCAAGGCACCGCCCAGTGTTCCGAGCGCCCAGCCCAGATACGGACCAGCAGCCAGCCCGGTGAAGAACCAACCGGACAGCTCTTCCTTTTGCATGCCCAAAAAGAAGATTTCGTCGGTCACTCCACTGGCAAGCAGCAACCGTTTGGGCAACGACAGCTTTAGCATTTTTTGTGACAGCGCCAGCGACATCAGCATATAGCGAATGTTGATCACCAGCACCGTGATACCAATTTCCGGAAACGGCGCACCAGCAACCATCAAGCCGGCTCCGGCCTGTTGACCAGCTGAAGTGAAATTGCTAAGTGAAATCAGCAGCACAATCGGCCACGGAATCCCGTTGCCGACCGCCGCCACGGCAAACGCAAAGGATACCGGGGCATATCCCAGCATCACCGGTGATCCATATCGAAATCCTGCTGTAAATTGACGCCAACGCTTGCCGCGATCCATGTTTTCTCATCCTTTTCTTTCCGATTCAAAACGAAACGAGGGCGGGAACAGACACAACTCTGTTCCCGCCTTGTCGCCGACACCTTTGTCGACGGTCAGTGCTTTCCGGTTTCCTCGCTGCCGTTTATCGGTTGCGAATCTCCAAATATCCTTCGATGATCTCTACGCATTTGTCATACCCCAGCCGACTGCTATCCAGACAAAGGTCATAGTTGCATGCGTTGTCCCATTCGTGCCCCGTATAATAGCGATAGTACGCACTGCGGGCACGGTTGGTTTTCTCCATCGTTTTTTCAGCTTCCTTTTCGCTGACACCGTACATATCCATAATGTTGCGGATACACGCTTCCCGATCCGCGTGGATAAATACACGCACCAGCTCGGGTCTGTCTTTCAGTACAAAGTCTGCACAACGCCCCACAATCACACAGGATTGCTCATCCGCCAAGCGGCGAATGGTTTGGGCCTGCAGCGCAAACAGGTTTTCATCGGACACAAACTCGTCGCTGTCCGGCGGCAAGGGATTTTCGCGATACGGATTGGACTTTTTGAAAAGCCCACCCTTCACGCGTTCATCCGCCTGCCCAAACAGGCTTTCGTGAATACCGCTTTCCTCCGAAGCCAACCGAATCAGATCGTGATCGTAATATGCGATGCCCAATTTTTCTGCCAACCGTTTGCCAACGGTTTTGCCACCGCTGCCGTATCCTCTCGCTATGGTGATCACTTTGTTTGCCATATTCACACCTCCCGTTTTGATTGTGCAAAAATCACTCGCCCAAATAGGCTTTTTTCACCGATGCGTCGTTCATCAGCTGCGCGGCCGGTCCTTCCAGTGCGATGGTTCCGGTTTCCAACACATAGGCACGATCCGCCACCGCCAGCGCCTTTTTCGCATTTTGCTCCACCAACAGCACCGTTGTGCCCGCCGCTTTGATCTCCTGAATAATATCAAAAATCTCGGTCACCAGCAACGGCGACAAGCCCATAGACGGTTCATCCATCAACACGATCTTGGGCTTGCTCATCAGCGCACGTCCCATCGCCAGCATCTGCTGTTCGCCGCCGCTCAATGTGCCGGCGGTCTGGTTTTTGCGCTCCTCCAACCGAGGGAAGCGACGATATACCATTGCGAGCGATTCGGCGATCTCCTGCTTATTCTGGCGAGTGTAGGCACCGAGCTTCAGATTTTCCAAAACCGTCAGCTGCTGGAACACACGGCGGCCTTCCGGCACATGCGCCATACCCATGGATACGATCTTATGAGGCGGCGTTTTGGTCAGATCCTTGCCGTCAAACATAATGGAACCGGAGTGGGCGCGCAACAGTCCGGTAATCGTGTGCAGTGTAGTGGTTTTACCGGCACCGTTCGCGCCGATCAACGCCACAACTTCGCCCTCGTTCACTTCAAAGGAAACCCCTTTCAGCGCACGAATCGCGCCGTAATAGACCTCCAAATTTTCTACGGTCAGCATAGCCATTGTGGTTTCCCTCCTTATTCACCCAAATAGGCGGTAATAACGCGCGGATCGTTGAGCACCGTCGAAGTGTCGCCATGCGCCAGCTCGGTACCGAAGTTAAGCACCGTCAGCTCGTCGCAAATACCGGACACCAGCCGCATATCGTGCTCGATCAGCAAAATGGTCATATCAAAATTGTCCCTCACAAACCGGATGGTATCCATTAACTCGGCGGTTTCGTTGGGATTCATACCCGCTGCCGGTTCATCCAGCAGCAACAGCTTGGGATGTGTCGCCAACGCACGCGCGATTTCCAGTTTGCGCTGCTTGCCATAAGGCAGGTTCGCCGCCAGATAATCCGCTTCATCGTCCAGATGAAACACCCGCAGCAGCTCCATCGCCTCTTCGTTCATCGCTTTTTCGGCCTTGAAAAAGCGCGGCAGACGCAGCACACCGGTCAAGGTGTTGTATTTTGTTTGATTATGCAAGCCAACTTTTACATTGTCCAGCACACTCATGTTCTGGAACAGACGAATGTTTTGAAAGGTGCGGGCAATACCGCGTTTGTTGATCTCGACCGGGGTTTTGCCGGTAAGATTTTCACCATCCAGCGAAAAGGTGCCGGTCGTCGGTTTGTACACACCGGTCAACAGGTTAAAAACGGTGGTTTTTCCGGCGCCGTTCGGCCCAATCAACCCATAAAGCTGACCTTTATCAATGGACAAATTCACATCATCCACCGCGCGCAGGCCACCAAAAGAAATGCCCAATCCTTTTACTTCTAACAGCGCCATTATTGAGCCACCTCCCCTGCCGGTTTCGCCTGACGTTTGAATTTAGCCGTCACTTTTTTAACAGCGGTTTTCACTTTTTCGTTGTTGTTCAGCAACATCGCCGCAATCAGGATGATCGAATAGATCAACATACGATAATCCTGCAAGCTGCGCAGCAATTCCGGCAAAGCCGTCAACAGCGCCGCCGCAATCACGGAGCCCCGCATACTGCCCATACCGCCGAGCACCACCATAACCAAAATCATAATGGAGGTGTTGTAACCGAATTTGGTCGGCGGCACCGTCGCCAAGCTGTGCGCATACAGCACACCGGCAAGACCGGCAAAGAAAGCCGACAGCGCGAAAGCCAGCAATTTGTATTTGGTAATATTGATGCCCACCGACTCCGCCGCAATGCGGTTATCGCGAATCGACATAACCGCCCGGCCGGTACGCGAATCCATCATATTGGTGATCACGATCAAGGTGATCAGCACCAGAATGGTCGCGATCGTAAAGGTAGAATCGCCAGGCGCTGATAAGATGCCTTTTGGTCCGTCCACAATTTTGTGTCCGTCCACTGCCAAATCCATTGTCGAGTTTTGACCAAAGGCAATATGCAGACCATTGCTGTCCTGACCCAAATACAAAACACTCGCCAAGCTCTTGATGATCTCACCAAAGGCCAGCGTCACGATTGCCAGATAGTCGCCCCGCAACCGCAGCACCGGCAGACCGATCAGAACACCAAACAGCGCCGCCGCCAGGCCGCCAACCAGCAACGCCAGCGGGAATCGGATCCAAGCCGAGGTCAGCACCTCCTGCGTGCTGATAGAAAAAATCGAACTGGCATAAGCACCCACGCACATAAACCCGGCATGGCCAAGGCTTAATTCGCCCAGTACGCCAACCGTCAGGTTCAGCGACACCGCCAAAATCACATAGACGCAAACCGGAATCAACAGACCCTTAAACAAGCTGGACAGGCTGCCAGTTGCTGTAAGAATCTGGATGACCACATAAAAGAGGAGAACAATGGAATAGGTGATGCCGTTTTTGCGCGTCACCGGACGCAACCGCGTTTTTTTCATTTTCATTCCCCTCCTTACACTTTCTCGTTGATCTTTTTACCCAGAATACCGGTGGGCTTAACGACCAGAACAACAATTAACACGCCAAACACAATGGCGTCCGCCAGTTCTGACGAAATAAATGCTTTGCTCAAAATCTCGATCACGCCCAGCAGAATACCACCGATCATGGCGCCGGGAATGGAACCGATGCCACCGAACACCGCCGCCACAAAAGCTTTGATACCGGGCATAGCGCCGGTATACGGCGTCAGCTGCGGATAGGTCGAGCACAGAAGGACACCCGCGATCGCCGCCAGCGCCGAGCCAATGGCGAAGGTCAAGCTGATGGTGGCGTTAACATTCACGCCCATCAGCTGCGCCGCACCACGATCTTCGGACACCGCCATCATCGCTTTGCCGGGTTTGGTTTTGTTGATGAAAATCATCAGTGCCACCATAATAACCAGTGACACACCGATCGTGACGATGGTTTCACCCGAAATGGACAATGCCCCCCCGGCCAAATGCAAATCCGGAACCGTCACAACCGAGGTGAACGATTTCGGTGCACTGCCAAATATTAACAGGGCAACATTTTGCAGGAAGTAGCTAACACCGATAGCGGTAATCAACACCGCCAGCGAGGTGGCCTGCCGCAGCGGCTTATAGGCAACGCGCTCGATCAACATACCAAGCAGCGTACAAACAACAATCGCAGCAGCAATGCCCAACCATGGATTCATTCCCCAGGTGCTCATCACCGTGTATGCCACGAACCCGCCAATCATAATGACATCGCCATGGGCAAAGTTCAGCATCTTCGCGATACCATAAACCATGGTATACCCAAGTGCGATCAGCGCATAGATGCTGCCCAAGCTGATGCCGTTTATCAAATACGACAGGAAACTCATAAATTTGCTCCTCCTCTATCCGGCGGCCGCGCGACCCCCGATGCATAACCAACGCACAAAGATTTATTCACAAGCTCTTTGCTACATTGTATTTAGAATATTATAGCACATTTTTTGAACGCACACAACTGTTTTCCGCGGCTTTTCGCGGAAAATCCGACACTTTTATCTGATTGCATAACAGAACATCTTCCCGAATACGGAGAAAGGAGCTGTTGCCATAGCAACAGCTCCTTTGAGTGCTAATTCAAACCGTTACGCGGTCACATATTTGCCGTCTTTGATCTGCAGCACGCTGGGCTCTTTGTTGGGCTCGCCGTTGGCTTCCCACACAACATTTTTACCGGTCACACCGTTGAAAGATACTTTGGTCAACGCATCTTTCAGCGCATCGCACAGATCAGAGTTGCTGATACCATCTTTCACGCCTGCTTTTTCGCAAGCATCTTTGATGATGTAGATTGCATCGTAAGCATCCGCCGCAAACTGGTTGGGCGTGTGGCCATACTTGCTGTTGAAGTTATCCACAAACGTTTTGATGGTTTCGTCGGAAGAAGCCGCATCAAAGGGAGTCATGAACATCAGACCCTCGGCCAGCTTCGCATCAAAGTTGTCCAGTGCCAGGATGCCGTCCATACCGTCGCAACCGAAGAATTTCGGGCTGAAGCCAGCCACGGAAGAGGTCTGTTTCAGAATCAGAGACGCCTCAGAATAGTAGATGGGCAGGAAAATCATATCCGCGCCGGCATCTTTGGCTTTCTGAATCTGCACCGAGAAGTCGGTTTTGTTATCCGCATTAAAGGCATTCGCCGCAACGATCTCCAGCTTCTGAGTGGCCGCTTCGGCTTTGAAGCTCTCATAGATACCGGTCGAATACGGATCGGAGTTATCATAAATGATAGCAACTTTGGTCGCCAGTTTGTGACCGGCGATGTATTTGGCCGCTTCCACGCCCTGGTTGGGGTCGGAGAAGCACACGCGGAACGCGTTGTCGTTTTTCACGCACTCGGCCGAAGAACCGGAGGGAGTCAGCTGGAACATATTGTCCGCTTTGGTTTTGTCGGCAACAGCCACGCAGGGGTTACTGGTAACCGTACCCATCAGCAGGTTCATGCCCCAGTCTTTCAGATTGTTGTACGCATTGACGGATTTTTCCGGATCGTTTTCATCATCCTGGAATTTGAATTCGATCTGCATACCGGCGATACCGCCCGCTTTGTTGATCTCTTCAACAGCCATTTCGGCGCCGTTTTTAACAGCTTCGCCATAAACAGCCGCAGCACCGGTGGTCGGTCCGATACCACCGATCTTCAAAACCTTTTCCACTTTGTCGCCTGCTGCACAACCAGTTGCGGCGGTCATCAGCATGGCCGCTGCTACCAGCAGAGAGCCAACTTGTTTCGCTTTCATACGAAAACCCTCCTAGATTAAAATATACTACTTGAGCCTTTTGACCTTTGCTTTCCTATATTATAGCGCGTCATCGGCGAAATGCAAGCGCTTTCCCGATTTTCTGCAAATTTTACAGAGATGACAGTTGATTGACCGCTTTTTTCGCACATTCCACCCATTTTGTTGAAGGTTCACCACTCATCATATGCATCGAAGTCACTAATTGCGCGTTCAAAATCGTCAATGTCGGGCGCAATTGGCGCTCCACCACGGAGCCGCCGTCGGTGTCCACTTCGGCCACCGTCAGCAGCACCGCTTTTTTAGGGCGTGCAATGGGCGGCTTTATCCCCCGCACAAATCGCGCCGCCCAGTATCGCTGGGTGCGATCCAGCAGCGTTTTCAGCGGAGCAGAATAAGACAAATTGTACACCGGTGTAGCGATCACCAACAAATCAGACTGTTCCAGCAGCTCGTAAAAGGACTGGAGATCCGGTTTGGCGCATCCGCCGTGCCGATGGCAATAGCGGCAATCATCGCAGGGGCGCACATCGTGGTCAAAGCAGTACCATGTATTCCATATATACTCCGGTGGACACGCTGTGCGAAACGCCTCCGCCAGCTTGGCGGTGCTCCCCTGTTTATGCGGCGAACCGAACAGCAGCAGCGCCCGCTTATCGGGCACGGAAGGCTTCCTCACAATAGGCACATTGCAGCATCCCTTCTTCGTATGGGCGGAATTTTCGCGGCAAATACGACTCCTTCAGTGTGATGCAGCCCGGGTTGGGGCAACGATGCCCCTTGTCGCCCGACAAGCACATAGGGGGATCGTTACGCGGCTTTTCCACCATTTTCATAATCAGCGCCATACGGGCATACATGCCATATTCCGTTTGCTTAAAATACTTAGCACGGGGATCATCGTCCACTTCCTGTGCGATCTCATCCACCCGCGGCAGCGGATGCAGCACCGCAAGATCGGGTTTCGCCAGTTTCATTTTTTGCCCATCCAGCACATAAATGCCGGCCTGCTTTTCATATTCTGCCCGCGAAGCAAACCGCTCCTGCTGAATTCGTGTCATATACAGCACATCCAGCAGCGGCATAGCTTCCGACAAACTATCCACCTCGGTAAAAGGGCAGCCGGCTTCTTCCAGCGCTTGGCGAATATATGCCGGCACACGCAGATGCGGCGTGGAGATGAGCACAAAGGAATTGCCGGGGAAACGAATCATGGCTCGAATCAGTGAGTGTACGGTGCGGCCGTATTTCAAATCGCCGCACAGACCAATAGTCAGCCCGCTGAGCGTTCCTTTTTCGTGCTGGAGCGTCGTCAGATCCGCCAGAGTCTGGGTGGGATGCAGATGTCCGCCGTCGCCGGCATTGATCACCGGCACCCGCGAATACAAAGCCGCTGCTGCTGCAGACCCCGCCAACGGATGGCGCATCGCGATCACATCGGCATAGCCGCTGATAACACGAATGGTATCTTTCAACGTTTCGCCTTTGGACACAGAGGAATTCATCGGGTTGTCAAATCCGATCACCTGTCCTCCCAGCCGCAGCATGGCTGTCTGGAAAGACATTTGGGTGCGGGTAGAAGGCTCATAAAACAGAGTCGCCAAAATCTTTCCGCGGCAGGCATCGAGATAATCCTGCGGGTTGGCACGAATTGCTGCCGCCAACTGTAATACATCCAAGCATTCCTCCACCGACAGATCGGTTATATCCAACACATGTCTTGTCTGCATTTTTGCTCACTCCCTTTCCCGTTATTTTATCAGCTTTTGGCGACGGACGCAACTCTTATGTAAATAAATTCGTATTTTCGCGTTTTTTTGAAAAAAGGGGGTTGCATTTTTCAAGAGCTTCTGCTAGAATATAGCTGTTATTTTGCTTTTGGGAGGTGCAGAAGTATGGCAAAATGTGATATTTGTGGAAAGAGCGTGACGTTCGGCATCAAGGTTTCTCACTCGCACAGACGTTCCAACCGCGCTTGGAAACCCAACATCAAACGCGTGAAAGCGGTGGTCAACGGTTCTCCGAAACGGGTTTACGCCTGCACCCGTTGCCTGCGTTCCGGCAAAGTTACCCGCGCTCTGTAATGAATATTGGCAGTAGCAATCATTAGGACCGTCCTTCGGGACGGTCTTTTTGTTTTTATTGTATCTTGTTTTTTTGCAAAAATAGTATATACTATACCTTAACTTAAAATAATAAAACACATCTATCCATCGGATGATGTGTCGCAAAGGGAGAATTGTTATGCGCATCGAGCAGACCGAGCACAATCTGACAATGCTGACCGATTTTTATGAGCTGACCATGGCCAACGGCTTTTTTGAGCATGGCAAGGGCGACCAGATCGTCTATTTTGATATGTTCTTTCGCCGTATTCCCGAAGGCGGCGGTCTGGCAATCATGGCAGGGCTGCAGCAGGTGATTGAATATTTGCAGCAGCTTCGTTTTACCCCGGAGGATATCGACTATCTTCGCTCGCGCGGTATGTTCTCCGAAGCGTTTCTGGATTATCTGGCGCATTTCCGCTTTGCCTGCGATGTGTGGGCAGTGGAGGAAGGTACGCCTATTTTCCCGCACGAGCCTATTTTGACGGTGCGCGGCCCCGCCATTCAGGCGCAATTTGTGGAAACCATGCTGCTGCTCACCATTAACCATCAGTCGCTGATCGCCACCAAAGCCAATCGCATCGTGCGGGCGGCAGCCGGTCGTTCGGTAATGGAATTCGGCTCGCGCCGCGCTCAAAGCTACAGTGGTGCCCTGCTGGGTGCCCGCGCCGCCTATATTGGCGGGTGCTCGTCCACGGCTTGTACACTGGCAGATCGCCAGTTTGGTATTCCGGCGGTCGGCACCATGGCTCACAGCTGGATCCAGCTGTTTGACAGCGAGTTGGAGGCGTTCCGCGCCTATGCACGCACTTATCCGGAACATTGCCTGTTGCTGGTGGATACCTACAACGCGCTGAAATCCGGTGTGCCGAACGCTATTCGTGTGTTTAAGGAAGAGCTGCTTCCCCGTGGCTATCGCCCGATGGGCATCCGCATTGACTCCGGCGATATTCCATATCTCAGCAAAAAAGCGCGTCAGATGCTGGACGAGGCCGGCTTCCCCGACTGCGCAATCACAGCGTCCAACTCGCTGGACGAATATTTGATTCGCGATATGATCGCACAAGGCGCTTGTGTGGACAGCTTTGGCGTAGGCGAACGGCTGATCACAGCGGCGGGCGAACCGGTGTTCGGCGGTGTGTACAAGCTGGCTGCGGTGGAAGAGGACGGGAAGATTCTGCCCCGCATTAAGATCAGCGAAAATGTTTCCAAAATCACCAATCCCTGCTTCAAGAACCTGTGGCGCTTGACGGATAACGAAACCGGAAAAGCGATCGCCGATGTCATCACAATGCATGACGAGGTAATCGACAACAGCAAACCGTATGAGCTCTTTGATCCCGAGCACATCTGGAAACGCAAAAAAGTGGAGAATTTCACTGCGGTTCCGCTTTTGAAACAGATTTTCAAGCACGGCGAATGTGTGTATGCCTCCCCCTCGATCCACGACATCCGCGCTTATTGCGCCGATCAGATCGATCATATGTGGGATGAAGTGCTGCGTTTTGAAAATCCTCACACCTATTATGTGGACTTGTCTCAATCTTTGTGGGATGAAAAGCAACGGTTGCTGTCGGAATATAGTTACTAAAAATTGAGGACTTCAAAAAGTTAACAATTTGTTCACAAATTGCCGTCGCTTTCCCTGTATCATAAATATGTTATCATTATGGAGTTGTGTATAATGCAATAAGGAGGTTGGAATCATGCCCAAACTGGTTTACGTGTATGGGGACGATCAAAAAATGCTGGAAGTGCTGGTAAATTCGCTTCGCAACAATGGTTATTCGATCGAATATACCGATATTTCCGAAGAAAATTGTGCCGGTAACATCACGGCCGATATTTCGCTGGTATGCAAACCCGTATCGACAACCGAAAAAATCACCATGGGTGGTTTGACGGTGGATCTGGACAATATGTCGGTGACGAACGAGAAGCAGGAGAACATCCACTTCACCCCCACCGAGTTTGCCATGCTCACCTATCTGATGAAAAATGCCGCCCGTGCGGTGCCGCGCAGCGAGCTGCTCCCGGCTGTATGGGGCATCGACCATAATCCGGCTACCCGCGTTGCGGACGATACGCTGAAACGGATTCGCCGCAAGCTGGTTGGTTCTCGCCTGTCGATCGATACCGTTTGGGGCTACGGTTTCAAGATCCGCGAGATTTAATCATTGTACGATTAACGGGGTTGAACGCGTGCGTTCAACCCCGTTTGTTTATACTAAATATTCTTGTTTTCGCGCAAATCCTTGCGGGCACGACACAGCCACACCGCCACCAGATTGGCCGACACCCCCATTTTTTCGGCAATCTGCTTTTCCGGATAGTCCTGTATGTACCGCATACGAACCGCTCGCTGCCAATCGTCGTTCAATTCGCCCACAGCCGCGTCGATGCGCCGTCTGTCCTCGCGATGCATAACCGTATCTTCTGTTGACGGCACGCAACCCATAAGTTCCTCCATCCCCTCTTGTGGAAGATTGGTTTCGCGCGCGTCACGCTTTAGCTGATCGATCGATAAATTCCGCGCAATTTGCAGCAAATACCGGCTGAATTTACCGTGGTCATCATCGTCCGCTTGATCCAGATGATTACGCACACGAATGAAGGTGTTTTGCGCCACATCCTCCGCTTCGCTTTTACGCTTCAAAATACAGAATGCATACCGTTTGACCCGATCGTAGTAGGCGATATATACCTTCTCCCACAATCGGTTGGAAAAGGTTCGTTCCGTAGTTAAAGCCGCATCTATGGAATGTCCCATTATTCCAGCCTCCTCTCTTTACCCATAATTCTACCAAAAACACATTTTTCTTTCAACCTGCAAAATCAGTGAATTTCATTCACGCGTTTCCCGCACTTTTATTATAATTGTCAAGAGGTATCAAATTTTGTCGAAAGAAGGGATCTCATGCAAATTGCCATCCCTGTGCTACAAGTGTTAAGCACTCTGACCAACGCTGGATTTGAAGCGTTCGTTGTGGGCGGGTGCGTGCGTGACAGCTTGATGGGGCGCACTCCCCACGATTGGGATGTGACCACTAACGCTTCGCCCGACGATATGATACGGATATTTCAGCACTTTTCCGTTATCCCCACGGGATTGGCACACGGCACCGTAACGGTGATAGCGGACGGACTGCCGGTGGAAGTAACAACTTACCGCGTGGACGGCGATTATACCGACCACCGTCATCCAAACGAGGTGCACTTCACGACCTCTTTACAAGAGGACTTGGCACGGCGGGATTTTACCGTCAACGCCATGGCTTATCATCCGCAAGCCGGTATTGTCGATCCCTTTGGCGGGCAGCAGGATTTAACGGCAAAGGTGATTCGTTGTGTGGGCGATCCGGATAAGCGATTACAGGAGGATGCGCTGCGAATTATGCGGGCGCTGCGGTTTGCCAGCGTGCTAGACTTTGCCATTGATCAGCAAACATCTGACGCGGCTCGCCGTCTATCCCCTACGCTTTGTCACGTATCGGTGGAACGGCTGTATCACGAACTGGTTTTACTGCTGTGTGGGGGGCAAGTGCAATCCATATTGCTGGATTATCCGGATGTGCTGGCGGTCATCCTACCCGAAATCAGTGCCATGGTCGGCTATCCGCAGCATCACCCCTGTCATCATTTGGATGTTTACGAACACACTGCCGCCAGCGTAGCAGCGATTGCGCCGGACCCCATTCTGCGACTGACCATGCTGTTTCACGATGCAGGAAAACCGCTCTGCCGCACGACAGATGACACCGGCTGTGACCACTTTTACGGACATGCCAAAAAGAGTGCGGCCTTGGCGGCTGTTCGTCTGACCGCCTTAAAAGCCGAGCGCGCCACCATCGACACAGTTGTGCAGCTCATCGAATGGCACGATATGGTGCTGCCCATCACGCGACCGGTCGTGCGGCGATGGATCGGGCGAATGGGCGAAGAAGGATTCCGCCGCTGGCTGGCTGTAAAGCATGCCGATAGCGAAGCACAAGCTGCCGCCATTCGTCCAAAACGGCAGCAAGAGTGGCAGCGTATGGTGGATTTGGCTAACGAAATCATTGCCGAACAGCTTTGCTGCTCGCGTCGGCAATTGGCAATCAACGGTCGAGATTTGATGGATATGGGCATAGCACCCGGTGAGGCACTGGGACACATACTGGATCAATTGCTGGAAGCGGTGATTGACGAGCGGTTGCCGAATGAAAAAGAAGCGCTGTTGGCAGAAGCGCGCGACCTTGCCGAACAGGCATAAAAAGAGCACCGGAGCGGTTGATATCAGCCGCTCCGGTGCTCTTTTTATGTTTTAATGAAAGGATGTGATTTTTCGCGTGGCGTATTGTAAGCTCAACAGAGCGTCCGTCGCGGTAATATGCCCGTCGGCATCCACATCCGCCAGCGATGTGTCGTCCGCTAAATCAATTTTTTCGGTCGCCGCTTGAAGAGTCATCAGTGCATCCTCAGCGGTAATGTATCCATCGCGGTTCAAATCCCCCGCTCCGCCGACCGGCGCCACCGGAAATGCGAACGATTCCCAATCGTGCAGCTGTATGCCGGAGGACATATACAGTACATTTTTATCCACCGCGCCGGTCACACCGGACGCCTGACCGTCATCGGCGTATTGCCACATAAACGGGTTCACACCGTCAATGCTCGGCGGCGTGGTGAGTGTTGGTTGATCGGTATACCACGCCATCCACAAGCCTACGCCCGCCTGTTCCAACGCTTTGACATCAAAGCAATAGGTAAAGTGCGCCTTACTGGTATACAGCGCCACCCGATATCCAGCTTTGGTCAACACATTGCAAAACGCCAGCAAGACTTTGTTGGCTTCGGCTGTCCCCATCGCGTGCAGTTTGTCCAGGTTGGGATAATACGTGGTGTTCACTTCCACATCCAACGCGATCGGCAGCTTGAGATCAGAAGGCTGCAGCCCTGCCCATTTCAAGGCTTGCAGCACATAGTCTGCCTCTAAACGGGCTTCCTGCACCGTCACCGCATAGCTGAAATGGTACAATCCAAACGGCATGCCGACCCGCTTGGCTTCGGTCACATTACGCTTAAACTGCGCATCAAACTGGAAATCGATCGGCTGGGTTTTATCGTCGTACCAGCCATAGGAGCTGCGAATCATGGCAAAATCGATGCCCTGCTGTTTCAGCTTTTCAAAATTCACCGTTCCGTTGGAATACGACAGATCCACACCTTCGTAATAGCCGACCACGGCCGTGCAGACGGCACGATTGCCGGCCGCATCCCATGCCTCAATCACAGCTGTACCGCGCTGCACGCCGGTAACGATACCACCCGCATTCACAGCAGCCACCGACGAATCGGTACTTGTCCAGCGCACCGCCTTGCCGGTTTTCAGCAAAGCAGAAAAGCTACAGGATTCCCTGATATCCATCGAACGGCTTTGTACCGAAAAAGACAGAACCGGCTCTCCCGCCGCCAACGCTGCGCCCCCCATACAAAACAACATACATATACTCAAAAGCCACGCCAAACGCTTTTTCATGCTTGTCCCACTTTCCTCAAAGAGATTGATTTTCATTATAGTAGCGCCGCGCGCGTCTGTCAATGCAGCGATGTCCCCACTTTTTGTCATAAAAGCGCGGCATATGGCTTGCTTTTTTTCAAAAGAATGCGTATGATAACCATAGAGCATCTTCGCACAGAAAGGAGAATGCCCCCTATGCACCATTTGGAATGTGCGTATTCCGATAAAACCAAACCGTTCGAGCGGCATTTTCACAATGCCTACGAGCTGTTGTATGTTGTATCCGGCACCGTAGAGATCAGCATCGGTGCCCAAACCTATACCGTGCTTCCCCACTCGTTGGTGTTTATCAGCAAGCTGGAAGAGCACAACATCCATATCGTCGAAGGAGAATACCGGCGTTATTATATTTTGATTCCGCCAAGTCAACTGCCCCAGCTGGTAAGCGAACCGCGTCTGCGCGGGGTATTCGTCAACCGACCGGCCAATTTTTGTCATGTGTTCTGTATGCAGCATTTTGAGGAGGTTGAAAGCGCCTGGGCACGGTTGCTGACAGAGGTCAACACAGACCAACCGCTGGCGGAGCTGAACCGTTCCTCGCTGCTCAATTTGATACTGATCGCCTGCTATCGGGAGCATCCCGAACGCTTTGCTGCTCTTTTTCGCCCAGTCAACCCGGCGATTTATGAGATCCGCGTGTATTTGGAGCAGCATTATAACGAACCGATCTCGCTATCTCAGCTGGCCGATCAATATTTTTTGAATTCCTGTTATGTTTCCCATTGCTTTACCGAGGCGGTGGGATGCAGTCCGCAAAAATACATCATGCTCAACCGCGTCGCCAAAGCGAAGGAGTTGCTGCTGAACACCCATATCCCGGTACAGGACATCGGCATTCGCTGCGGGTTCAACGACACCAACAACTTTATCCGCCTGTTTAAGCGCGAAACCGGCGTGACACCGCGGCAGTATCGCGAAGCGGCACAATAAGAGCTTTACCGCGGTTGGATATCGCACACCACGATGGCTTCGTCTGTGGCGCGAAAGGCGACGGTATAGGGACCAAAATCCATACGATACACCCGATCAGCATCGTGATGATACGCAGGACGCGGGTTCTGTTTCAGCACCGCCAACAGTGCTTCACGCTTGTCCGGTGACACCACCGCCAGCAGTTTCTCTGCGCACTTTACCGGCAGCGTGCGGTACGCCACCTGATCGGTAAAGCCACACACGGCATCGGAATGGGCATCGGTATAGGCAATGTACGGCTTGATATCAAAAATTGGGGTACCGTTCATCAAATCGGCTCCCGCAATCCGGAGCACAGCGCCGTGTTCCGGCGTATGCTCCACCCCCACCAATGACACCGATGACAACCCCAGATTGTTTGGCCGAAACGGCGAGCGGGTGGCAAACACACCAACGCGCTGGTTACCGCCCAAGCGGGGCGGGCGCACAGTGGGGCTCCACGGCTTGCCGATACATTCGGAAAATTGCCAAATTAACCACAAATGTGAGTAACCCTCGATACCCCGCAGCGCTTCTTCCACCTGATACTCTTTTTCAAACACAATCTGCGATTGCATTTCCGGCACCAATCCGCTTTGGCGCGGGATGCCGAACTTTTCTTCAAAGTCGTTATAAATATGCGCGATCGCTGTAATGGACGCTGTATTCATATTGCTCCTCCGCTTTATGTAAAAGGTACACGCACCACCTGGTTCTGGGTGGTGCGTGTTAATTTTATACCAGCGGCAGCTCCCCCGCCATGGTCAAAAATTCCGCTTCATCTACAACGGTTATGCCCAGCTGCTGCGCTTTGGTCAGTTTGCTGCCGGCGTCTTCCCCCGCCACAACCACGCTGGTCTTTTTGGAAACGCTGCCGGCGGTTTTGCCGCCCAATCGCTCAATAATGGCGGCGGCTTCCTGTCGTTTGAGATGTGGAAGCGTACCCGTCAGCACAAAGGTCATATCCGCAAACCGGTCATCGGTGACGGAACTTTCGGCTGCCTGCATATTCACGCCCGCCGCGCGCAGCTGTTCGATGAAATGGCGCGACTGCGGCAACGCCAGAAAATGCACCACACTTTGTGCCATCACATCGCCGAAGCCGTCGATGGCGGCAATTTCCTCCACCGATGCGGACAGCAGCGCGTCCATATCGTGAAAACGACTGACAAGCAGCTTGGCGGCTTTTTCGCCCACATGGCGAATCCCCAGAGCATAGACCACGCGGTACAGATCGGCGCTTTTGGACCGTTCCAGCGACTGCAGCAGATTATCCGCCGACTTGTCGCCCAAGCCCTCCAACCCGGCAATATCCTCTTTTTTCAGACGATATAGATCGTATGCGTTGCTGACCAGCCCGCTGTCCACCAACTGTTCGAGCACGGCAGGACCCAACCCCTCGATATCCATCGCGTCGCGTGAGGCAAAATGGATCAGATGGCGCAGCCGCTGGGCGGGACATTCCGGATTGGAACAACGCAGCGCGGCTTCACCCTCCTCCCGCGCCACAGGAGAGCCACAGGAGGGACAGACGCGCGGCATCTGGTACGGTGTACTGTGCGGAGCGTGGTGCTCGACCCGCAGCACTTCGGGAATGATATCCCCCGCTTTGCGCATAATGACCTGGTCGCCAATGCCGATGCCCTTTTCGCGGATAAAATCTTCGTTGTGCAGCGTGGCACGGCTGACGGTCGTACCCGCCAATGTCACCGGTTCAAACACACCGGTCGGTGTCAGTACACCGGTGCGCCCCACCTGCACCTCCACATCCAGCAAGGTGGTCAGCTTTTCCTCCGGCGGGTATTTATAAGCCACCGCCCATTTGGGGTATTTGGCGGTGCTGCCAAGCAGTGCCCGATCGGCGAAAGCATCCACCTTGATCACCGCACCGTCAATATCAAACGGCAAAGAGCTGCGCAGCGAACCGATGCGCTGCACCTCCTCAAGCACCTCATCGATTGATGAAGTCACCTTGTAAAATGGAATCACCGGCAAACCCCAATCGCTCATGGCCTGCAAAGAAGCGGCGTGTCCGGCAATGTTCTCCCCTTCCTCCAGTTGGAGATTAAAGATAAACAGCGCCAAATTCCGGCGACGGGTCACACGGGAATCCTTTTGCCGCAGAGAACCTGCCGCCGCGTTGCGGGGATTCTTAAATGTCTTTTCCCCGTTTTGTTCCTGCTGCTCCACCAAAGCGGCAAACGATTCGCGCGGCATATACACCTCGCCGCGCACAATCGTGCGGGTCACCGGACGGGACAAACGCGCCGGCAAGGTACGGATGGTGCGCAGATTGGCGGTTACATCCTCGCCGGTGTTGCCGTCGCCGCGGGTCGCGCCGCGCACCAGCTCCCCGTTTTGGTATTCCAGCGCCACCGATAGCCCGTCGATTTTGGGCTCCACCACATATACCGGATGCGGAACGCTTTCCCGCACCCGTTGGTCAAACGCCCGCACCTCTTCCAGCGAAAACACATCCTGTAAGCTGGCCAGAGGCACTTCGTGCTGCACCGGCGAAAACAGGTTGGATACCTCGCCATGAATCTTGCGGGTATAGGAATCGGGCGAAACGAGATCGGGATAGGCTTCCTCCAGCGCTCGCAGCTCGCGGGTCAGCGCATCAAACTCATCATCTTCAATTTCGGGTGCGTCGTCGTCATAGTACCGTTTGCTGTGGTAGTCGATGAGCTTGTTGAGTTCCGCCACACGCTCGCGGGCCTGTTGCTTATCCATGTTGTTTGCCTCCCGGTTTTGATACTTCTAGTATAACAGAAAGCGCAGCAAAATACCAGCCATCAAGCCACGGTTTTCTGCCTATCGGCAAAAAGCCCCGGCACATCCCCCGCCAAAATGGTTTCTGCCAGCAAAAACTCGCTGGTGACCGTCACCGTTTCCGGTTCACCCGGCAAGGTAGCATACAACTGCGCTTCCAGCTCCACATACAGTTGATGGCAGGTCTGGTTGATGCCGGCGGCAGAAAATTCGCTGCGGATATTGGTGAGCACCGTTGCGGAGATGCCCATTTGCACCGGCAGTGACGGTCCGCGTCCGGTGAGCAGATGGCTGCCGGTCAGCGTGCCCAGCGGAATATTTAATGTGCGCACATCCTGCTGTTCCAACCGATCCAACACCGTATTGGTGATGGCGGCTTTCAGTCGGTTGACGCACATCGCGTCTGCCTCCACCGACTGGATGCTGCCGTCTGCGTCCTTTTCCACCTTTACCAGGTCGCCATACGGCACCGCTTGCTGCTCAAGCAAATCGGTCACCGACTGGTTGATGGCACGCGTGCAAACGGTTTGCGCGTGTTTGAGCCCATAGGCATGCACCAGCGGACGCACGCGAATATCTGCCCACACTACCGCCGCCAACAATGTTACCAGCAAAAGCGCCAGCCACGCCCGCCAAGACAATGCGTTTCGCCGCGCATAGTGCCTTTGTCGCCGCATACACCTCACCTCCCGCTATCAGTCTACACAAGACGACAACGGGAGGTGAATTTTCTTCCTTTTCGATTGTATCAGTGCTGCCGTCGGTGCGACAGAAGCCATTCGTAAATATCCTCGCGGGCGTAGGTGTCAGTCCAGCAGTCGTGGGTGTATCCCTCGCAAATGGTGAGGCGCGCGTGCCCACCGCAGGCGTTGACGCGGTTGACCATATGGATGCTTTCCTCCACCGGAATGATCTCGTCGGCACTGCCGTGGAATGTCCAGATAGGTAGCTCTTTCACATTGCCGGCACACCAGCAGATGCCAGTACCGCACATGGGCATGATTGCCGCAAACCGTTTGGCAGATGCCATTGCCCACAGCCATGTGCCGGTGCCACCCATGCTGAGTCCGGTCAGATACACACGATCCGGATCAATGCGATATGTTGCAAACAGATCATCCAACCATGCGTTCAGCGACTCGATATAGCCGCCCCAATACTCCTGACCGGACAGCTGCGGTGCCGCGATCAAGAAAGGGAATTCCCGCCCGGTAGCCACTTCGTGCAGCGGACCATGACGAGTCACCCCCTGCAAATCGGTACCCCGCTCGCCTGCGCCATGCAAAAACACCACCAGCGGGAACTGGGTTTCCGGCTCGGCATCGTAATGTTTGGGGGTATATACCCGATACGGCATCGCCTTGCCGACCACCTCACGCGAAAACTGCTTGTCTTGTATCATAGAAGACATCCTTTCTCTGGCTGAAAATGCTTATGCCAAGCGGTGGCCACGGCGGTATTCGCGCGGGCTGACCCCGCAAATTTTGCGAAACACCCGATTAAAGGTCGCTTGGCTTTCAAATCCGCAATCATAAATGATATCGGTAATGGGTTTGTCGGTGGAGCTGAGCAATCCCTGCGCCACACTGACACGCACATTGTTGAGATGCTCATTAAAGCTCATGCGCATCTGGTTGGAGAAGATGCGGGATAACCGGTATTTGCTGACCCCCAACGCGTTCGCCATATCTTCAAGTGAAAATGACTTTTGATAATTTTGCACGATGTAGGCGCTGACCTGATATACCAGATCATCAAAATCGTGTTCGCCGGTGGGCTTTAACTGCAAATGCGGCCACACCAGCGCCAGAATCAGCTGCAAATAGGCGCGGCACAGCGGCAAATCCGGGTTTCGGGTAGCATCTTGCTGCAGCAGACGGCGAATGCTCTGCGGAATCTCCGGCGGCACCAGCTCGGCCGGTAAAAAAGGGCGCTGCGGCTGACTGTGAGTCAAACCCTCCGCATATTCACCGGCCATCGAGGTTTGCGCCCCCAGCAGCAAGATATCATCCACGATCAAATCCTGTGTCTGGGAATTATGATCTGCCGTCGGAACAAACGGCGTATCATAGCTGTGGGTACAGTTGGGAAAGATCACCACCAACTCGCCCTCGTGCATCGTGCGGCACTCGCCGTTGAGCGTTACGGTCAGGTGACCGCTGGCCACATACACAAACTCGACCGTCGCCTGCAGATGCAGCGGATAGTTCAGCCGGTTACAGCGAAATCCGAATATCTCTTCCCGTCTGGTTTCGTAAAACGGAATCAATCCGCGGCACCTCCTCTTTTTCACAATCTTCCCCTATCATAATATAGCTTTTTCACGCTGTCAACTCACAGATATATCAAAAAATGCACGATTTTTTGTACCACCTGCTTTTTTCAAAAATCCGCTTGCTATCAGGCGCTTTTTGCATTATACTGAACAAAGATTGTATTGTGGAGGAAACAGATATTATGGAGTATATACCGTGGATCATAGCGACGGTTTCGCTATGTTTGACGGTGGTCGTATTGTGGCGGCTGATCAAATTGGAAAAAGCCGGCAGCGCACCATCAAACGATGCGCTGCTGCGACAGATACAGGACATGATTGCCGAGCAGGAGCGGCTGGCGCGCCAGGAACAGGCGGATGCCCTGCAGCAATCCATCAAAATGCTCAGCGATACGCTGGCCGGTAACCAGCGCAGCAGCAACGATATGCAAATGCTGAAAATCGGCGATATTGACCGCAGCATTTCCGAAAAGCAGCAAGCCATGAACCAATCTGTGCTGACAATGATGAAACAGTTGGAAGCGCGGTTTCAAACCTTTGAAACCACCAACGAGCAAAAACTGGATGCGATGCGCCAAACCATGGCGCAAAGCCTGCAATATATGCAGGAGGACAACAACAAGCGACTGGACAGCATCCGCCAAACGGTGGATGAAAAGCTGCAAAAAACACTGGAGGACAAAATGACCCAATCGTTCCGGCTGGTAAACGAACGGCTGGAACAGGTATACAAAGGGCTTGGCGAAATGCAAACGCTGGCGGTGGGCGTCGGCGATTTGAAAAAAGTGCTGTCCAATGTGAAAACGCGCGGCATTTTGGGTGAGATCCAGCTGGGCGCGATTTTGGAGGAAATCCTCTCTCCCGAGCAATACGCAGCGAACATCGCCACTGTGCCCGGCAGCAAAAATGTGGTGGAATATGCCGTAAAGCTGCCCGGCGATGACGGCGCGCCGGTTTATCTCCCGATCGATTCCAAATTTCCGGGCGATGCCTACGTCGCGCTGCAGGACGCTTATGACAGCGGTTCAGCCGAGGCGGTACAGGCGGCGTTCCAAACGCTGTCCGCCCGCATCAAAAGCTTTGCCAAGGATATTCACGACAAATACATCGAACCGCCCCATACCACCGAATTCGGTATTATGTTTTTGCCCTTTGAGGGGCTGTATGCCGAGGTGGTCAACCGCGGGCTGGTCGAAGTGCTGCAGCGCGATTACAAGGTCAACATTGCCGGCCCCAGCACCATGGCAGCGCTGCTGAACAGTTTGCAGATGGGCTTTCGCACAGTTGCGATTCAAAAACGCAGCAGCGAAGTTTGGGCGATATTGGGGGCGGTCAAAACCGAATTTGATAAATTCGGGGATATCCTGGCCGCTACGCAAAACCGCCTGAATCAAGCGGGGGCGGAGCTGGACAAGCTGGTGGGGGTGCGCACCCGTGCCATCCAACGCAAGCTGCGCAGTGTCGAAAAGCTGGATGACACCCCATCAAGCCAATGGTTAGAAACGGCGGACAACGCCGACGAATAAATACAAAGGAGTTACACACGCATGAAACCTGTCACATGGATCCAAACCACCAAGGACGCGTATTTCCAAGCCAAGGAATACACCCCGGTCGCGGGGGAAACCGGATCGTCGATCACGGCGGACGGACGCACCGACCAGTCGATCATCGGCTTTGGCGGCTGCTTCAATGAGTTGGGCGGCGTAGCGCTGAAAAAGTTGTCGAAAGATGATCAGAACAAGGTACTTGATCTGCTGTTCGACCCGCAGGCGGACGGTTTGCGTCTGAACTTTAACCGAATGTCCATCGGCGCCAGCGACTACGGCGCGCGGTGGTATAGCTACAACGAAACCCCCGGCGATTATGCGATGGAGCATTTTTCCATTGACGAGGATCGTCCTTATATGCTGCCGTACATCAAGGAAGCGTACAAACGCAATCCTTCGATGCAGATGTTTGGCTCTCCGTGGAGCCCGCCGACCTGGATGAAATTCCCGCCGGTGTACAATTTCGGCCGTCTGGTCTGGACCGAGGAAAACTTGAAAGCATATGCGCTGTATTTTGCCAAGTATGTGCAGGCATATGCCGCCGAGGGCATCAAGATCAACCAGATTCATATTCAGAATGAGCCGTTCTCGGATCACAAATTCCCCTCCTGCCTGTGGAGCGGCGACCAGTTCCGCGAGTTTATCGCGAAATACATCGGACCGCTGTTTGAGGAAATGGGGCTGGACACCGATATTTTCCTCGGCACGCTGAACGCGGACGAAAAAACCTACAATGATTATGCCAACCGCATTTTCCACGACAAGGATGCCAGCCGCTATTGCAAGGGCGTCAGCTACCAGTGGAACGGCAAATATTGCCTGCCGCAAACGCACGAAAGCTTCCCCGACAAGATGTTGATCCAGTCGGAAAACGAATGCGGCAACGGCAACAACGATTGGGATTATGCCACCTATATTTACAGCCTGTTCCGTCACTATCTCACCAACGGCGTGTCGGCCTATGTATATTGGAATATGATTCTGGAGCAGGGTGGCATGAGCAGTTGGGGCTGGCACCAGAATTCGATGGTCGTGATCGAGGACGGTCACTACAAACTGACTCCTGAATTCTATGTGATGAAACACTTCTCCCGTTATATCCAGCCGGGTGCCGTGCGGTTGTGCCTCACCGGACCTTGGACCGGTACCTCCACGGCGTTCCGCAATCCGGACGGGTCGGTTGTGCTGAACACCTACAACCCCTTCCCCATGGCGCAGTCGGTGTCGTTCACGGTGGACGGCGAAACCTATTCGTTCCAGCTGGAGCCGGGCTCCATCAATACCATGGTTCTGTAATATTTATTAGAAAGAAGGAAACAGCAATGGCGTATGATGCGCGCGGTGATCGGTACGATCACATGAAATATAACCGCGTCGGCAAAAGCGGGCTGAAGCTGCCGGCGATTTCGTTGGGGCTTTGGCAGAATTTCGGCAGCGTCAATGTATACGAAAACTGCCGAAAGATTTTGCTGCGGGCGTTTGACCTTGGTGTCACCCACTTTGATATGGCGAACAACTATGGTCCTGTCGGAGGTTCGGCCGAAGAAACCTTCGGGCGTGTGCTCAAGAACGATCTCAAACCGTATCGGGATCAGCTGATTCTGTCCACCAAAGCTGGCTACAATATGTGGCCGGGACCGTACGGCGAATGGGGCAGCCGCAAGCATGTGCTGGCATCGCTGGATCAATCGTTGACGCGGATGGGGGTCGATTATGTCGACATCTTCTATTCCCACCGGTATGATCCGGAAACGCCGCTGGAAGAAACCATGGGCGCCCTTGCAACGGCGGTACAGCAGGGCAAGGCGCTGTATGTGGGCATTTCCAACTATCAACCACAGCAAACCCGCGAGGCAGTGGAGCTGCTGAAACAGATGGGCGTGCGCTGCCTGATTCACCAGCCATGCTACAATATGATGGATCGTTGGATCGAAAACGGTTTGCAGGATGTGCTGGATGAATACGGCATGGGGTCGATCGCTTTTTCGCCTTTGGCGCAAGGACGGCTGACTGACAAATACCTGAATGGTGTGCCGGCCGGTTCGCGCGCGACCCGCGATCAGGGGTTGCGCAACACGATTGATGACAAGCAGCTTGCCATGATCCGGCGGCTGAACGACATTGCTGCGTCGCGCGGACAAACGCTGGCGCAAATGGCGCTGGCGTGGATTTTGCGCGGCGACCGGGTCACTTCGGCGTTGATTGGTGCGTCCAGCGTGGAGCAGCTGGAAAGCAACCTCGGCGCACTGAACAACCTTGAGTTTACTCCTGACGAGCTTGCCGCCATCGACAAGGCCATGGCGTAACTGATCTTTCTGATAGATAATGCAAAAGAGGTCCTGGGGCATGAACAAGCGCATAGGTTTTCGCGGGCAAATGTCCGACTCGTTTCTGACCGCTGTTTTTATTGTTTTATCGGGTGGATTTCAGGATGCGTATACATTTTGCTGCCGCGGCGGTGTGTTTGCTAACGCGCAAACCGGAAACATTGTGTTGCTCAGCACCTGTCTTTTTCAGGAGCACTGGCAGACATCGATCAAATATATCATTCCTGTGATAGCGTTTCTGGTGGGAACAGGCGCAGCAGAAATCGTGCATATTCATTTGAAGCATTATGAAAAAATCCATTGGCGGCAGATTATTTTGCTTTGTGAAATATATCTCCTGTTTGTGGTGGGATTTTTTCCGCAAAAGGTTAATTTGGCAGCCAACGCTTTGGTGTCTTTTGTCTGCGCATTGCAGGTGCAAACCTTTCACAAAGTGCGTGGTCACGCATATGCCAGCACCATGTGCATTGGCAATATGCGCAGCGGGATGGAGGCATTGTGTGCTTATTTTCGGGTGCATGATCGAAAGATCTTGCAGAAGGCTCTCACCTATTTTGGCGTTATTTTGCTTTTTGCTGTCGGCGCAGGCCTCGGCAGTTTGATCACCATGGCTCTTCACGAAAAAGCCATTTGGATATGCTGTGGACTGCTGTCGGTTAGTTTCTTCATGATGTTTGTTCCGGAAAAATCATAATATTTCGAGATTGCAAAAGCGGTTGAGTTTTACTCAACCGCTTTTGCTGTCCATGCACCGGATATTTACGAAGGCAGTGATTTGTGATATACTGTATGATTGAAGTATGTTTTATTCCCACCAAGGAGATGGTTTGGCTTGAACCACAATTTGACAGAAGGAAATCCGCATCGCGTATTATGGCTGTTTTCGCTGCCCATGTTTATCAGCGTGATTTTCCAGCAATTGTACAACATTGCCGATAGCATGATTGCCGGACAATTCGCCCGCGATGGCGAAAGCGCGCTGGCCGCTATCGGTGCCTCCTACCCTATCACCATGATTTTTATGGCAATCGCCGTCGGCAGCAATATCGGTTGTTCCGTGGTGATCTCTCATCTGTTCGGCGCCGGGCGGTACCGCGATTTGAAAACCGCTGTATCCACCACACTGATTGCCTCGCTGGTGTTGTCGCTGGGTATGACCGCTTTGGGGCTGATATTCAATCAGCAGATGATGACCTGGATTCAAACGCCGCAAAATATTTTTGCGGATGGCGCGCTGTATCTGGGCATCTATATCGGTGGATTCACCTTTTTGTTCTTATACAATGTCTGCACCGGTATTTTTCAATCTTTAGGCGATTCCAAAACGCCGCTTTACTTTTTGATTGGCTCGTCGCTCGGCAACATTCTGCTGGACTGGATATTCGTAGCGATTTTTCATTGGGATGTAGCCGGCGTGGCGTGGGCGACTTTCTTGGCACAGGGCATTGCTTGCGTGCTGGCGCTGATCACGCTGCTTCGCCGCATCAGCAATTTACCGGTGGAGCAACCGGTAGAACGCTTTTCGTGGTCGATGCTGCGTGAGATTTCCCGCATCGCCATCCCCAGTATTTTGCAACAGAGCTTTATCTCGATCGGTAATATTCTGATTCAGGGATTGATCAACAGCTGCGGTTCGTCGGTGATTGCCGGATACTCCGCCGCCATCAAGCTGAATACCTTTACCATCACCTCGTTCACTACGCTGGCGAACGGTGTTTCCAGCTTCACCGCCCAAAACATGGGTGCTGCGCGACACGACCGCGTCAAGACCGGCTTTCGCGCCGGGTTGATTATGGCTTTTGTGGTGGCTGTTCCCTTCTTCGTGGCGCTATTCTTCTTCAGCGATGAGATGATGCGTCTGTTTATGAATAAGCAGGGGGATTTGGCCATGCAAACCGGTACATCCTTTTTGCATATCGTGACCCCGTTTTATTTTATCATTTGTATTAAGCTGATTGCCGATGGTGTACTGCGCGGCGCCGGCGCCATGGGTGAATTTATGATTTCCACATTTACCGATTTGATTTTGCGGGTGATTTTATCCTTTATCTTTTTCCAGCCGTGGGGAACCACCGGCATCTGGCTCTCTTGGCCGATTGGCTGGACCATTTCAATGCTGCTGTCGTTCGGATTCTATCTGGGTGGACGCTGGAAAAAAGTGCGTATGCGCGGCGATGCTACCCCTGAAACGGATGCAACCTGCTAAAAAAATGTTCAACGCCCCGATGGGTATACCCGTCGGGGCGTTTGCTTTATGTGTCATATTCTCTTCAGCAGTATTTTGTTATAAAATGGAGACCCCGGCAGAGCGGAGAACTCTGCCGGGGAAAAAAGGAGATAAGGAATAAGCAAGTATTATTCGCCGGTGCCGCGCGGGAAATCGTTAATCGCGCCAGTGGCTTTCTTCAAAATCATCAACGCATCGGCGGCTGTGACATTGCCTTCACCGTCTACATTCGCTGCTTTCATTTGACCGGCATCCACGGTGATCTTGTTCGCCGCCAACTGCAGCGCCATCAATGCATCCGTGGCATCCACATGGGTATCGTTGTCGATGTCACCCAGCTCATACACATACACCGTCAAAACAGCCGTCTTGGTGACATCACCTTCGGTGTAACTGACTGTCAGATCCTGCTTGCCCAGCTTGTTTGCATCAAAGCCGATAACACTGGCTTCCACATTGCGGGGCGAACGGCCTTCGTAATAAGCGGTGGTCATCATACCGCTGTGCTCAAACGCTTCACCAAGCTTGTAAACGATTTTAGCAGGCGGCGTAAACTCGATTTTGGTCAGCAGCGCTGCTTTCACCGTTACATTAAAGGTTGCAGTCTTGGTCACTCCATTTTCGGTGTAACTAACGGTAACCTCTTTTTCACCAGCAGCGGAAGTGTCGAAACCGCTCACCGTGTAAGACGAGGCAGGCAGCTTGCGGCTATCACCAAAGGTGTAGTTCGCCGTCACTTCCAAATCAGTCAGATCCAGCTCTTCATCGCCGATCCAATACTCGGTTTTGGTGGGAGCTTTCACAGACAGCGAATCCAGTTCTACCGGATCACCCTGCAGCATCGCGGCCGCAATAATGGTGTTGCCGGCTTGGTGATACTTCTGTTCAATCGTGCAGGATACCACCAGCGTTGCGTTGCTTCCCTCAGGAACCTTGTAGTCGATCTCATAACGGTGGAACTCATCCGGATTGGTGATATCAAAATCAATCGTCTGTTTTGGAGCGCTGTTATCGCTCAGCGAAATGTCGATATGCCCTTTCGCTTGCCAAGCACCCCAGTCCAGAATCAGCTTGTTGCCATTCAAGGTAGTAGCCGGAGCTGTCACCGTCCACAGAGTGGCCGATTCGGTCAAAGAGGCAGGATTGCCAAAGTTCACGCCCAAATTCAGCGCTGTTTTACTGGTTCCGGCGGCTTGACTCGTACCATCTGTCCAAGTGTAGGTATAGCCAATGTCGGTATTCAGCAAAATATCGCCCACACGATTGTTATACGGCGTGTAGAAACGCTGCAGATAGGCTTTATCCTGATTCTTGCGTTCAATGACATCATTCACGCCGCGACTACCAAAGCCGGTCTGAATCCAGTCCAGCGTGCCAAGCTCGGTCAAATTGGCGTTGATGGTCGATTTGTTGACCTTGGTATCATTGAGGACAATAGAACCGTCGCCCGAGGGAGCTTCTGTCGGCACTTCGGTTTTTGCCTTAACAAAATCAGAATAACTGCTCTCATCCAAGCCGCTACCCAGAGCCTTCACTTCAAAAGAGTAATCCATGCCCGGAACAGCATCTTTCAAGGTATAGGTCGGATCCACAACCGTTTCTTCAGCAATCTTTTCGCCGGACAGAGTGACCTGCACCACATAGCCGCGGGCATTGTCCATGGCATCCCAAGTCACGTTGATATCGCGATCTTTCGCAGTGGCCTTGACATTGGTGGGGGTTTTCACACCATTGTCAATTTCGATACTGTGTTTCAACGTCACGGTCAACTCTTTGGTCGCTTTATCCACGGTCACCGTACCGTTTTCATTATCAAACGTACCGGTGGAAACCGCCGCAATGTTGTCTTTCAGCGCCGCCAGATCCAACACGATATCGTTGATCGCATCGTCACCGGTCAGCTCCAGTTTGATGGTTTTCGCATCCTGTGCATACAGCTTCAGATGTTCAATTTTACGACCATCGTTGGTAAAGATATTCTGCCATTCGATCGGGGTGCCGGACACCATCCACTCGTTCGGAACGCCGCGACCGATAATCACCGTGCCATCGGTTTTGACCGAGGCAATCGCTTCCAACAGGCCCTGACGCAGGAAACCGAGTCCCCAGGTTTCGTAGTCTATCGCCGCTTCGGTCCAGTCATCGGCGCTCAAACCACGGTCAAAGCTTTCCGCCCACTGGAACGGCGCGGTCTGGTTTTTCAGCAGCCATTCGTAGCTTTCCACCACAGCGGTGCGATATTTGTCGCTGTACAGCATCGGCACACTCTGGCCAACATTGTACACACTGCCGTATTCGTGACCCCACCAGGCGCCCCAGCTGCCGTCCGGGATCTTAGCGCTCATTTTCTTTTTCAGCTCCACGGCGTTATCCATGGATTTTTCAAAGTAATCCGCCCAAGTGCCTCCCAGATCGTAGCCACGCAGAACCGCATCCCATGGGAAGGTACTCATCATCAGCGAGCTGCAAATAAAGTTACCGTCATAAAGGATGCTGCCGCTCTCATGGCGCCTCCAGAACCCGGAATCGTCGTTCAACGCGCACATATACCAATCGATATCATGGCGTTCCATAAAGGCGTCCATGGCGCCGTTCAGCGCGGTATTCAGCGACTCCATTTGAGCCGTCGTCCAAGCGACCTCACCGTCTTTGGCATCGGTGCTGTCCGGATCGGCCGTATTCCAGCCCCACGCATCAGCCAGGTAGCGATACGCTGCCAAGCCGTGCATAGCGGTAAAGTTATCGGTAATCAGGTTATCATACGGCAGGTTATCGAGGCTTTCGGATCTTTGAATAATCCCCTTGATACCCGGCAGTGTGGTACTATTGCCGCTGCCATCTCTACCTTCATCTTCACCATCACTGATATAGGAGATGACCTCGCGCGAAACCGCTTTAATCTTCGCCTTCACATCATCGGTGAAGTACTGAGCGCGCTGCTCATCATTCATTGCCTGCCACAGCGCGGCATACGGAATAATGTATTTCGGAACAGCATCCAAGTTGCCGCCATGTTTTTCTTTCATGTACAGCGTCTGATAGTTGGGGCTGTTCATGATGTTCATGGCCAGATCAAACCGTCCATCACGCACAAACTGCTCCACCATGTTGGGCACATCGTGCGGGAAATAGCAGTAGTAACCATGCATCGTATCGGCGGGGTTTTTGACCGATTTGGCCCGCGTACCAGCCGAACCGCGAATCTGGTAGTCAGTTGTGCCATTGTTGTATCCAAGGCCCTCGTTCCATTTGGACTTAACAATCGTTTCCCACATCACGATCATGCTGTTGATGTAGGAATTCTTCATTTCCTCGTTGGGCAGGCTGACCGGCAGCGACATATCCTTCAATTTGTCGTCGTAGTACGCTTTGGTTCTGGCGTACTGCTCATCAAATGAACCCATCGCTTTCAACTCTTTGGGAGTCATAGCGTTCCACACAGTGGCGGCGAAATCCAGCTTTTTGTTCTCCCCTGCCGGGATAACCACTTTGTACAGCGAGTAGTTATCGTCACACTGCGGATAGAAATATTTGCTGGTATCCTTGCTTTCGTAATCGGGTTTCAAGCTACCCATCGGCACTTCAAAATCCGACAGCGCGCCAACATTCAGCACCACCGTCTGCTCGATCGCCGAGCTGTTAGTCAAAGTGACCTGTGTGAACACCTCGCACCCATCACGGCCATCCGTATGTTTGACGTTTCCGGGTACATGCTGGATTTTCACATCCACGCCGGTGTTGCCGGCAGCCCACTCGGACGTCGGGCTGTTCATATAGCCATCCGCCTGATACCATTTGGTGTTCTGACGGCGCTCCGCCGAGGTTTCGTCCGGCTTGTACTCGGTACCGTTGATGGTCACCGTATACCGAATGGCCGAAGTCTTTTGGTCGAATCCACCCTTGTCAGAATAATCCGTCAATTGTTTTTCGGTCAGACCGGTGTCTTTCATAACCTGCTGCTTTTCGTCATCGCTCAAAGCAGCATAGTTGGGAGTTCTCAGTCCTGAACCGCTATCGGGATAGCGGCGAACAGCACCAGAACCAGCCGTGAACAAGGCACCGCCGATGGTGGAAATGCTTTTTACATCGCAATTTTCCCAACCAAAGTACAGCCACTTGTTGGCGTTCACTTCGTAAAATGACGGTTTCATGTTTTCCAAATCAACCTCCGTTGTGCTGCCTGTATCTGCCAAAGCAGCAGGAATACAGGATGCCGTTAGCGCGGCGCACAGCGCCAAGCTAAGGACTTTGCAAAATTTCTTCATGGCTTTCCCTCTCTTTTCGTTCTATCAACAGACCAAGCAGGAATATCCTGCGTGGTCTGATCACCAAAATAGCGGTCAGATCCCCAGTTCGTCATCCAAGGTGTCGGGTTTACCGTCGCCCGTTCCAATATCAGCGCTGCTGTTTGTCAAGACATCCTCATACATAAAACGTTCAACATCCACAGCCGGTGCTTCGTAAGCTTTTTTCATAGTTTATCTCCTTTGTGTGTTGTGTTTAAAAAGCATTGATCGTCGGCGTCGCTGCACCGGAGCTCGGTGTCGTCACCGTTGCATATTGGGCGCTGTAAACGGTCTGTTGTTCGCCGCCAACTGTTACAACAGCATAAGCCATGGCAAAACGAGTCTTTCCGGCTTTTACTTGCAGCAAATGTGTCATATACTGCACATTTTTACCGGTTTTGCTGGACGTTACGGTAATCGTATTGGCCTGTTCACCATTGCGAACCGCTTCAAGCGCTTCTTTAGAGGCGGCATATATCACGCCGTACTCACTGACGGATGCATCATTCGGAATAGAGGTTTGTGCAATCACCGAGAAGTTGTATGCAGAACCAGCGTTCGGCGCCAAAGATTGCTGCAGCACCACAGACGGCGTCACGGATTCCTCAGCTTCACCGACATACACCACCGCGATGTTGTTGTTGCCACTGGTGTAGAATGTATAACTGTCTGCACCAAAGCCGACTTTGGCACCATCCAGCACCCAATAGGCTACCGCCCCTTTGTCCGCAGCTTTTGCAACCGTAATACGCGTATCAAACGACAAACCGGTTTCGGTGGTAATGCTGTTATCGCCGTTCCACGCCGTCATATCAGAAAGACCGGACAGGTGGTACGACGCATCACCGGAGGCCTCATAGGTGGCAGTCAGTTTTACAGCAGCACCGGAGGCCAATGCGGCATTGTATAGCAGATCGGCGTGATCCGCAGGCTCGCTCCAGCTCTTGAACACATAGCCACCCAACGCCGGCGCACTGGTGTTAGTCAACAAATCTTTCAGCTCGCTGCTGCTGGCAGCCGTTTTAGTATCGATCAGCTCGTTGTATTTACCGGCAAATTCCACAGTGGCTGTAAAGGAGAACGTCTTATCAATACTGTTCTTTTGTAAACCACCAAAACGCAGGAAATCAATGTTGCCAAGATCGTTGCCTTTGGTATTGTTTACCTGCATATAAATGCGATGTTCACCTTCCGACAGAACGGATGTATCAACGTTTGTATAGAAATGTGCAAAAGTGTTCCAGTCATTGGTGGTCTGCGAAACGCCCGTTACGGTCATCTGTCCGATTTGAACACCACCGGTCAGCTGGTTAGCATCCGTATACTTATACCGGTCACGATTATAGCCGGAAGCGGTGCTGGTCAGATTAGCGTAATCCACATCCATGTCCGCGTAGAAGGTGTATGTTCCTTCCGCACCACGCGAAGTGGGCAGTGCCACACGCGCTGTAATAAAGGACAAATCGCTTAAATCGGCTTTGCCCAAATAGAACACATCGCCGTTCTGCGGGCTTTCCACCAAATTGGTCGTAGCTGTTTTCAGCCAGTTCGGCGTATTCTTGGAAGCGCCCCAGCTATAAGACTCTGCCTGATATTCCCATGCACCACTGACATCTTCTGCATAATGCAATGTAAAGTTTTTGAAGTTGCAGCGGCCGCTGGTTAACTTAAAGAACAGTGTGCCATTTTCAGGCAGTTCGGTCGAAAGGTTCAAATCAACAACGCCGCTATTGACAAACGGCGTCCACGCGCCTGTGCCCACCGTCACCGTGGCAATCGTCGTCGCAGTATCCGCTGCCAAGCCATAGAGAATATCCATCTTAAAGCCGGGTTGGCTCGAATAATCGAAATCAAGCGACTGTAGTCCATCCAGCGAAACATCCGAGTATGCCAAAACCGTTCCCGGATTCGTGCTTTCAACAAAATGATTACCCGCTTCTTTGCTGTTCAGACTATACGGTTTGGACGACAACGCTTCGTCAATGCCATCAACAAAATTGATGGTTTTATCGGTTTTAATCAGTTTTTCATCAACCGCATAGTGAAGGGTGAACATCCTAAAATTGCCGCGATCCGAAGTGATTTTGAAAAAAAGATTTGTGTCGCTAACACCTTCCACGGTCGTTGTCGTGAAATTTTCAACCCGGAAGTTCTTTTCCTGATACCACTTTTGACCGGCATCGCTGGCTTCTTGGGTCAATTGTGTTCCCAATGATGGCGCAGCAATGCGAGTCATATCATTCATATTATCGCCATAATACACTTCAATTTTCAAGCCACTGCTGGGTGCGTAATCAATATCAATGCTTGTCAAATTCTCCAACGAAACATGACTATAAGCCATTACAAAATTCGTCTGTAAACTGCCGATAACCCGAACGCCATCTACAACGAGCTGATTGTTGATATTACCTCCGGCTGTAATTCGGCTGTCAGATAAGTCAAAATTGATATCAGCAGCAAATTGCTTTTCAACAGTACGATCAGCTACCTCTTCCGGAGCGATGCAAGCAAAATCAACATAGTCGATGTTACCGCCGCTAGTTTGGCCAGCGGTATTGACAGTGACCGTCATATACACACTGTGCAAACCAACCAGCGCCGTAGCCGACGCGGAGGGCAACACATTCGCCGAATATTCCTGGAATGTCGCCCAATCGCCGTAATTACTCGACGTTTTTTCTGTGGTCAGAGATACGACCTTTCGAATCTCATCCACACCATCCAGATAAAAGTCGAACGTAACCGAAGCACGCGGATTGGCCAGCTTCATGGTAACGCTTTGAAGCCCGGTAGTGTCTACCTCACCCAAACAAATGACATGGCCGTTTTTGGTGTTATCCAAAATTTTCTCGCCAGACGCATCCGCATTAGCCGATACCTTAGCATCGGAAGTAGACAATTTAGCAATGTAATTTTCCGCTTCGACACGAACCGATGTTGTCCCGGTGGCTGTGTCGTCCGCTTGTGCAGACCATGCCATAGGCAGTGTGGACACGACCATCGCCGCGCACAAGGCGGTGCTTAAAAGCTTTCTCCATTTTTTCACGATGAATTCCTCTCCTTTTTTATAATGGTAACCTGTTGTGAAACAGCCGCCTCCTTTGCAATGTAACTATAAAATATACAGAATCACATATTTTCCTTATTAAGTTTACCATGTGTCGTTTTTGAAATCTTCCTGCTTTAACAGAAGTTATTCCTGTTTTTTCGGATAATTCGGATTTTTCGCACAAAAAAGCTCTATCCGTAGCGGATAGAGCTTAATGAATCAAACAATATATAGCGGATGCTAATCCAACGGATTGTCGCGGTATTGCGTGGGGGTTTTACCGGTTACGCGCTTAAACGCGCTGTAAAAATTGGATAGACTATTGAAGCCGCAAGACTGGGCAATCTCCAGCACCCCTCTGTCAGTGGATTTCAATTGCCGCGCCGCCGCCGCAATACGCACCTTTACAATATACTCCTTCGGCGGCAAGCCGTTGCTTTCTCGGAACACTTGACTGAAATAGGTTTTGTTGATATGCAGAATATCTGCGAGTGTAGTCAACGATATATCCTCATTAAAGTGCTCAGCAATATACATCAGCACCTGATCCATACCGGCGTAGTGCTGTTCATGTTTTAAGTTAAGCGGTTTGGACAAATCGTAGTACCGCAGCAAGTCAGCCAATATTCCCAGCAAACGCGCTTTGACGACTGCCTCCCCATGAGGCTGCGGATGCAAAAATTCCTCTTGAATCTGCAAAAATTTTTGCTGTATACCGGGGAACGCTGTGTTTTTGCGATCCAATTTGTTTTGAAAACTTTCGTTACGGTTGAAAAACACGGACAGAAAATCCTGATAAAACGAATACGAGGGGTTTGTCCAAATAAAGCGCGGATCAAACTCCAAAGCACCGTTCACCAGCGGTTCGCTGCCGGAATTGCGCATACAATGCAGTTCATCGTTATTGAACAACACAATGTCCCCGACTTTCATGGGATAAGTATGTCCATTCACCCAGTATTCTCCCTCGCCGGAAAGAATCATGGAAATTTCCAATCGATAATGCGAATGTGGCCGGAATGTTGAATTGGGTTCAAATGTGCCGACAAGCCACTTGACGATAGTATCATCTACATCATGCAATGCATAACTGTCCACGAAAAAGGGCATGAACTCTCCCCTCCTGCTGGCAACCTTTATATTTGATATCATAGCACGAAACGGCAACGGCTGTCAACAAAACCAGGCGCGAGGAGCAATTCGATTACGCAAGAATATCGGCGTAGTGAGCACCGGTGATTTTGATAAGATCCTGCGGTGCCACTTCGACCTGTGTGCCGATTTTGCCGCCGCTGACCAGAATGGTTGGCTGTTGCTCCGCTTGCAGTGCCAACACCGTCGGAAATGGCTTTTTCATCCCGACCGGTGAACAGCCGCCGCGGATATAGCCGGTCAACGGCAGCAGCTCTTTCACATGAATCATGTCCACCGACTTCTCCCCTACAGCGGCAGCGGCTTTTTTCAAGTTCAGCTCTTCTTCTACCGGCAGTACAAACACAAAGTGACCACCGCTATGGCCTTTGGTCACCAGAGTTTTGAACACACGTGCAGGGTCTTGCCCGGTCAGTTTGGCAATGGAAGCGCCATCCACCGCTTCGTTCCCGTTATGAGGGTAGGTATGCGCTGTGTAAGCGATCTTCTTTTGCTCCAAAATACGCATCACATTGGTCTTGGCCGCTGCCATTGTATCGTCTCCTTTTATTTAATCAACCACGCCATCACTTTGTCCGCCGCTGCTGCCCATGCCACGCTATATAGGGCAATGGAAAACGGCTTGCCAATCAAAAGCAGAGCGGTATAACGCCGAACCGTCATTTTGGTCAATCCCGCCAGCATACAGATAAGGTCATCCGGAAAACCGGGCAACAGGATGGACACGAAAAAGAAAATCTCAAACCGGCGTCCTTTGTCAATCTTACCGATGTACTTGTCATAGGTCTGCGGTTTGGTGACCGATTGGATAAAAGGCTTTCCGTAAAATCGTCCCAAAAAGAAGTTAATGATACTGCCCACACAAATACCGATGTAGTTGCACCAAAAGCCCCACCACGGACCGAACAGCCATACTCCCACCATACAGCTGGCCCCGCCGGGAATCAGCGGAAACACCACCTGAATGATCTGGATGAAAATAAACACCAGCGGCGCAATGGCACCGGTAGAGGCAATAAACTTTTCCAGTGCCTGTTTATCCATAAAAATACCTGTCACAAAGCCATAGACGGCAAAAGCCGCGATAATAACCAATCCGACAATCGTCACAGCATAAATGACGCGCTTGGCATTTTTGTGCGAACGCCATTCCTCTGTTGTTTCATGCAGGGACAAATGGTGCGGTTCCGATTGAGTTTGCTTCTCTTCCGACGATGCCATAATGCCCACCTCTCTTCCATCCAGCTTATGCGTTTTGCAAAGGGTTTATCCACGGTTTTCAGTATACTCCTATCCCCCATTGTGCGTCAAGAAAAGAAAACCGTCATTTTCCTTACAATTTCGTAACATTCCTCTGAACAGACGCAAAAGAGGGATGCCCGAAGGCATCCCTCTTTTTAACAGGATAGATTAGTGCAATACATCGTCGGCGCCGTCACCCTCGCCCAGACCTTCGCCGGCATCCGGTGTCGGTGCGGGAGGAGTCGGATCGTCCGGTTTGGTCGGAGCCAGCGGAAGCGCATCCCACAGGTGAGTCGCATATTGCAGGATCACCAGCGCATCCATCGAGCTGACACCGGCAGTGCCATCCACATCCGCCGCCTTGGTTTGCGTTTCATTCAGCTGAACCATATTCGCAGCCGCCTGCAACACCATCAGCGCATCCATGGAATCCACTTTACCGTTGCCATCGACATCGCCGTACATAAACACCGGTGCAGGCGGATTTTCCACCAGTTTGCTATCCGCGGTTTTCAGCAGAGCTACCTGCGCATCAACCTGCTCCTGAGTCGCATTGGCATTCTCGTACACCGCTTTGGCAGCCGTGAACAGCGCTTCATACGCCGCCACAGAATCAGCCGTGTACAGCTTCAACAGATCGTCATGCGCCTTCTGGCCATCCAACAAAGTCTTCAGTTCGGCCTTGTCCACCGTGGGAGTATCCGAAGAGGCTTTGGTGATCTTGATGTTCTTCAAGCTGGCGGTCACACCCAAGCTATTGCTGTAGGACGGATCCACCGAGTTCAGATCGTTGTAGATGTACATATGGAATTTGGTAATACGACCGGCTTCCATAATCGCCGCCGGCACCGGCTGGGTCACGGTCAGCCACTGATTCGGCTGAATGTTCGCCAGTTCATCACGTCCGCAATGAATCATACCATTGCTGTCGCCGCCGACATTGATACCGTTCTCGTTGTTCGCCTCACTGGCATCCACCGAGAACAACCGCATACGACCGTTGCGAATCGCATTGATCCAGCCAACCGTATCCGGTGCCGGATGATTTTCGGTCGTGTTGATGCGAATGTCGTAGCTGATCATCAGTTCCTCGTTTTTATACGGGGTCAGATCGATCGGCGTAGACAGTGCCTGATCCATGCTCAGATAATGATCTTCTTTGCTGGTACGCTCATCCGCCATAATCACAGCGATCAATTCACTCTTCAACACCAAAGCCGCATCTGCCGTTGCCAACGCTTCCAGCGCTGCGTTAACTTCGCGCTGAGTCGCATCGTCTTTCGCCAGTACCGCTTTGGCATCCGCCAGCGCTTTTTCGTATGCCGTTTTGGCTTCGCCGTCTTCATAATCGCTCAAATCGGTTTTCGCCGCCGCCACAGCCGCTTCCAGCTGATCTTTGCTGACAAAGCTCATTACCGTAGCCCACATCTCGACATTGCGCACCGAGATCTGAACCTGGCTGTTGTTCGTCGGCCATTCCACCCCGCCGCGATCCGATTCCGGAGCGTGCTCGGTGTCGTTGTAGTAGAACAAACGGAAGCTCTTAACAGCCGTGCTGCTTTCGCGGAAGCTATCCGGCACAGCGACTGTCACTTTGGCATAGCCATCCTCGCCGGGCTCATAGCCAGCCAGGGACAGCCCCGCCGCGATCTCTGTTTCCTGACCTTTTTCATTGGTCAGATACGCACGACCGTTACGGATGTAGCTGTACCATTTGGTATCGGTCGGCTCAACGCCTACCGCTTCGGCTTTCAGTTCATAGGTAAGATACCATTTGTTATCCAGCGCACTGCTCATATCCGCATTCGACTGGAAGTTCACCGCCATATAGTGGGTAGTGCCCGACTTGGGCTCGCTGCCTGCCACTTCCGCCACTTTGTTCATCGCGATGGTCAGATTCTGATGGGCAGTCTGGATATCCTTGACAGCCGTCTGGATCTGCTCGTTGGTCGGGTTGGTCAGCGCTTTGGCAGCATCGATTTTATCTTTCAACGTCTGGATCGAATCCTCGGTGTAGGGCTTCAAATAATCCGCATCCAGATAGCCCTGCGCCACGCGCAGCTCCTGCGCCAGCTCGACATCATAGTGATAATCCCAACCGGTCAAGCTGGAGATATACGCTGCCAAACCAAAGCTGCGGTTGATAGCGGTCGTCACCGTCGGGTGGTTGCCGCTGCCGTAGCCTTCCAGCGTCGGGTTGATGGAAGCCAGCGAATAGAAGCTGATATCCTGATCACCGGCATCGTTCATTTCTTTGATGGCTTTCTGGATCGCATCCGCACGACCGGAGCCCATGATACCATACGCCCACACGATTTTCGCGGTCGGGTTTTTCTCACGAACCAGTTTCAGAAACTCTTTGGTTTCGCTCTGCACATAGTCATCGGTAACGCGCTCGCCGTTCAGCGTGGCGCCGTTATCGTTGGTGCCGAGGTTGATAATAACCACATCTTTTTTGTTGTTCGCAAAATCATAGGCATCGTTGCATTTGTTCTCCAGTCCCGACACCTTGTCATACGCCGGATACATGGAGTTATTGATATCGGCACGCACAAAACGGATACCGCTGCGCGCGATAACATCAATTTCCGCACCCAACGCCTGCGCCGTCATGGTGGCATAGGTGCTGGTACCATCCGACACATGGCTGCTGTAACCCACCGTAGTGTCAGCCGCCAGGTTACCGAAGCCGGCGGTGATCGAGTCACCGATCACTTCGATGCGGCGCTCGGACATTTTCGGTGCCGCCGTCAGCGCGCCCTCGGTGATGGTCAAGCCATACACACTTACCGTTGCGCTGCCGCCATACACCGCTTCGTTGCGTTTGCGCAGCGAAATGGTGTGGTCATCGGCCGAAAGGCCCTCCGCCAGCACATACTCTTTTTTCGCCGCGCCCACCTGGAACGAGCTGGTCGGTGCCAGTGCACCGTCAACATACACATTCATATACGCGGGGTTCGGGTTGATGCTGTTCGCGGACAGCTGCACCTTGGCACCGGTACCGTGGAAGTTGAACGAAATACCCGAATTGCTCCAATCCAAGCAGAGCGCATCGTTCTTTTCGTAGGTACGGCCATGCACAAGGACATCCGCCTCGGAGATGCTGACAGTCGTGTCTGCCGCAGCCATGGCTCCCAAAGGAAGCATGGTCGCCAGCATGCTGCACGCCAGCACCGTGGACGCCAATACGCGCATCCATCTCTTCATTGCCAAATCCATCCTTTTCACATATATTGCTGCGAAAGCCCGCCTGAAAACACAACGACCGGTCGCAACTAATAAAAGTATACAATATCGTCTGGATTATTTCAACAGCCTTCCGATGGTTTCGGCTTTTCGGACCAGAGAATTTTTGGTCTGTTTTTATGTCACAATAGCCAAAAAGCCTATCAAAAAAGGAACCACCATAGGTGGTTCCTTTTACGCTTTTACAATGCTTTCTCCATATGAATATGTTCGCAAAACTCGTCCAGATAGATATCTCCGACCGCGTGGTAGCCCTGCTTTTCGTAAAATCCCCGCACCCGACATTGCGCCGACAAACCCACACGCGTGTATCCGGCGGCTTTCGCCTCTTTTTCCAGTCGCCGCACCACAGCCGCACCCAAATGATGCTGGCGATAGTCGGGCAGCACTGCCACCCGACCGATCACGGCTGCACCGTTTTCTTCAAACAGCCGTCCGGTCGCCACCGGACGATCACCGTCGTAAATCACCAGATGACGAGCCACCGGATCGATATCGTCAAATTCCTGTTCAAACCCCTGTTCGTTGACGAACACCTGTAATCGAATGGATTTGGCATCGTTACAAAGGGTGGAATAAACCACTTCTTTCATCGTATAAACCTCCCGCAAACCAAGCGGCATCTTTTTTGTTCGCAGGATGAATATAGCACATTTTCCGCACAATGGCAAGACAAACGACAACCGCTTTCGCTGGTTATATGGTTAGGATTCCACCGGAAAGGCATCGATTTTCTTGGTCGTGTGCTGCAAAATCAGCAGTGCATCCTGCGCGGTCACCGCGCCTTCACCATCCACGTTGGCGGCGGCGGTCTGATCCGTTGTCAGCGTCACCTTATCGGCGGCAGCTTGCAGCGTCATCAGCGCATCCTCAACGGTCACTGCTCCGTCCAAATTGGTATCCCCGTACATAACGGCAGTGGAAATCCATTTGGCATACAGCACAGTATCCGCCGTGACAGTGTTTTTTTCAAAATCCCATGTGGTGTTGTACGCCGTATCGGTGTACCATCCCAAAAAGGTGTGCCCCTCCCAATAGGGATCGCGCGGCAAAGACACTTTTTCACCCGATAGAATATGCTGGCTACTGGTACTGCTGCCGCCCTCGCCATAGTTGGTTTTGAAGGAAACGGTGCGGGTATCGGGAATGTCTGCCTCCCATTTGGCATACAGTACTGTTTTTCCATCCGCCGTACCGTTTTCAAAATCAAACGCATTGGTCAGATCCATATCGGTATACCAGCCGGCCAGCGTGTATCCTGCCCGCTCCGGTACATCCGGCTGCGGTACTTTGCCGGTAGCCGTATCCACGGCGACATCTGCCACCAGACTGCCGCCGTTGCTGTCCACTGCCACAGAGGTAACAACAGAGCCTTGCGATGCATCCGCCACCAACAGGTTGCAAAACGCCAGACTGTATCCGGTGCTGGCAGAATTCTTGCCAGCTACCTCAAACCGCACCCGGATGGATCTGGGCTCGGTCACGGTGATCTCGCCGAACATATTGGTAACCACCCGCTGGGCAGAATCCGCGTCCAGCGTTCCGTACTGATCGTAGGTATCGCCCAGATACTGATTGAAATCCGACAGATATACACGATAGGTACCACGGGTTTTCTGAGAATAGGTTTGCGCGCCCAACGCGTAGGTGCCGGCTTTTGGCAAATCAACGGTATACTCCACATAATCGCCCACACCGGAGGTGACCAGACGCTGGTATTTGGTTGAGGGCGCCATCGCATACGATGTGCTGAACATCCCCGAGTCCACCGGTTCATAGGTTGAATCAGGCACGGTAGTCGTCGGCAGATCTTTTACCGGAATCACCAGCACCGAACCGTCCGCCGTGTTTTTCAGCTGGATATCGCAAAACGCCATGCTGTAACCGGTACTGGCAGCGTTTTTGCCTGACACCTCAAACCGCAGCTTCATCTTTCCGGCAGCAGACACCGTGATATCGCCAAAGGTATCCAGTTTAACACGATCCGCGGAATCGTACACCTGTGATGTGTTGTAATCGCAATACTGGTCTTTCTCGTCGCCCAGATAGGTTTGGGTATCGGGAAGATACAGCTTATACATGGCACGGGATTGGTGCAGATAGGTTTCCGCACTGACGGTATAGGTACCGGCAGCGGGAATATCAATTTCAAACTGGATGAAATCGCCTACCGCAGCACTTTTCACACGGTTATAGTCCGTGGTAGGTGCGGTCGCGTAGCTGACCGAGAAAATACCGGTTTCCAGCGGCTGTTTATCGGTGCCGGTGGTTTTGTGCCCCGCGGTGTAGTCCAAATCCTCGATCGGATAAACCGTCACATCCGTATATTGACCGGTGACACCGCTATCTCCCGGCTTGGTACCGGCGTTATCGGTGTACAGCACTTGCTTGTCCGCCTGTAGACGCTCTTTCAAGCGGTTATAGTTCACATTCTGCACAATAACCCCTTCGTCGATTGCCAGGCAAGCGGCCGTGGCTGCCGATTGTCCCAAGACCATAAATACAGGCTCCATGCGGATCGAACCATATGCTGCATGAGAAGCGGACAGACAAACCGGCACCAGCAGGTTGGTGCATTCGTTTGCTTTCGGAACAATTGCACGGTAGCTGATCGCGTAAGGCGAGGTCGGCGCGAAGAAATCGCCTTCCGGCCGCACTTCCCCGTTTTTCACCACATATTGAATATGGTGCGAATCCATATTGTAGCTTCCCATACCGATCGAGTCGCTTACCACAATTTTGGAGCCGGCTTTGCAAACATGCTGGGTTACCACAAAATTGCTGACCATACGGCGTGCCTCACGCACATACAGCTGGGTCGGCCAATGATCGTTTTCGGTAAATTCGTCAGCCGCCAGCCCCCATTTTTTTGCTTCGTTGCGAATGTTTTCCGGCACGCGGTCGCTGGTTTGCAGCGCCCACAACAGTCCGCGCTGATAATCTTCATGCGCTTTAATGATCTTTTCGCGCGTTTGATAATCGCCCTCGGGATAATGGTAGTTGCCGCCGATCAGGTCGGTGGAAATGCCGGAGTTGTTGTTTGCATCGACCTTGCCGTTTTTCAGCCACCGCGTGGTCTTGAAGATTTTGTCCAAGGTCCAGTTGGGGTTGGCTTCAAACGCGCGGAACAACAATTCATAGCGCGATTCGTCATAATTGGCAGGTTCACAGCTTTCCACCTGATTTTCTGCGCGGTTGGTCAGTGTCCAGCGGAAGTTGTACGCTTGGATTTTATCGTCCCCATCGCCGGTTTCGCCGCCAAAATCCTCGCTGATCCCCGGGAGCAGCCCGCTGGACGGGTCGTCCTTGACAACATAGGGACTGATACCGGTAGGAACACCGTTGTGTTGGTTATCCGCCGAGGTGATGCCGTTCAGCGTTTCACCGTATGTATCGTTGGATTCACGACCGATCACATAGCTGACATCGGATTTCGCCATCAGATCGCCCTCATAAGAACAATCGAGGAACATTTTGGCGGTGAATTTTTTTCCCGATTCGGTTGTGATCGACCGAATGGCGGTTCCTTGTTTCTCCACACCGTTGGACAGATTCAACCGCTCGTTCGTAAAAACGGTGATCTTGTCAGCATATTCCTCTACCCATTCGTTCAGCACTTCCAGTGCCACTTTTGGTTCAAAAGTAAAGTCGACGCCTTTGTTATACTTTTTGCCGACCCGCTGGTAAAATTCGTAGGACAAGCCCCCGATCACACCGGCGTGGCCAATATCGGTGTCGCTCAAGCCACCGGTAGTCAATCCGCCGATACGATACGGATTCGGCTCAATCACCGCAACCGTTTTCCCCATTTTGGCTGCCTGAATGGCCGCGACAATACCGGAGGCATTCCCACCATAAATCACAATGTCGTACATATACCCTTCCCCATCTTTGCTTGAAGTGTCCTCTGCCCCCACAGGCAGTGCCGAAAATCCCATGGTCACCAGCATGGCTGCAGCGGTTAGAACAGACAAAAACCGCTTCGCATACTTTAACGCCCGTCTTTTTTTGTGCACAACTCCATCCTCCTTTGATTTTTCTCCACAAAGAATCGCAGCTTCGGCTTCTCTCTAGTTGTATTGTAACCTGTCCACAAGTGGACAAGTCAATAGCTTTTTAGAAATTTCTTTGTATATAGCAACCATTTCTTATCCACTATATCAGCACTATATACTCCGTTTCGTGCAAGGTTATTGACATGGGGCGAAAAAAAGGCGTATACTATAGACAACCTGTTCATAAAAGAACAACTTTTCGATGAAAGGATATGGGGCAATGGAAAAAAGCCATTTGTATACAGCCAACCAGTTGGCACACGCCTGTTCGATCAGCCGTGCCACCATTCTGCGCTTGGAAGCGGACGGTTTGCTTTCCCCTGTCAAACGCGAAGGAACAGCGGAATACCGTTATTACGATTGCTCCAGCGTAATGCATGTGCTGCAGATTCTGTCTTTGCAAAAAATGGGGTTTACTCGCAAAGAGATTCACGATTATTTCAAAGTGCCCGGCGATTTTAACAGTTGCCTTGCGGTTTTACAGCGGCGGCAGCAGCAGTTGAATCAGATGGTAGAACGGATGCAGCTGCGGGTGGATTTAAGCAACCATATGAAAATCGAGAGGCTGCGTTTGCCCGAAGCGGTTTGCTACGCCAAAAGCGTTTCGATGGATCACATCGACTACCCCATCGAACAATCGTGGTCGGACTATCACCGCATCAACAACACCACCCAAATGGCTTTTAAGGAAGCGATCGATTATGGGCTATCCATCGACTGCTCGAATGATTTTTTCACGCTGGTCGATGCGCCGGAGCTTTTGCAGGCGCAGCAGCCTTCCCGTCCGTTCCGCTGTCAAACCTGCATCCCCTTGGCAGCAGCGGTCGACGACCCGCATGTGACGATTGTGCCGGCGTGCGATGCCATCAGCATCACCTGGTATCATGGGCAGCCGGAGCCGCGGCACGAGGCGTATCTGGCACTGGGAAAAGCCATCCGTGATCAGCAGCTTATCCCGGACGGACCGTTGCGGGTGATCGGTATCATCCACCAATACATGGGCACCGACATTTCGGTCGAACGCAACGTGATCCGCATCGCTCAACCGATCCACGTATAAAAAGCGCCGGACACACCTCCTTTATAAGAGGGTTCCGGCGCTTTACGAACTTATTATACATCTGATATAGACGCAAAAAGAGCACGCCGAAGCGTGCTCTTTTTTGGCGACCCGGAACGGGCTCGAACCGTCGACCTCTAGCGTGACAGGCTAGCGTTCTAACCAGCTGAACTACCGGGCCAGATGGTGGAAACAACAGGGCTCGAACCTGTGACCCCCTGCTTGTAAGGCAGGTGCTCTCCCAGCTGAGCTATGCTTCCAAAGGGCGTTGCTGCAACAGCAACGAGCATTATCATACACTATAATCGGGAATTTGTCAACGAAAAAATCCGATTTTGGCCAAATTATTTTTGCTCCAATAAACGCTCCAGATCTTCACGCGTGAAGTGATAGACTTTGTCGCAGAAACTGCAGGTAACCTCGGTCATGCCGTTTTCATCCGGCAAGCTGCGCACATCCTCGGGCTTCATGGTCAAAAACGCGCGTTCGATCTTTTCGCGGGAGCAATTGCAACGATAGTCCGGTTCATAGGTATCCAACACATCAAACTCCATGCCATCCAGCGCTTTAGCGACAATTTCCTCGACGCTCATACCGCTGTCCAGCATGGCGGTCATGGAAGAAAGATTGGCAACATTCGCCTCGACCTGATCGATCACCGCGTCCGGGCAAAACGGCAGCAGCTGCAGCAACAATCCGCCGGCTTTGCGCACGGTCAGATCAGGATTGACCAGCACCCCCAACGCACATACCGTGGGGGTCTGCTCGCTGAGCGCATAGTAACTGGTGACATCCTCGGCGATCTCCCCCGACACCAGCGGGGTGCAGCCGATATACGGCTCTTTTCCGCCGGTATCGCGCAAGACATACAGCATACCATTGGTGCCCACCGCACCGCTGACATCCAGCTTACCATTGGGTTTCAGCGAAATTTCCACCACCGGATGTTCGGCGTAACCGCGCACGAATCCCTCGCTGTCCGCCACCGTCGTGATGGTGCCGGCAGGACCATCCGCAGACACCTTCAGCGTCACCGAATCGTCCCGCCCTTTCAGCATAATGCCCATCATAGATGCGGCGGTCAGCATCCGCCCCAGTGCGGCTGTAACAACAGCGCTGGTTTGGTGGATCTGCTCGGCGCGAGCAACGATATCGGTTGAATCGATCGCCATCGCCATTACGGTGGCGTCTTTGGTCAGGCAACGAATGGCTTTGCTCATGTTACAATCCCTTTCTGTTTTGGGCAACCAGCACCCAGCGCTCTTCCTCGTCGCCGGGCGGCTCGGTGGTCATATCTCCGTAAACGGCCAGCAGCTCAAAGCCAGCCTCTTGCAGCAAGCGATGCCATGTGGACAGCGAATAGGCGCGTTCCCGAATATGGTCCTCATACCGGTCGTATCCGTCGCCGTTATCCACAAAAAAGTCCAGCTGCATATCCACTTCACAGGTGCGCGACAGCAAGTGGTTACGCCACACACACAGGAAATCCTCTTCTTCGAACACAAACGCGTTATCCCCCAGCACCTGGCGGTGCTTATAAGGAGTATTGGCATCGAAAATCAGCAGTCCGTCCGGTTCAATAAACAATCCCAGCCGCTGCATAACCACCGCGAGATCGGCGGTGCGGCACAAATGGTTCAGTCCATCCATGGCGCAGACTGCGCCGCTGACGGTGCCGTACAAATCCAGTTCACGCATATCCTGCTGCAAATACAGCACCGGCGTTTGCGCAGTGGTCGGTTTGGCCTGTGCCTCCGCCAACATATCGGCAGAGCCATCCACACCGATCATCTCCACGCCGCGCTGCGCCAGCGGAATGGTCAGATTGCCAGAACCACACGCCAGATCCAGCAGCATTTCCGGATGCGGGCGGCCATGCTTCGCCATCAGCTGCAGCAAATAGTCCGCCCGCTGTTCGTAAGCGTTGTCCGCCATCAACCGGTCGTAGAAAGCGGACAATACGCCGTATCCGCTCATAGCTTTTTCTGTTCCGCCAGCCGGGTGAACACCATATCGTAGGCATCGCAGCCGTAGATCAACGAGCGGTTCACCCGGCTGATGGTTGCCGTGGAGGCACCGGTCGCCGCTACGATATCGCTGTACACCCGTTTGTCGCTGAGCATTTTGGCAACCGCAATACGCTGGGACAGCGCTTTGATCTCCGATACGGTGCACAGATCCTCAAAGAACTGGTAGCACTCCTCAAGCGAATGCAGCTGCAGAATGGCTTCAAACAAAAAATCGGTATTTTCATCTTTGATTTTGGAATTCATGTGTATCCCTCCCATGCCATATATCTGCATTTTAGCACACTGAATTGTGAAAGTAAAGTGTTATTTATTTTTCGATACCAAACAGTTTCTCGGCATAGTGCACCGCCCCCATCGCATCCGCCGAATAAAAGTCGGCCTGGATGCTGTCGGCGTAGTCCTGAGTCAGCACCGCACCACCCACAATGACCTTGCAGCCGGGGAATTGCTCGTGCAGCAGGGCGATGGTTTGCTCCATACTGGGAACCGTGGTGGTCATCAAAGCGCTAAGCCCCACCAGCGGCACATGTTCCTTTTTGACCGTATCCACCACCAGCTGCGGTTCCACATCCTTGCCGAGGTCGATCACATCGTAATTGTAGTTTTGCAGCAGCACTTTCACGATATTCTTGCCGATATCGTGAATATCGCCTTTGACGGTGGCGAGCACGATCTTTCCTTTTTTGACCGGCTGCTCCCCCACCTTGCTGAGGTGGCGGCGAATCGCTTCAAACCCTTCTTTGGCCGCATCCGCGCTCATCAGCAGCTGCGGCAGGAAGATGGTTCCGTTTTCAAAGCCCTTGCCCACCTTGTCCAGTGCCGGTACCAGATGCTGCTCAATAATATCCAGCGGCGGTACATCGTTTAACATGGTTTCCGCCAGCGCAAACGCCCGCTCTTTCAGTCCTTGCTCAATCGCCTGCGCCAGCGTCAGTTCCGTGGGTGCTGCCGCCGCTTTGGGAGCGGTTTGACCGGCGTACTGCGCAATATAGGCGGTGCAGTTATCGTCCTGTCCGGTCAGCGCCAGCGAGGCGCGGTAGGCATCCATCATCGCCGCGGAATGGGGGTTGATGATGGCGGCATCCAGTCCGCTTTGCAGCGCCATGGTGTAAAACGCCGTGTTGACCAGCTCGCGCCGAGGTAAACCAAACGAGATGTTGGACACACCCAAAATAGTGCCAACTCCCAACTCCTGCTTGATCAGGCGCAGCGATTCCAGTGTGGTGCGGGCGGCTTCCTTACCGGTGCTGACCGTCATGGTCAGCGCATCCACCAAAATGTCCCGCCGATCAATGCCATAGGTGGCGGCGGTGTCCACAATTTTACGGGCAACAGCCAAGCGCCCCTGCGGGGTTTCGGGAATGCCGCTTTCGTCCAGCGCCAGCGCAACCACCACGCCGCCGTACTTTTTGACCAGCGGAAACACCGCGTGCATGCTTTCTGCTTTTCCGTTGACCGAGTTGATCAGCGCCTTGCCGTTGTAGCACCGCAGCGCGCGTTCCATCGCTTCGGGGTCGGAGGTATCCATTTGCAGCGGCAGATCCACCACACTTTGCAGCTCGCGCACCACATGCTCCAGCATCGCCGCTTCATCAATATCCGGCAAACCCACATTCACATCCAGAATGTGCGCGCCATCGTGCATTTGGGTAATGCCCTCCTGCAGGATATAATCCATATCTTTGTCGCGCAGCGCCTGCTTAAAGCGTGATTTACCGGTGGGGTTGATGCGCTCACCCACCACGACCGATGGAGTGCCGATCTCGACCACACGGGTGTAGGAGCACACCGCCCGGCGGTGCGTTTCCCGCGCGGGCGGCACCGGCAGATCGCGGCACAGCCGCACCACTTCGCGGATATGATCCGGTGTGGTACCACAGCAGCCGCCCACCATCGCCATGTCAGCGAGCGGAGCCACCTGCTCGGCAAAGGCAGCCGGCGCAATATCAAACACGGTGCGGCCGTCCACGCTGCGCGGCAGACCGGCGTTGGGATTGCAGATCAGCGGCAGCGAGCAATATTCGCGCATTTTGGCGAGCGGCGCTGCCATTTGTTCCGGCCCCAATCCGCAGTTAAGCCCCAGCGCGTCCACGCCCAGCCCTTCAAACATGACCGCCACCACCGCGGGATCACCGCCGGTGAGCATTTTGCCCTTTTCATCTACGATCACGGTGAGAAACACCGGCAGATCGGTCGCCTGTTTCGCCGCCAGCACCGCCGCCTTGGCTTCATAGGTATCGCTCATGGTTTCGATCAAAATCAGATCGGCGCCTGCTTCGGCACCGGCGCGCGCCACCTGGGTATACAGCTCTACCGCCTTATCAAACGGCAGATCGCCCAGCGGCTGCAGCAGCTTGCCGGTGGGGCCGATGTCCAGCGCCACATAGGCTTTGCGCCCGCAAGCGTCCACCGCTTCGCGCGCCAGTGACACCCCCGCTGTAATAATTTCCTCCACGCTGTGCGATGTACCCGCCATTTTGAGCGCGTTGGCACCAAAGGTGTTGGTACTGATAATATCACTGCCCGCTGCCAGATACTGCGCGTGAATATCGCGGATCGCTTCCGGATGGGTCAGGTTCCACAGTTCCGGCAATTCGCCGCCGGCAAGTCCCCGCTCCTGCAGCATGGTTCCCATACCGCCATCAAAAAACAGGCGGCGTTTGGTCATTTCTTCGCGTATGGTCATCTGTATTCTCTCCCTATGCCTCTGTTTGCCGAAACGCGCAATCCGTTTTGGCGCAAGTGGCGCATTTATGTACATGGCACAAGCCCTTTTGATGTGATAATCCGATCACGGCGGTCACCGATTTGGTGGGTGCCAGCATCAAGCTGTCGGTCACGGTCAGCCCGATGCGTTTTCCCGCCTCCAAGCTGTCCAGCAGCGGCTGTTGATCGGTCAGCGGCCAATCGCCGTAGCCGGGACTGAACCGCGGGCGAATATACAATCCCCGCGCCGCCGCGCTTTGCTCAATAGACCTCTGTATATCCTCGCACACCGCTTCCACCATGGCGGCGGCGCACGCCTGCATCACCACTGCTGCACTCATATCGGTGCACTCTTTTTGGTGCAGCAGCCGGTCAGCTCCCGATCCCAGCGTCACCGCCATCAGCACCGCGCCGGTGCATTCGCGCAGATGGTGCGCCAAGCCGCGGCTGGTCACCGCAAGGCTGCCGATCTGCAGCCGGTCGCCATCGATGGACAGCGACACCTCCTGGGTTACGGTATGCGGTGTAACAACGCGTTCCAATTCTGTTAAACACTGCTCGATCATGGCACGGGTGCGCTCGTCCGCCCCGCCGCGGCAGCCGAGATAGCGTTCGATTTCCTTGCGTGATACCGTCATGTCTGCCGCCCCAGCACATCCGACAGATTGGATAGCAGCTGTGCCGCCACATCCGGCTTGTTCATGGTATACACATGAATACCGCGCACACCGTTGGCAACCAGATCCACGATCTGTTCGGTCGCGTAAGCGATGCCCGCCTGTTTCATGCAAACGGGATCGTCGCCGAATTTGTCCATGATCGACCGGAAGCGCGCCGGCAGCGTGGCGCCGGACATCGCGCAGGCGCGCGAGATCTGGCGGCTGTTGGTCACCGGCATCACGCCCGCGATCACCGGCACATCAATGCCTTTGGCGAGCATACGGTACAAAAAGCTGTACAGCACACTGTTGTCAAAGAACATCTGGGTGGTCAGAAAATCGCAGCCGCACGCCACCTTTTGGCGCAGATGCTCCATATCCAGCGACCGGTTGGCACATTCGACATGCCCTTCCGGATAGCAGGCGGCGCCGATGCAAAAATCACCCGCGCGATGGATATCTTCGATCAGCTGACTGGCATATTGATAATCCCCCGCGACCTTGCCGTCGGCAGGAATATCTCCCCGCAGCGCCAGCACATTTTCGATACCCGCCTGCTGCATACGCGCCAGACCCTCGTGCACCATATCGCGGGTGGAAGAAACACAAGTCAGGTGCGCCAGCGCCGGCACCCCGCAGGTGCACTGGATATCCTCCGCAATGTTCACGGTGTGGCGGGAGGTGCCTCCGCCCGCGCCATAAGTCACGCTCATAAAATCCGGTTTCAACGCCGCGATCTTGCGGGTCGCTTCCTGTATACGGTCAAAATCCGTGTCCGCTTTGGGCGGGAATACCTCGAACGAAAAGCTGACACGACCGCTGTTTAACAATTCGCTGATTTTCATAAAAGAGCCTCTTTCATCGTCTTTTGGGCATGCAGCACCCATACAGCGTATAGTATACCAAAAAAGTCCGACAAAGAAAAGAGTCTTTTTTCGTGCACTTGCATAAAAGCCGCTATTTTGGTATACTAGACGGTACCACGAAAAAGGAGACGGTTCACCATGCCCATTCGCATTGCCGACCATTTGCCGGCAACCCGTATTCTGGAATCGGAAAACATCTTTGTGATGACCGAAAACCGCGCTATGCACCAGGACATTCGTCCTTTGCAGATATTGATCCTGAACCTGATGCCCACCAAGATCGAAACCGAAACGCAGCTGTTGCGGCTGCTGGGTAACTCGCCGCTGCAAGTGGACATCGATTTGATGCAAACCGCGACCCACATTTCCAAAAACACCGCCCCCGAGCATCTGTTGGAATTTTACCAGACCTTTGAACAGGTCAAGGGCAACAACTACGACGGTATGATCATCACCGGCGCTCCGGTGGAAAACATGGAGTTTGTGGATGTGGATTACTGGTACGAGCTGTGCGCCATCATGGAATGGTCCAAAACGCATGTGTATTCCACCATGCACCTGTGCTGGGGCGCGATGGCGGGGCTGTATTATCACCACCACATTCCCAAAAAGCCGCTGGATGAGAAATTGTCCGGGGTGTTTCGCCACCGTCCGCTGGACATTCGTCATCCCCTGCTGCGCGGATTTGACGAAGTCTTTTATATGCCGCATTCCCGTTTTGCCGAGGTCAGCCGTTACGACATTGATCGCAATCCGTCGCTGGAGGTGTTGGCAATGTCGGAAACCGCCGGTGTGGCGATTGCTGCAACTACCGATGCACGGCAAGTGTTTGTGACCGGACATTGCGAATACGACCGCTACACACTGGCGAACGAGTACAACCGTGATGTCCAGCGCGGGCTGTCCCCTGCTGTTCCCCGCCACTATTTCCCTGGCGATGATCCCACGGCAGTACCCACCATGCTGTGGCGCAGCCACGCCAATTTGCTGTTTTCCAACTGGCTCAACTATTTTGTGTATCAGCAAACACCCTACGATCTGTCTAATATATAACCGCATCGACCCCGGCCGGTTCGTTCTTTTTGCAGAACGAACCGGCCTTTGTCATATTCGGCACCCGGCGGCGCGTATAGTGTGCCAAAGGGGGGTGAAGGCGTGTTTATTAAAACCGTTCGATTTCGCGCACGCACCGGCATCATCGCGGTGTTCACCGCGGTGGTGATGCTGGCCGGATCGCTTTTGGCTAAAGGGGTTCCTGCCGAACCGGTGATGGACGAGGGCGTTGCACTGCCGATCATTATGTACCACGGCATCATCAAGGATGAAGGTCGCCCCGGCACCTATGTGGTCACCGCGGACGATTTTGAAAGCGATCTGAAATACCTGAAAGAAAACGGTTACACCACTGTTGTGGTTCAAGATCTGCTGGATTATGTCAAAAAAGGAACGCCACTGCCCAAAAAGCCGATCATGCTGACCTTTGACGACGGGTTTTACAACAACTATGTCTACGCCTATCCGCTGCTGCAGTCATACGGTGCCAAAATGGTGCTGTCGCCGGTGGGATCGTTTACCGATGCGTTCACCAAAAGTGGCGACAAACACGCGGCATACAGCTATCTCAATTGGGAGGATATCAAAACCATGTCGGATTCCGGTCTGGTCGAAATCCAAAACCATACCTACGACCTGCACAGTTTGGATCGCTCGCACAACGGTTCCAAAAAGGTCAGCGGCGAAACATCGGATCAATACCGCCAGCGGCTGGTCACCGATCTCAGCCAAATGCAGCAGCAAACAGCCGAGCATATCGGACGCACACCCACCGCCTTTGTCTATCCCTACGGCGCGGTCAGCAAGGAGGCGCTGCCCATTATCAAAGAACTGGGCTTTTCCTGCACCATGATTTGCGAATCCCGCACCAACACCGTGACCCGCGATCCGGAATGTCTGTACGAAATGGGGCGGTATTTGCGCCCGCACGGCGTTTCCAGCGCCCGCTATTTTGAAAAAACGGTCCATCTGAAATCCGCTTGAAAGGATGATATCGCTATGCCCACACTGTTTCTCAGCCCCTCGGCACAGGAATACAACGAATACGCCACCGGCGGCAGCGAAGAGCAATATATGAACCTGCTGGCCGATGCAATGGAGCCGTATCTGCGCTCCACCGGTATTGTCTACATCCGCAACAACCCGGACGATACCCTGTCGCAGATCATTCAGCAATCCAACGCCGGCAACTACGATTTTCATCTGGCGCTGCACTCCAACGCCGCACCGAATCGCTGCGCGGACGGCTGCACGGCACCGATGTCTACTATTACGCCGCCAGTCCGGAAGGACGGCGCGGTGCCGAGATCATCGCCGAAAATTTCAAAAATATTGCGATCGACCCTTCGATGGTACGGGCGATCCCTACCACCACGCTGGCGGAATTGAGTCGTACCAAGGCGCCTGCTGCGCTGATCGAGGTCGCCTACCACGACAATGTTCCCGATGCCAACTGGATTATCGACAATTTGCAGGTGATCGCGCGCAATCTGGTGCAGTCACTGGCGCAGTATTTTGGTATTCCGTTTATCGAAGCGCAGCCCACGCGCACCGGCACCGTTGTGACCGGCGGAAGCCAGCTCAATATTCGCAGCCGCCCCGGCATGGATGCGGAAGTGCTGACCACAGTACCGAATGGCACAACGCTGGAGGTGCTGGGACGCTGGCAAAACTGGTATGTTGTGCAATACGGCGATATGGTTGGATACGCCAGCCGGCAATATATCGAGATATGAAAAAAGCCAGCGTCATTTAGGTGAAGTGATAAAATAATGGTAGACACGAAAGTGCCTACCATTATTTTTGTACAAAGAAAACCCCCGGCTGTGCCGGGGGTTCAAAAAAGCTTTAGCGG
>URFL01000007.1 GCA_900547105.1 uncultured Oscillospiraceae bacterium | reverse complement strand
TTGAATTGCTGGACATATTTGTTATTCATATCGTCGCCTCTCTTTAGTTTCGCTACTTAGGCTTGCTAAGTAGCAACTATATTATATCTCTTTCGAGGTATCAGAGTCAATAGTCTTAACGAAAAAGTTACAAGATGCGTGCGTAAGGCAATATCGGAATAATGGGCTGCTGTCTATCAAATTCTTGTGTGTTACTTTATGGCACATGAGCATTGTCGACTGGCATTATACATCCACGGTCGGTCGGCACATTTTGGAGCCGGCCGATATGGTGGATCTCGATCCCCGCTTCCATGTGGAACTGGATTTGGAATGGCTAAATGATCATTATGAAGCTGATTTGATGAACGGGCATTTGTCCTATCTGCAAACGTTGACCCGGTATCAAGACGATACCGCTGATACGCTGAATGTGCCCCGCTATATCCAGTCGGTGGATCTCACCTCTCCCCTTAATGTAAACGAGATCGTGATTCCGGATACGGTGTATGTTGTCAACACCGGCAGCGGGCTGCTGAATGTTCAAAACGCGTATGTCGTATCGGAAAGCAACCCCGTTTACCGTTCGGATCGCGGCGTATTGCTGAACCGTGCCGGCACGGCGGTCTTAGGCATCCCGCACAACTACAAGACCATCACCATTCCCGAGCAGGTCACCAATGTGGCGCTGACGGCGGACAACCAGCTTTCCCGCATCACTTTGCAGGCCACATCCATTGAAAACATTCCTACCTTTAATTATGATAACCTCGCCAACAATTGTCTGCTGGTTGTGAACGACAACATATGGGAGGATTTTTTGCTGGCGCATCGCGACCTGTTTGCCAAAAAAGGCGTTTATGTTGCCAAAGCATCTGACCCGACTGTAGGATACACGGTGCACGGCGATGCCATCATCAGCAAAAACGGTGTGGTCAAGAAAATCCTTCGCACCGCGGGCGACGCGGCATATCTGCCGCCGGAAGCGGTACAGTTGGAAGCCGGTGCGCTGGATGATTGCGCCAGCACCATTTTGGTGTTGCCCGAAGGTGGAGGGACGCTCCGGTTTGATGGCGACTGCTTTGCCAACACAGCGATCGACACGGTGTTTTGCTATTCCAAGCAGCAATTCAGCGATGCTTCCTCCGCTGTGCCGGAGCGCATTTCGGTGATGATGCTGCACCAGTCGATCGAAGGATATACCTTCTATTCGGTCAGCCGCAACGGACAGCTGGATAACGTCATCGTGTCTGCGCCCCGCGGCGTGACCGAATTTGACGGAACCGTTACCGATGAAGAGGGCAAACCGGTGTCCGTTACCGCGCTGGCGGATCGCTCTTTTTATCAAAAAGATCAGCTGCAATGGGTCACCTTGCCGGAATCGGTCAAGCAGATCGGTCGATCGGCGTTTGAGGGCTGCACCAAGCTGGAGGGTGTGTTAATCCAATCCAAAGACGACATTGTGATTGGATACAACGCGTTTGAGAATTGCTCCGGCTTGCGATTTGTTGCCTCCAACGCGGCAAACGGCGTGTTGCAGGATAATTACACTTTCCGCGTAACAGATGGATACGAGGCCCAAAACACCTTCCTGTTTGCGGCGTCCAATTCGACAGGATATAATGGGAATTGGATTTCGTTTGATACGGCATCCGGCATTGATCGGTATGAAGTGGTCACTGTGGGGAACAGCCGGATGCTGTACGGTGCCAACAAGGAGCGTGGTGCGTGGCTGCTGCTGCGGTCGAGCAAGCTGGTGGATTCCACGCTGGTGCTGCCAGATACCACGATCGAGGTGTGGAATTACGCGCTGTCGGATACGGTGTCGCTGAATGGCGCTTATATCGCATCGTTTGACAATCTGCAATTTCTATACATCCACAACGGTATGTTTGCCGGTTCCGGTTTGAGCGGCGATCTGACCATGCCCACGCTTGGATGTCTGGGCGCTTCGGTTTTCACGAACTGCGCACAGCTGGAAAGCGTGACATTTGGTATGTTCTTCTCAGACAAATCTCTGTACGCCGGCACTTTCACCGGCTGCAGCAATCTGCACGACATTACCTTTACCGACTTCTCGCCTCCTACTCCCATCATCGAGCCGCCGTTGTCGTTCCGGTTTAATGCCATGTGGACAGATGAAGAAGAACGTGAACAGCTGCGGTTACATGTTCCGGAATATTCCGAAATGGAGTATATCAAAGCGTTTCGTTATGCGCTGACCGGTTATCCGGGCACCCCGTATGAATCCGCGTATGAGCAGCTTTGGAGTGCCACCAGATTGGATTATACCGACTGGGAAACCATGATTCCTCCGGATGACGAAACGGTGGACGCGCTGGTGGAACAACGGCTGCTAAACGCCGAAAATTACATGCGCGCGCTCATGGATATGGAGGAAGTGGATGTCCCCAGCCAGCTGTATCATTTCCGTGTGTCGAGCGATGGGTATATCACGTTGATCAAAGCCTCCAAGGACATTACCGTCGCCTCGCTGTATGACACCGATCTCGGTTTGGTCAGCGGTTGGGCGCTGGACTACATCGCCTCCGGCGCATTTTCGCAGTGCAAAAATCTGGACACCGTTTTGTTGCCGGAAAATCTGGCTGGCATTGCGGATGGCGCGTTCAGCGGAGTGGAAAGCAAAACGCTGTCCATCATGGGATCCACCACCGTTCCGGAGCTTATCGATTTTACGCCCGGCACACCGTTCAGCTTCGGCGTGGACGACAGTAAGATCACGCTGCTGCTGTGGTTTGGCGAAGAGGAGTATATTCAGAAGTGGTTATTTCCCATGGCGGGGTACCACGATTTTGCGGAAATGCAGCAGATGGTTACCTGCGAAATGGCAGAGCAATACGGCGATGAGCTTACCGACAAAATGGTGAATGACGAGATGATTCAACGCCTGCTGGTGGCAGAAAACCGCATTCGCAGCATGATCGAGGGGGCGGACATCATTACCGATCCCCGCGATATGATCGGCATCAGCATAGATGAGCAAGGCAACATCATCGAACCCGTTGAGCCGGAAGAGCCCGAAGAACCCGAAATACCGGATTTGCCGGATTTACCGGAATGGCCGGACTGGCCCGATGAGGGCGAATGGACCAATGTATACAGCAACACCGCCACCAATATGAACAGCAGGAGGAAAGAACAGGAATGATTATTGAACAGTCTAAGCAGATCATCGGCGAAGTGGAAAAAGCGTTTATGGGTAAACGCGAGATCGTGGAAAAGGTTTTGATGACCATCTACGCAGGCGGCCATGTGCTGCTGGAGGATTGCCCCGGTGTCGGTAAAACCACGCTGGCACTGGCGTTTTCCAAAGCACTGGGGCTGCAAAACAAACGTATCCAATTCACCATGGATACGCTGCCCTCGGACATCACCGGTTTCACCATGTATAATCGGCAGACCAACAGCTTCCAATATGTGGAAGGTGCTGCCAACTGCCAGCTGCTCCTCGCGGACGAGATCAACCGTACCTCGCCCAAAACGCAGTCGGCGCTGCTAGAAGTGATGGAAGAGCATACCATCACCGTGGACGGTGTCACCCGCCACCTGCCCGATCCGTTTATCTGCATCGCCACCCAAAACCCGTTGGGTTCCTCCGGTACCCAGCCGCTGCCGGAATCGCAGCTGGACCGGTTTATGGTGTGCTTGACGATCGGTTATCCCTCGGTGGAAAATCAGAAGATGATTTTGAACGCCCAACGCTACAACAATCCGCTGGAGTCCATCAACGCGGTGACCGATGCTGAAAATATCATAGAAATCCAAAACTATATTTCCTCCACCCGCGCCGGTGATGCGGTGCTGGATTATGCTATCCAGCTGTGCGAAGCGACCCGCTCGCACCCGTTGATCGAACTGGGCGTATCCCCGCGTGGTATCTCCGCGCTGATCAAAATGGCGCGCGCCTGCGCTGTGCTGCACGAGCGCAACTATGTGATTCCGGAAGATATTCAGGAAATATTCGCGGATGTGTGCGCACACCGTATTGTGCTGCGCCCGCAGGCTCGCGTAGATGGAATCGGCGCACGTGATCTGCTGAACAAGCTGCTGACCGAGATCAAACCGGCTGCCGGAGCACAACGCTGATGGCCGCTAAAAAATGCCGGATCGTCTATTGGGTGTCTTTTGGTATTGTTTTGGTACTGCTGTTCTTTTTCAGCCAGCTGTATCTGGCGGTGATTGCCATAGCCATGCTGTTGCTGGCTGTTCTGTCTGCCCTGTGTTTGGCGATCGATTGCAAACGCATGAGCATTCAAGCGCAGGTAGATTCCAAACGCACACCGCAAAACACACTGCCGCTGATGTTGACGGTGCGCGGTCCTTCCCGATTGCTAAGCGCCAAATATGTACAGGTATCTGTTGAGATCATCAACGCGATGTTCGGAACGGTGCAAACGCAGGTGATTCTGCTGCCGCTTCGTCACAACGAGCTCTCTTTTGATACCCAGATCTCTATGGACGGCTGCGGCGAGATTTTGATTCGGTGCATCGACGTAAAAGTCTGCGATCTGCTGGAGTTGTTCAGCGTGCGTATGGATTCGTTTGACGAAGCACGCACCATTGTGTATCCGCATAAAAAGCGTGTATCTTTGGCCATGGAAAAGACCGCGGTCGGATCCGCGCAGACAGGCAGCTCGCTGCAAAACCGCCATGGTAACGATCCGAGCGAAACCTATGATATGCGCGAATATTCCCCCGGCGATGACATTCGCGCGATCCACTGGAAACTCTCCAGCAAATACGACACGCTGTATCTCAGGCAATCCAGCGAACCCTCTCACTACGATGTGATGCTGATGCCGGATTTGGGAATGACACACGGCGATGCGGCTGTTCCGCAGCAGGAGCTGAACGCTGCCGTTGCGGTAACCATCGCGCTGGGTGAACAGCTGCTGCGCAACGGCATTATGTTCTGTCTGGCTATTCCCACCAGCCACGAGCTGAATATCAACGAGATCCGCAACGCACAGGAGCTCAGCCGGATGCTGAACAAATGGCTCAGTGTCCAAGTGCAGCCTGTCGGCGGAACCGGCATCCGGTTTTTCCGGTCAGAACATTTGGAGCAGCATTTCAGCCGGCTGATTTTGGTTTCGGCAGGAGAATTTCCGCATGAGCTCAGTGCGCTGGACAACCATGTGGGTGTCACGGCGGTTTGCGCCAACGATGTGGAGAAAGCGGTTTATACCGCTCTCAGCCCCACATGTGAAGCCGTCAACATTCCTGCCGATCCGGAAAACGACGAGATTTGCCGCATCATTTGTAAAGTGATATCGTAATAAAGGTTATAAAGAAACGGAGAACACCATGTCTCATCCATCAATTTACATGGCAAGTGCGCACAATGCCAAAGCCAAAGGCCAATCTGATTTCTGGCTGACGACGCTTTCGGTATTGTTGTTTATCGGTGTACTCATCACGCTGCAAGCGCCGTTGAAAAATGTGCTGACTGCCCCACTTATCCCGCTTGGCGCAGCCGCTGTTGCATACGGATTATGTCTGCTGGCTGCCAAAACACATCGTCCGCTGTGGCAAGTGTGGGCATTGCGTTTGATCCCTTATCTGCTGGTTCTGCTTTTTGGCGGTGTTTCCAATGTGTGGGGCGGGCTGCGCATTTGGCTAAACAGCCTGATCCGCAGCTGGAACACCATGCACTCCGCCGGAATCCCGCTGTTTAATGTGGAAGAATCCCACCAAGCGGCCTTGTCGGTCGCGATACTGGTGGCTTGCCTTTGCGGACAACTTGCGTGGCTGATTGTTGCCAAGCGCAAGCTGTTGACCGGTTTGTTGATTGGCGGCGGGTTATTGGTACTGGAGCTGTTGGGCGGATTCTTCTCCCCCATCGGCTGTGCCCTGTATTTGTCCGGATGTCTGGGGCTTTTGATGTCCGAAAAAGACGGTCGCCCCTCTGCACAGACCGTGCGGGCTTTTGCCGTTTGCGCGGTCATCGCCAGTTTGCTGGCGATGCTGCTGCCGCAGCGGGAAATTGCCAGCGTCACCTCTATGCGCGAACAGGCGCGACAAGGGGTACACGACTTTCGCTACGGCGAAGACGTGCTGCCGTCCGGCAATTTGTACAACGCCTCGGCGCTCAACAGCGGTTCTAATACGATGCTGACCGTTCGATCGGAATATGAAAAGCCGCTGTATCTGCGGGGATTTGTGGGTGCTTCCTACAACAGCGGCAGCTGGACCCCGCTTTCGGATGCCGCCTATGGCGGGCAATACGCCGGCATGCTGGATTGGCTGGCGGAGCAGAATTTTGACCCGTTGACGCAGGTGGCCGACTACTATGCTTTGTCGGACAACCATACGGTCAAATCCAACGAGGTGACGGTAGCCGTCAAAGACGCCTCGCGTTATTATATTTACGCGCCATCGACTCTGAAAACCATCGATAGCCGATGGAGCTCCGACGAGAAAGACACCCGCTTAAAATCCGGAAAGCTGTTTGGTGCCAGCGAATACACCTTCCAGGAAGTGTCGTCCAGCAAGCCGGCTGAGCTGACGGTGCGGGAGGATTGGGTCAGCGAACCGACGACCGAACAACAAAAGCAATACAGCCGTGCCGAGGCGGTCTATCGTGATTTTGTGTACAACACATATACCACCGTTAATCCCCGATTGTCCAAAATGATTCATTCCATCTTTTGGGAGGACAGCACATCCGATCAGGACAGCATATACGGCAGCGTTTGCCGTATCCGCGAACGGCTGGCGAACCTGGTCAGTTATGCGGCTCAACCCAATTCGCCGTCGGACGACACCGATCCCCTTGTGTACTTCCTGACCAACTCCCACAAGGGGAACGCCGTACTATACGCATCGGTGGCGGTGGAGGCTTTCCGCAGCCACGGTATTCCCGCGCGCTATGTCGAAGGATACCATATATCCGCCGACAACATCGCCGACAGCAAAAACGGGACGGTTCTTTTGACCGAAGCCAGTGCGCACGCCTGGGCGGAAGTATATTTTGATGGTATCGGCTGGCTGCCGGTGGATGTGACCCCCGGATTCTACTATGATGCTGTGGCGTTGCAGCAGATGGTAGCTGTGCCGGATGCCGCTCACAAAAAAGCGGCACTGGATGACGACGAGCAAAACACACACGAAGTTGCCGGCTCCCCCGGCAGCGGTGCCAGACCGTATTCGGAACCGTTGAATGTGGTCATTAACATTGTGCTGGTGCTGGTCGGCATTGTGGCTGTTCTGGCGCTGCTGTTGACCGTCGTATTTTTGATTCTGGAAATCATGAGGCTGTATATCAATATGCACGAAAAACGCGTTTTCCGACGCACCGATGCATTCCACAAGGTACTGATACTGCAAAATCTGATCTATTCCATCCTTTGGCTATGGAAGCTGGATGCCAGCCTTGGATGGAACACCGAGGGCACCGATGAGGAAATTGCCGATCGGTTTGTAACCGTCAACAAAGGCGAATATGCCCGTGTGGCGTATCTGATGGAAAAATCCATCTATGGTGAGCAGGCGCTGCAGGAATACGAATTGCGCACCCTGATCACCTTTGCGCAAAACATTGCGGTCATCGATCCGGCGTTGACGCGATCCACCAAGTTTATCATGTTCTGGAAGTTGCGCTATGCCGCCATTTATCGGGTGTTCCGCCCTTTCTTCAAAAAACAAAAAGCCATAAAGGCATAAGCAAATGCGCCGGATAGTCGAACGACTATCCGGCGCATTTGTGCGTTTCAAAGCAATAACCCCTGCTTCACCGAAATGAAACAGGGGTTTTCTTATTTATAATGCAAAAGATGCGCGACACGATCGTGCCACTGGGTGCAATACATCACCACAAAGCCGGACAGTACCCGGTCATACAGCCAGAACACCACATTGCCGGTAAGCAAAAAGACCAGCGGCAGGTTCACGCCAAACAGCTCAAAGGTGTCGGCGGGCAACCCGAACACATACAGCATCAGCAAATAGCTGGCCACCATCGCCGCGTTAAACGCCGCCAGCTTGATCGCCCAACCAGCCACGCGGTTCAGACGATCCAATATCAGCTTCAAAATGGGATAATACCCGAAAAAGGCGACAAACAGCAGCTTGGATTCCATATCCGGCGCCAACAGCAGCGACAACAGCGATACCACGCCATAGGCACCAAACGCCCACGGTTTTCCACATTCCAGCGCCACCGGCAGCAGAATCGCCCCCGCCAGCCCCGCCAGCGCATAGGTGGCGTAGGGGAAGATGGTAAACAGCATGCAAACCAGCGCCAGAGCCGAAAAGACGCCGCTGATGGCAACCTTTGCGCTTCGTTTCAAGCGTTTTGCCCCCTTAGCAGCAGCGGATCAAATCGCCGCCCATACATTCGCAGCAGCAATCGGCACAAATCAGCCCGTTGCAGACATCACACGCTGTGCAGCCCATTTGTCCCGGGTCGCCGGCGCCGCGATAGCCGCCGCGCTGCCGCTGAGCATTCATCATATTCATCGCGCGCTGGTACTCCATATTGCCGGGATCCATACGGCAAGCCGTGGCGTAATGGGTATAGGCATCCTCCAGCCAGCCTTTTTTATGCAGCACAGTGCCCTTGAGGAAGTACCACTCGGCATCGCGGGCATTCTCCGGAACACCATCCAGCAGCATTTCGGCATCGTGGATGCGTCCACCGCGGATCATACCGCGGATGTCACCGTAAGAGCCACCCGATTGCGCCGAACCGGCGCCGCCGCGACGCATCCGAATGATGCTGTCGTAGGCTTCGTTGATCTGCTGCATTTTTTCCTGCGCCATCTCCGCTGCAGCCGGATCCTGGCTAAAATTGTCCGGATGATATTTTTTTGCCAAATTGCGATAGGCGGTCTTGATCTCATCATCAGTCGCCGCAGGCGACACGCCCAACACGATATACGGATTATTGACGCCCATGTTGCTTTCCATCTCCATTCACGATACGCTTCTGCTGTGCGGGCATCCCCCATTGCAAAACATTGCGCAAGATCCCATCAAACCGATGGATCGTCAGTTGATCATAGCTGTCCACACATTCCGCCGCGCAAGCATTCAGTGCCTGCTGGGCGTATGCGCGGGTGGCAGCCATCGCCGCCGCGTCGCTGCCATCCAAATGGCGAGACAGCACAAACGGGTTATAGTTATGATGTGCCAGATCATCCTCCAGATCATCCAGCGCATCCATCAAATAAATCCAGCGTCCAAGGCAATAGCCGAACCGTTCACACACAGCTTTTTGCTCATCGGACGAGGCGGTCATCGCCGCCAGTGCCGCCAGCATCTGTGCGGTGGGGTCGGCAGCACGGTCGATCGACGCACATCCGTCCGCCTCCAACGCCGCCTGCTGCTGCATACAGTCCGCCATCAACGCGTCCAGATTTGGCAAACGAGCTGCGGCTTTGCGCCGTGCCGGTTTGGCAAACAACAGCAAAAAGCGGGCGGACAGGCGCTTGAAAAAGCCATCGTCAGCCACGCTATCCCGCAACTTGTAATACACCAGCAACACCGCCGCATCCGCTGCCAAGCGGATAGACGCGTTATCGCGGCAAAAGAGGCATTTTTTCAGAGGATTAAAGGTGCAGCGGCTTTTTTCAAACCCGCCGCAAGACGGAGAAAGCGCCATATGGAACAGTGCCAAAAAGGTGAAGTCGTAGCTCAGCGTCATCCGCGACCAAAAGCCGTAGCTTTTGCCCAGCTGTTTGCACAGCGAGCAATAAACGCCGCGATACTGCTCGAACTCCCCCATTTTCAGTTCCGGCTGAAAGGTCTTTACATATCCAAACATCCTACTGTCTCCATCCCGCCGATTTCCTTTTAGTATCATACCGTATTCCCACGGTTAGTATATGAAAGATTTGTAAATTCTATCAAAACGCCCCCGAAAGCGGCGACTTTCGGGGGCGTTAGAGCCAAGAGATAGCGATTATTTCAACATCTTTTTGAGATACTGTCCGGTGTAAGAGCCCGGCGTGGCGGCCACCTCTTCGGGAGTGCCGCACGCCACCACCAAGCCGCCGCGATCGCCGCCTTCCGGTCCCAGATCCACGATATAATCGGCGGTTTTGATCACATCCAGATTATGCTCGATCACAATCACCGTGTTGCCGCCGTCCACCAGCTTTTGCAGCACTTGGATCAGCTGATGCACATCGGCAGTGTGCAGACCGGTAGTCGGCTCGTCCAAAATATAGACCGTTTTACCGGTGGCGCGGCGGGAGAGCTCGGTCGCCAGCTTGACCCGCTGGGCTTCGCCGCCGGACAGCGTGGTAGCGGGCTGTCCGATTTTGATATAGCCAAGCCCCACATCGCACAGCGTTTTCAGCTTGCGGGCAATTTTGGGAATACTGGAGAAAAACTCCATCCCCTCCTCTGCTGTCATTTCCAGCACATCGTAAATGCTCTTGCTTTTGTATTTCACTTCCAGCGTTTCGCGGTTGTAACGGTGCCCTTTGCACACCTCGCAGGGCACATAAATATCCGGCAAAAAATGCATTTCTATCTTGATGATGCCATCGCCCTGGCATGCCTCGCAGCGACCGCCCTTGACATTAAAGGAGAAGCGCCCCGCCGAAAAGCCGCGCATTTTCGCATCAGCGGTGGAAGCATACAGCTCGCGAATATCGGTGAATACGCCGGTATAGGTCGCCGGATTGGAGCGCGGCGTGCGCCCGATCGGCGCTTGGTTAATGTCGATCACCTTGTCCAGATGCTCAATGCCATCAATGGCGCGGTGCTTGCCGGCGCGGGCACGCGCGTTGTTCAGATCCGCCGCCAGCCGCTTGTACAAAATCTCGTTGACCAGTGAGGATTTGCCGGAGCCCGACACACCGGTGACGCAGTTGAACGCCCCCAGCTTAAAGGTGACATCGATGTTTTTCAGATTGTTTTCCTTGGCGCCGCGCACCACCAGCTTTTTGCCGTTGCCGGGGCGGCGATGCTCGGGAATCGGAATACAGCGCTTTCCGCTGAGGTACTGTCCGGTAATGGAGTCCGGGCAATTCACAATATCCTTGGCGGGACCAGAATAGATCACCTGACCGCCGTGCACACCGGCACCGGGACCGATGTCCACGATCCAGTCTGCCGCGCGCATGGTGTCCTCGTCATGCTCCACCACGATCAGCGTATTGCCCAAATCGCGCAAGCGTTTCAGCGTGGCGAGCAGCTTGTCGTTATCCCGCTGGTGCAGCCCGATGCTGGGCTCATCCAGAATATACAGCACCCCCATCAGGTACGATCCGATCTGGGTTGCCAGCCGGATACGCTGGCTTTCGCCGCCGGACAGCGTTCCCGCCATACGGGACAGATGCAGATATTCCAGCCCCACGCTTTGCAAAAAGCCAAGGCGTTCGTTGATCTCTTTGATCACGCGATCTGCGATCATATGCTCGCGCTCGGTCAGCTCCAGCGACTGCATAAATGCCAACGCGTCGGTCACCGACAGCTCGGATACCTCAGCAATGTTCTTGCCGCCCACCGTCACTGCCAGAATTTCCGGTTTCAGGCGCTGCCCATGACATTCCGGGCAGGGCACCTGGCTCATATACGATTCCAGCTCCTCTTTCATCCAGGAGCTTTGCGTTTCCTTATACCGCCGTTCCAGATTGTTGACGATGCCCTCGAATTCCGTATAATACTCGCCCGCGCCGTATTCGCTGCGGCGATGCATCTTGATCTTTTCGCCCTTGGTGCCGTACAGCAGAATATCCAGTATCTCCGGCGGCAGCTTTTCGATGGGGGTATCCAGCGAAAAGCCGTAATGCTCCGCCAATCCCTCGTAATACATCTGGGCAATGGTGCCGCTGTCAACATAGCTCCATCCGGTGGCACGAATCGCCCCCTCGCGGATGGACAAATGGCGGTTGCCGATCACAATGTCCGGATCGATGGACATAAAAATGCCAAGGCCGGTGCATTTGGGGCAGGCGCCGTAAGGATTGTTAAACGAAAACATCCGGGGGGACAGCTCTTCCATACTGATATCGTGGTCGGGACAGGCGTAATTTTGCGAAAAAGTCATTTCTTCGCCGCCGATCACATCCACCGACAGCAGCCCGCCCGACAACCCGGTGGCGGTTTCGATAGAATCCGCCAATCGTCCGCGCACATCCTCGCGCACCACCAGCCGATCCACCACAATTTCGATGGTATGCTTTTTGTTTTTGACCAGCTTGATCTCCTCGGACAAATCGCGAATCTCACCATCCACCCGCACCCGCACATAGCCGGATTTGCGGGCCGATTCAAATTCCTTGGCGTACTCGCCCTTGCGCCCGCGCACGACCGGCGCGAGCAGCTGGATACGGGTGCCCTCCGGCAGCTCCATCACTTTATCGACGATCTGATCCACCGTTTGCTGTTTGATCTCCCGCCCGCAGATTGGGCAATGCGGGATGCCGATGCGCGCATACAACAGACGCAGATAGTCGTGGATTTCGGTCACGGTGCCCACGGTGGAACGCGGGTTGCGCGAGGTCGTCTTCTGGTCGATCGAGATCGCCGGGGACAGCCCTTCAATATAGTCCACATCCGGTTTTTCCATCTGCCCGAGAAACATACGGGCATAGGAGGACAGACTTTCCACATACCGCCGCTGTCCTTCGGCGTAGATGGTATCGAACGCCAGCGAGGATTTGCCGGAGCCGGACAAACCGGTGAATACCACCAGCTGATCGCGCGGGATCTGGATGTCCACATTTTTCAGGTTGTGCTCCCGCGCCCCTTTTACCGTAATATGTGTATTGGCCATTGGTACGATCCTTCCTATTCTTTGAGTTTGGCGATCCTATCCCGCAGATAGGCGGCGTGTTCAAATTCCAGCAGCTGCGCGGCGGCGCGCATCTCTTTGGTGAGCCGCTCGATTTCCAGCTGTTTTTCGGCTTTGGTCAGCCGTTTGCCCGGGCGTTTCTTTTCGTCGTGCGCGGTGATTTCCAGCACATCGCGCACATCCTTGACAATGGTTTTAGGCACGATGCCGTGCGCCTCGTTGTACGCCGTTTGAATGGCGCGGCGGCGGTTGGTTTCGCGAATGGCGTTTTCCATCGACGGCGTTACCGTATCCGCATACATAATGACTTGTCCGCCCGCGTTGCGCGCGGCGCGGCCGATGGTTTGCACCAGCGAGGTTTCGCTGCGCAAAAAGCCCTCTTTGTCCGCATCCAGAATCGCAACCAGCGATACCTCGGGAATATCCAAGCCCTCGCGCAGCAGGTTGATACCCACCAGCACATCAAATTCGCCCAATCGCAGATCACGGATGATCTCCATGCGCTCCATGGTGTCAATATCGTGGTGCATATACCGCACCTTGATACCGGCGTTTTCCAGAAATGTGGTCAGATCCTCCGCCATTTTTTTGGTCAGCGTGGTCACCAGCACCCGCTCCTGCCGGGCGGAACGCAGACGAATCTCCTCCATCAGATCGTCGATCTGCCCTTCCACCGGTTTCACGATGATTTCGGGATCCACCAAGCCGGTGGGACGGATCACCTGCTCCGCAATCTGGGTGCTATGGGTGCGCTCCCATTCGCCGGGGGTAGCACTGACATACACCGCCTGGTGCACATGGCCGTAAAACTCATCAAAATTCAGCGGACGGTTATCGTAGGCGCTGGGCAGCCGGAAACCATAATCGATCAGGCTCTTTTTGCGGGCATAGTCGCCGCCGTACATACCGCGCACCTGCGGCAGCATAACGTGTGATTCATCCACAAACAGCAGATAATCGTCCGGGAAATAATCCAGCAACGTGCAGGGCGTGGAACCGGGCGCACGCCCGGACAGCACACGGGAATAGTTTTCGATGCCCTTGCACATCCCGATCTCGCGCAGCATTTCCATATCGTATTGGGTGCGCTGCTGGATACGCTGCGCTTCCAGCAGCTTGCCCTCGCTTTTGAAGAATTCCACCCGCTCGTGCATTTCGCGCTCAATCTCGGCGATAGCGCCCTGCATTTTTTCCGGCGGCACAATATAGTGGGAAGCGGGATAGATAGCCACATGGGTGACCACGCCCTTGACCTCACCAGTCAACGGATTGATCTCGCTGATGCGGTCGATCTCGTCCCCGAAAAATTCCACGCGGATCACGCTTTCGCTGGCGTAGGCGGGATAAATCTCCACCACATCGCCACGTACCCGAAACTTGTTGCGCACAAAGTTGATGTCGTTGCGCTCATATTGCAGATCCACCAGCTTTTGCAGCAGCTCATCCCGCGATTTCTCCATCCCCTGCCGCAGCGAAATCACCATGCTGCGATAGTCGATGGGATCGCCCAACGAATAGATGCAGGAAACGCTCGCCACGATGATAACATCCCGCCGTTCGGACAACGCCGAGGTGGCGGAATGGCGCAGCTTGTCGATCTCGTCGTTGATGGCAGAGTCTTTTTCAATATAGGTATCGGTGGTAGGAATATACGCCTCCGGCTGATAATAATCGTAGTAGGACACAAAGTATTCTACCGCGTTATGCGGAAAAAACTCCTTGAATTCCGAACAGAGCTGCGCCGCCAGCGTTTTGTTGTGCGCCAGCACCAGTGTCGGGCGGTTGACGCGGGCAATCACATTCGCCATGGTAAAGGTTTTGCCGGAGCCGGTGACACCGAGCAGCGTCTGTTCGCGATCGCCGCGTTCGATCCCCTGCACCAGCTTGTCGATCGCCTCCGGTTGGTCGCCGGTCGGCTGGTATGAAGACACAAGTTGAAATTTTTCCTCCGGCATATGCCCATTCACCGCCAATCAAACAAATGTTCTAGATGGTATTGTACCGCAATTTGCTCCGAATGTCAACCGATATAGTATAGCACTTTTTTCGAAAAAATCGTATAGCTTGCAAAAACCGCCGGCGCCTTGCGGCATCCGGCAGCGGTATCCATATTAGGTTTCGTCAATATCGATCGGCTTTTCCATAATAAAATCATCCATATAAAAGCCGCCGCCAATGTCGGCGCGTTGCTCCCGCACCGTGACAAATCCCATCGCCTTATACGCCGCAATAGTCGGTGCGTTATACCGGTTCACGGTGAGCCAGATTTTGGACAGGCCCTGTCGCCGGCAGCGCTGCACCAGCGCATTCATGGTCTGGCGCGCCAGCCCTTGACCGCGGTATTCTTTGGCAAGATACAGCTTGGATAAAAACAGTGCGTCTGGCTCCTCGCGAATGCCGGTATACCCCACCATCACGCCATCCTGCATCAGGCGGAAATACTGCATATTCTCCTGCGAAATCTGGCGCTGCATCGCCGCGGCGCATTGGAATTTTTCCAGCATATACGCCACCTGCTCCGCCCCGATGATGGGCGTAAAATATTCATGCCAGATGGCATCCGCCATCTGTGCGGTTTGTTCCACATCCTGCGCCGTTACCACCGGCTGCAAAGTAAAGGCCATATATAAGCACTCCTTGCTATCATTTATTTCGGTTTTGGACTGTTTTCTATGATAATCCTTTATAAAAAAATACGCAAGCGCTTTTTTGAAATAATTCTGCACATCACCGCCACGCCGCGCAACGAAATTCATAAAAAGTTAATCAATTTCTATTGCATTTATTTTCAAAATTAGCTATAATGATAAAAACAAACCCACATATCCCGATTCAGTCAGGAGGTCATTGTATGGAAAACCGCACCATGAAAATTATGTCACGAAACAGTAATGTGCCGCTGAAGATTGCGCAGGGGCATTTTGTCACCAGCCATTCCCATATCAACTATTATATGGATATGACCACCCTGAAAGCGCGCCAAAGCGAGGCCGAGCTGGCAGCGCAGGCGCTGGCTCCGGTTTACAGCAACGAAACCGTGGTGGATACCATTTTGTGTATGGACGGCACCCAGATCATCGGGGCGTTTTTGGCAAAGGAACTGACCCGCGCGGGCTTTATGTCCATCAACGCGCACCAGACCATTTATGTGGTCACCCCTGAAAACGATACCAACGGTCAGATGATCTTCCGCGATAACATTCAACCGATGATCCGCGGCAAGCATGTGCTGGTGCTGACCGATTCGGTCACGACCGGCATCACGGTACGCAAAAGCGAGGAATGTATCCGTTACTACGGCGGCAGCGTGTCCGGCGTAGCAGCCATCTTCAGTGCGGTGGATCAGGTACAGGGCATTCCGGTGAAAGCTATTTTTGGGCCGGAGGATGTGCCCGGCTACGCCACCTACAGCAGCCACGACTGTGTACTGTGCAAACAGGGGCAAAAGATCGACGCCATGGTCAACGGCTATGGCTATTCCAAACTGTAAAACACGATCATACAACGATCGGGGTGGTTCTTGCAAGCAAGAACCACCCCGATTTTCCGTTTTGCAATAAGTAGTTATTCAATCAACATGGCATCGCCAAAGCTGAAAAAGCGATAGCGCTGCTCCACCGCATGGCGATACGCCGCCATGACATGATCGTATCCGGCAAAGGCGCTGACCAGCATGATCAGCGTGCTTTCCGGCAGGTGGAAGTTGGTAATCAGCCCGTCCAGCACCTGAAACTGGTAGCCGGGATAGATGAAAATGCTGGTCCAGCCGTCGGCGGGTTCCACCCGCCCGTTGGTCAGCCCCACGCTTTCCAGCGTGCGGCAGCTGGTGGTACCCACCGCAATCACCCGTCCGCCGTTTTCGCGGGTGCGGTTGATCAGCTCCGCCGTTTCGGGCGGCAGCTCGTAGTGCTCGCTGTGCATGGTATGATCTTCGATGTTATCCACCTTGACCGGGCGGAAGGTGCCAAGTCCCACATGCAGCGTGACAAAGCCGATGGAAATACCCTGTGCGCGCAGGCTGTCCAGCAGCTCGGGAGTGAAATGCAGCCCGGCGGTCGGTGCCGCCGCCGAACCCGGCTCGCGGGCATACACGGTTTGGTATTGTTCGGAATCCTCCAACCGCTCGGTAATATAATGGGGTAAGGGCATTTGTCCTATCTCCTCCAGCAGCGCGAAGAAAGAGCCCTCGTACCGGAATTTTACGAGCCGGTTGCCGCCCTCGATCACTTCCAGCACGTCCGCTTCCAGCTTGCCGTCGCCGAAGGTCAGGGTCATGCCCGGGCGCGCCTTTTTGCCGGGACCCGCCAGCACTTCCCACACATCTTCCCCTTTGTCGTTGAGCAGCAGCAACTCGACATGGGCGCCGGTGCCCTTGCGCTCGCCGTACAGGCGCGCCGGCAGCACCCGGCTGTCGTTGAGGATCAGGCAGTCGCCCGGTTTCAAAAATGAGGGCAGATCAAAAAAGTGCTTGTCCTGCCAGGCGCCGGTTTGGCGATCCAACACCAGCAGACGCGCGTGATCCCGCTGCTGCTCCGGATGCTGCGCGATCAACTCCTGCGGCAGGTCGTAAAAAAAGTCATGAGTTTGCATATTATCCTCCCCGGCGGCACATCAAAAGCCGCCGTATGTTAAAAATTCTTAAAATCGTCCAAGCCGCGCAAAAAACTATTTGACAAGGCTATATACAGATGATACAATGAACAAAAGCATAGGATAGAGGTGCGCCATGCCATCAGTATCCCGCGCGAGGCACCCGAGCCGTTGACCGCAGGAAAAAGGGGCTGGCGCCGAAGGGTCGCTCTTCGGGATGGGCGATGTCCTGGCTTCACGGTGAACAACCGTGCGGCTGTCATCATATATAATGATGGGGCGCTATCGCAATCAAAAGCATACGCGCAATGGTTATTATTATAGTATGATGGCGGCCGGTTTTCAACCGGTTTTTTTCATGTCTATGGAAAATATCGGAAATGCGCGCATTATTGGAAAGGACGGATACTCAAATGAAAACGTTTAATGTAGGCATCATCGGCGCCACCGGCATGGTGGGGCAACGCTTTGCCACCCTGCTGGCGGATCACCCGTGGTTCCATGTGACGGCGCTGGCTGCCAGCCCGCGTTCGGCCGGCAAAACTTATAAAGAGGCGGTCGAGGGTCGCTGGGCAATGCAGGCTCCCCTGCCCGAGAAACTGGCAGATATGGTTATGCTGGACGCTTCCAAAGTGGACGAGGTCGCTTCCAAAGTGGACTTCGTGTTTTGCGCGGTGGATATGAAAAAAGACGAGATCCGCGCGCTGGAAGAGGCGTATGCCAAAGCCGAGTGTCCGGTGGTTTCCAACAACAGCGCGCATCGCGGCACGCCGGATGTGCCGATGATCATTCCGGAGCTGAACCCGGAGCACGCGGAGATCATCCCCGCGCAGCGCAAACGGTTGGGCACCAAACGCGGCTTTGTGGCGGTGAAATCCAACTGCTCGCTGCAAAGCTATGTGCCGGCGCTGTTCCCGCTGAGCAAATTCGGTTTGAAAGAAGCGCTGGTCTGCACCTATCAGGCGATCTCCGGCGCGGGCAAAACCTTTGAGCGCTGGCCGGAAATGGTGGACAATGTGATCCCCTATATCGGCGGCGAAGAGGAAAAATCCGAGCAGGAGCCGCTGAAGATTTGGGGTCATATCGAAGGCGACAAGATCGTGAACGCTACTACGCCCGCTTTTACGGCGCAGTGCCTGCGGGTGCCGGTGTCGGACGGTCACTTTGCAGCGGTGTTCTGCCGGTTTGAGAACAAGCCCACCAAAGAGGAAATTTTGGATGCGTGGAAATCCTTCCGCGGCCGTCCGCAGGAGCTGGAACTGCCCAGCGCCCCGAAACAGTTCCTCCACTATTTTGAAGAGGACAATATGCCCCAGACCAAGCTGCACCGCGGTTTGGAAGGCGGTATGGCGATCTCGCTGGGTCGTCTGCGCGAGGATTCGCAGTATGATTACAAATTTGTCGGTCTGTCCCACAACACCCTGCGCGGTGCGGCGGGCGGCGCGGTGCTGCTGGCTGAGCTGCTGTGCGCCGAGGGCTACATGGACTGATAACACACGATTTTCTATATTATAGAAAGGGGTTAAGCCATTATGGGAAAAAATACGATTTTCACCGGTGCGGGCATTGCCATCGTCACCCCCATGAACGCGGATGGGAGCGTGAATTACGCCAAATACCGTGAACTGATTGATTGGCAAATCGAAAACGGCACCGATGCGATCATTACCTGCGGCACCACAGGCGAGTCTTCGACGCTGACGCACGAGGAACATACGCAGGTGATCAAAACCGCGATCGAACAGGCGAACGGCCGTGTGCCGGTGATCGCGGGTACCGGTTCCAACGACACCGCTTACGGTATTGAGCTGTCGCGCGAGGCGCAGCGGCTGGGCGCGGATGCGTTGCTGCTGGTGACGCCTTATTACAACAAAACGTCGCAGCGCGGCTTGATCGCGCATTACACTGCGATCGCCGATGCGGTGGATCTGCCGATCATTCTGTACAACGTGCCGTCGCGCACCGGCGTGACCATTCAGCCCGCCACCGTGGCGGAGCTGGCGAAGCATCCGAACATTGTCGCGCTGAAAGAAGCCAGCGGCAATATTTCGGCGGCTGCCAAAATTGCGGCGACCTGCGACATTGACCTGTATTCCGGCAACGACGACCAGATCGTTCCGTTGCTGTCGCTGGGCGGCAAAGGCGTGATCTCGGTGCTGTCCAATGTGGCACCGCGCGAGGCGCACGATATCGTTGCCAAATGGATGGCGGGCGATACGGCAGGCAGCCGCGATTTGCAGCTGCATTATCTGGAGCTGTGCAACGCGCTGTTCTGCGATGTCAACCCGATTCCAGTCAAGGAAGCGCTGAACCAGATGGGCTGGGATGTTGGTCCCTGCCGTCTGCCGCTGTATGAGATGGACGAAAAAGGCAAAGCGACGGTTGCCGCAGCGCTGAAGAAATACGGACTGGTGAAATAATCACCCGGTAACGGATATTCTCAAAAAGGATGTGTGAAACGATGGTGAGATTGATCCTGAGCGGCTGCAACGGCAAAATGGGGCGTGTGATCACCCAGTGCGCGGCTGAGCGCTGCGATTGCCAGATCGTGGCGGGGTTCGACATCAACACCGAAAGTCAGCATGGTTATCCGGTGTATGCCAATCCGGAAAATTGCAATATCGAAGCGGATGCGCTGATCGACTTTTCGCATCCCTCGGCGCTGGAGGGCGTGCTGGCGTATGCCAAAGCGCACCACCTGCCCGCGGTGATCGCCACCACGGGGCTGAGTGATGAACAGATCGATGCTGTCAAGCAGGCGGCGCAGACCATTCCGGTGTTTTTCAGCGGCAATATGTCGCTGGGCATCAGCCTGCTGATGGAGCTGGCACAAAAAGCCGCCGCTGTGCTTGGCAACGATTTTGATGTGGAGATTTTGGAAAAACATCACAACCGCAAAATCGATGCGCCCTCCGGCACGGCGCTGATGCTGGCGGACGCGGTGAAGCAGGGCTTGAACTATGAACCGCAGTATGTGTTCGAACGCCATTCGGTGCGGCAACCGCGGGATAAAAAAGAGATTGGTATCTCCTCTATCCGCGGCGGCACCATTGTGGGCGAACACGATGTGATCTTCGCCGGACATGACGAAGTGATCACCCTGTCGCACCAGGCGGCGTCCAAAGAAATTTTCGCGGTCGGCGCGATCAACGCGGCGCTGTTTTTGGAAAAACAGCAGCCGGGGTCTTACGCGATGAAAGACCTTGTCGCCGCGGCTGACTGATAAACAATACAAAATCGCCCCCGCACTGAATCAAACGATTTGGTGCGGGGGTGTTGTGTTTTAATTTTCTGTTTGCTTCTGTTTGCGAAGCTGCATAAGATATCGCAGTTGGCATATTTGTTTTTGCATATCCTCTTGCGCCTCGCTGTCGTCTCGATATTCCGGATCCTGTTTGGCCTCTTCAATCACATCCACATTTTGTTGCAGACAAGTTGCCCATTGCTGTGGATTGTCCTGCTCTATTTGTTTTTGATATCCGGTCAATTTTACTTGGGGATTAATAAAGCGAGACATCCAAGTGTATGTTCGTCCACCGCATTCTTTGCTACGCTAGTTGTCTTTGGATAATATGTCATCCAGTCCTTCACCCGTTTCGGGAAAGGCTACCATATCCATGTCGTGCGATACCAGTTCAAAAAAGATAGATCCATCCTCTCGAAAAAAAGTTAAATCTTCCGGCAAGGGAGCAGGGCTATTGTGGAAATTCCATCCAAAAAGATGATCTGTTTTGGCGAGCAACAGGCGGCGGGTTTCGTCATTACAATAGTAAAACGTCATCCGGTCCAATCCTGGTCCGCACATTGGCTCTAAAAATTGATCGTGTGAATGATACAGATAAGGGTTCAGTTCCTCCATCGAATCGCATGTCTCATGGGGAAAGTCAAAAAAGTCGCGTTGAAAGCGCAGATAAAAATATTTACTATATCGAAAGCACATATTTATCAAGTCTGCATACTCTTTTCCACATACATCCTTTGTTGTGCTGGGCTGATAAAATTGATAATTCATATACTCCCCCACTTTCTGCTTGCAAACACTATGCTTTATGCTTACTGACGGCGTTGTAAATCACTCTACCCAACGTTGCTGTCAAAGATACAAGAAAAATGGTTGCCAGAAATATCAGCGATGTCAATCCTGATAAATTATCTTTGAAGGAATCTTCTGGTATTTGCAGCCATTGATGTAACATATCTTTACACAATTCCCACTTTCATTAAACCAAATTTTCTCACAAAAGTCAACACCAAAACAAAGACGTGCGCTCTGTGCGTCAAGGGGTTGCAAATGGTGCGGAAAAGTGTTAGACTGGCAATAGGTTTGTAAAGAAAGAAGAGGATTGCATTTTATGAATATTCTGGTGGCCGGATGCGGCAAGATCGGCACGACCATTATCGACAGTTTGGTAGCAGAGGGGCACGATGTCACGGCGATCGATGCTGACGCCGCTGTGTTGGACGGAATCACCAACATCTATGATGTGATCGGTGTGTGCGGCAACGGCGCGGATTGCGAAACACTGGGCGAAGCCGGTGTGGAAAAAGCCGAGCTGTTTGTGGCGGTGACCGGCTCGGATGAGCTGAATATGTTGAGCTGCTTTATGGCGAAAAAAATGGGTGCTGCCCACACCATCGCGCGCATCCGCAACCCCGAATACAACGATCGTTCGCTCGGCTTTATGCGCCAGCAGTTGGGGTTGTCGATGTCCATCAATCCGGAACTGCTGGCGGCACAGGAGCTGTTCAACATCCTGAAATTCCCGTCGGCGGTTAAGATCGAAACCTTTTCGCGCCGTAATTTCGAGATGATCGAACTGCGGCTGAAAAACGACTCGGTGCTGGGCGGTCTGCGGCTGAACGAACTGCGCGAAAAATACAAAACCCATGTGCTGGTGTGCGTGGTGCAGCGCGGTGACAAGGTGTATATCCCCGACGGTAATTTTGTGTTGCAAGGCGGTGACAAGATCGGCATCACCGCCAACCCGGCGGAACTGCAAAAGCTGCTGCGCGGGCTGGGGCTGCTGCAAAAACAGGCACGCAATGTCATGATCCTTGGCGGCAGCCGCACGGCATACTACCTTGCCAAAATGCTGACCAGCGTCGGAAACTCGGTCAAGATCATCGAAAAGGATCGCGATCATTGCCGCGAGTTGAGCGACACGCTGCCCAAAGCGGTCATCATCTACGGCGACGGCGCACAGCAGGAACTGCTGCTGGAAGAGGGGCTGCAATCGCAGGACGCGTTTGTGGCGCTGACCGGCATGGACGAAGAAAACATTCTGATCTCGATTTTTGCGGACACCCAAAAGGTGCCCACCGTCATTTCCAAAGTCAATCGCAGCGAGCTGTCCAGTATGGCGGAAAAGCTGGGGCTGGACTGCATTGTATCGCCCAAAAAGATCGTGGCGGACATTTTGGTGCAATACGCCCGCGCGCTGCAAAACTCGCTGGGCAGCAATATTGAAACGCTGTATAAGCTGATGGACGACAAGGCGGAAGCGCTGGAATTCAATGTGCGTTCGGATTCGCGGTTGCTGCACATCCCGCTGAAAGACCTGCAGTGCAAACCCAACACACTGATCGCGGGCATCATCCGCGAGCGCAAAACCATTATCCCCGGCGGCGATGATGTGATCCAACCGGGCGACAAGGTGATCGTGTTGGCGACTGACCACCGGTTGAAGGATCTGTCGGACATTTTGGCGAAATAAGGGGCACGAGGGCGAGATATGAATCGAAAAATGATATTTGGCACGATCGGGCAGATCGTGAAGTTGGAAGCGGCGCTGCTGCTGCTTCCGCTGTCGGTGGCGCTGGCGTATGGCGAATCCAGCGCGCTGGCATTTCTTATCACCATTGGCGTGGCATTGGTCGTGGGGTTCGCGCTGTCTATCCCCTGCCGGACGGACAATCACGTAATCTTCGCGCGCGAGGGATTTGTGACGGTGGCCTTTGCATGGGTCGCCTTGTCCGCGATCGGCGCGCTGCCGTTTGTCATCAGCGGCGAAATTCCGTTTTATGTGGACGCGTTTTTTGAAACGGTCAGCGGTTTTACCACCACCGGTGCTTCCATCGTGACCAATGTGGAGAGCATGAGCCACGGCATTCTGTTTTGGCGCAGCTTCACCCACTGGATCGGCGGCATGGGCGTGTTGGTGCTGATTATGGCGATTTTGCCCACCGGATCGGGGCGCTCGATCCACATTCTTCGCGCCGAGATGGCGGGACCCATCGTGGGCAAGATTGTCCCCAAGGTGCGGGATACCGCCAAAATTCTGTATTTGATCTACATGGCGCTGACGGTGCTGGAAACCGTGTTTTTGCTGGCGGGCGGCATGCCGGTGTTTGACAGCGTGGTGCACGCGCTGGGCACGGCGGGCACCGGCGGCTTCGGTATCAAAGCCAACAGCATCGCCGGATACAGCCCCTATCTGCAATGGGTCATCACCATTTTCATGCTGCTGTTCGGTGTCAACTTTAACCTTTACTACCTGTTACTGATCCGCCGGGTGCGCCCGGTGCTGAAAAACACCGAGCTGCGCTGTTACGGTGCTTTGCTGGTGGTGTGCACCGTCGTCATCATGGTGAACATCTATCCGCTGTATCACACCTTTGCGGATTCGCTGCGGGAATCGGCATTCCAGGTGGCGTCCATCGTCACCACCACCGGTTACGCCACAGCGGACTTTAATCAGTGGCCGGGGCTGTCCAAAGGCATTCTGTTTTTGCTGATGTTTGTGGGCGCGTGCGCCGGTTCCACAGCGGGCGGTTTGAAGATTTCGCGGGTGATGCTGCTGTTCAAGAGTATGCGCCGCGAGCTGCGCCGGATGCTGCATCCACGCTCGGTCGGCGCGGTGCAGATGGAGGGCAAGACGGTGGACGACACCACCCTCAACGGCGTGAGTGTGTATTTTGCGCTGTATTTTGCGATCTTCGCCGTGGTGTTTCTGATTCTGTGTTTGGAGCCGTTTGATTTGGAAACCAACATCACGGCGACGGCGTCCTGTCTGAACAACATCGGTCCCGGACTGGGAGCGGTGGGACCGGCTTCCAGCTACGCCGGATATTCGGCGCTGTCCAAAATCGTGCTGTCCATCGCGATGCTGTTTGGCCGGCTGGAGATTTATCCGCTGCTGCTCACGATGTCCCCCTCGATCTGGGCGAAAAAATAATTTCAAAAATTTTCTTAGCATAACTATTGACAGCCGTCGGTGACGGTGCTACTATATGTAGCGTAAACCGTTGAGGTGGAGATAAAAACGGAAAGGGCACTTACAGAGAGTGCGGGTTGCTGAGAACCGCACAGTACGCCATCTGTTAAATGGACCACTGAGGGCGCGGTCAACGGCCATTTGGCCCAGTATTCCGCGACGCCAGACCGGCGTTATGGGTCAGGGATATGTTGGTATCCTGTAAAGCGCATGGATCGTTCCATGAATCAAGGTGGCACCGCGGGTTTTGTTTATGTCCCGTCCTTGACAGTATTTGATTACTGCCAAGGACGGTTTTTTTATACCCTTTTTGGCGGAAAGGAAGATGTGCAATGCTAACCCCCACTTTAGACGAGGTGAAAACCATCGCCCAAGGCGGCGATTACCGGCGGATACCGGTTTGCCGCGAACTGTACGCCGACAGCATCACACCGGTTGCGGTGATGCGGATCTTGAAAAATTACAGCCACCATTGCTTTATTTTGGAAAGCGTGGAGGATGCCAAAAAATGGGGACGCTACACCTTTTTGGGATTTGACCCGCTGCTGGAGCTGACCTGCCAAAACGGGACACTGACCGTGAAAAGCGGCACCACCATCACCGAACAGACCACTCACCCCGGCGAAGCAATTCGCCGCATTTTGCGGGAAAACAAAAGCCCCCAAATTGAAGGGATGCCTTCGTTCACCGGCGGTCTGGTCGGCTATTTCTCCTATGATTACATCAAATACAGCGAGCCCACGCTGAATCTGGATGCCGAGGATAACGAGAGCTTCAAAGATGTGGATCTGATGCTGTTTGACAAAGTGATCGCGTTTGACAATTTGCGGCAGAAGATCGTGCTGATCGCCGGGGTGCGCACCGAGGCACCGGACACGGAATACCACAAAGCGGAAATGGAGCTGGAATCGCTGGCGCACCTCATCACCACCGGCGACAGCGCCGCTATTCCGCCGCTGAAACTCAAGACCCCGTTCACTCCCCTGTTTGATAAGCCCAGCTTTTGCGAGATGGTGGAACAGGGCAAGCGGCATATTCGCGAGGGCGATATTTTTCAGGTGGTGTTGTCCAACCGGCTGGAAGCCGACATGGAGGGCAGCCTGTTCGATGTATACCGCGTGCTGCGCACCACCAATCCCTCGCCGTATATGTTCTATTTTTCAAGCGACGATGTGGAGATCGCGGGCGCTTCGCCGGAAACGCTCGCCAAGCTGGAAAACGGCGTGCTGCACACCTTCCCGCTGGCGGGAACCAGACCGCGCGGCAAAACCGAGGAACAGGACAAAGCGCTGGAGCAAGAGCTGCTGCACGACGAAAAAGAGCTGGCGGAACACAATATGCTGGTGGATCTTGGCCGCAACGACATCGGCAAAATCAGCCAAATTGGTTCGGTCAAGGTAGAAAAATACATGTCCATCGAGCGGTTTTCGCATGTGATGCATATCGGCTCCACCGTTTGCGGTACCATTCGTGAGGATCGCGATGCGGTGGACGCGGTGGACGCGATCTTGCCCGCCGGAACGCTGTCCGGCGCTCCCAAAATTATGGCGTGTAAAATCATCAACAAGCTGGAAAACAACAAACGCGGCATCTACGGCGGTGCGGTCGGTTATATCGACTTTGCCGGAAATCTGGATACCTGTATCGCCATTCGGCTGGCATTTGCCAAAGGCGGCAAGCTGTTTGTCCGCTCCGGCGCGGGTATTGTCGCGGACAGCGTTCCCGAAAACGAGTATCAGGAATGCCTGAACAAAGCACAGGCGGTCATCAGCGCCATTCAAACCGCCGAGGGAGGGATCGACCAATGATCGTTTTGATCGACAACTACGACAGCTTTTCCTATAACCTGTATCAGCTGATCGGCGCGCGGGAGCCGGACATTCGGGTGATTCGCAATGACCAATACACGGTGACCCAGATCGCCGCCATGCAGCCGCAGGCGATCATTCTCTCCCCCGGTCCCGGTCGTCCGGAGGACGCGGGCGTGTGTATTGAAGCGGCGCGTGAGCTTGGCAAAACAATTCCAACGCTGGGGGTGTGTTTGGGGCACCAATCCATCTGCAAAGCATTCGGCGGCGAAGTATCCTATGCCAAACAGCTGATGCACGGCAAAACATCTCACATCACGCTGGATACCACCAGCCGGCTGTTCCGCGGCATGGAACCCGTGATCCCGGTGGCGCGATACCATTCGCTTTCGGCGGTACGCGACACGCTGCCGGAGGTGCTGCGGGTCACCGCGGAAAGCGATGACGGCGAGATCATGGCGCTGGAGCATCGGGAATATCCCCTTTTCGGTGTGCAATTTCATCCCGAATCGGTGCTGACACCGGACGGCGATGCTATTATTAAAAACTTTTTGGAGGTTTGTCATCATGATTAAAGAAGCCATTATTGCCTTGTCCAAAAAAGAGAATTTGTCCTATGACACGGCGGTCGCTGTGATGGACGAGATCATGAGCGGACAGGCCAGCGATATCCAGATGAGCGCGTATTTGACCTCGCTCGCGATGAAAGGCGAAACCATCGAAGAGATCACCGCCTCGGCGGCGGGCATGCGTGCCCACGCGGTGCGGCTGCTGCACGATATGGATGTGCTGGAAATTGTTGGCACCGGCGGCGATGGTGCCAATTCGTTCAATATTTCCACCACCTCGTCGCTGGTGATTGCGGCGGCGGGGGTGCCGGTCGCTAAGCACGGCAACCGCGCCGCTTCCAGCAAATGCGGCGCTGCCGATGTGCTGGAGGCGCTGGGGGTGAACATCACCCTATCGCCTGAAAAGAGCACCGAGTTGCTGCGCCGCATCGGTATTTGCTTTTTGTTTGCGCAAAACTACCATATCGCGATGAAATATGTTGCGCCGGTACGCCGCGAGCTGGGCATTCGCACCGTGTTCAACCTGTTGGGGCCGCTGTCCAATCCGGCGGGTGCGAATATGGAAGTGATGGGCGTGTACGACGAAGCGCTGGTAGAGCCGCTGGCGCGAGTGATGGCGAATTTGGGCGTGAAATCCGGCATGGTGGTGTATGGCCGCGACAAGCTGGACGAAATTTCGATGAGCGCCCCCACGGCGGTTTGTGAAATTCGCGACGGCGCGTTCCGTTCATATGTAATCGAACCGGAGCAGTTCGGTTTTGAAAAATGCGACAAAGCGGCGCTGGTGGGCGGCTCGCCTGTCGAAAACGCTGCCATTACCCGCCGCATTTTGGAGGGCGAGCAGGGTCCGCGCCGCGAGGCGGTGCTGCTAAACGCGGCGGCGGCGCTGTACACGGCGGGCAAAACCGCCACGCTGGCGGAGGGCGTGAAGCTCGCCGCCGACACCATCGACAGCGGCAAAGCGCTGCAAAAGCTGAACGATTTTATCCGTTACTCCAACGAGATTTGAGGGCAGCCGCATGATTTTAGACGAGATCGCCGCCCGCACCAGACAGCGGGTGGAAGAAGAAAAAGCGCAGATTTCGCTCGACGAGATGCGCGCGCGAGCGCTGGCAATGGAGGCAACGACGGATTTCCCGTTTGAAGCGGCGCTGCGGGCACCGGGGATATCCTTCATCTGCGAGGTGAAAAAGGCCTCCCCCTCCAAAGGCATCATCGCGCAGGAGTTCCCTTATCTTTCCATTGCTCGCGATTATCAGGCGGTGGGAGCCGCGGCGCTGTCGGTGCTGACCGAGCCGTATTATTTCAAAGGCAGCGACGCGTATTTGCGCGAGATCGCGCAAGCGGTGGACACACCGCTGCTGCGCAAGGATTTTGTGGTGGATTCATACATGATCTATCAGGCGAAAACACTGGGAGCATCGGCGGTGCTGCTGATATGCGCCATTTTGGACGATGCGCAGCTGGCGGAATATCTGGAACTGGCGCATCGGCTGGGGCTGTCGGCGTTGGTGGAAGCACACACAGAAGATGAAGTGCAGCGGGCGGTCGCCACCGGCGCACAGATCATCGGTGTGAACAATCGCGATTTGAAAACCTTTCAGGTGGATGTGGAAAACGGTCTGCGGCTGCGGGAACTGGTGCCGCACGATCGGGTGTTTGTGTCCGAAAGTGGGATTCGCACCCCCGCCGATGTGGCGCGGCTGCGGGCGTGCGGCACCGATGCGGTGTTGATCGGCGAAACGCTGATGCGCGCACCGGACAAGGCCGCGATGCTGCAGCAGCTACGGGGAGAAAGTCTATGAGCACCCCCAAAATCAAAATCTGCGGGCTGACCCGCGTGTGCGACATCGCATGGGTCAATGCCTACCGCCCCGACTACGCCGGATTTGTGTTCGCCAAAAGCCGCCGTCAGGTCACTGACGAGCAGGCAGCCACGCTGAAACAGCAGCTGTCCTCCACTATTGCGGCAGTGGGCGTGTTTGTCAACGACACGCCGGAGCATATTCTCTCGCTGGTGCAGCGCGGCGTGATCGATGTGATCCAGCTGCACGGGCAGGAGGACGAAGACACGCTGCGCTATCTCAAGCACCGCGCGGCGTGTCCGGTGATCCGCGCGGTATCGATGAGCACCCAGACGATGGAGGCATTTGCCGCATCACAAGCAGACTTTTTGCTGCTGGATAACGGCGCGGGCGGCACCGGACAACGCTTTGACTGGTCGCGTACGGCCGATATTCCCAAGCCGTTTTTTCTGGCTGGCGGATTAAATATCGACAATGTTGCCGAGGGTATCCGGCGGTTCCATCCGTTTGGAGTAGATATTTCCGGCGGGGTGGAAACCGACGGATACAAAGACGAAACCAAAATCAAGAACATCATCAGGAGGATCCGATATGAGTAAAGGACGCTTTGGCGTTCACGGCGGGCAGTACATTCCCGAAACGCTGATGAACGCGGTGATCGAGCTGGAGGACGCCTATAACCGATACAAGGATGATCCGGCGTTTGTCGCCGAGCTGACCGCGCTATACAACGACTACGCGGGGCGGCCCTCGCGCCTAACATATGCCAAGCGCATGACGCAGGACTTGGGCGGTGCCAAAATCTACTTAAAACGCGAAGATCTCAACCACACCGGCTCGCATAAGATCAACAATGTATTGGGGCAGGTGCTGCTCGCCAAGCGGATGGGCAAAACCCGTGTGATCGCCGAAACCGGCGCAGGACAACACGGCGTTGCGACCGCTACTGTCGCTGCGCTGATGGGGATGGAATGTGAAATTTTTATGGGCAAAGAGGACACCGAGCGCCAGGCACTGAATGTGTACCGGATGCGGCTACTGGGCGCCAAGGTGAACGCCGTCACCTCCGGCACCGCGACGCTGAAGGACGCGGTATCCGCCACCATGCGCGAATGGACGCGCCGTATTGACGACACCCATTATGTGCTGGGGTCGGTGATGGGGCCGCACCCCTTCCCCACCATGATCCGCGATTTTCAAGCGGTCATCTCCCGCGAGATCAAAGCGCAGCTGATGGAGGCGGAGGGACGCTTGCCGGATGCGGTGCTGGCGTGTGTGGGCGGCGGCTCCAACGCAATCGGTGCGTTTTACCACTTCATTGAGCACCCCGAGGTACGGTTGATCGGGTGCGAAGCCGCGGGACGCGGCATCAACACCGCCGATACCGCCGCCACCCTTTCCACCGGACGGTTGGGCATTTTCCACGGGATGAAATCCTATTTCTGCCAGGACGATCACGGACAGATCGCACCGGTATATTCCATTTCGGCGGGGCTGGATTACCCGGGTGTGGGACCGGAGCATGCGCATTTGTACGATACCGGGCGGGCGGAATATGTCGCCATCACCGACGATGAGGCGGTGGATGCGTTTGAGTATTTGTCCCGCACCGAGGGCATTATTCCCGCGATCGAAAGCGCCCACGCGGTGGCACACGCCATCAAGCTGGCGCCCACGTTGCGCCGGGATCAGATCCTTGTGGTGAACATTTCGGGACGCGGTGACAAGGACTGCGCCGCGATGGCACGGTACAGAGGGGAGGATATTCATGAGTAAGATGGCAACCGCATTTGCGCACGGCAAAGCGTTTATCCCATTTATCACCTGCGGCGACCCATCGCTGGAGCTGAGCGAGCGGCTGGTTTACGCCATGGAGGAGGCCGGCGCGGATTTGATCGAGCTGGGCATCCCCTTTTCCGACCCGACAGCGGAGGGGCCGGTGATCGAGGCGGCGGATCTGCGCGCGCTGGCAGGCGGCGTCCATACCGACAAGGTGTTTGATATGGTGCGGCGGATACGGCAAAAAACAAACATCCCGCTGGTGTTTATGACCTACGCCAATGTGGCGTTTTCCTATGGCAGCGAGGCGTTTATCCGCACCTGTGCGGATATAGGGATCGACGGGTTGATCTTCCCCGATCTGCCCTTTGAAGAAAAGGCGGAATTTGAACCGCTGTGCAAAGAAGTCGGCATCGATCTGATCTCGCTGATTGCGCCCACCTCGCACGAACGTATTCGGATGATTGCCAAAGAAGCCGCCGGTTTCGTTTACTGCGTGTCCTCGTTGGGGGTAACCGGCGTGCGGTCGGAGATCACCACCGATATCGGCGCAATGATCGAGCTGGTCAAAGAGGAAAAAGACATTCCCTGCGCTGTGGGGTTTGGCATTTCCACTCCCGAACAGGCCGCCCACATGGCGAAGGTGGCGGACGGCGTGATCGTGGGCTCCGCCATTGTCAAGCTGTGCGCCGAGTACGGCAAGGACTGTGTGCCGGTGGTCGCCGACTATGTGCGGTCGATGAAACAAGCGATCCGCGACGTATAACAGCTCTCATCCCGCCCTTTGGGGCGGGATTTTTTTATGCGATGCACAAAATGCAATTTGCTATTTCCTTTTCGGACAAAATCTGGTATACTAAGGTGTATTCCTATCGAAAGGATGGACAATAAATATGTGCGGTTTTTGCGGATTTACCGGCGAAGTGCTGAACCGGGAGCAGGTGCTGCATGCGATGGCGGATCGCATCACCCATCGCGGCCCCGATTCCGACGGATATTATATGGACAACGACATTGCCATGGCGTTTCGCCGCTTGAGTATTATCGACCTCGGCACCGGACACCAGCCTCTGTACAACGAGGATAAAACGCTGGTGCTCACCTTTAACGGCGAGATCTACAACTATCAGGATCTGCGGCGCGAGCTGATCGCCGCCGGGCACATCTTCACCACCGAAAGTGACAGCGAGGTGCTGCTGCACGGGTTTGAGCAATGGGGCGAAGAGCTGCTGCCGCGGCTGCGGGGGATGTTCGGGTTCGCCATTTGGAACACGGTGGACAAATCGCTGTTTTTGGCGCGGGATTATTTCGGCATTAAGCCGCTGCATTACACCCAGCTGCCGGACGGACGCCTGATCTACGCCTCCGAGATCAAGTCGATCTTGCTGCATCCGGATTTTGTCAAGGAGTTTAACGAAAAGGCGCTGGACAACTATCTGTCCTTCCAGTATTCGGTGCCGGGCGAAACCTTTTTCAAGGGGGTTTACTGTCTGCCCCCCGCCCATTATGCGTGGTTCCGCGAAGGGCGTGTTGCCGAACACCGGTATTGGGAATCCACCTTTGCACCGGACGAATCAATGACGCTGGACGAGGCGGTGGATCAGATTGACACCGCGTTCACCAATTCGGTGGAAGCGCACCGCATCAGTGATGTGGAAGTGGGTTGCTTTTTGTCGGGTGGTGTGGATTCCAGCTATGTGGCGTCCTATTTCAAAGGGCAAAAAGCGTTCACCGTCGGTTTCGACAACGGCCAGCATTATAACGAGTGCCAATTTGCTGCCGAGCTGGCGGAGGATATCGGCATTGACCATTATCAGCACATCATCACTGAGGATGAATATTGGGACGCGCTGCCGCGGGTGCAGGAGCATCTGGATCAGCCGCTGGCTGACCCGGCTTGTGTGGCGCTGTATTTTGTGTCCAAGCTGGCAGCAGAGCATGTCAAGGTGGTGCTGTCCGGCGAGGGCGCGGACGAGCTGTTTGGCGGCTATCGCATTTATCACGAGCCGTATTCGCTGGCGGGATATCAAAAGCTGCCGCGGTGGCTGCGCCGCGGGGTCGCCAAGATCGTATCGGTTTTCCCGGATTTCAAGGGCAAATCCTTTTTGATCCGCGGCTCCAAATCCATTGAAGAGCGGTTTATCGGCAACGCGTATATGTTCAACCAAAAGGAAAAAAGCCGCTTGCTCAAAAACATTCCGGCCACCAATCCGTCGGATCAGGTAGCGGCGTATTTTGACCGCTGCCAGGGGCAGGACGATGTGACCCGGATGCAGTATGTGGACATTAACCGCTGGATGGTGGGCGACATTCTGCTGAAAGCCGACCGGATGAGCATGGCGCATTCGCTGGAGCTGCGGGTGCCGTTTTTGGACAAAGAAGTGTTTGATGTGGCGCGGCGGGTTCCGGTGAAGCACCGTATCGCCGCGGGCACCACCAAATATGCCATGCGGCTGGCGGCACGGCGGCATATGCCGGAGCGCTCCACCTCGCGCCCCAAGCTGGGATTCCCGGTGCCGATCCGCATCTGGCTGAAAGAGGACGGGCATTACCAAACGGTGAAACAGGCGTTCACCTCCCCCGCCGCGGAGCAGTTCTTCAACACGAACGAGCTGGTGCGCTTTTTGGACGAGCACCGCGCCGGCAAAAAGGACAACAGCCGCAAAATCTGGACGGTGTATATGTTCCTTGTGTGGTACGGCGTGTATTTTGCCGATGACGCCGGGCAGGAGGCACAGGCATGATGACAGAGCAAACAGCCGAAGAAGCAGCATCGCGCGGGCGTTTTCCTCTGCGCTGGTGGAGCGTGATTGTATCGCTGGCGATGGTGGCGGGTGTGTTCGCGAGCATCGCCTTTGCACCGGAGCGCAGCTATCCCGCATTTTCCGAACCGCTGGAAACCGGCGTCAAAGTGGAACGCGATCTGACCGTCACCGAGCTGACGGTGGACGGGCTTTGGAACGCGTATAACAACAGCATCCCCAAAACCGTTTTGATGTACAACGAGCTGACCATGCGGATTGACGGCGTGGTGTCCGCCAACGGTGCGGACGGCGACGGTACCTACATTGTGCTGACCGATCCGGAAAGCACCGCCGCCGTCAACAAGGTGCGGTTTTATCTGGACGGCAATTTATACGATCAAACCCGCGCGCTGATGGGACACGAGGTACTGATCACCGGCATTTGTCATGTCAACGATGCCGAATCCAATGCGCCGTTGACCTTCACCAGCTGCACGCTGGTACAGCTGGTTTCCTGAAGGGCGAGAACAGCCAAAGGAGTGGGGTTATGAATGCAGCACAACTGAAGCATGAAGCCTTGGATATGAAAGCGGATATTATGAAAAACCGGCAATATCTGCACGCCCACGCGGAAACCGGCTTTGCGCTCGAAAACACTTTGGCGTATGTCCAATCCGAGCTGGAACAGATGGGTTATGCCCCGCAGCCGTGCGGTAAGGCGGGGCTTATCGCTTTGGCCGGCGGCAAAAAGGCGGGAAAAGTTTTCCTGCTTCGTGCAGATATGGATGCCCTGCCGATAAAAGAACAGTCGGGTGTGGAGTTCGCCTCCGACAGCGGCTGCATGCACGCTTGCGGGCACGATATGCACACGGCGATGCTGCTGGGTGCCGCGCGGCTTTTGAAAATGCACGAAGACGAGATTGTCGGCACCATCAAGTTGATGTTCCAACCCGCTGAGGAAATCTTTGAAGGATCGAACGATATGATCCGGGCGGGTGTGCTAGAGCATCCGGCGGTGGACGGCGCTTTGATGATTCACGTGATGGCAGGTATGCCGTTTGAACCGGGCACGGTGATCGTATCCAACCCGGGGGTCAGCGCGCCGGCGGCGGATTATTTTGAGATCCGCGTAAGCGGCAAGGGATGCCACGGCTCTATGCCCAACATGGGAATCGATCCGATCACGGTCGCAGCGCATATCGTCCTCGCATTGCAGGAAATTCAGGCACGCGAGCTGGCAATGACCGATCGCGCGGTGCTGACGATTGGCACGCTGCACGCCGGTGCAGCAGCTAACGCTATTCCGGACGAGGCGGTCATGGGCGGCAGTTTGCGCACCTTTGACGAAGAGGTGCGCGCGGCACTCAAGCAGCGTTTGACCGATATCGCCGTGAACATCGCCAAAGCGTTTCGTGCCGAGGCGACGGTCACCTTTGGCAGCGGTTGCCCCACCCTCACAAACGACGCGTCTTTGTCGCGGGATGCATACCGCTATGTCAAGGAGCTGTTAGGGGCGGACAAAGCCTTCACGGTCGAGCAGTTGAGCGCCGGTGGCGGCGATACTTCCAAATCGGCGGGGTCCGAGGATTTTGCCTATGTTAGCCAGCAGGTGCCCTCCATCATGCTGGCGCTGGCGGCGGGACAGCCGCAAAAGGGGTACACTTATCCACAGCACCACCCGATGGTCAAATTCGATAACGATGCCCTGGACATCGGCAGCGCAGTATATGCGTATACGGCGATGAGATGGCTGGAAGAGCATGGCGGAGAGCAACAATGAGCATGCGGATCATGTTTGTCTGCCACGGCAATATTTGTCGCAGCCCGATGGCAGAGTTCGTATTCCAAGATCTGGTTAAAACGCATGGCGTGGCAGACCGGTTTGTCGTCGCCTCCTCCGCCACCAGCACGGAGGAGATTTGGAACGGCATTGGCACCCCGGTGTATCCGCCCGCCAAAGCCGAGCTTGCCCAGCACGGACTTTCCTGCGACGGGAAGCGGGCGGTGCAGCTGCAAAGCAGCGACTATGCCAGGTACGATCTGTTCATCGGCATGGACAGCGCCAACATCCGGAATATGCTTCGTATATTGGGCGGTGATCCGGACGGAAAGGTACACAAGCTGCTAGATTATACCGACCGTGGCGGCGATGTCGCCGATCCATGGTATTCCGGGCGCTTTGATGTCGCCTATCGGGATATTTTCGATGGATGTACCGCGCTTTTTGACGCTATTACCAAACAAGATCATCTATAATCACACAAAACGACCCGAAGAGCATGCTCTTCGGGTCGTTCCATATATACGATACCTCCTCGTGACAATGCTGAACGCTCAACCGGCGCTCATGTGGCCGCATGGGGATCGGCGACAAAATCGCAGATATCCCCCACATTGCATTGCAAACATGTGCATATTTTCCGCAGCACCGTCAACGACACCTCCTCGTTTCGACGCATTTTTGTCATGGTGTTGGGAGATATGTCCGCCGCACGACGCAGATCCGCTCTGCTCATATTCTTGTCCACCAACAACTTCCATAGTCTGTTATAGCTGATCGAAAGCATACACATAGCGCCCCCCTCCTTTCTATTTGATGTAATTATTGTACCATACGGTTCGCGCTTTTTCAACAAATATTCGTCTGTTGAAACGATGTTTTCGTACGATATACCTATTTCCGTGCTAAGTTATACACCTTTCAAAACCTAAAAAGGAACCGTGCAGCTATCGCCGCACGGTTCCTTTTACACTCTTTTTCGTTGTGAAGTTATTTCTGCACCAAGCTGCCGGTCGCCGCATCAGACGCGGCTTGTGCCACAGCATGATGATAGGTCGGCACCAATTGCGCGACCATCTGGCGGATATGATCCGTTTCGTCATATGCCGCTTTTTTCAGCATCGCGATCCCTTGCTCCAGCTGCTGCTCGTCAAACTGGATCGGTTTGCCGATATAAATCAGCTTGTTTTCAGTTTCAGAGATGCCTTCCTCGTCCATCAGCATTTCTTCATACAATTTTTCGCCGGGACGCAATCCGGTGTATTCGATGGCAATATCCACGTCCGGCTTATATCCCGACAGGCGAATCAAGTTGCGCGCCAAATCCGCAATGCGTACCGGCTGTCCCATATCCAGCACAAAGATCTCGCCGCCTTTGGCGTAGGCACCGGCTTGCAGCACCAGCGACACCGCTTCGGGAATAGTCATGAAATACCGGATAATATCCGGATGGGTCACCGTGACCGGACCGCCGCGTTCAATCTGCTTGCGGAACAGCGGAATCACGCTGCCGTTGCTGCCCAGCACATTGCCGAACCGCACCGCCACAAACTCGGTGTCGTAACGGTTGTTCATCATCTGGATAATCATTTCGCACAACCGCTTGGAAGCGCCCATGATGTTGGTGGGATTCACCGCTTTATCCGTTGAAATCAGCACAAACCGGCGCACATGATGCTGTCCGGCCGCCTGCGCCACATTATAGGTACCGCAAACGTTATTTTTGATGGCCTCGTTCGGGCTGTCCTCCATCAGCGGCACATGCTTGTGCGCCGCGGCATGGTACACAATATCGGGATGATAGGTATCAAACAGCGATTGCACCCGCTGCTCGTTGCGCACCGAACCGATCAGCACCTCCAGCGACAAATCCGGATACTGCCGCCGCAGCTCCTGCTGAATGTCGTAGGCGTTGTTCTCGTAAATGTCGAAAATCACCAACTGGCGCGGATGATGCGATGCGATCTGGCGGCAAAGCTCGCTGCCGATGGATCCGCCGCCACCGGTTACCAGCACGACTTTGTCCTGCACATATCCCAAAATCTCGTCGATATCCACCCGGATCGGATCACGCCCGAGCAGGTCTTCCACTTCCACGCGACGCAGCTTGGACACACTGATGTCGCCGTTGATCATCTGGTACATACCCGGCAGGATCTTCAGCGTACAGTCCGTTTCTTTACAGATATCCACAATCTCGCTGATCTCCTTGCGCGAAGCAGATGGGATAGCGATCATGATCTCCTGCACCCCGTATTTTTGTGCCAGCTCTACAATGCGGTCGCGCCCACCTTCGATTTTGCAGTTGCGAATAAAGCTACCCCATTTATAGGCGTTATCATCGATCACGCAAGCGATATGATAATGCATCTTGGAGCTGGTTTGCAGCTCGCGAATGATCGCCGAACCGGCGGAACCGGCACCGATCACCATCACCACGGTGTTGGAACGCTTTTCGCTGTCCCGCAGGGTATGGATATACCGCAGCAGACGATAAGCAAAGCGGATACCGCCGACGCCGGTCACCAGCAGGAAAAACTGCAGAACATAGAACAACGGCTGAAAGTGTACAAACGGTCCGCAAATCAACCAGCAAACCAGCAGCAACCCCACCTGCGCCCATGTTACCAGTATGGTCGCCAGCAGCACATTGATCAATTCCTGCACACTGGCAAATGTCCAAACGCCTTGGTACAGCCGCAGTCGCCAGAAAATAAGCAACGACAAAGCGCCATCTACCGGCAATGCGAACCACATGGCCTGCCATTCCTGCGGAGAAATAGCATCGATATGTAAATCATGCTGAAGCAGCAATGCGAAAAGATGCGATATAACAATGACCAAAACATCACAAAAAGCCAGCAGCAATTTGCGCGACCGGCGTTTATGATCCATATTGTGTTGTTCCGGTGGTGCGGTGCTGCGGCTGTCCTGATGCTCAAACGAAGGCATATCTATTCCCCTATATTTCGATTTCCATACAACAATTGCTCGAATTTTATTATATCGCACACCGCCTTCGCAAGCAAGTAATTTATGATGGAAATTCGACAAAATCCATGATTTTTTTCATATAAAACAGAGTGCACCACCATATCTCATTCAATATCGTTTGTTCATAGCCTGTGTTGCTTGTAAATGTCACACCCCGGTCAGATCAAACGCGGGAATATACTCCTGCTTGGCCGAGGCACGTTCCTGCACAAATCCATCTTCGATACCGGCAGCAAACAAGTAGTCCTCTGCTGCATCCTGCTCTCGTTTGGTCAGCCGCCGATTCAGCTCTGGCGTATGACTCAAGTCACCGCAGGGGATGTATTGACTCATCAGGCTGAACAGCACCGTGCCCGGCGCAAAGGTTTGCGCCACCCAGTCGATCACTTGGCGGGTATTTTGCAGATGACCGGGCAACACCAGATGGCGGATCAACACCCCGCTGACCAGCATACCGTTTTCGTCTAATTGGTACGGCCCGGTTTGGCGTACCATTTCCTGTATGGCCGCTTTCGCAAACTCCGGATAATCATCAGCACGGGCGTACCGTGCGCCCAGTTCCGCCTGTGCATACTTCATATCCGGTAGATACACCTGCACCTTGCCGTCCAGCATACGGAGCGTTTCCACACGATCGTACCCGCCGCTGTTGTACACCACCGGCACCGGCAGCGGTTTGTCAAGCGCTTCGGCGATTGCACCGGTAAAATGGGTGGGGTTGACCAGATTGATGTTGTGCGCTCCCCTCGCTATCAATTCATCAAATATCTCCCGCAGGCGCTCGACCGAAATATCCTTGCCAAAGCCGCCAGTGCTGATCTCCTGGTTTTGGCAAAATACACAGCGCAGTGAACATCCGCTGAAAAATACCGCACCGGAGCCGCGCGTACCACTGATGCACGGTTCTTCCCAAAAATGCAGCGCGGCTCGTGCCACGCGAGGATTCTTCCCCATCCGACAAAAGCCGTCCGGTCGCAGACGACCACACTTTCGCGGGCACAAAGTACATGGTGGCATAGCGACACATCCTTATCATAAAAACTCATTTAACAAAGAAAAAGCCCAGCAGCCAAGCAAGTTCGACGCCTGGTGTGCTGGGATTTTGCTGGTGGAGGCGAGGGGAATCGAACCCCTGTCCAAAAACAGCTTAACGCGGCTTTCTCCGAGTGCAGCCGGTCTTTTCAGATTCCCCTCACCAGCCGCCGGTCGGCAGGCTGCTGGTTACGGTAGCCACCCCGTCATGACGCCGCCAGTGGCCAGACAGCGTTCACGTTCACCGCTAATCGACGCCTTTATCCCGTCCGCGGTACTGCGGGTAAAGACGGCAGCCTAATTAGGCCGCGAGAGCAACAGAATTGTTGTCGTTTATTGTTTAAGTTGCGGATTTTATAGCGGTTCCGCACCGCTACTCGCTTACCGGGCCTTACCATCCCTGTCGAAACCTTTACGCCCCCCTATACGGGGCACTCTGTTGCTCTTGTTATTATACCGCATTTTCACAAATTGTCAACGCTGACGCGTGTCGAAAAAGATGGAAAACGAGAAAACAGCGGCCTTGGAAAGTTCCAAAGCCGCTGCAGACTATGGGCGGCATGGTCGCAGCCGCATTGCGCCGCCGTCCTTCTTATAATTTATGTTATGTTGCCGATTCAAGCCACAGGGGCAGTCGGTTTCTTTCGCTTTTTCAAATCATTTACCAGCGAAATCACATTCCACAACAGACTGACGATCGAAACCGCCAAGGCGATATACGCGATACGGTTGGACGAGCCTTGCTGGTTCACCTGTTTTTGCAGACTATCCAGTTTTAGCTGCAGCGCCGACAGCGACTCGACCGACGGTGTGGCGGAGGCAGCCACTGTGCCGTCACCGGATGCGTTTGCTTTGCCGGCGTTGATAACGCTGCCGTCCGTCAGCGTAAACAGAAAGTTGCCATCGTCGTCAATCCGAATGTCGGTGATCCCCGCTCCGTCTTTACCGGTCGCGCCATCGCGACCAGCGGTTCCGGATGCCCCGGAGGCACCGGATGTTCCGGCGCTGCCACTGGTGCCGTCTTGGCCCTTTTGACCATCGGCGCCATCTTTACCGTTCAGCCCGTTGGTGCCGTCTTTACCATCTTTGCCATCCACACCGTCGCGACCGTCCGCGCCGTTCTTTCCATCGGCGCCATCTTTACCATCGCGGCCATTGGTGACAGTGAAGGTATAGAAAGTGCCATCGCTGAGCGTGACTTTGTACACATCCACTGTGTCTTCGGTGGCGATTTTTTCGATACTGACCACGCCGACGCCATCCTTGCCGTCCTTACCGTCAGCGCCGTCCTTGCCATCCGCTCCGTCTTTGCCGGTCAACTCAGCAACCGACACAAGTGTCCGCCACGCGCTGTCACCCTCACCGGCGTAGCGCCAGCAGATCATGCCGTCCACCACCGCGATCTCCGGCGTTTGTCCATCCGAACCGGCTTCACCGGTATCACCCTTGTCGCCTTTTTCGATTTGTACCAGATTCTGCCATGTCTCTTCGCCGATATACCGCCACTGCACATATCCGCTTTCGCTGTCGAATCGGAACTCGGCGGTTTTGCCGTCGACGCCATCCTTGCCATCAACGCCATCTTTGCCGTCCTTACCGTTTTTCACGGTAAAGGGAACGGTGCTGCCGTCCGACAGGGTGATCTGATAAATATCGGTGCCGGTAGCCGGATCACTTTCCTTCAATTCGATGGACACAATACCAATGCCGTTGGTGACAGTAAAGGTCTGTACTTCGCCGGTGGCGAGATAAATGCTATAGGTATCCACCAAACCGTCGGAACCGGTCTTTTCGATTCTTTCGATAACATTTTGAACAGTGCCCATATAGAAGTTCGCGGTCTCCCCCACGCTTTCAACTGAGCCGGAGGTGGTGGTCGAAGCGGAATAGGCGGTCACCATAAAGCGATAGGTATCGCGCCCATCGGCTTGGCAGGAATAGGTATACGCGGTCACATCGGCATCCGCAATCGTATGAATGAGCACATACTCCTTGTCGGTGGGATCGTACAGATACACCTTATACCCCACCGTTTTTGGACGGGACGAGCCGTCGATATCGCCGTTTTTCCACGACAGGTCGAAGTTCGCCTTGGTGCCCTGCGTCGGTTTGGTATAGACAACCTCCAAGCTGGTTACCGGACGGGGCGGCGCTTTAACATCGGTGAGCACATAGCCGATGATCGGCACATAATCGCTCGCTTCTTCACCAAGGTTTTTGATATTGGAATTCCATTTGGCGAGCTTCCAGTTAAAGCCCCACGCGTTGGGGTTCAAGCCGTCACTCTTCATAGCGGTGCCGTTCAACCCCATCACCGTACCAGCATAGGAAACACCTTTGCTGTTGGTGACAGAGGTGGTATAGCCCTGCATATACTGCAAGCTGACATAGCCACCTGCGCTGGATTCCGCAAATCCGGCATTAAACCCGAACTTCACCGTCAGATCGAAGGAGAAGCCATGGGACATTTCCTTTTCGTGCCCCTCGGATTTGGAAATCGAATACTCGGTGCTGCTGATACCCGCCACTTTGTTCAACGCCATGGACTCGCCGTATTTTTCCGGCACAGGATTGATCCCGCCGGACACATTGTCGCGATAGTAGCCAAACGGATCGCCCTCGGTTTCCAGATACAGCCCATCCGTCACTTTGGTGAGGAACGACTTGGTGTATTCGGCAGCGGCAATGCCTTTTTCCTCGGCGGCGGTTTTGATTTTGTTGTTATAATACTCTACAAACTCGTTATACCCGCCGATGGACAGCTGCTCATACCGCGGACCATGCGGCACCGAGATCTGCAGCGTGTCGTTTACCCGTTTGTTGCCCTGCATATAGCTGATATCATAGTTGTAAAGGAACACCGGTGTGCGGTTCAGCACCACAATATCGTAGGCACCGGCGCTGAACGACTGGCTGACGCTGGTTTCCAACCCTTTTTTGAAGGTTTCGCTCCAATCCATCGCGTAGCCGGTTTGCAGATCAAAGCCGCCGATGGTTCCCATCAGAGTTAAGGTGGCGCCCGCGCCAAAGGAAACGGAATTGGAGGTGCCGTATTCCATGGTATAGGTCACCGTTTCATTATAGGTGGTTTCCGGGCTGTCATAGAGATAATCCCCCACCTCATCAAAATAGGGCGAAGCCTGCAAAATGGTGATGAGCTTCGGATCGCTCCAGGTGTATCCAGCTTCTTTGTAGCTTGCCACAATGCCGTCATCATCGCGGTCGATCGCGACCACCAACACATTGGGGCGTTTGTCCAACCCAAATTTCTGGTTGCGATAGACATAGCCACCCGCTTCGTACAAATAGCTTTTTGCCAATCCGTTGCTGTCGCGGGAGTTCACCCCCACCGAATGGATCGAGAAATAGTAACGGTATTTATCGCTGACGGTGGCGTTTTTGGCTTGCAGCCCCACCACAAAGAAGAGCTGTTCGCTGCCGTCATCGGTTTCTTCAAAGTTGCCAACCGCCAGCGAGGTGAGATAGCTTTTCGGGACCGTATGCGATTCGGCGCCCTTATCGCCAGCGGTAAAATACGGAAGTGTAAACGGGTTGTTGATCTTTTGACCGTTGTCGTCCAGTTTGTCCGATGTATCCAGCTTGTTGGTATCCTTTTGGCAGCGATAGATATTGCCGCTGACAAAAACGCTGTCGGGGTTGGTTTTGCCATCCATCGCCACACACGCTACCGCTACCTTGGCACCGGCGCAATCGTTCTCGCCGGCGCCGTTTTTGGACCATTCGTTACGATCCAGCTTGCGGTATTCGATGTTGGAAAGCGAACCGTTCGCCGCCGAAAAGCTGCCGTACAGCCATTTGTCGTCTTCCAGCGTCAGGTATTCATAGCCCATGTATTTGTTGCCATTATTCTCCTCATAAACGGAGGAAACGGCATAATATCCGGCGGTCACGATCTCGTCCACGCCGTCGCCATCGATGTCGCCCGCCGCCAAGCCGGTACAAACCGAGGTGGCGTGGTCAAAACGGACAGAAACGCTGGGCATCCCGTTCATATCCAGCGTATAGGTCTTTTCGCCGTCGGTCACATAGCCGCCGGTGCGCCGGTTGTTCAAAGGATAGCTGTCACCTTTGATGCCATAGGTGACGCTGACATACGGCAAGCCGAACCGTGCATCCAGCAGGTCGCTTTTTCCGTTTAACCGGTTGCCCACATTGGGATAGGACAGAGTCGCGAGATCATCAATGCCGTCGCCGTTGAAATCGCCGACTGCCAAGCTGACCGAGAGCTTGTGCGAGCCCATATCGCCGTTGGTATCGCCCATTTTGCTCTGATTGGCAACATAGATCGGGTGAAGCTGACCCTTTTCCTCCCATTCGTGGGTGATAATGTTCTTTTTGTCATTCAAAGACAGGTTATATAAGCCATAGCGGTTGTCGTTATCGGTCACGGTCAGGATCAGATTTTCCTTGCCATCGCCATCGAAATCGCCCGCCACGATCCCGAAAAAGTTGGAACCGGCATACAGATCGACATTGCTTTTGTCCAGCCAGCTGCACGCATCGGCCGGCGCTTTCGAGATACGGGTTGGTCCGTACTGCACGCCGGTGCGGGTGTTGAGAATCCAGACATAGTATCCCTGTCCGCGATCCTTCACATTTTCATACCCGACATACGCCACATGATCCCGCCGTCCGCTTCCGGTCGGATCAAACGCCGTCGCCGCCACATAGCTATAAGCATCAGTGGTGGCGTATTCGCCGAATTCGGAGAAGCCGCCTTGAACCGTGCCTTTATTGTCATCGCGCAAGGTGGCGCTGCCGCCATGGGCGTAGCGGTTGTACCACGCGGTATGGCGGTTGCCCGTTTTATTGCCGGCGTTGTTGCCGGTGTCAAAGGTGTAGTAAAACAGCAGCTCGTTTTGTTCGGACAACAGGAATTTTTGCCCTTTGTCATAGCCATAGGGGTTGGCCATGTTCGGGTCATAGTTTTGCGGGGTGCCCGGGTCCATCAGCTCGTTGAACTTTTGAGCCAGTTCAGTTTTGCCCTCGACCGGAGCATCGTTTTGCGCCAGTACAGTAAACGGCAGCAACGACACCACCATCGCCAGACTCAAGGCGGTCGCTGCGATCCGCTGTGTCAAGGTTCGTTTTCGTTTCATCCATCGTTTCATCATAACCCCACTCCTCTATCCGCACAGTATTCTTCGACATTATCAGTATAGCATAGCGCGGGGCGGCGATCGCGAAGCTTGCAAAAATGCAAGAAAAAAAGCGCCGGGAACGATACGGTTCCCAGCACCACTCATAATAAAACAAACAATAGCACCAGATTCTTCATCGCTCGCGCTCCTCAGAAGAGTATGTTCACCTGTCCGACAACCGGCAATTATACGGTTTCCAGCATATATCCCTGCCCACGCAGGTAGGAAATAGTCGTTTCGGATTGCGCCTCGCCGAGCTTGGCATTCAAGCGGGAGATCGCGGTGTACAGCGCGGTGCTGTCGGTCGCCAGCGGTCGTCCCCACACCGCTTCGTACAACTGTTCCTTCGGGAGGATGCGGCCGCCCTGCCGCGCCAGCTGCAGCAGCAGCGAAAACTCCTTTTGCGTCAGCACCAGATCCTGATCGCGGCAATAGCCGATGCGCGACACGGTATCCAGCTTCAAATCCGCAAAGCGGAACCAGCGTTTTTGCTTGTTCGACGAGCGCAGCCGCGCCTCTACCCGCGCGATCAGCACATTGATGTCGTAGGGCTTGGGCAGATAGTCGTCGCCACCGGCACGCAGCGCCGCGATGATGTCCTTGTTTTCGCCCAACGCCGACAAAAACAAAATCGGAATCTCGTAGCAATGCTTCAGCTCCGAGCAGAGCTCCACGCCGTTGCCATCCGGCAGCATAATGTCCAAAACGATCAAGTCGACATCGTGTGCCTTGAGCGCTGCCCGACATTCGGCGATGGTGGTCGCCTCCAGAATGTCGTAGCCCTCCATCATCAGCGAGGTATGGTTGATCTTCATAATGTGGGGATTATCCTCCACCAGCAAAATGGTGCTCATGCGCTCTCCCCTTTCTGATCCACCGGCACGGTAAAGCGAATGGTGGTGCCGGTTTGATCGGTTTTTTCAATGGCGATGCTGCCGCCCGCCGACTCGATAATATCGCGGCAGATGGTCAGCCCCAAGCCGTTGCCGCCGTCGGTGCCGTAGCCCCGCTCAAAAATATGCGGAAGATCCTCCGGCGCGATCCCCGAACCGTTATCAGTCACATACACATCCAGCCAGTTGTCGCGATCCTTCGCGCAAAAGGCGATGGTTCCGTTTTTCGTGTGCTTGCTCGAATTGATGGCAAGATTGATCAGCACCTGCAGCAGCGATTCTTTGTTGGTGAAAAGCGACCGGCGGCTTTCACAGGACAAGCGCAGGGTGTTGCCGTTTTTGGCCAGAATCGGGCGGCAGACCGCCGCCGCATCGGTGAGCAGCTCCTGCGGGCGAAAGCGGGTGCGTTCATACGCTGTGGTGCCGTTGTAGGTCACATCCAACAGACGAGTGACCATATCCGACAGTCGCCCCGCTTCGCGCGCAATAGTATCCAAATTGGCGGTGGTTTCCTCGTTCACCGCGTTTTTTTGCAGCTGCCGCTCGGTCAGCTGGGCATAGCCGCTCATCACGGTGAGCGGAGTTTTCATTTCGTGCGCGATGTTGCGCATAAAATCGCTTTTCAGGTTATTCATCTTTTCCAGCATGGCGTTTTCTTCTGCAATCTCCAGCTCCTTGAGCCGTGCCTCGTTCAACCGTTTTTCGGTGATGGAAAAGCTGATGGTAAGCACCAGCGCGTTGCAAAACGCGAGCAAAATCATAGCGTAGGAACGCAGATAGAAGATGTGCGAAAAATAGGTGACCCCCTCGATAATATATACCACCGCTACCAGCAGCGGCGAACAACACACGATCGTATAATCCGCCCGCTTAAACCGATGGTTCTTCACCGACAGATACACCAGCACCACCACGGTGAAGAGGTCATACAGCATCATACCGCCGCTGACCGGCACCGTGTAGCGGGTATAGAAGGTGGACGGCGCCACAACATAATACACAGTCAGCGCCCCCACCACCGCCAAAGACAGCGACACAAACCACTTTTTCGGTTTCAGCTGCAGCATCGCAAAGGCGTATAACATTACAAACAGAAAATAATAGATGTTGGTCAAATGCTCGATCTTGTGCCCGACATACCAGTTCAGCGTCGGGAAGAACGCCATGATTTGTTTGCTTTCGTAGATCAGATAGTTGCCCGCCGCACACAGGCAGGACAGTGAAAACCACAGCATACCGCGATGGGAGGAATAAAACAAAAACACACCGAAGAAAAAGATGGTCATCGCCAACAGCGTGCCGACGATCAAGCCGTCGCACAGGGTCTGCGCCCGTTCGGTGCGGGCAATCACCTGCTGCTCGGCGAGATACACCTTGTGGAAAGCGCCGGATTGGTGGTTAAACCACGCGTGCTGAACAATGATCTCGGTTTCGTCGCTTTGCGCCGTGAAATAAACCGTGTACAAATCGGTACGCGGTACAAAATCGTCAGGCGCGTCGCTGACGCGGCCGGTTTCGTCCAGCAGCACACCGTCCACATACACCCGCTGCGCATAGGTAGCGGTTTGTCCGGTGATGCCATAGGTCTTCCCCTTTTCCAGCGACAGCAACAGCCGGCAGGTTTCGTACGATGCCGACGGATCACCGCGACTGACGCCACCGGCGGCAAAATCGCGGTGGGTATACAGCCGTCCGGGGTAAACCTGTGCCAGCGAGCTATCCAGACAAATATAGTCCTGTGACAGGTCGGTGGCAGCTATCTCCTGTGGCGAGGACACCGATTTATATTTGGGCATGGTGCCCACGATCACACAGTAAAAGAACCCCGTGATGATGCCAAAAAACGCGATGATCAGCACCATGGTGTGCCGCCGTTTTCCAATCTTTGTCATATCTATTCTCCCGCGTCTGTCCTTTTATGATACGGTTACGGCATCATTATAACACAAAAGCGCCCTTGCGGCGCATTTCCTTGTGAAAATGTAAGCCAGTAAAACCTTTGATACGCAAAAAGAGCAGAGGACGCATGTCCCCTGCTCTTTTTGGTCGATATAAAATCCCCTCGTCGTTTCTCTCGATAGGTGGCGCTTACGCTTGCGCGTTGGTCAGCGCAGTTTCAATATCCGTTTTGGCATCCTTGGACCAGGTCTGAACATCGCTGAACCATTTGATCATTTCGTCGTACTTTTCGTCGCTGATGTCGTCATCGCCTTCCAAAATGTCTTTGTACTGGGTCAGCAGGGCGGACATTTCCTGGAAGGTGCTGATGATCTCATCGTCGATCGCGTCCGAATTGTTGTTGATGAGCGTCGCGACTTCGTTGAAAGAGGCGCTGGTCGTGTTGAACGCATCGATCGCCTCCTGCTGTTTTTCGTTGACGCTGCAGCCGGACAGGCACAGCACCAGCGACAGGATCACCGTTACGGACAACAGGGCAGTCAAAACTTTTTTCATCGGGAAAACTCCTCCTTGATTTTGGTGCTATCATCCTACCATATCGCCGCGAAAAAAGTTGAAAAATAGCGCGAAATGTCGATTTTTAGGTGCGAAATGCTGTATATACCAATTGAAACCACCCGCAAGATATAGTACAATGAATTTATCTTACCAGTGGAGGTGGCGATATGCGCATTGCGGTTTGCGACGATAACGCGTCGTTTTTGCAAAGTGCGGTGGAAATGATCCGCGCTTGGTCGGAGCAAAGCGGGATCGCCGCCGAGATTTTTGCGTTCAGCAACGGCGACGAGCTGCTGAGCAAAGCCACCCAGATACGCATGGATGTGATCTTTCTGGATATCATCATGCCGATGCTCAACGGCATGGACGCTGCCCGCGAGCTGCGGCAGCGCGATACCGCAGTGAAGATCATTTTCCTCACCTCGTCGCCAGAGTTTGCGCTGGAATCTTACGATGTCAAGGCGCAGGGATATTTATTAAAACCGGTGCGCTTTGAAAAGGTCAAAGAGGCGCTGGACGATTGCGCGCGCAGTGCCGCGGCAGAACCGCAGAGTATTGTGGCGAAAACCTCGTTCGGCTTTCAAAAGCTGTATATACATGATCTGGAATATGCCGAAGCGCAAAACAAACGGGTGATCTTTTATCTGCGCACCGGCCGCAGCGTGGAGGCGACCGAGCCGTTGCACTCTTTTGAAGATCAGCTGACCGACTGCAACGGCTTTTTCAAATGCCACCGCAGCTATCTGGTCTATTTGCCCAATGTGGATCACTTTAACAGCGCCGAGATCATCACCAAATCCGGGCGGTGCATCCCCATCGCCCGGGGCTACGCCAAAGCGTTCAAGGATGCCTATTTTGCGCTGATGTTCCGGGATTGACAGGAAAGGAGACTGTTCATGCTGGTTACCATACTAAGCCTTGTGCACAACGCCACCACGCTGTTGTTTGGCGTGTACGTCTCCGCTGCTTTCCTGGGAGTGCGCATGACCCGACGCAATGTGCTCACATTGCTGGGGTTTTCCGGCGCGGTGGGGGTTGTGTATGTGCTGTGCTTCCTGCTGTTCGGCGAACAGGTGACCGAACAGGTCTATCCGCTGATCGTGCATCTGCCGCTCACGCTATTTTTGACATTTTACTATAAGTACAAGATCATGTTGTCCACCCTATCGGTTCTCACCGCCTATCTGTGCTGCCAAATCAGCAACTGGGTCGGGGTGGCGGTGCTGGATATGACCCATCTGGAATGGGCGTATTACAGCGCTCGCATTGTGGTAACGGTGACCGCGTTTGTGCTGCTGATTCGGTTTGTGTCGGATGCACTGGCGCAGTTGGCGCAAAAATCGACCAAAGCCATTTTGATATTGGGGCTTATGCCGTTTGTGTATTATCTGTTTGATTATACCACCGGCGTGTATACCTCGCTGCTGTATTCTGGATTGGAGGTTGTGGCGGAGTTTTTGGGCTTTATACTATGCATCGCTTATCTGCTGTTTTTGTTTCTCTATTTTCGGCAGTACGAAGAAAAATGTGAGGCGGAGCAGCGCAACCAGTTGATGAAGATGCAGCAGGCGCAATCCGGCAAGGAGATCGAGGCGATTCGGCGATCGGAACGCGCGGTTTCGATTTTGCGGCACGATATGCGTCACTTTTTGCTCAGCGTGTCCGCCTTTATCGAAAACGGCGAGCTGGACAAAGCGCAGGCGTATATCCGCGAGGTCATTGATGCCACCGATGCAACGGCGCGAAAAAAATACTGCCAAAACGAGATCGTCAACATGATTTTGTCGGCGCACGAAAGCGAAATGCGCCAGCGAGCGATCGATTTTCAGTATACCATCCAGCTTCCCACCCAGCTGCCGTTTTCGGACGTGGATCTGACCTCGATTTTGTCCAACGCGCTGGAAAATGCCATGACCGCGGTGGCGCCGCTGCCGCCCGACCAGCGGCATGTTCGGCTGGATATGCATATGAACGGCAGCAAAATGCTGCTATCTATGAAAAACACCTTTGCTCAGCGTCCCTCTTTGCGCGACGGACTGCCGCAAACGGCGGAAGCCGGGCACGGCTTTGGCACACAAAGCATTCGGTATGTGGCGGAAAAGCTGAACGGTCATTGCCAGTTTTCCATTGTGGACGAGTGGTTTGTGCTGCAGGTGATTCTGTAACCAACGACAAAAGCGCACCGCAGAACCCCGTTGGGGCATCTGCGGTGCGCTTGGTATATCCGGAAATTTCAGCGGGCAGCCAACTCCTGTATCCCGTGTTTGAGTCGATCCAGTCCCTCCATCAGCACGCTGCGGGGGCACGCAATGTTCATCCGCAGGAACGACTCGCCGCCACTGCCGTAATGCGCACCGTCCGACAGATACAAGCCGGTGCACCGACGCAGCTCCTCCGCCAGCGATCCAGAAAAACCGACCAGCGTCGTGTCGATCCACAGCAGATAGGTGGCTTCGGACGGCACCAGCCGCAGCTGCGGCAATTCGCGCCGGATAAACTCCGCAACGGTGCACTTGTTTTGATACAGATACGCGCGCAGCGCATCCAGCCACGGTGCGCCCTCGTTAAACGCGGCAATTGCCGCTTCGGTCGCGAATGCGTTGGGCTCCGCCACTTCGTCGGTGTTCAGTCCGCGCCACACCTTGTGCCGCAAAACCGGATCCGGCACGCTGACCGCTGCCGTCTGGATGCCCGCCAAATTGAACGACTTGGTGGGTGCCAGGCAGGTGATGCTCACCGCGCGGCAGGTGTCGCTGACCGAGGCAAACGGCACATACTCGACCCCCGGATCGGTCAGATCACAATGAATCTCGTCCGCGATCACGGTCACATGATACCGGCGGCACAGCTCGCCAACACGCGCCAGCTCTTCCCGTGTCCAGATGCGTCCGACCGGATTGTGCGGATTGCACAGGATCATCAGCGTGGTTTGCGGGTCCGCCAGGCGAAGTTCCAGATCGTCAAAATCCATGCTATATGTGCCGTTGCGATAAAGCAAGCGGTTCTCCACCACCTGGGCACCGTTATTCAGAATACTGTTGTAAAAAATATTGTACACCGGCGACTGCACCACCACTTTTTCCGCCGGAGTGGTCAGCTTGCGCACAATGCTGGAAATTGCCGGCACAATGCCGGTGCAAAACATCAGCCAGTTTTTCTGCATCGTGTATCCATGACGGTTCGACCACCAACGGATGTACGCATCGTACCAATCGCCGCCCACCTCGCTGTATCCGAACACGCCATGCTGCACACGGCGCTGCAGTGCCGCTTGAATTTCGGGTGCAGTTTGAAAATCCATATCCGCCACCCACATCGGCAGCTCTCCCTCGGCGACATTCCATTTGAGCGAATGGGTGTGCCGACGGTCGATCACGGTATCAAAATTATAAGTCATAGGACGGTTCTCCTTTTCTGTCTGGTTCATTTTCCGGCTTGGTCGGCGGTGCAGACAATGGTGGTTTTGGAAGGATCCACCTTGTCCGGTTCGATAATCAGCTCATCGATCGCCTGCGCCGTAATGCGCCCCGCCGTGGGGTTCAGCACACTTTGGATGCAGCTGTCGATGGTGGCATCCACCGTGGAATATTCAAACGCCAGCGTCGTGTTGAGCAACCGGCAATGCTTCATCACCAGATTGTCCACATAGCACAGCCCTTGCAAGCTTTCAATGGTACAGTTGATGAGGGTCAGATTCTTGGCGTTCCACCCGAGATATTCGCCGGAAATAAACGAATCGCGCACAGTGACATGGTCGCTGTTCCAAAACGCGTCCTTGGACAACAGTTTGGAGTTGGTGATGGTCACATTCTCCACGCCGTCAAACGAATAATTGCCATACAGCGTCAGGTTGTCCACTGTCATATTGCGGCTGTTCATCGCAAAATAATCGCCCTTGGCGGTCACATGATCCAGCTGTACTCCCTCGCAATGCCACAGCGTTTCGGCGGCGTTCGGCAGCGATACGCGTTGAAGCGCCACATCGTGGCACCGCCGGAAATTCTTGGGAGCTTCGATGGCGCTGTCGCTGACCGCGATGTGGTCGGTATACCACACCCCGGCGCGCGCCATCTCAAACCAGGTGGACTGTTCCACCCGAATGTTGCAGCTGTACCATAGCGGATATTTCCATTTGAACATGCTGCCGACAATGGTCAGATCGTGGCTATGCTTCAGCGGCGATTCGCCATCGGCGAAAATGGTGTCGCGAATGGTCAGGTCATGCGCGCCGAACAGCGCCCGCTCACCGGTACAGACCGCGGCATTGATGTCTTGTTGGTTGCTCATATCGTCACTCCTGATGTTGGCTAGGATTCGGTTTTAGATAAAATCAGTATATCGGAAAACACCGGGGCTTGCCAATGCTTATCCGCCATATGCCGCTATGCCTGTCGGGCATAACCGCTGCGTGGTGCTATTATACACCATTCCGGTAGAAATTTCAACGAGAGATGTGCAACTTGATTTTTTGGAAAAAAGAATGAATGTCACCGCAGCAAAAAAGAGAGGTCAGATGACCTCTCTTTTTTGCTTAGTAAATCTTTTCAAACATCATTAAAGAGGGATTTTGTCAAGATTCGTCCGTTTTCGCACCGGATAGCACATCCATGTCGAAAGCATTCATTTATTTTGAAGTTTTTGCGCCAACACCTTAAAATAATCGCCGATGTCTGTCGGAACATCGCGGATAAACATAACAGGATTTTCTTTATCCTTGAAGCTATAATGAAACAGTAAATAGAGCTGATGATCGACCAGCTTAAAGATATAGCCTTTGGAAGAGGCGAAAGCCCCCTCGTTGCTTTCTTTATAAAAGCGTATTTCGTCGTCCATATACGTGCCATCCGTGGATATCGGCACTTTTCTTAAATCGTTCTCGTTGTTGTACGAGGTCAACGGATTATAAGCATTTTCTGCACAATACGCCATCAGACGATCAAACATGGCAGCGTCTATATCTTGAATTTCAAACGTTTCTCGCTGATCTTCATCATGCATATTACCTATCATACAATAAAAATGGAAATTATCCGGGTTTTTATAATAGGAAACCGCCTTGTCAAACGCAGTGCTTTCAAAGTATACATTCGATTTGCCGCTTGTATTGTTGGCAATATAGCAATCAAAAGCGGCTTGGGGATATGGATAATACGACTTTTGGGCAAACAACACACCCTGTGTATAGGGAGCGTCATCCCAAGAATACGAAAATAGAGGATATAATTCACCGATGAAAGCTCTTTTGTACTCTTTTTCCTCTATGGTTACGGTATCAGGCAGCTTTTGCCACGCACAGGAGGTGAAGCATAAAACAAGAATGACCGACATCAGCAGCAGCACACATTTTTTCATGTTCCCACTCATCCCCTTTAACATTTACGAAAGCACACCGTTTCGTGTTTATTGTATCATTTCCCAGCAAATGTTTCAACAACTTTCAGGCAAAAATAAATGATTGCCAGAAAAGGACACGACACAAAAAGCGTCGGTCGATGTGACCGACGCCAAAAACATTGGTGGATTTAATCGAACAGCACGCACGGGTTCAACTCCGACGGCGAGCGCCAGACAATGTGATGCTCCAGTAAAAGCTGAGATTTCAAAGCCCAATACTCAAAACAGACATCCACTGTTTTCTCGTTGTCTATCCGTTCCTCCACCTCATCAATGACCGCAAGGTATTCCTCCGTTTTCTCAACGGGATCGTTTTGGATGAATCCCCGCCGGCTTTCCTGTGCCGAGAGAAGCCATGCACGGATTTTGTCATCCGAAAGACTGCCGGAAACCATTGCGACAAGATCGGCACAGTCGTCCGGTTCATAATAATTTCTTGCCTTGACCGCCAGACAAAAGCAGTTTTCAAGCCGCTTCATATCCTCGCTATCATATTTCCGGAGTTTCATAAGCTCTGTATGAGCCGCAAGCTGGGGGGTATAAAATTTTACAGACATTCCCGCCCGGCACATACGGTCATAGGATTGCGTAAGGTACCAAAGCGCCGGAATCAGTTCTTCCAGCGTTTCTCTGTCGTGGGCACGCGGAGCCAACGCGATTCGCGCCATTTCTGACAGATACGGGCTGTCTTTATAGGTGGGAGCTGCATATTCATGCAGCTTATGCCCTTCTATGATACCGTATAGCTGCTCCATCCTTTTCAAATCCTCTGGCGAAAAGGGCATGGCTTTCCCTCCTCTTTATTCCGTTATCGCTTTGATATAGCCGATCACATTCTGTGCGGCATTATACCGCAGCGTTCCCATATCAAACGGAAACTCACAAAGGCGTTCTTTCGAAAACGGAAACAACAGCTTCACGGAGTAGTACGGCTCGTCCGCCTTGTCCGCTATTATTTTTCGCAGATCCTCTTCATCCCGCGCAATCAATCCATTTTTATAGAAATAGTTGATTTTGTTGGGATCACACCGGGGGTACAGCTCCGCATCAAAGCCGTGATCCGCCGCCATATCCGCGTCACACAGATTAAAGTAATCATACGATGCTCCGCCAAAGCGGGAATCCCACGCCGCATCGGTGTGCGCGGTGACACCGTTGATCCGCGTAATGTTCCACGAATGAGGTTCCCTCCCCCCATTCGGAAGCAAGGCTTCGCCAATCACCACGATGGAGGCTATTCCCAACCGGTCGCACAGCAGCTTATAGGTTTTGGCAAACCCCTCGCAAACACAATGGTCGCGGAGCAGCGCGCCGACCACCGAGAAGCAATCTTTATCATAAGGCTCCTCTGCCGTATGGATCGAATAGAGAAAATTATGTACCTTGAGCTGCTTTGCCAGCGGACTCATCCCCGGCTTTATGCTGTTTTTAACGAACAAGTCGATCCTTTTTTCGATCTCTGCCCAAAGCTGCTCGGCTTCTTCTTTGGTATAGTCGTACTGAAAAACAAGCTGGATGTACATCGGGGTTTGCTTGGTGATGACCCGATGCCGGTCGAGATAGAAGAAAACCGGATTATCAAACAGCACCGCGGTCATGATCTTTTGGGTGTCTATGGTAAACGCCTTGCCCATACCGGCATGAAGGGATAACACCGGTTCAAAGCGAAGCAGCGCTTCGCATATCCGATGATATACATTTTTCTCGCCGTCTGTCAGACGGGAGTAATAAAATTTGGAGCCGTTATCGTTCATCTCGCACCTCGCCCTGTTTTCCTTGCACTCATGGGTGCTGGCCTATAAGGTTTGTATTCACCAGAATCCCTACCGACATATCATCGCCGCTGCCCTGCTTTGACAGAATCGGCAGATAATCCTTTAGTTGCGAAACGGCCGTTTCCTCCCCTGCTTGGGCAAAGGATTGAAACACCAAGCGGTAAAAATCATACAGCTTTTCGTCTCCGGCGAAGCAATCGTCAATTCCGTCGCTGCCGATAAATACGGCGGCAGGCAGATGGCGGCTGAAGCAAAAGCGGAATTCCTTGGCAGCATTTTCATCGCACAAAGAGGTGGTAACATTCAAAAAGCACTCGTCATCCCACGGGATCGGCTGGGTAAACTCTCCGCTTTCCGACACAGCGACGCATTTTCCGTCGCCGATCTGCAGCCCCAGCCAAAAGTTCTCCGCCAAAACGATGCCAATAAGGGTCGTGCCGTATGCGGACGGCAGGCGCTGCCCCGCTTCGTATCTCCGCCGCGCTTTTTCCGATACACCGTTTAGCTCTTCCTCGCCAAAGGGGGCTTTCTGTATATCCTGCTCGACCAGCCTGTTCCAACGGGCAACGATACTTTTGATGAGTTGTTCTATGCGAAACACCTGTTGTTTGTGTGTGGCTGCATCGGAAAGGGCGTTCAGCAAATCGGGATTCTTCGTACACTCCATAAACGCTTCGGCGGCAAAACGGCTGCCCCTGTCGGAGCGGAAATAATTTCCGCCGCCGTGGCCGTCACACACCGCCACAAGGCGGCGATCCGGCAGGTCACAGCTGGCTGACCAGTCCTGACAGACCGTGCCGGTTTTTGTATGCGAGGCGCCGATGGTGGTCATATGAAACGCCCGATAATCCGTTACCATTCCAGATCACCGTCGTCATCCGGCTCGGCCGCTTTCACCTCGTTGATTTTGTCGATCATGTCCTCCTGCTTGTTGGCGGCCTCGTCCACACCGCCTTTTCCGACCCCGCTGGACCGGGAGCCGATCTGGGACGCGGTGACCGAAACAAAGCGTATCATTTTGGTAAGCGCTTCGGGGGTGTGCACGGTAAGCACTGCCTCTTTGTTGCCTGTAAATCCCGCGAGCACATCCCGGTTCGCGTCCTCACCGATAGCGACCGCCACTTTAATCGCCTTTTTGAACCAGTTGTTTTCTTTCAACTTGGATAGTTCAGAAGCATATTCGTCGGTCGGCTCTCCGTCCGACAGCAGAAAGATCGCCGGCGCAAAGGAGCCAGCCACATCGCTCATAAAGGCTTTGCGGGACAGCTTTTCGTTCAGTTGCTTGCATGCCTCGCCAAAGTCTGTCAATCCGTCCGCCGTCAAAAAGCTCCAGGTGAAATCCTCCGCATCCATGGGGGCGGGAGTGATCCATCTGGTGCCGCTCGAAAACTCCAGCACCGCGATTTTTATGGCGGCGTCGGCATTTTCGCCGGATATTTTGCGTATTTCGGGAATAACCTCCTCGATGGCAGAATTGAGCGTTCCCATTTTGGAGCCGTCCATACTGCCGGAGGCATCGACCATAAAGAAAAGTGTCATTGTTCTGCGGGAAACCTCCACCGCACCTTCATATATATTGGCCATGTGTAAACCCCTCCTTATTGGATTATCCCGATACAGTTCGGGAAATGAATCTGTTTGGCTTTTGTGACGACCAACACCGCATGTTTATCGATCGGCTTGATCGTTCCATCCTTGTTCTCCACCGTCCAGATATCGTGGCTCAGATTGCGAAGACCCCATATGGCCGGGTTCTTTGGGTTGCGGATCACCTCGCCGGTGATCTCTCTAAAATCGTCGCTATCCCGATCGGTGTGGCAACGATAGAGCTTCATACCGGGAAACAGAGCAATCTTATAGCGATTTTGCGACAACAATACCGGCGGCTTCGGAATTTTTAAGCCGCAATTGATGCACAGACTGTCGCCGTCAAGATCAAGGAAGGTTTCCCCGCCGCAGGGGCATTTTACAATGCAGTCGCGCAGCTGTGTAAAAGCGATCTGCCAATCGTTATCGGTGGGGCGGGGTTCTTGTCCGCACATAGCCTCTTTGGAAAAGGCTTTCAAAAACTGATCGCGGATAAATTTCGGATATACCGGCCAAAAGCGCAGGGCATTGGCATGGATTCCGTGCACCGGTCGGTTGGAATCATCGGTTTTGTCGTAAATGAATACCGGCTGCTTGCCGTAAAATTTCAGCTCCAGCTCCTCGGTCAGGCACGGATGCACCACCACCCGTTTTCCCTCCAGCGGATGATCCAGAAACAACAGGCGAAACAGCACAACAGCCAGCGAGAACCGGTCGCTCATAATGTCCGGTCGCTTAATATTGCGCACAACCTCCGGCGCCATATACCGCGCCTTTCCGGCAATGCCGAGGCTTTCGCCATAGGGTGCCACATTATCGTTGTCGCAGATAAGCACCTTGCCGGTTGCCGGATCGAGAAAGAAATTTCCGTCATTCAGATCCTGATAAGAAAAGCCCTTGCGGTGCAGCTCACGAAAGCCGTTGGTGATATTCAGCGCCGCATTCGCAGCCGCCGACAGCGAGGAGAAATGCACCTTTGCCAGCAGGAAATCCGAGAATTCCTTAAATGCAGGCGGGCGCAGCTTCATAACATAGCCAAAGCTGCCGTCCTTTTCCTGTGTCAGAAATTTCGGCCACAGAAAGGCAGGAGAGGGTGCGCCCTGCCGGATATTGTTTTCGATGTTCTGATAAAAACGGCGGGGATTTTGCAAAGCGCCCTTGTGATACCATTTCAGTGCATATTCCTGCCCGCCAATGCGCACCTGGTATACCGTGCCCTGACCGCCTTCGCCGAGTTTGGCGATAATTTCGGCGGACTGGCCGTTTTGCAGCGGTATTCTGCTTCCTTTTGTAAAATACGCTTCCATATCGTTCCCCTTTTTATGAGCGGTCAATGCCAAAGCGGATACCGTCGATACGGTATTCGCCCTCGCCGAAGAAGAAATAGGCATAGCCGTCGATATGATCGAGAAAGCCTGTGTTTTCAGCCAGCGGATCAAATTGCAGCAGCAGTTCTTCGTCCGTTTCATAGCCGGAGGAGGGAACGCCGAACAGCCGGGTACCGTCAAAAGTATCATCGACCGGTTCAAAACTCATGAGCCAATCCTCATTCAAATGCGCGAATGGCGGTTCTGCCTCGTTGAAATCGTCGATCACCATATTCGGCTCGCCATCATAATAATACGCCATCGCCTGATAGGGATACATTTCCACATCGAGGAACAGATACAGATAGCCTGTATGCGGCAGTTTGTTTTCGGTATCAAGCGGTGCAATATCCGAAAGCCGTATTTGTCCAAAGAAAAGAATGTCTTCGGCAAACCGATCCTGCCACTCAGCCGGAATCACCGGCGCCCCGAAAAATTTGCTGGCGCGATAGTCGTGGTTGCCGTCGGCTTTTTTTATGTGAATTCCAATCGCATGCATAGCCGCACCTCCTAAATTAACTTAACATTATAGAAATACCCGCCGTCAAAGGAGCGCGGCCGATAGGTTATTTCTTCGCCTTTTTTCAATATCCAGGTTTTGTTGTATCGGGGGTCGACACAATGTACCGAAAAACAAACACTGTTTTCTGTAACCTCATCCACGGTAAAATGTCGTTTGCCTTTCCCGAAGTCGGGAACATCCCCGACTTCGCAAGGGAAGCTCTCCTCGGCGGTGACTCTTTCGCGGTAGCCCCACGCCATGCGGTGGATGCCCCACGCCGTTTCCTTGATTTTCAGCTTCATGGATGCTGTCTCCCCCTCAATCCCGACCTTCGCCGCTCATCCAAAAATAGTGCGCCGCTTTTTGGCCGTCGGGCTGGATAGTTCCCAGTCCTTTGGTATATATCTCGTACAGCCGTATCATCGCCGAGCGCACACCCTGTTCGGCGGCTTCGGTGTAAAGCAGCAGCGCGGCGGCGATATCCCTGTCTGTACCGAAGCCGTTTTCGTAAAGATACGCTGCCTGATACATTGCCGAACCGTCGCCCAGATCCGCGGCGCGGGATGCCCATACAAACGCCTGCTCATCGTCACGGCTTTCGGGATAGCCGAGATGATACGCCATACTCAGCGCGTTCATGGAATCGGTATCGCCCGCTTCGGCGGCAAGACGATACCATGCCATTTGCTTTTTGTGCTGCTCTCTGACTTTTCTTTTCGGTCGTTTATCGGGATATGCCATATCCCGAAGCTGTGCCGCCTGTTGCCAAAACGGAATATCCGTATCCACAAGTTCCAAATCGGCAAGTGCGATGATCGCCCGCACGCTGCCGCTGTCGGCGGCGCGGCGAAGATACTGTCTGGCAAGCTTTTCGTTGTAAAAGTCGCCGGTTCTGTCAAGATAAACCGCCGCCGCGCTCATAAGAGCGTCCATCTGCCCTGCCTCGATTGCTTTGTTGAACCATGCAGCTGCCCCATCGGCATCGTTTTCTTTTTTGCAAAGCTGCGCCATTTGCCAAAGGGCATCGATATGACCCATATCGACGGCGCGATTCAAGAGCGCGTACACCTCGCCCCACTCCCCGCTTTCCATAAGCGCAAGAGCCTTTTTGTAGCACCGGTCGCCCTCCATCGCCATGTGGCGGCGGCATTCGTATTCGCGATCCTGAACGCTTCTGCTGGTGGGCACGCCTTCGTAACAGCGCACCGCTTCGGGATAATCGCCGTTTAATTCGGCAAGAAATCCCTTTCGCACCAACACATCGAAGTTATAGCCGTTAAAGCTCCCGGCGACGATCAGATGATGCTGTCCGCACTGGATTTTTGCAAGCTCGGATACGGAAAAATAGCTGCCGGCAAATGCAGCGTCGGCTTCGTTCCCGAGAGGGAAATCGTCGACGAACGATGCATCCTCTTCATCTCTGATTTTTGCCGTTTCAATATAATACATATCGTCATGCGAGGACGAGGACGGCTCCAGCTTGCGGCGTTCAAGTATAAGCGCACAGGCGTTTTCGGCGCGGTTGGAAAGCCTTTCCACCAAATCTTTTGTCCCCGGAAACGCCGCCATGGCAGCGTATTCCTTAAGCCATTCCTGCAGCTTTGCTTTCGGTTCTTCGCCGTTTTTCAGTCCAAGCACCATTTCGGGCTTCATACGCTCACCTCCTTTACAACAACATCATAGCGTATGGTGAGGCTTTATTGGTCGCCGCTGCGGCGACATTTATTTGCTATTTTTTACGGCTTCGATACGGGCGCGAAGCCACTCGGTTTCCTTGGAATTTTTTGGCGTTTCTGCCACTTTGTCGGCAAAAGCCTCCGCCTCTTGTACATCAGGCTCATAACCCCAGCCGTACAGATGTGCCAATGACAGGTAAGGCGCAACGCAGGCATAGTTTTTGTAATCAGGCTGTGCATTCAAAGCGAATTCATTGACCTCACGGTTGAAATCTGAACGGCGGCGGAAAATCTCACCCATCAGTTTCATATCCTCGTCGATTATATCGGCCGAATAATCGGAAAGCATATGTAACCCAAGAAAAAAGAGCACGTTGTCAAATATGGTATTGCCGTATCCGTCTTTATAAACTCCGCAAAGCTTGCCTAAACAATCATGAAGTTCTGCCCGAGCATTGTTTGTCTCCGATTTGCATACGCATTTGAATGCGTCTTTAAGCACCGCAGTCGGTGCCGTTCCATCTATCAAAATGCTAAGCGCCTCATCGTATGCCATGTCTTGTGCTTTATTTTTTCCTTCAACTAGATCAAGCAGTCCTAAAACGATATTATCAAACAACCCCATAACAAATTCTCCTTTCAGTCTGTGTTTACTCTACCATTTCATATTCCGAATAGTCCGGCAATGTCAGTCCAGAGGATTCGTAATATTGCACCTTGTAGCTGAGTCTTTCTTCGCCGCTTTCATCAAGGGCGTTGACGCGGCTTCCATCCTCGGAGCAGCTTAAAGATACTCCGTCCTTTTTCAAAACATAGTAAGAGGAATTGATGCCATATTCGCCGCCCGATAGCTTCTCGGTAAGGGGTTTTAATACTGCGTTCGGAGCAAACGCCTCCAGTTTTTCGATATATTCACCGAAAAACTTCGACACTTTCATATAGACCTTGCCGCGATCATTATCAATGAGTGCCCGTTTGCCGTTTACTTCCGTGAGATAAAACTCGCCGTCAAGCCCGGTGCCGCAATCATAGTCACTAAACAGATAGCGATAAGCCGCCTTGCCGTCCACCGTAAAGCAAGATACCTTGGCAAAGGCAGAGGAAGAACCGAAGAGGTTGGATACAAAGCCCTCTTTCTCTGGAGAAACGATCAACTCATAGATTTCATATGTACTGCTTCCCGAAAGCGCGGTTCTTATGACATTCGAACCGTCACCCGATTCCGTCTGCGTAATTTCAAACGGTGCAAGCAGGTTGCTTTCATTTTTAGAATAGGAATGATATTTTATCCCCGTAAACACAGCCGCCACCAAAAGGATCAAAATGATGACTGTCCGCCAAAAGCTGCGCTTGACCTGCTTGGGCGTATGGACAGTGGTTCTTCCGTCACGGTATTTTCGCACAACATTTCCGTTGCTGTCGGTGGTTATACTCTCCAACCCGTGCTGCGTATTCCACTCTTCCTGTCTGCGTCTTTGTTCCTCTCGTCTTTTTTGGTCTTGCTCATACCGTCTGGCGTTTGCTTTGGTCTCCGCTTCCTTGCAGGCGGTGCAAAGCCCCGTATCCCACGGCATATAGTTTCCGCATTTTATACATTTTCCCATCACGAAGCCCTCCTCATTTTCTGTCGCTGTCCATCTTAATCGCCGTTTCCGCCACCGGTCGCTATTCTGTCTATGTCGATATTGCTTAGAAACATATCTGTTACATCCGGCTCAACCCCTACCGTCCTGCCGCAGTCAAGGCAGATGGCTTTTTCTTTTCTGCGATCAAAGGGATTGCCGATGTCTCCGCCGGTGATTTGCAGCCGGGATGATCCGCAATAGGGGCAGGTCAGCATGGGGCGTCACCGTCCTTCACCTGCTCTTTCAAAAGGTCCAGAAGAGCACTGATTTCATATTTATGTTCGCAGTTTCTCTCCCACAGGCGGGTCTGCTCGTCCTCCTGCCCGCCCATCAGCTTGTTTGCCATCGCGTCGCCGTAGCCGGAGTTATACGCCTGCCAGTACGCATCCGAGAGGCTTTTCAGCTTTTGCTCGACCGTCATCGTGTCGTTTACCAGATAGGAAAGCTCTTTTTCAAGCTCTTGGATTTGTTTTCGCTTGTCGTCTGTCATATTTTCGCCCTCCCTATATGGCGGTTATCTTGCCGTGTGTCTCGTTGATTATCTTTCTTGCTTCGTAGTCGGAATAGCCCATAGACCGAAGGTCTTCATAGCTGTAGCCGGGAGCCATTGCCATAAATATTCTGGCAAGAAGCAGTATAACGGCAACAGCGGCAAGCCACATAATAAAGATCGCGGCGGGCGCTATGCTGAGGACCAGCACAGTAGCCAACGCCGCCATCATCAGGCAACGAAGCGACGCCGTACCGTCCTTTGTCAGGCAGAACTGTGCGACCAACCCAAGCTTTTTGCCAAAGGCAGTCTTCACGCACAGGATTCCGCCAAGAAGCATCGCCATCAGAAAACAAGCCTCCATACCGAACATATTGTTAAAAATCGGACTGGCTCCCTCCATCGCGGTGTCCATAGTCAGATTAAGGCCGCCGAGCAACGCCGGCGTCGTGACAAACGCACCACGCGTAATATCGTAGCCGCCAAAAATACAGGCAAGCACCTTGGCAAGCCCCGGCTTAATAAAGGAATATTTCGCACTGTACACCGTGAACAGCGGCAGGAAAACGAAGATAACAACAACGCCGAACAGGGTACTACCGAAAGTCTTGATCTGCATGATAACCGTACCAAACGCCGAGGCTTCATTCTTTGGCACGATCCAAAGGGCAAACATCAGCGCAAAATTCAGTATTATAGCGAGAACCGAAAGAATTCTTCCTATTACGCCGAAAAAGCCTTCCAGTCCGAACCGGTCGATAAACCGCAGCGCCCCGAATGCCGGAACCAGCACACACAGCTTGTCGTAGGTGTCAAGGTCGTCGTAGATACCGACATTCTCGCCGATACAGAATAGGTAAGAGAGGATAAGCAGCGCCGCTGTGACGATCCACCAGATGCTGATGCCGCTGACAAAGCCCAATACCACAAACCCGACAAACCAGACCGCACCGAGCGCGCGGCTCTGGCAGGCGGCATAGCCTACCATCGCCCCCGGAACCAGCATCAGGCTAAACAGCCCCCCAACGGAGTTCCACACATCCGCATACATGAAAACGCCCGCCATGTCTTTGGGCAAAAGATAAATGCCACCCGCTGCCAACATCAGAACGACCATCAGCACCGTTCCCAGCAGCAATATCATTCCTCTTTTCAAAACAATCCCCCTCCCACTTTTATGGTATCGCTGCTGCCGCTCGCAGTGCCGCCGCCTTTTGCGCATTGCGCTTGCGGTATAGCGCGTTTACAACGAACACACCCACAATGGTCACGATGCGATACACCACCGCCCCCACCACCGTTGTGTAAAACAGGCGTATCACTCCGTTGTAATCGGTGGGTCCTACCAGCGCCAGTTCCACCGGATCGGAATCAGGCAACAGCTTCACCGACTGTCCGGTGATGTCCTTTACCACAATCGCCTGGCCTTCTGACAAAGAGGGCGCGGCATAAAAGTACAGTCCGAGCACCAACGCCACAAACAGTCCCGTTGCAATCAGATACACTTTCAGCGGTCGCCATCTGCGCCGGGCGTTCGTCTCGTACCTTGCGAGCAGCGAGGCGTTCGGTTGTGCCGGCGCGTATGTGTGACCGGTGCTTCCGCTTGCCGCTTGCCTTTCAGGCGGTTCGTCAGATTCTACCGGCTGATCGAAAACGCGTTCATAAGCGTCTGCCAGCACATCCACCGGCGGCCACTGCTCAAACACCGCATATAGCATCAAATAGTGCATGGTGACAACTGCCATTCTTTCGTGGTCGTCAAGCGTTTGAAACAGGTGCGCCAGATGCTCCGTCAGCGTCGCGATCTGCGCCGGTGACATGAGATTGCGCCCTATATTCGCGTAGCCGGGAACGGTCATTGCCAGCGGCAGATCGTCGCACAGTCCGTTGACATGCGATACATACAGCTTCAGCCGTTCCGCCAAACGCTCTTTATCGGCAGAGCTGGCGCTGTTCCAGCCGCCCGACACCGCCGAGCAGGCGATCAGCAGCGACAGATCCTGCGTCGGGTAATTGGCATCCTCCGGAAAGCGGGACAACCCCTCGGCGCAAATCCGAAAGCACGCCGCCGCCGTTTCGATGGATTTGTCGATTCCCTCGGCGTATGTTTGCGCTGCCTGTTTTTTTAATTCGTCACATATGCTCATAGGTATTTCTCCTTAAAACAGTTCGCAATCGGAGCCCATTGGGTATCTGTCAGTTTTGAACCCAAAACGAGCTTTACATATCTGTATCGTCATTGCCCGGTATAACAGCATCGTGTTCTCTTTTACATTTGTCAGGATTACCAAACCCCTCTTCCGAATTTGTCCCAGGTATGATATGTTTCGATAGGTTTGTTATCCGCACAATCCGCCTCAACCGTTTCACCCGTGATATAGCGAATCGTTACTCTTCCGTTCAGCATAGAGTTTCTGATTTCGCCCGTTGCAACCAATCCGTTGGCATGGTTCGTATATATGAACACGCCGTTTTGATCGTTTATCGTACCGCCTTTTTGAAGAATATTTCCCATTACCATCAGATTTCCGTTAAAGCGTGCCAACCACATTCGTGCAGATGAGGAATACTCGACGCCATCCGAGTTTTTCATAATTGCGGCTGAGGGTTTTTTCGGGTCTCCATATATCTGAGCGGATTCATCCGACTCAAACCCAAGCGGCAGCCATTTTCCTCCACTGCCGATTTCAAAAACCAAATCCCTTTCTGTCACGCACTCGCCATTTTCAAACATACCGATATGATAGTCATTGCCGTCAAAGTACACACCGTATCCGTTTACCCTTCCATGTAAAAACTGCCCGAAATAAAAGCCGTCTCTTGCAAAAACGTATCTGCCGACGCCGTTTGCAGTGCCGTCTTTCCATGTGCCGATATATTTATCGCCGTTGTCGTATGCACATTCACCGTAACCGTTGCATTCACCGTCCATATAGTCGCCGTCATAATATCCACCGGAAGCAACAATGTTCATATCAAGCTGTTTTGCAAGGCGGAAATCGGTTTTTACAGCGCTTACACGAGCTCTTTTTTCGGCTTCCCTGAATTTTTTCGCGTCCTCAACGGTTTTTATGCTTTCGTCATATGGGATGGCGCCTTCGATCAGCTCGCCATTCTCGTAAAAGTTGATATATCTTCCGCCATTGGAGTTTGTCAAATACCAAACAAAGCGCCCCTGACGCTTGCCGTGTACCCATTCGCCCTCGAACACCTTATCCATTTTCTCCATGCCGAAATCCCCCTCGACACAGATGCCGTGACCGTGCTCCTTGCTGTCGAGCCACTCGCCATCGTAGGAACACTTCACATAGGTTTCACCCGTTGCGGGGACCTTGCCGTATTGGATAAGCTTGCCCCGGCCGCAGCGTTTGTTGTCCTTCCATTCGCCCTCGTAAGTTTCGCCGTTGGTCCAAGTGTAAGTTCCGTGGCCGTGCTTTTTACCGTCGTGCCACTGTCCTTCATATTTTTCGCCGTCCGGGAAAACCTGCTTGCCGTAGCCTTCGAATTTGCCGTTTTGAAAGCTGCCCTCATATGTTTCGCCGTCTGGGAAGGTATATCTTCCCTCGGTCATCCGATTGTCCTTCCATTCGCCGTCAAATGATGCGCCGTTTGACCATGTGATTTTTCCTTTGCCGGTGCGCTTGCCATCCATCCAGTCGCCGTCAAAGACATCGCCATTTGACCAGGTGTATGTTCCGTGTCCGTTCTTTTTTCCGTTTTGGAAATAACCCTCGTACACATCTCCATCTTCCAACTCGACGCGCTTGAATTCCGCCTGCGGTGTCGATTTGTCGGGATCGTCCTTTGCCGCAGGAGAAGCCGGTGCTATATCGGCGGGAACGGCAGAAGTTACAGCGGTATCCGCTTTGGTTTCCATAGCAGCTCCTTCCGGATAAATGTCTTTCAGAGCCTGTTGGACAAGCGCTCCGGTGGCTCCGGACGAGCGCAAAGGCTCGGCCATTTCGACCGCCTTGGCGTGATCCTTTTCACAACCGAAATAGCCGTTCTCGTATGCAAGCGCGAGATAGGCAATATAGTCGGGGGCGGACGGGTTCTTTTCGTGTGCCGCACGGAATGTGCGGAATGCAAGATGTGTGTACAGAGCCGCCTTTACCGATCCGGCCAGATTCTCTCCATGTTGCGCACGGTTGATAAAATACAGTGCCCTGTCGCAGTCACCCTGATGCAGGCTATACAGCATATAACACGCCGTTTTTTCGTCCTCGGTAAAGTGCGATTCCGCCTTGACAACCTTCTTTTTCTGTTGCTCCGAAAGGCTGTCGCAGTCTAAAATCTCCAATGCATCAAAAAAAGTCATTTTGTGAAACAATCCCATGGTAATCCTCCTCTAAATTATATCTGCGCCGCTTTCACTTCGGAAAAGTCGCACGCCCCAAGTTTTTCTTTTTCAATAGAAAAGCACAACATACCGTTACCCCTAAAGCGGATGTGCGCATCTTCCGTTTCAAACGAACAAAGCCGCAGAAGCGGCACCCCATCTTGGATACCATCACCATTCCCCGCCGCGTCCGAAGTCATTTTTCCGAGCAGAAGATGAGATGACTGTTTATCCGCATCCGCCGCATCAAAATCGATTCTCTGCTCGGAAAACGCCAGGCCATTACCATTCTCGTCGGTCAGTATCATCTCGTTCAAAGCGGACACATCGCCGTTATACCACAGCACCCGTGCTGATTTTTCGTCCGGCGCTTCGGGCATGGTATCGAGATCATAAAAGAAAGATAACATTCCGGTTTTCGGAAGCCATCCCTCTTTGTCAAAAGCAGCCGCCTGCTCACAATTTATCTGACACAGAAAATTCAGATCGTACTTTTCGCCGTTTTCCTCAATATACGGCCATTCAAAGCCATCCCACACGTCAGGGTTGCCGAACAGCTTGCTGGAGCCGATGGAAAGTTTGTCTTTCGGTTTTGAAATTTTCAGTGTAATCCCTTTCACGCCGCACCTCGCTCTTGTTTATGTCAGCCATATGGCCTGCCATACATCTACACCGGTAAACCACGGGCCATCGTATGATGCCTGATACTGCCTTTCATCAAAAAGGAAGTTGATTCCTTCGTGTATGATGTAGTCGTTGCCGCCAAAGGTAATCTCCATGCAGGTTTTGTGAACGCTTTTTATCACCAGCTCGTAGCTGTACTTGGGCGCATAGGAAGTAAAATCCACCGTGCAGCTACCGACTTCGACAGGGAAAGAAGCATCGTATCTGTGCCTGTCGGACGGGCAGCGCTCGCGGATATTTCCCTCGAGCCGTATGGTAAGCGTGTTTTTTTCAAGCCCGGCATATACGGGCACCTTATCAAGAATGCTGTTGTATGACAGATAATGCATATACTTCCTCAGCTTTCCGCCTGAACCATGGCGTTATCGTCAAAGGAGTAATCCCGCGTCCATTCCATCGCCGGAGCATATCCCGCTTCGGCCGCAGCAAAAATCCATCGGGCCGCTTTTTCCATGTTTTGCTCCGTCATCGTTCCTGTTTGAAAGCAGACGCCCCGCCGGTACATGGCGTAGGGCTTTCCCATGTTTGCGGCTTTGGTAAGCTTTCTTAATTTCTTGGGTTTTCCCATAACAAAGCCACCCCCTATTCCCCCAAATCATATACCGCAGCACGAGCCATTTGGTCGCCGCAGCGGCGACATTTTGGAAGGCACAACTGAGCATTTTTCAAAACGGCTCGAAGCCGAAATGCACAAGCGCCTCGTTGATGTCAAAGAAATTAAAAATCTTCTTTTCCATGCAAAAGGCAATCACAAGATCGAAATCGTCCGCACGGGATAAGCTGTATCCGGCAGAGGAAAGCAGCTGATCTGCCTCCTCCCGTGACAATTCCAATGCAAGGCACAGGGCAATCACCGTTTTCTTGGCGGGGATATAGGTTTTGTTTGACCGTATCTTGGAAAACAGCCGCCGGTCAATCAACGCTTTTTTATAAATATCGCTGTCTTTCTGTCCGGTGCGGTCAATGAACGCAAACAGCAATTCTGTAAAGCTATGCTCCCTGTTTTGCTGCAAATACTGTTCTGCGGCATCGGTATCCATGTCCATCATCTTGTGGAAGGGTATTTCGATTCTCCCAAAGGATGAACCGGCAAGGATGCCTCCGTTTCGGATATATTGCTCACATTCCAGCAAAAGCGGTTCCGTTATCAAGCGTCCACCTCCTCATTCGGCACCGGAACAAAATCGCAAATATCGCCGATATTGCACTCCAGATATTCGCATATTCTTTTCAACACAGCCATAGAAACTTCTTCGTCGCGACGCAGCTTTGTCATCGTGTTCGGAGAAATCTCCGCCGCTCTGCGCAAATCCGCCTTGCTCATTTTCTTGTCGACCAGCAGCTTCCATAACCGATTATAACTGATGGATATGTTGACCATTTCACTCGCCTCGTATATACATATTTTTTTCGGAGAATGCCTTGTACTGCTAAAAGCATTATAACGCAGCGCAGCTCTTTTTGCAATGTACTTTCGCTAATGTTTGAAAAGGTATCACTTAATAAAAGCAAGGTTTCGCAACATTTTGCGAAATATTTCTTCGTTCTCATTTATAATGAGGTAACGAAAAAGGCAATAGCTAAAGAGCTTTCGTCCACTATCGCTTTCGCCTTTTCGACCGCTATATAAACGGACTGCGCGTATGTACTTCTGTTATGCAAAAAGAGGCGCGGAAAGACAGATAAAAACGCCGAAAACACTTGACAAGTCGATTTTTTATGGTAAAATGTAATGCGTACCTTGGCCGTTCCGCTTGGTACGGTACGCCGGGATGCAGAAAATGGGCCTTTAGCTCAGTTGGTTAGAGCAACCGGCTCATAACCGGTCGGTCCCGGGTTCGAGTCCCTGAAGGCCCACCAAACGGCAGGGCAAGCGGCAAGATCGTCGCGGTCTCCGCTTTCTCTGTTTATATTGTATATAGGGGTATAGCTCAGTTGGTAGAGCAGCGGTCTCCAAAACCGCGTGCCGAGGGTTCAAGTCCTTCTGCCCCTGCCAAAAGAACAGACATCGCACTTGTGGTGTCTGTTCTTTTTATAAAACCGACACCATTTTTCATCTACTCAAAAGGAGACGAATCATGAAGCTAAAACAAGCCATTTTGGCTGGGATAGCAACCGGAGCACTAATGTTAAGCGGTTGCGGCATCAGCCAAAGCGCCGTGCCTGCGGTCGCCACAACCACCACTGCCGCAACGACAGCCACCACTACCGCAAACACAACGGTCGCAACCACAACTACGACCACAACACCACCAACGCAAGTCCCCACAACGGCTGCTCATCATGCGACCAGTGCACAGGATATGCTGGACAACATGACGCTGGAGCAAAAAATCGGGCAGCTGTTTATCATTCGCCCCGAAAGCCTTTGCACCAATCTCACCAGCGATCAAATCAACAACGCCTCCGACTACGGTGTAACCGAACTGACCAAGGCGATGAAAACACAGCTGGCAAAATATCCGGTCGGCGGTGTTGCGCTGTTTGGCAAAAACATTTCCTCTGCCAGCCAGCTTCCCACCTTTATCGCCGATATGCAAACTGCCAGCCGCATCCCGTTGTTTGTATCGGTGGACGAAGAAGGTGGATTGGTTTCGCGGGTCGCCAACTCCGGTTATTTTGATGTGCCGACTTACGACAGCATGGGGGCGATTGGTGACACCGGCGATACCGCCAACGCCAAAGCGGTGGGCAAAACGATTGGCGGATATTTGAGACCGCTGGGATTCAACCTCGACTTTGCGCCGGATGCCGACACCAATACCAACCCCAACAATGTGATCATTGGCACCCGCTCGTTCGGCGATGATCCCACGCTGGTCGGCAAGATGGTCTGCGCCCAGCTGGATGGGATGCACGAGTCCGGCGTGATGGGATGTATCAAGCATTTTCCCGGTCACGGCGACACTACCGCCGACACCCATAGCGGATATGTCAAGGTTGAGAAAACATGGTCGCAGCTGAAAAGCTGCGACCTGGTGCCGTTTATTGCGGCGCTGAACAAAACCGATATGGTGATGGCGGCGCATATCACCGCCGTCAATGTCACTTCGGACGGGCTTCCCTCTTCCCTCTCGCGCGAGATGATTACCGACAAGCTGCGTGGAGAATTGGGTTATGACGGCGTGGTCATTACCGACTCTATGAGCATGGGCGCCATTGTGCAGGACTACTCTCCTGCTGAAGCGGCGGTCAAGGCGATCAACGCCGGCGTGGACATCATTTTGATGCCGCAGGATCTGGCAAAGGCGTACAACGGTATTTTGAACGCGGTAAACAACGGCAACATCAGCACCGACCGCATCGACCAAAGTGTGCTGCGTATTTTGCAGTTGAAGATCAAATACGGCGTTGTGGATCCGGAACAATTCTAATAGCGCTTCAAGCGGTCATCCAATATGGATGGCCGCTTTTTCGTATGGGGAAAATTCAACATTTGGTCATATTCGCCCGGGGTGGGTTTGGTATAATGGAAGTATACTGGAAATTGGCGGGCGTGGGCGCTCGCTCCCCCCCGCCGGTTGCGGGGGTTGCCACCGAAAAGGAGTTAGGTTATGCTGCAGATTCAGAACATACACAAGCAATACAAAACCGGCGGATTGGTACAAAAGGCTCTGGACGGCGTCAGTTTGAATCTGCGCGAAAACGAGTTCGTTGCTATTTTGGGGCCCAGCGGCTCCGGCAAAACCACCCTTCTGAATGTGATCGGCGGGTTGGATCGCTACGACAGCGGCGATTTGATCATCAACGGCATCTCCACCAAAAAGTACAAGGATCGCGACTGGGATTCCTATCGCAACCACACGGTGGGGTTTGTGTTTCAAAGCTACAATCTGATTCCCCATCAGACGGTGCTCGCCAATGTGGAGCTGGCGTTGACCATTTCCGGCGTATCCAAAGCCGAGCGGCGGCAGCGCGCCAAGCGCGCGTTGGAGCAGGTGGGGCTGGGGCAGCAGATGCACAAAAAGCCGGGGCAGATGTCTGGCGGGCAGATGCAGCGGGTGGCGATCGCCCGCGCGCTGGTCAACGATCCGGACATTTTGCTGGCGGACGAGCCGACCGGTGCGCTGGACAGCGAAACCAGCGTGCAGGTGATGGAGCTGCTCAAAGAGGTGGCACGCGACCGGTTGGTGGTGATGGTGACCCACAACCCCGAGCTGGCGGAGGCGTATGCCACCCGCATTGTTAAGTTAAAGGACGGACGCATCGCGGACGATTCCGACCCGTTTGAGGTGACCGCCGCGAGCGAGCAGCCGCCGGTGCACAAAAACATGGGGCGATCGTCCATGTCGTTGCTCACTTCGCTATCGCTGAGTTTCAACAACCTGCGCACCAAAAAAGCGCGCACCCTGCTCACCTCGTTTGCCGGTTCCATCGGCATCATCGGCATTGCGCTGATTTTGGCGCTGTCCAACGGTGTGAGCGTGTATATTCAATCGATCGAAAAAGACACGCTATCCAAATATCCGGTGCAGATTCAAAGCTCCGGTGTGGATATGACCGCGCTGATGGGCGACGGCAGCAACAACACGGTCAAAAGCGACGATGGGCCGGTGGGTGTATCGCAGCGCATCACCAGTATGTTCTCCAAGGTGGAAGCCAACGATCTGGCGTCGCTGAAAACCTATCTGGAACAGGGCAAAAGCTGTATTGATAACTACACCAACGCGATCGAATATAATTACAGCAGCACCCCTTATATCTACCGTGCCGACGGCGACAGTGTACGACAGGTGAATCCCGACCGCTCTTTTTCGGCGCTGGGGGTGGATTCCACCGCCAATTCCAACAGTCTGATGTCCATGATGATGAACACCGATGTGTTTCACCAAATGCCGGAGAATGCGTCGCTGTATCAAAGCCAGTACGACATCAAAGCCGGGCGCTGGCCGGAAAAGTATAACGAATGCGTGGTGGTGTTGACCGCCGACGGCAATATCAACGACTTTATGCTGTACACGCTGGGGCTGCGGGATGCGGTGGAGCTGGACGAGATGATCCGTCACTTTTTGGCGGAGGAATCGGTGCAGGAACCGACCGACATCCGCTCCTATCGCTACGACGAGCTGATGAGTGCCAAATTCCGGCTGGTCAACGCCGCGGACTGTTATGAATACGACGCGACCTATCGCGTGTGGAAAGACAAAACCGGCGACAAGGCGTATATGAAGCGGCTGGTTTCCGAGGGCGAGGAAATCTCTATTGTCGGCGTGGTGCAGCCCAGCGAAAACGCCACCGCCCCCATGCTGGTATCCGGCATCGGCTACCCCGCTTCCCTCACCCGCCACACGATGGAGCAGGCAGTCGCCAGTCCCATTGTGCGGGATCAGCTGTCTAAACCCACCGTCAATGTAATGACCGGCAACACCTTTGGCGAGGACAACCAAAGTAAGCTGGATCTGTCCAATCTGTTCACAGTGGATGCGGACGCGCTGAAAAAAGCGTTCCAGTTTGATACCAGCGCGCTCGGCATGGATGCCAGCGGGCTGCTGCAGCTGGACGGCGATGCGCTGAACACCGGCGATCTGTTCCAGCTGGGTGACTTGCAGCTGGACATGCCGGAGCTGTCCGATCTGGATATGACCGCGTTGCTGAACAAGCTGACCATCACCATCTCATCCGAAAACGCGAGCAAGCTGCTGGATCAGCTGACAAACGGCTATCAGCAATACGCCGCCAGCCATCCGGAAGCGGATTATTCCAAATTGAGCGAGCATTTTCTCGCCTATTTGCAAAGTGAAGAGGGCAAAAAGCAGCTGGCGGACGCGTTTGGTGAGATTTTGTCCAGCAACGCCAACGCGGCAGTAATCGCCAAGCAGCTAGGCGATGTGCTGCAGGATTTTATGGCGGATTTTCAAAAATATGCCGCCGACAACGGTATGACCGATCCATCCCAGATGGGCGAATATCTGGCGGCGTATTTGCAAACCGAACAGGGTCAGCAAAAGCTGGTGGAGGGCGCGCAGCTGGTGCTGAAAGCCGCCGGACAGATAGAGCTGACACCGGAACAGCTGGAAAAGCTGGCCACAACCGTGGTGAACGGGTATCAGGACTATGCCGCCAAAAACGCGCTGCCCGACCCAAGCCGGATGGGCGAGCACATTGCCGCGTATTTGCAAACCGATCAGGCACAGCAGCTGATCGCACAGGGAGTGCCCACCATTATCAACACAGCGGATTTGGAACAACAGTTGTTCGCTGCCTTTTCCGACATGATGGGCAGCGCCATGACCTCGATGGGTGACGCGCTGCAAAAGCAGATTGCGGCAGCCATCCAACAGATGGTAAGCCAGTTGAGCAGCCAGCTGCAGGTCTCGTTGCAACAGGCGATGAGCGAGCTTGGCAGCCGCATGAGCAGCGCGCTGCAAATTTCGCCGGATGCGTTCCAAAACGCGATCCGCATGAACATGACCGAGGATGAGCTGAAAGAGCTGATGATGTCGCTGATGTCGTCGGAAAGTAATTCGTACGACAACAATTTGAAAGTGCTCGGCTATTCCGACGAAAACAAGCCGACCGAGATCGCTATTTATCCCAAAAATTTCGAGGGCAAGGCGGAAGTGATTCGTATTCTGGACGAGTACAATGCCCGCATGGAATCCACCGGCGCCACCGAGCAGGTGATCCGCTACACCGATATGGTGGGTACGCTGATGTCGTCGGTCACCGAGATCATCGATACCATCAGCTATGTGTTGATCGCGTTTGTGGCCATCTCGCTGGTGGTGTCCTCCATCATGATCGGGGTCATCACCTATATCAGCGTATTGGAGCGCAAAAAGGAGATCGGTATTCTGCGCGCGATCGGCGCTTCCAAAAACAATATTTCGCAGGTGTTCAATGCCGAAACCTTTATCATCGGTCTGTGCGCCGGTGTGCTCGGCATTGCGCTGACGCTGCTGCTGTTGATTCCGGGCAATATGCTGATCCACTCGCTGGCGGAGCGCAGCGACATCAACGCCTCGCTGCCGCCGGTGGCGGCGATCGTGCTGATCCTGCTCAGTGTGCTGCTGACGCTGATCGGCGGGTTAATCCCCTCGCGCAAGGCGGCAAAAAGCGACCCGGTGGCAGCGCTGCGCAGCGAATAAGCAAAAAAAGGCTTGACTTGGAGTTCGCTCTAAGTTGTATAATGGGCTTTATAAGGAGGCGGTAGCCGATGACCATTAAAGAAGTGGGCGAAAAATACGGCATTTCCGGCGACACACTGCGCTATTACGAGCGCGTGGGCATGATTCCGCCGGTGCCGCGCACAGCCGGCGGCATTCGCGATTACGGCGAAGAGGATCTCCGTTGGGTGGAGCTGGTGGTGTGTATGCGCAGCGCCGGGCTGCCGATCGAAGCAATCATCGAATATGTGCGGTTGTTCCAAATGGGCGATTCCACTTTTCAGGCGCGGCTGCAGCTGCTGCAGGAACAGCGCGAAACGCTGCTGGAGCAAAAGGAGCAGATCGAGCGCACGCTGGATCGGCTGAATTACAAAATTGCACGATACGAAACCGCTGTGAAAACGGGCAAGCTATCGTGGGACAAGGATTGTCAAAACGAGTGTGGCGACTGACCACCCCGACATGATAAGGAGGAACGATCGTTATGAGAAAGAATTTTGGAGCTAAACCCTACACCTATCCCCAGCCGGTGTTTATGCTCGCCACCTATGGCGAGGACGGCACTCCCGATGTGATGAACGCCGCGTGGGGCGGCATCAGCGAGGGCAACGAGCTGTCGCTTTGCATCAGCGCCGGACACAAAACCACCAAAAACTTTTTGGCGCGTCAGGCGTTCACCGTCAGCATGGCAGATGTGGCGCATATGGCCGCCTGCGATTATGTGGGTATTGTGTCCGCGAACACGGTGGCGAACAAATTTGAAAAAGCCGGGTTCCACGCGGTGAAATCCGAGTTTGTGGATGCGCCGCTGATCGAAGAGCTGCCGATCGCGGTGGAGTGCCGGGTCAAGAGCTATGACAAAGGCACCTGCCGTCTGGTCGGCGAGATCGTCAATGTCAGCGTGGACGAGCGGGTGCTGAACGAGCAGGGGCAGGTGGATGTCGCCAAAGCGCAGCCCATCACCTTTGACCCGTTCAACAACACCTATGTCGCGCTGGGCACGGTCGTGGGTGATGCGTTCAAAGCCGGCAATGCGCTGAAGTAATTGGTCTTCGATAAAACCGACAAGCGAGCAAGCGGAGCTTGTTTGCTTGTCGGTTTTTCGATGGTTTTCGCCTTGTGCGAGACGAAAATATAAGGTATACTATATCAGCTAACACTTTCACGCGGATGGGGGCCGGTCATTGAAAGAGCGATATTACCCACAGGTGGCGTGCATATTGCAAGACCTGTTGGGACGAGTCGAGGTGCAGCGGATGCGTCAGTTTGTGCAGCACGGCAACATCAGCACCTTTGACCATTGCCTGAGCGTGGCGCTGCTGTCCTATGCGCTGGTCAAGCTTCTGCATTTGCCGGTAAACCGGCGCACGCTGGTGCTGGGCGCCTTTTTGCACGATTTTTATTTGTACGACTGGCATCACAAGGGGCATGTGAAGCTGCACGGCTTGCGGCATCCGCGCATTGCGCGGCAAAACGCCGCTGCGCTGCTGCACCAGCCAGACGAGGTCACCGAAATCATCTATTCGCATATGTGGCCGCTGACCTTTCGGTGCATCCCCCGCTCGCTGGAGGGATGGGTCGTGTGCGTCGCCGACAAAACCGTGACGGTGCAGGAAGTGCTGCGCGGGTGGTACGACCGGATACCGAACCATTAACCCATACCAAAAACGCCCCCGCTGCTCCAAACGAGCGGCGGGGGCGTTGCTATGCGGTATTATAATCCAGCCAAGCTATACATATCGTCAATGCGAGAGCCAGTCGAGGTGGCCATGATGTTATTGATGAAGATCACATCCTGCACCTTGTTCTTTTTCACAAAGTCGATCAGATTCTTTTCGTAATAGCGGTAGTCGATCACATGCACCGTTTGGTAATGATCCACTAGGAACGGCACAAACGCGTTGCCATAAGACTCCTTGACCACTACACAGGAAGAACCATCGTTGAGCAGCGGGTTGTGAATAACGGCATACGGCTGGTCGCCGCCGATGAAGGCGCTGTATTTGCCGGAGGCGGCGTAATCCGATACATCCATCACAATGTTCCAGTTCACAACCTGGCCGTCCCTTTGGGTGAACTGCATCGAATTGGTCGCCTTGGGGGTGTAGGTCACCACCGTATCCGGCGTTTTTGCCATCGCCGAAGATTGGTTGGTACCGGCGTAGAAGGTGCCGAGGAACCCTTTGTATTCGTGCTTTTCAAAGCCGTCCAGCGGTTCGGGTGTGAAGCCCTTGACCTTGGCAAATTGCTCATAAGCGTAGTACGCGCCGGTGGCTGTCCAGTGGTGGTCGGTGCGGAAATAGATGTAGTCTTTCCAATGCTCACGCAGCGCATCGAAAATCTCCACCGATTTGACATTTTTGCTGGTGATGCTGCCGGCCATATACTGAATGGCGGCGCGTTGATCGCTGGTGGTCACGCCCTCGCGCTTTTTGTATTCATCCGACAGCATGACGCCCATGCTGTTGGGCACCACAATGTCGTACATTTGCGCCGTTCCCGCCAGCTTGTCCCCCACTTGATTCATCAGCTGGATATAGCGGTCGGATTCGCCGCGCACAAAGGTGTAGTATTCGTATCCCTTGTTGCCGACTTGCAAAATCGGACCAGCCTTTTCGCCTTTTTCCGCCGGGGTATCGCCCCCATCGGTCTTGGCGGTCGTGGTGGTGGTTGTGCGGGTAGTTTGCGTGGTGGTAGCGGTGGTGGACGAACCGGTTTTGTGAACATCCACCGTCGGGATCTCGTCCCCCTGCTTCACCTCACCGTGCACCACATTGGTGTGGATGCCGCTCAGCTGCCACAAGTCGGAGTTCCACGAAATCAGCGTTTCGCGAAACGGAAAGGTATCCGAAAACCACAGGTCAATACCCTTGAAAAACGAGCCATCCCAAAACGACGCCAGCGTAAAGGTGGGAAACGCCGTCAAATCGCGTTTTTCGTTTTCCGACCGGGTGGGACGCAGGGGAATCATCAGCCCCACGATCGCCAGAACATACAGTGCCACAAAGAACACCGCCACTTGCAGCTGGCGATATTTGCGCAATTGCTTGCGATGGTTGATAGTTTGCTCACGCACAATGGGTCATCCCCTTTCGATCAGAATTGGAAGTACAAAAACGGGTTGTAGCTGTTGCCGACCAACGCCATGGTAGAGAGCAACAACAACAGCAGCGGCAAAACGATGCGCACAATGCCGTCCACCCGCAGCAACGCCATGCTGGAGCCGTCCTGCGCCTTTTGCTCAAATTTTTGCATCAGCGTTTTGCCGAGCGGTGTCACCGCCACGATCGCCAGCACAATAAAGAACACATAGTTGAGCAAAACCGTGCGCGTCTCACCGGTCAACAACGCGTTGCCGTTTAAGCCGAACAGACCTTTGAACAGGGTGAAGCCCTGCGAAAGATCTTGGAATTTGAACAAGATCCAGCCGAAGAACACCACCACAAGCAAATACAGGTGGGAGAAGAACGCCGGCATATTCTCAAGCGGTTTGCGCAGGAACAGTTTTTCCAGCGCAATGAACACGAAGAAATACAGTCCCCACAGCACAAAGTTCCAGCTGGCGCCGTGCCACAGACCGGTCAGCGCCCACACCACAAACAAGTTAACAATGGTGCGCCCTTCGCCCTTGCGGTTGCCGCCCAGCGGGATATACACATAGTCGCGGAAGAAGGAGCCCAGCGAAATGTGCCACCGGCGCCAGAATTCCGATACCGACCGGGACATATACGGATAATCGAAGTTCTCGCGATAATGGAACCCGACCATTTTGCCCATACCGATGGCCATATCCGAATAAGCGGAAAAATCCAGATAAATCTGGAACATATACATCAGCATTCCGACCCATAGCGCCAGCGCCGGCAGCTTGTCCAGCGCCGTACCCTCCGGAATCAGGCGATCCGCCACGGTGGCGCAGGTGTTGGCCAGCAGCGTCTTTTTCGCTAAACCGACGGTGAAACGGTTGATGCCCTCCGATGTGTCGCGCAAGGACACACGCCGCCCCAAAATCTCGTTTTCCACATCGCGGTACCGCACGATCGGGCCGGCAATACATTGGTGGAACAGGCTGGCATACAGCAACAGCACTTTATACGAGCGCTGCGCCCGCACATCCCCACGGTACACATCCAAGCTGTAAGACAGCAGCTGGAAGGTGTAGAACGAAATACCAATCGGCAACACGATTTCCGGCACCTTGCCGGGAAAACCGGTGAGCGATTGCAGCGTGCCGAGGAAAAAGCCGGTGTATTTGAAAAAGCCGAGCAGCCCGAGGCTGCCGATAAGCGCCAGCCACAGCCCCGCTTTGCGGCGGGCAGGATAGCGCTTGCCCCCCGCCATCAGCAAACCTGCCATCCAGTTGATGAACACCATCGCCAGCAGCAGCAGCAAGTATTTCGGTCCTGTCCACGAATAAAAAATCAGTGAAAAAATGATCAGAACCGTATTTTTATTGTCCAAGCCATCTGTCAGCTTGTACACCAAAATGCACAGCGGCAAAAACAGATAGACAAACAGCAAACTGGAAAAAACCATGTCTTCAACTCCGGCAGCAAAAAATTACACCGCATGGCGGCAAGGGCAAAGAAAACACCCGACAGCGCTGGGAACAGCCCTGGGGTGTTTGCATCAAAAAAACGCACCACTGCAAGTGGAAAGGCGTTTCGCTTTACAGCCTTGTGGCTGTCCTTCTCGCCTTCTCGCGAACGTTTTCATTGTAGCATACAGGTTCTCTTAATTCAATAGAAAAAACGACATATTTCGAAATTGTAACTATTTGAAATCGCGCAGTATTTTGAAGGCTGCGCTGTGGTCGCATCGGTCTTAAAGGCAAGAAAAAAACGCTACTCAAAAGAGTAGCGGTTTTTGGTGACCCATCGGAGATTCGAACTCCGGACACCCTGATTAAAAGTCAGGTGCTCTGCCAGCTGAGCTAATGAGTCATGTGCCATCAGCAGATTGCTAAAGTATTATACCCAAGATCAGCACAAATGTCAATACCTTGATTGGTATTTTTTAATTTCGACTTTTTGTCCAACCGAAAGCAGCTCACAGTGAAAAAATAAGTTGAAATTGTCGATAAAGCCCTCACAAAAAAGCGAGGTGGTGTTGCTGTTTCGTCATTTTCCGTTGAAGCCGCCGACTATAATGGGTTCACAAACAAACGGGAGGGTGCCATTATGCCGGTGATATATCTGGATGTTTTGTTGGCGGTCAATTTACTGATCGACTTTTTGCTGCTGTCAGCCACGGCATATTTGCTGCACATCCCGGTCAAGCGCTGGCGGTTGGTCATCAGCGCAGTAATCGGTGCTGCCAGCGCGGCACTGATCTTTTTGCCGCCTCTGCCCGCGCTCGCCTCTTTAGGAATCAAACTGGTGCTGGCAGCTGCGCTGGTGCGCGTCGCGTTCCCGTGGAACGGGCTGGCGCGGTTTGCCAAGCAATTTTTGTTGTTCTTTGTGGTATCCGTTGTGTTTGCCGGGGTGGCGTTCGGGCTTTGGACCGCCTTTTCGCCGCGGGGAATGACCGTCGCAAACGGCGTAGTATATTACGATGTGCCGCCGGGGTTGCTTATGCTGTTCAGCGTGATCAGTTACCTGCTGCTGCGGCTGTACGACCGCATTACCCGCAAAAAAGCGCCGCAGCAGCGGATGTATCGGCTGCGCATCGACGGCGGCGCCGGTATGGTGGAGCTGAATGCGCTGTACGATACCGGTCACCACGTCACCGAGCAGTTTTCCGGCAGCCCGGTGGTGATCGTGCAGTGGCACGAGCTGGCGGGATGCTTGCCTGTGAATTTACAGCAATCGCTGCAGCGACTGCTGGAGGGGCAGCCAGACGATCTGTCGGCACACGCGGCGCTGAAAAGCCGGTTGCGGCTGATTCCCATCCATACCATGGGAGGCGATGGCTGTTTGCCGGCGTTTCGCCCGGTCGACATGAGCGTGTCGGACGGCACCAAAACGGTGGACATCGGCGGTGCGTATGTAGCGGTCAGTCGTGAACTTAAAAGCCGCGAATATCAGGCACTGTTCGGCAGCGACATCGCGGAGCTGATGATGACATCACAAGGGAGGTATACGCATGAAACGGCATATCGGGTGTAGCGGATGGCTGCGCCGTCTGCGGTTATGGCTGCGGCAGCTGTGGTACGGCGCGGCGGATGAGGTGTATTATATCAATGGAGCCACGGTGCTGCCACCGCCGTTGAACGCCGAAGAAGAAGCGGCGGCGCTGGCACGTGTGGAACAAGGAGATGCCAAAGCGCGCGATCTGCTCATCACCCACAATCTGCGACTGGTGGTATACATTGCCCGTAAGTTTGAAAGCTCGGGGGTGGGCATTGAGGATCTGATCTCCATCGGCACCATCGGGCTGATTAAAGCGGTCAATACCTTTTGCCCCTCGCGCAAAATCAAGCTTGCCACCTATTCCTCCCGCTGCATCGAAAACGAGATTTTGATGTATTTGCGCAAAAACACGCAGCTGCGCAACGAAATGTCCATCGAAGAGCCGCTGAATGTGGATTGGGACGGCAACGAGCTACTGTTGTCGGATATTTTGGGCAGTGATCCGGATGTGGTCAATCGCGGAATCGAACAGCAAGCCGAACGCGACCTGCTGCTGGAATGTGTGGCGCATCTGAACGAGCGGGAGCAAACCATTATGAAGCTACGGTTTGGCATTGGCGGCAACCGCGAGCACACGCAAAAAGAGGTAGCCGATCTGCTGGGCATTTCTCAATCGTACATATCCCGGTTGGAAAAGAAGATCATCCGCCGACTGAAACAGGACATCGAACGCGTGATATAACGGGTCTATCTCTCCCCTTTCGCGCATAGGGTGAAGAGTGGAGGGGATAATCTATGAATACATCCGGCGATAATTTGAATTTTACACGATTTTTGGCTACGCATCGTCCAACCGCGCAAGCGCTGCTCAAAGGGTCAGACGCGTTCCCGCATCTTCGGGGACGCGTGCTGCTGTATCCGCTGAACGATCGCAACACCATGCTGGTGAGCCGGTTCGAGGGCTTGCCGGTGGGAGAAGGCGCGTGCGGGCAGCGGTTTTTTGCCTTGCACATCCACAACGGCACCGCCTGCACCGGCGATGCACAAGACCCGTTCAAGGCGGCAGACGGGCATTTTAATCCAGAAAACTGCCCGCATCCGAGCCATGCGGGCGATTTGCCGCCGGTATTTGCGACGCAAAACGGGCAGGCATGGATGGCGGTGTTGACCGACCGCTTTGCGGTGAGCGAGGTGCTGGGGAAAGCGGTGGTGTTGCACCGCCAGCCGGACGATTTCCATACCCAGCCGGCCGGCAACGCCGGCGCCAAGATCGCCTGCGGGCTGATCGAACGCTTTGGTCGCTGACCGACGCGGGAAACACGCACAAAAAAGCTCCCTCACAACGTGAGGGAGCTTTTTTGCAAAAGAAAAGTCGGAACAAAAGCTTGTTCCGACTTGGCGCGCTGCAAGGGATTCGAACCCCTGACCTCTTGATTCGTAGTCAAGCACTCTATCCAACTGAGCTAGCAGCGCAAATGTTGTTCAAAAACAACGATATGCATTATAACGGAGATTTACGCTTTTGTCAAGAGGAAAAACGAAATTTGCCAAATCTTTTTTCAAAACCCAATTGGCATTTGCGGCGGAAAGCATCCGGCAGTCCGCCTGGTAGAACCTACCATCAGGGGCTGCCATTTGAAAAGCAGGAGATTTTTAGCGATTTTTTGTCATATTTTTTCAATCATATTTGCTTTTCGTCGACACACAATACTATTGCAAACGCCACCGACGGTGAGCGGCGATAAAAACGGCGAAATCAGCGCCATGTTTATGTCTGCTTACCCATCATCAATCAATAAACAAATGAGGAGTGTAGTAAAAATGGCGAACAAGACTGTTGTTCCGGAAGCCCGCGAGGGTCTGAACCGCTTCAAAATGGAAGCGGCTAACGAAGTTGGCGTGAATCTGAAACAGGGTTACAACGGCGATTTGACCTCGAAACAGGCCGGTTCTATCGGCGGCCAGATGGTCAAAAAAATGATCGAGCAGTACGAGAACAGCCTGAAGTAAATCTCTCTGTTCCAAATCTCTATGCTCAAAACACGCCCGACAGGCCATCGCCTGCCGGGCGTGCCCTTATATACGGAAATAATCAGCGAACCGGCTGTTCACCGTAGTAAGCACGAGCGCCGCCAATCAGTTTGGGGCGTGTGCGGGCGCAAACCACCCGCGCCGCGCCGATTTGGGTGGTTGCCAGCCGCACCGGCACCGCCACCTCTTTCAGGTGCATCCCGATCAGTGTATCACCAATATCCATGCCCGCGTGGGCGCGGATATGCTCCACCACCACCGGATCGGAAAAGCGCTCGTAAGCAGTGGTTGCAAAAGAGCCGCCCGCCTTGGGACGCGGGATCACACACACCTCTTCCAACCCGTAACGCTCCGCGACCGCGCGTTCCACCACCAGCGCCCGGTTAAGATGCTCGCAGCATTGCGCCGCCAGCGCGATGCCTCGTTGGCACAACACCGGATAGAGACCGTCAAACACCGCTTGCGCCAGTTCCACGCTGGACAAAGAGCCAATGCGCCCACCGCCGACCTCGCTGGAGGAACATCCCACCACAAGGATTTGCCCATGGGTCAACCCTGCCATATCCAACAGCTCGGTGACTGCTGCGCGTGCCTGTTGTTTGATATTTTGATCCATATTTTCCGCCGCCTTTTCTTTTATCTGATCTTAGTATACCACCATTCGGGCATCTTTTCCACAGTATCTATCTGATAAGGGAGGCTATCTTACTTCTCAAAAACGGCTTGGTAACAAGCGCACAGGTCGCGTTTGATGATCTCTTCTTCATCATCGCCAAGTTGTCCGTCAAACTTACCGTTCATCACATCCTCGTGATAAAGATCCAATTCGTCTTTCAGCTCCGGCGTAAGCATATCGTGATCAATCTCATATTTGATCACCGGCAGCATCATCAACAGTCGTTCTCGTTCAGTAAGTTGATCTTCGTCTGTGTCGTGCAAAACTAAGCATTGCGCTTCCCATCCGCTTTCTGCATGTATATGGTCCAAAAAGCTATACGTGTGTTCCAAATAATCTTTGTATTTGTCATCAAACACCATATTATCGCCTCCTTCGTTTCCAAACATTTCCGTTCACCTTTTTGTTCGACACCACATTGATGGTGACATTCGGAAATTGCTCTTTGAATTGCTGCATAACGCCTTTGCAACTGTCGCACATATCTCTTTCGCTCTGCCCGATGTTTACTCTCTCGATTCGATTCGATTTTTCACCAAAAGAATGATCGTGGCGGTACACAAAATAGCGCTCAAAATGTTCAGCACCAATTCCAATTTTTTCATATGTTCTTCCTCCTACCAGTTTTTCAGTTTCGAGCCGCTTACATTATACCACAAAATGCGTCCAAAGAACACACCTTGCGCAAATTTGTGGCATTGCACAACCATTCGCGCGCCAATGTATCATATCGCCCAAAACGCATCAAGTGCCGCTGCCCGGTTGGACAGCGGCACTCTAAATATGCTTTACACAATATGAAAGGTATCATCGGCGCGGAAAGGGCAATCCTCTCCCGCCAGCAGATGGATGCGGTTGGCGCACAGATGGGATACCCGCACCACCACATTGTCCAGCTGCCGCCCATCCGCCGTGGCGAGGGTGATAATCTGCCCCTCCAGCAGCGACAGGGTCGAAGCATCCTCCGGCGGCATATGGATATGCGGCTGCGGAATCAGCACTCCGGCTTCCAGCTCGGCGGTGCCTTCCGGCCCCACCAAGGTCACGCCGCCCGCCGTTCCGGAACCGGACGGTTCCACCTTGGCATCCACGCCCAGCTGCTGCGCCAGCGCGGGCGACAGTTCCACCTGATTGCGCGGCGAGGACGGGCCGGTGATGGGCAGCTCAACACTTGCCCCACTCGGTCCGGTCACGGTCACGCGCTGGCTGGCGATAAATTTGCCCGGCATATCGGTCGGCGCGGCGGCGGACAGCTTCGCCGTTTCGCCAAACAGCTTCCACACCATCCGTTTGGTCAGATGCACATGCGGCTGTTGCAGTGTGATCTCTAAATGTTCACTATTCATGGAATCACACTCCTTACAGGGTCACGATCTGACCGTTGCACACCACCGCCACGCTGGTCGCCGGTTTCTCCGGATAGAACGCGATACGAATCTCCTCGCCGGGATCCAGCTCGGCACGGCGATTGGCGTACCGTTTGCCGTCGAGGTAGCAGTCGGCACTCATCACATCGGTCAAGTCGCCATCGTTGCGGACGGTCAGCACATACGCGCCGTCCTGCTCCGCCAGCGACAGCACAAACTCTGCCGCCAAATCGTCCGCGTAGGTGAATTCGCCCATCACGCCCTGGGTTTCATCGTCATACGCAAGCCGCTCTTTGCGGTATTCGTTGCCCTCGTTGCAGGCGGGCGACACGCCGCCCACATACGCGCGGAACACGCCTTTTTCCACCCGACGCACCATATCGGCATCCAGCAGCGACAGGTCATACGGCGTCAGGGTGAAGCTGACCTCTTTCGCCTCGCCGGGTGCCAGATGCACGCGGGCAAAGCCTTTCAGCTGGGTCACCGGCGTGGACACGCTGGTCAGCATATCGGTGATATACAGCTGCGCAACCTCATCGGTTTCCACTTTGCCGGTGTTGCGCACCGTCGCGGTAACCTTGACATTCGCGCCCTCCTGCGCCGCGCGCAGATCGCTGTACGCAAAGGTGGAATAGGACAAACCGTAGCCGAAGCGATAGCGCGGCACCGAGGTTTGATCCAGATAATCGTATTTGCGGCCGGACATATGATAGTTGTAATACAACGGCAGCTGTTCCATGCTGCGCGGGAAGGTGATCGGCAGCTTGCCGGTCGGGCAAACATCGCCAAACAGAATGTCCGCCACCGCATGGCCGCCCTCTTCACCGGAAAACCAGGATTCCAAGATTGCTTTGGCATGCTCCGCCGCGTATTCCAAAATCACAGGTTTGCCGGTCGCTGCCACCAGAATGACCTGCTTGCCGGTTTCACACACCGCTTTGAGCAACGGCTCCTGCGCGCCGGTGAAGTGCAGATCCGCGCGGTCGTTGTTTTCGCCGGTGGAGCGATCGCAGTCGCCCAGCGCCACGATCACAACATCCGCCTGCTGTGCCACCTGCACCGCTTCAGCGATGCCATCGGTGTTGTCGTCCATAAACTCGCAGCCGCGCGCATACAGCACCGCGTCTTTGCCGATTTTTTCGACCACGCCGTCGTAGATGGTGACCGCCTGATCCTCCTCCGGCGTGCAGGTATAGTCGCCGAATTCCTGCTGTTTGATCGCGGGTCCGATCAGCGCGACCTTACCCGGCGTTTTGGACAGCGGCAGAATCTGCTCGTCGTTTTTCAGCAGCACCATCGATTCGCGCGCCGCTTGCAGCGCCATGCGGCGATGCGCAGGGATATCCCATTCGTCCACATCCGCCCAGCTCAGCGGCGGGTTTTCGTCGCGGTCGAACACGCCCAGTTCAAATTTGACCCGCAGGATGTTGCCCACCATGGTATCCACATCGTCCATGTCGATGAGCCCCTGCTCCAGCGCAGGCTGGATGCCCGCTTTGTATACCTGACCCGCCGCGCACAGATCCACGCCGGCTTTCGCCATAATGGCGGAGGCTTCGGCATCGTTGGCAGCCATGGTATGTTTGCTATACAAATGCTGCGGTGCGCCGACATCGGTCACGATGTAGCCGTTAAAGCCCCATTCTTCGCGCAGCAGCTTTTGCAGCAGCGCATGAGAGGCGGAACAAGGCACGCCGTCGATCACATGATAGGCGCTCATCAACGATTTGACGCCCGCCTGTTTGACCGCCGCGCGGAACGGCGGGAAATGCACTTCGCGCAGGGTGCGATCGGAATAGCCGACAATGTTGCTGTCACGCCCACCCAGCGGTGCACCGTGGGCAGCAAAATGTTTTGGGGTCGCGGTCAGACCGAGGCTCTGGTAGCCGTCGATCCAAGACAGACCGATTTGGGTGACGAGATAGGTATCCTCACCAAACGACTCCTCCACACGACCCCAGCGGGGATCGCGCGCCACATCCAGCACCGGCGACCACGCCTGATACGCGTTGGCGGCCTTGCTTTCTACGCCGGTCACGCGGCCGACTTCCCGCACCGTGTCGGTGTTCCACGTCGCCGCCATGGCGATCGCCTGCGGGAAAATAGTGCAGCCGGTACCATAGGAATAGCCGTGGACACACTCGCCCTTGTACAGCGGCGGCACGCCCACCCGCTCGGCGCCGGCAATGCCCCAGCTTTCGCAGATCTGGGAAATTTTTTCTTCCAGCGTCATCTCGTCCAGCAGCGCACGGATCTTGTCCTCGTACGCGCTCTTCGGGCGGGAGAGTACCGCTGTTTTGTTGCGTTCGTTCATAATCTTCTTCCTCCTGAAATCGCCGTTTTGCTCTTGTGCTTTTCAGCATCGGGGATATTGTAGCATACTTGTTCTCAAAAAAACAGGGGCAAACGCGAAAAAAACTAGTCATTTTTAGCCGTTTGGCGCGGATTTCTTGACTTTTTCGGGGGGCTACGCTACAATTTAGAAAAAGTGCCGTGCTCGACAGAATTCGCCGCGGTTTGAGCGGTGATTGCGAGAGAATAAGGAGGACAGGAGGGAAAAGCGATGCTGCGACGAACCATTGGCATTGTGCGACAATTTATTTCGCGGCTGGGACACGACGCGGTGTCGGCTTATGCAGCGCAGGCGGCGTTTTTCATCGTGATCTCCTGTTTCCCCTTCGCGATGCTGCTGATCACGATTTTGCAGTTTTTGCCGTTTTCACAAACGGACATGCTGCAATATTTGTCCCGTGTGTTCCCCACTTCGATCCTCAGCTTTATCGAAACCACCATGCAGGATGTGATGGGGCGGTCGATGGGCAACGCCACACTGATCGCCATCACCTCGCTGACGGCGTTGTGGGCGTCCTCCAAGGGATTTTATGCGCTGATGCAGGGGTTGAACGCCATCAACGGGATCGAAGAAAAGCGCCCGTGGATCGTGCTGAAGCTGCTCGCCAGCCTGTATACGCTGGCATTCGCGGTGCTGCTGATCATCACGCTGGCGCTGCTGGTATTCGGCAACAGTCTGTACCGTTGGATCGTGGCGCAGATCCCCTCCATCACCGATCTCGCAATCGTGATCATCAGCGTGCGCACCTTTGTCAGCTTCACGATCATGGCGCTGTTCTTTTTGCTGTTGTATCTGTTCATCCCCAACCGGCGCATTCGCAAGCAGCAGTTTTTAACCGAGTTGCCCGGCGCGATGCTCAGCGCGCTGGGGTGGATCGGATTTTCCTATCTCTACTCCTACTACATTGAGCATTTCGGGCAGAATTCGTATGTTTACGGCAGCTTGACGGCGGTGGTGCTGTTGATGCTGTGGCTATACATTTGTATGTATATGATGCTGGTGGGCGCAGAGATCAATGTGGTGCTGCGCAGCGGCGTGTTCGAACCGATCCACGAGTGGTGGATCGCCCGCCGCGAACGCAAAAAGGCGCGCCACGCGCGCAAGGGCACCGAAGAACAACAGGATTCTTCGCTGCGTTCAGAATGATTTTCTGATGTATAAAAAAAGAGGAACGGAAAGTCCGTTCCTCTTTTTTTAGGTGTTTTTATCCACCGTTTTGAATTGTTTGAGATTACCGGATTTGCCGTGGCGCTGTTCCAGCAGCGCTTTGATGTCGTCCGGCGTGATGCCCTGCTGCGCCATCATCACCAGCAGGTGATAGGTGAGGTCAGCAATCTCGCCGATGGTTTCTTCGTTGTTGCCGTTTTTGGCGGCGATAATGGTTTCGGCGGATTCCTCCCCCACCTTTTTCAAAATCTTGTCGATCCCCTGTTCAAACAGGTAGTGGGTATAAGATTTTTCCACCGGATGGTCGCGGCGATCCAAAATGGTCGCGTACACTTCCTGAATACAGTTGTCCATACAAATACCGTCCTTTTTATTTCAGCTTATTGAAAAAGCAGGAATGGGCGCCGGTGTGGCAAGCGGGTCCCGCGGGGTCCACTTTCACCAGCAGCGTATCGCAATCGCAATCGCCCGCCACCGAAACCACCCGCTGTATGTTGCCGCTGGTCGCGCCTTTGTTCCAATATTCCTGCCGCGACCGGCTCCAAAACCAGGTGGTGCCGGTTTCCAGCGTTTTTTGCAGCGACACGCGGTTCATATACGCGAGCATCAGCACCTCGCCGGTGGCGTTTTCCTGCACCACGGCGGGAATCAGCGCGGATTTTTCAAAATAATCGTCCAGCGGCAGGCGATCGATCGGCGTTTCCGCCTGCGCCACCGCGTCCGCCAAATCCAGCGTGCCGCTGTACAGCGATTTGCCGCAGATGGCGCCGTAGAGTCCCTGTTCGCAGCAGCGGAGCACATCGCCCATATCCCGCATACCGCCCGACGCGACCACATGGCAGGACACCGCTTGCTGCAGCGCCGCCAGTTGATCGAGGTTGGGGCCTTGCAGAGTGCCGTCTTTGGAAATGTCGGTGAAGATCAGCACCTGTACACCCATCTTCTCCATTTGGCGCGCCAAATCGAGATAGGATACCTGCGACACATCCAGCCAACCTTCGGTGGCGACCATGCCGTTCAGCGCGTCGATGCCGACCGCGATGCGATGACCGTATTCCGCCACCGCCCGGCGCACCAGCTCCGGGTTTTTCAGCGCCGCAGAGCCGAGAATGCAGCGGGCAATGCCTTTTTGAAAATACGCTTCCAGCGTGTCCATATCGCGGATACCGCCGCCCACCTCAACCTTGAGTCCGGTTTCGCGGGCGACCGTTTCAAAAATATCCTGATTTTGGCGGCTGCCGGTTTTGGCACCGTCCAAATCCACCATATGGATCCACTGCGCACCCGCCTGTTCAAACGAGCGGGCGGTCGCCAGCGGGTCCTCCGCCACACGGTGCACCGTGTCAAAATCGCCTTTGACCAGCCGCACACACTGCCGGTCTTTGATATCAATTGCGGGAAGAATGACCATCGTGCGCCCCCTTAATCCAACGAGCCTTTGGTGGACAGGCACCCTTCGGTCGGGGTGACCGCCAGCCGCAGCGCGTGCGCCGCCGCTTTGAACAGCGCTTCGATCATATGGTGCGCGTTGCAGCCGTATTCCACCTTCATATGCAGAGTGATGCCCGCCTGGAAAGCCAGCGCGCGGAAAAATTCCTGTGTCAGGCAGGTATCGAACTCGCCCACCCGCTCCTCGCGGAATTGCGCATCCAACACCAAAAACGGGCGACCGCTCACATCCACCGCGGCAAATGCCAGCGATTCATCCATTGGCACAAAAAAGCTGCCAAAACGGGCAATGCCGCTTTTGTCGCCCAGCGCCTGTGCCAGCGCTTTGCCCAGCACGATGCCGGTATCCTCCACTGTGTGGTGACCGTCCACCTGCCAGTCGCCCATCGCGCGCACCGTCAGCCCAAAGCCGCCGTGCACCGCAAATGCCTCCAGCATATGGTCAAAAAAGCCGATACCGGTGGACACCTCGACATTGCCGCCGTCCAGACAGATGGACACATCAATGGATGTTTCGCGGGTCTGGCGGCTGAAGCTTCCCTCACGCATGGCGATCCTCCTTTTCCTTACGCAGCATAAACGCGATCACATCCAGCACCTCGCGGTTTTCGGCTTGGGTGCCGGCGGTGATGCGCAGATAGTGTTCCCCAAAGCGACGAATAATGATGCCGCGATCCTTCAAAAATTCCTGTATCGCCATCGCGCGGTCGGTTTTGACAAACACGAAGTTGGTGCAGGTGGGATACACCCGCTCGACCAGCCCCTCCTGCTCCAGCGCGGCAAAGCCCTCCCACAGCATGGTGCGGGATGCCAGCAGCAGCGGCTTGTACTCCGCCATATACGCGGGATTGGACAGCACCAGCGCCGCCAGCGATTGGGTAACGGAGTTGACGTTGTACGGCGATTTCGCCGCGCGCAGGATACCGGTCAGAGTGGCGTTCGCCACCGCAAAGCCGCAGCGCAGCGCCGCCATACCCAACATTTTGGAGCAGGTGCGCAAAATGATGAGGTTGTCGTAAGCGGCGACCTCGTCCAGCAGCGACTGATCCCAAAAATCCATATACGCTTCATCCAGCACGATCAGCGCGTCGGTTTCACGAATAATACGGCGCACGCTGTCGCGATCCAGCCCCACCGAGGTGGGGTTGCAGGGATTGGAAAAGATAAACAGCCGCACTCCCTTTTCGCGGATGGTGGCGATCACCTCGTCCACATCGATGCGCATATCCGCATCCTTTTGCAGGGTAAGGCAGGGATTTTCGGTGATGGAGGTATAAAACCGGTACATGGAAAAATCCGGCGCAACGGTCAGCACGGTATCCCCTTTTTGCAAAAAGGTGGAAAAGATGACCGAAATCAACTCGTCTGACCCGTTGCCCGCCGTTACCAGCGCGGGATCCACCCCATACAGCTTGCCAAACGCGGCGCACAGGTCGTGCGCCAGCGGGTCGGGGTAACGGTTAAACGCCACACCCTGCACAATGTCCGCCATTGCCTCGCGATCCGACACGGTGGGCAGCAAAAAGGATTCGTTTGCGTCCAGCCGCACCCGATAGGTGCCCTCCACCGGATCGTACGGTTCCAGCTGCCGCGCTTTGTCACACAGGTTGTAGCTCATGATTCAAACCTCACTTCGATCGAGTGGGCGTGCGCGTCCAGCCCCTCGGCGCGCGCAATCGCCACAATATCGTCCTTGGCTTTGGTCAGCGCCGGACGGTTATAGGAAATAAAGCTGGATTTTTTGATAAAGCTATCCACCGACAGCGGCGAGAAGAATCGCGCGGTGCCGCTGGTGGGCAGCACATGGTTGGGACCGGCGTAGTAGTCCCCCAGCGGTTCGGGCGAATATTTGCCCAAAAACACCGAGCCGGCGTTGTCCAGCCGTCCGACATATTCCATCGGCTGATCGCACATCACTTCCAGATGCTCGGGTGCCAGCCGGTTGGCGAAATCCACCGCTTCGTCCATATCGCGGCAGATGATCATCGCGCCGTAATCTGCCAGCGACTGGCGAATGATCTTTTCACGCGACAGCGAGGTGACCTGTTTTTCCAGCTGCGCCATGGTTTCGCGCGCGATACGCTCGCTGGGGGTAAGCAGAATCGCTGACGCGAGCACATCGTGCTCCGCCTGCGACATCAAATCCGCCGCCAGATACGCCGGATCGGCGGTTTCATCGGCGATGATCAGAATTTCGCTGGGACCGGCGATCATATCAATATCCACCCGCCCGAACAGCAGCCGTTTGGCGGTGGCGACATAGATGTTGCCGGGGCCCACGATTTTATCCACTTTCGGGATGGTGGCGGTGCCGTAGGCCAGCGCCGCGACCGCTTGTGCGCCGCCGCACAGAAACACCTTATCCACACCGGCAATATACGCCGCCGCCAGCACATCGGCGTTATACCCGCCGTCCTTGGGCGGCGGGGTGACCATTACGATCTCACCCACCCCGGCGATTTTAGCAGGGATGGCGTTCATCAGCACCGACGAGGGGTACGCCGCGGTGCCGCCCGGCACATAAATGCCGACCCGCGCCAGTCCGCGGATGCGCTGACCCAGAATGGTGCCGTCCTCTTTGGTGGTCAGCCAGCTTTGCTGCACCTGACGCTGGTGAAAGTCTGCGATCTGCTCGGCGGCGCGTTCCAGCGCACCGTACACCTTGGGCGAGCAGGCTTTCGCCAGTTCCCCCAGCTCTTCCCGAGTCAGGCAGCGAATCGGCGCGTCCACGCCGTCAAAACGGGCGGTCAGTTCGCGTACCGCTTCGTCCCCGCGGGTGCGTACCTGCTCCAAAATATCGGTAACGGCGGCAGTCACACGGCGATCCACCTCGCCGCTGCGCTGCTCCAGCTGCTGCAGCAGCTCGTATTCCTGTTTGCCGTCGGCTTTTACAATTGTCATCATACGGTTGCATCCCCTTTGCGTGGTTATACGATCAGGACAGGTGCTGTTCCATGTCCGCGATCAGCGTTTCGATCTCCTGCTTGCGCAGCTTCATGCACGCCATGTTCACAATCAGACGGGCGGAAATCGGCATGACATCCTCCACCACTGCCAGACCGTTTTCTTTCAGCGTGGAGCCGGTTTCGACAATATCCACAATGCCGTCCGACAACCCCAGCAGCGGCGCAAGCTCCACCGAGCCCTCGATTTTGATGATGCGCACATCCATATTCTTTTTATCAAAATAGGCGCGGGTCACATTGGGATATTTGGAGGCGACGGTTTTGGCGGTATACCCGGCAAAGAAGTCGCTGCCCTTGGGCGCGGCGAGCGCAAACCGGCACCGCCCAAAGCCCAGATCCAGCACCTCATAAAAGCTGCCGCCGCCCTCGGCGATGGTGTCTTTGCCCACCACACCGAGATCACACACGCCGTGCTCCACATACGTCAGCACATCGGCGGCTTTCGCCAGCACCACTTCCAACCGGTCGCCCACCGGCAAAATCAGCCGCCGCCCTTTGTCGCGCACGACCGAGGTATCCAGCCCCATACGGTCGAACAGAGCCAGCGTATCTTTTTCGAGGCGCCCTTTGGTCAGCGCCATGCGTATCGGTCTCATGCTCTGTCCTCCTTACAACTCATACTCCTGCCGGTCGCCGTTTTTTCCGACGCTCACCACGCGGCCGATGCGGCGCTGGGCAGCATATGCCAGCGATTGTTCCAATGTATCAAACAGACTGAATTCGCACAGCACGCCGTCCGCCACAAAGGCATCCACCTGCCGCAGCGCCTCCACCTCGCAGCCGGGCTGTGCCGCCACCAGCACCTCCGGCGGCGTGGGCGGGTCGATCTGCTCCCCCGCCAGCATCACTTTGGTCAGCGAATCCACATTGACACCAAAGCCGGTGGCGGGCAGATCGGGACCAAACTGCCGCAGCAGCGTGTCGTAGCGACCGCCGGATACCACCGTATCGCCGCTGCCCTCCACATACCCGCGAAAGATCACGCCGGTGTAGTATTCCTGCGGATGCACCAGACCAAGGTCGATCATCACATTATCCGCCAACCCGCACGCGCCCAGCGCCCGATACAGGCTGTCGAGATAATCCAGCGCCCCGCGCGATTCCTCGCTTTGGCAGAAGCCACGCGCTTCGCGCAGCACCTCGGCACCGCCAAACAGACGCGGCAGCCGCCGCAGCGCATCGACCGTATCCCCGGCGGGCAGTGTGTCCAATCGGTCGCTGAGCGCGGCGTAGTTTTTGGTTTCCACCAACGAGCGGATCTCGTCCCGCACCTCGTCATCCACATCCAGTTGCTCGACCAGCGAGCGGAAAAAGCCGACATGGCCGATCTCCAACCGGAAGTTGTCGTCCACACACTCGCGCAGCGACTGCGCCGCCAGCGCCATCATCTCCAAATCGGCGCGCTGTCCGGCCACGCCGATCAGCTCGACCCCCGCTTGGAAAATCTGGTCGTTGTGCCCGCCCAGCCCGTGGTTCAGCCGAAACACATCCTGCGCGTAGTACAACCGCAGCGGCAGCGTCGCGTTTTGCAGCCGGGTGGCGGTCAGCCGCGCGATCGGCATGGTGGAATCGGGACGAATCACCAGCAGCCGCCCTTTGTTATCGGTCAGCTTATATACACTTTCCGGCGCGATCGCCTCGTTATCGCCCGGCACCACATCGTAAAATTCGATGCCGGGGGTCATGACCTCCGAAAAGCCGCGCTGTACAAACAGGTTGGAAAGCCGGTCCTCCACCTCGCGGCGCGCCAAACATTCCTCAAACAGCAGGTCGCGGGTGCCCTCCGGCGTAATGCGTCTGTTCTTTCTCATGGTGTCCTCCGTTGTGTTCGCTTTAGTTCGCTAATGTGCTACTATGATATCATACAGAACGATTGTTGTCAACTGTTTTATAAAAAGGGGTATCCGGAACCCACAAAAGCAGGCTCCGGATCCTTATGAGCGCTCGGGCACCACCGGCGCACGAGCCCCTTAAAACAGGCTCATCTGGCTGGTTTTGGCCAATCCGTTGGTCGCGCCCAGCTGTTCCAGCGATTCGATGATCGCTTTGGACACCCCGCTGCGGGCTTGCAGATCATCGCAGGAAATGTAGGGTCCCTCATTCCGCGCATCCATCAAGCCCTGTGCGGCGGCACCGCCCAACCCCTTGACCGAGCTGAACGGCATACGAATTTTGCCGTCCTCCATCAGGAACTTATAGGAATGGGATTTATACAAATCCACCGGCAAAAATTCAATACCTCGCTGCATCGCTTCGTACACAATATGCATGGTATCGGCGCAATCCTGTTCTTTTTTGGAGGCTTCCTTGCCGCGCGCGCGGATGGAATCCATCAGCGCTTTGACCGCGTGTTTGCCTTGGGTGACCGGTTCGGCATCGAAATCCTCGCTGCGCACCGTGAAGTAGGCGGCGTAATATTCCGCCGGACGGTGCACCTTGTACCATGCCACCCGCAACGCCGCGATGATATACGCCGCCGCGTGCGCTTTGGGGAACATATACTCGATCTTCATACACGAGTCAATGTACCATTGCGGCACATTGTTTTCACGCATCGCCGCCATCATCTCGTCCCACTCTTTGGGGTCGATCTTCTTTTTGGCGACCATACCTTTACGCACCCGCTCCATGATCTTAAACGCCATTTTCGGTTCCAGCCCTTTGTGCATCAGAGTGGTCATGATGCTGTCACGGGTACCGATCACTTCCGAAATGGTGCAGGTGCCGGCTTTGATCAGATCCTGCGCGTTGCCGAGCCACACGGCGGTGCCGTGGGACAAACCGGAAATTTGCAGCAGATCGGCGAAGGTTTTCGGGCGGCAGTCCAACATCATCTGCCGCACAAAGGGAGTGCCCATCTCGGGAATCGAGAGGGTACCGGTGGGGCAATCGATCTGCTCCGGCGTGACGCCCAGCGGTTCCGGCGAGGTGAACAGCTTGTACACCTCCGGATCGGACATGGACACATCCATCACGCTGATGCCGGTGTATTCCTCCAGATACTTGTAGATGGTGGGAATATCGTGACCCAGGTTATCCAGCTTCAAAATGGTATCGTGGATGGAATGGAAGTCGAAATGGGTGGTCAGAATATCCGAATTGGGGTCGTCCGCGGGATGCTGAATGGGAGTGAAGTCCTCCGCGTCGTAATCGTTGGGCACGACCACCATGCCGCCGGGATGCTGACCGGTGGTGCGCTTGACCCCGCCGCAGCCCTGCGACAGACGCTCGATCTCCGCGTTATCCAGCACCAGCCCCCGCTCTTCGGCATATTTTTTCACAAAACCGAACGCGGTTTTTTCCGCCAGCGTGGAGATGGTACCGGCCTTAAACACATGGTCGCTGCCGAACAGCGATTCGGTGTATTTATGGGCACGGGATTGATATTCGCCCGCAAAGTTCAGGTCGATATCGGGGGCTTTGTCGCCATCGAAGCCAAGGAAGGTTTCGAACGGGATTTCATGTCCGTCGCGTCCCAGCGGCTCGCCGCAGACCGGGCAAACCTTTTCCGGCAAATCAAAGCCGGAGCCGACCTCGCCATGGGTGAAAAATTCGGAATATTTGCATTTTTTGCAGATATAATGCGGTGCCAGCGGGTTCACTTCGGAAATGCCCGCCATGGTAGCGACGAACGAGGAACCGACCGATCCACGCGAACCGACCAGATAGCCGTGCTCCACCGAGTTATGCACCAGCTTTTGCGCGATCATATACAAGACGGCGAACCCGTGCTTGATGATGGAGGACAGCTCGCGATCCAGCCGCGCCCGCACGATTTCAGGCAGCGGGTCGCCGTAAATCTCCTTGGCACGTCCCCAGGTGATCTCCTGCAGCTGCTCCTCCGCGCCGTCGATGTGCGGCGGGAAGGTGCCCTCCGGAATGGGGCGGATTTTCTCGATGCTGTCCGCAATGCGATTCGGGTTTTCGATGACTACCTCGCGGGCTTTTTCCGGTCCCAGATAGTCAAATTCCGCCAGCATTTCCTCGGTGGTGCGCAGATACAGCGGCGCTTGGTTGTCCGCATCGGCAAAGCCCTGCCCCGCTTGCAGCACCCGGCGGAAAATCTCGTCCTCCGGATCGCAGAAGTGCACATCGCAGGTGGCGCAAACCGGAATGTTCAGCTTTTCGCCCAGCCGGATCACCGTGCGGTTAAATTCGCGCAGCTGCTCTTCATCGCGGGCGATGCCCTCGCGCAGCATAAAACGGTTGTTACCGAGCGGCTGAATTTCCAGAAAATCATAAAACCGCGCGATATCGCACAGCTCGCCCCACGGCTTGCCGTCCACAATCGCTTTGAACAGCTCGCCCTGTTCGCAGGCGCTGCCCACGATCAGTCCTTCGCGCAACTCTTGCAGCTTGGTTTTGGTGATGCGCGGCTTTTTGTGGAAGTTTTTGGTGTGTGACCAGGTAATCAGCTTGTACAGATTTTTCAGTCCCACCATGTTTTTGACCAGCAAAATCTGGTGATAGGGGCGCACCGCCTTGGTGTCCACCCCCGACAGCATGGTGTTGATCTCCTCCACCGCGGTGATGCCGCGCTGCTGCTGCATATCCGCGATCAGATGGCGGAAAATCTCCGCCAGCACCCGCGCATCGTCGCACGCGCGGTGGTGGTTAAACGGATCCAGCTTGAGATATTTCGCGACCGTGTCCAGCTTGTGGTTCTTCAGGCTCGGGTACAACGCGCGGCAGATCGGCACCGTGTCGATGCCGGTGAAAGGATAGTCCATGCCGCTGCGCTCGGCTGCCTGCCGGACAAACGAGGTGTCGAAGCCCGCGTTATGCGCCACCAGCAAGCGGGTGTCGCCGCAAAATGCGTAAAATTGCTTCAGTGCTTCCCGCTCTGCCGGAGCGTCCGCGACCATACTGTCATCAATACCGGTCAGTTGGGTGATCTTTTCGGGAATATGCATACCGGGGTTGACGAAGATGTCAAATTCCTCCAGCACCTCGCCGCCGCGCAGCCGCACCGCGCCGATTTCGGTGATGCGGTCGTTGCGGGCGCTGAGGCCGGTGGTTTCGAGGTCAAATACAATAAATTCGTCATCCAGCGAGCCGCCGCCCGTCCCCTCTACCACCGGCACACTGTCGTTGACAAAGTAGGCTTCCACGCCGTACAGAATTTTGATGTCCTTACCCTTTTTCGCCAGCTTGGCGGCGGTGTTCATCGCTTCGGGGAAGGCTTGCACCACGCCGTGGTCGGTGATCGCCACCGCTTTGTGACCAAAGGACGCCGCGCGGGTCACCAGCGTTTCGGCGGTGGACACCGCGTCCATTTGGGACATTTTGGTGTGCAGATGCAGCTCCACCCGCTTTTCCGGCGCGTTGTCGGTGCGGACATAGGGGGTCACCAACGAGATGGCTTTCGGGCGGCTGAGCAAATTGCCCTTGGCATATTCGTCGTAATCGTACATCGCAGTGACCACGATGCAATCGCCTTTGTGCAGCGCTTGCAGCTTTTCGATCTTTGCTTTGTCGCGTTTGTGATCCGCCCAGATTTTCATCCCGACCGAATTGGTTTTATCGGTCAGATAAAAGGTATAGTTGGTTTTGGTACCGTCGCGGTTGGTGCGGGAATCGATTTTGAAAATCTCGCCCCAAACCGTCACCTGCCCGCCGTCCGGCTCCAGCTTGTTCATCGGAGTCGGCACCTCGCGGATGGCAGAGCCAATCAGCGGCTGCATGGTATCCAGATAAATTGGCAAGCCGTTCGCCGGTTTCACGGTGGGATCGTCCGGCTTGATGGCGCGCACCTCCGCCGGTTCCGGTGCGGGCGGTGCCGCCGCAGCGGCGGCTGCCGCTTGGGTCGCTGCCAGCTCGCGAGCGCGCTCCGCCGCCTCGCGTTCCGCAACCTCCATCATCTGGCGATAGCTTTCGTCCTCGCTGGTGATCTCGGTCACGCCGGCAAACACCACCGTCACCCGGCGACCGAACAGCTCGCTGATCAATTGCTGCAGCAGCTGATCCGCGTGGGTGCTTTGCAAAATATCCAGCCCGCCGTGCTGCAGCGATACGGTAAAGCAATCGTTTTCCAGCGTCACCGCCGCATCCCGCAGGGTGCCGTTGATGGCGTGGTGCCGGCGGCTCAGATAAAACGCGACCGTTTCAAAGCATTCCGCCGACAGGCTGTCGGACGGGTAGCATGGGGTAAACTCCACTTGCGACAGCGGCATTTGCGCCGACAGGCTGTGGGATACCGTTTCTTCTGCCCCGCGCAGCGCCGCCGCATCCACAAAACGGCTCAGCGTCAGCCGAGCCGTCAACCGCCCCAGGCGTTTGTCAATATGTATATCGCTCACCGTCGCGCCGGTGATCTCCTCCGGCAGATCGGTGTACGATCCGAAAATTTGTCCAAAATTCACTTGGCTCATGCTGTCAATCCTTTTCTTTGTATCGCGGGTTACAGCCGCGCGATCTCGGCAAACAATGCATCCACGGCATCCGCTTCATCCACGGTGCGCAGCACTTCCCCTTTGCGGAACAACACCGCTTTGCCGCGTCCACCCGCCAGCCCGATGTCCGCTTCGCGCGCTTCGCCGGGGCCGTTGACCACGCACCCCATCACCGCCACCGTGATCGGTTTATCCACGGTTGCCAAACGGCGCTCCACTTCCTCTGCCATCGGGATCAGACCAATCGCGGTGCGTCCGCATGTCGGGCAAGACACCAGCGAAGCGCCCCCCTGCCGCAAGCCAAGGCTGCGCAGCAGATCACGCCCCGCCTGTACCTCCCGCACCGGGTCAGCGGTCAGCGACACACGAATGGTGTCGCCAACGCCTTGCAGCAGCAGCGCACCGATGCCGGCGGAGGACTTGATAAGCCCCACCCGCTCGGTACCCGCCTCGGTCACGCCGAGATGCAGCGGGTAATCACACGCCTGCGCCATCAGCTCATAGGCGCGCACCATGGTGGGCACATCCGATGATTTCAGCGAGATGACAATATCGTTAAAATCAAATTTTTCCAGCAGCGATGCATGATACAGCGCGCTGTCCCGCAGCGCTTCCGCGGTGGGATGACCGTATTTCGCCAGAATATCTTTTTCCAACGATCCGGCGTTGACGCCGATGCGGATCGGCAGACCGCGGGTGCGGCACGCAGTCGCCACCGCTTTGACATGGTCTTCGCCCCCGATGTTGCCGGGGTTGATGCGAATTTTATCCGCGCCCGCCGCCGCAGCTTCCAGCGCCAGGCGGTAGTCAAAATGGATATCCGCCACCAGCGGCAGCGACACCGCCTCCTTGATCGCGGCGACGGTATGCACCGCTTCTGCATCCGGAACCGCCACCCGCAAGATCTCGCAGCCCGCGTCACGCAGACGCTTCGCCTGTTCGACATTGCCCTTGCGGTCATGCGCCGGAATATTCAACATGGATTGTACGGTGATGGGCGCATCGCCGCCCATCGGAACCCCGCCGACCATTACGGTGCGGCACGTCCGTCTGTTCATATCACCCATCTCCTTTTTACTTCCCGCCGAAGATGCGGAAAATATCACTGAATGTCACCACGATCATCAACGCAAACAGCAGCAGCATCCCCACCAGATGCACAATGCCCTCGTATTTGGCAGGCACCTTGCGGCGGGTGATGCCTTCGATCACTAAAAACAGCAGCCGCCCGCCATCCAGCGCCGGCAACGGCAGCAGATTAAAGATGCCGACATTCACGGTGATCATCGCTGCCAGCAGCAGCAAGCCCTCAATGTTGGCGCTCATATTGCCGCTGTTATCCACCTGAATGGCGGTTTCACCGATCGCATCTACCACACCGACCGGACCGGACAGGTCGTTCAACCCGTATTTGCCGGTCACAATGTCACCGAGGCTGCGCCAGATCATCACGCCGATGGAATATTCCATCTTGCCCGCCTGCGCCAGCGTGGACACCACCGTTTTGTTGACACCGTACACCTTGAAATCATACACCAGATAGCGCGCGCCGGTGTCTTTGTCCTCTTTGATGGTAAACGCCACCTGTTTCAGCTCCACCTTTTTGCCGTCGCGGCGCACAACGAGATCCAGCTTGCCGTCCTCGTCGCTTTGCATGATGGAGGACAGGTCAAATTCGGTTACGATCCGCTTGCCGTTGGCTTTGAGAAAGGTATCCCCCGCGCGCAAACCCGATTGGTAAGCGGGCGAGCTTTCCGGCAGCTCGGCAATGGTGGTGCTGGCATACCGTGCAGGCTGACCGGCAGCGGTCGGCTGGGTGAAGATGCCGTAGCCGGCCACCAGCAGAATATAGCCGAGGATCAGGTTCATCACCGCACCGGCAACCACGATCAAAATCCGCCGCCATACCTTTTTGTTGCCGAAGGCACGGGGGTTGTCGCTATCCTCGTCCTCCCCTTCCATCTGGCAAAAGCCGCCGATGGGGAACGCGCGCAGCGAATACTGAGTTTCTTTTTTACCGAACCGCGCCAGCACCGGTCCCATGCCGATGGCGAATTCGTTGACCTTGACCCCCATGAGCCGCGCCACGGCAAAATGCCCCAGCTCATGCACCAAAATGATGACCCCGAACACCAAAACGGCGATCAGAATCTTGAGCAGCAAAATCAAAACGCCCAAATTGTCACCCAATTTCTTCTAAAATACGGCGGCGGCTCTCGCTGTCCGCTGCCAGAATGTTATCCAGCGTCACCGGTTGTGTCCACGACGCGTCCAGCACCTTCGCAACCAGACGGCTGATGTCGGCAAAGCCGATTTTGCCCTCGCGGAACAACGCCACCGCCTGTTCGTTGGCGCCGTTGACCGCCGCCGTCGCTACCCCGCCGGCTTCCAGCGCGGCGCAGCAAAGGTTGATGGCGGGAAACGCCTCGTTATCCGGGTCAAAAAAGCTGAGGGTGCCGCATTTCGCCAGATCCAGCGGCGCCACCGGCGATGAATACCGCATCGGCCATGTCAGCGCGTATTGGATGGGAATGCGCATATCCGCCTGCCCCATCTGCGCCATCACCGAGTGATCGTCGTATTCCACCAGCGAGTGTACCACACTTTCGCGATGGATCACCACATCGATCTTGGACGCAGGCATATCGAACAGCCAGCGCGCTTCGATCAGCTCCAGCCCCTTGTTCATCATGGTAGCAGAGTCGATGGTAATTTTTGCACCCATGCTCCAGTTCGGGTGGTGCAGCGCCTGTTCCAGCGTCACGGTTTCCAGCTGGGCGGCGGTGCGCCCGAAGAAGGGGCCGCCGGACGCGGTCAGGATCAGTCGATTGACCGCGCGGTTGGCGGGCTTGCCTTGCAGACACTGGAAAATCGCGGAATGTTCGCTATCCACCGGCAGCAGCCGCACCCCACAGCGCGCGACCTCCGCCATCACCAGCTCGCCGCCCGCCACCAGCGTTTCTTTGTTCGCCAGCGCCACATCGTGACCGGCGCGGATCGCCGCGAGAGTGGGCTGCAGCCCCACCATGCCCACCACCGCGTTGAGCAGCATATCGGTTTGCCCCTCGACCGGTGGCAGCAGTTCCATCGCCGCCAGGGTGCACAAGCCATCCATACCCGACAGCACCGTGGTGTTGGTATCCGCCACCCGCACCCGCAGGTCGGCAGCGGCTTTTTCATCGAAAAGGGCCGCCGCCACCGGATGGTAGCGGCGAATTTGTTGTTCCAATGTGTCGACATCGCTGCCCGCTGCCAGCGCCGCCACCGGATATCCCAGATGGTCGGCAATTTCCAGCGATTGGCGACCGATCGAGCCGGTCGAGCCAAGCAGCGTCAGTCGTTTGATCGGTTTTGTGTCCATATGTGCCTCCTTACGCCGTTTGCACCAGCGGCCAGAATTGCACCAGCACCAGCAGCATGGGCGCAACAAACAGCAGGCTGTCGAACCGATCCATCACGCCGCCGTGTCCGGGAATAATGTGTCCAAAATCCTTGACCCCATACCCGCGCTTGATGACCGAAGCGAACAGGTCGCCGATCACCGACAGCAGCGCACACACCAGCGACAGCAGCGCGATCTGACCGTAATGCACGGTCAGCGGTTGGGCGGACACCAGGCTGTACACAAAGCCCGCAAGCAGGCTGGACAGCACCGCGACCACCAAGCCGCCCACAAAGCCCTCCACCGTCTTTTTGGGGCTGATCTTGGGGCACAGCTTATGCTTTCCGAAAAACACGCCCACAAAATACGCGCCGATGTCGCACATCCACGCCATAATCAGCGCCAAAAAGATGTAAAACAGGCCGTGCTCCGGGCTGAATTTGCGAAAATACGCCATGCTGGACAGCGCCGCCGGCGCAATGATGGACAGCATATACACAAAGCCGGTTTGCTCCACCTTCAGCGATTCGTGACCGAACACCTGACAAAAGCCGAGCAGCGCGGTATAGATCACCAGCACACCCACCGCCAACAGCGGCGTGGTGGCGAGCAGCAAAAACGGCGTGCTGACCGCGAACAGGATGGACAGCACCGTCACGCCGAGATGTTTGATCTGCGCCGCGTGCAGCAGCTCATACATGGCGATGCCGCACAAAGCGGCGATAACGATATTCAGCGTGATGGGCGGCAGCACCAGCAGCACAATCAGCATCAGCGAGATGCCCACCACACCGGTGATAATTCGGGATTTCATTGATTACACTCCTCCAAACCGGCGGTTTCGACGGGAAAACTCCGCAATGGCTCGATCCAGATCCTTTGCCGAAAAATCCGGCCACAAAATATCATCCATAAACACATATTCGGCGTACGCCGACTGCCAGATCAGAAAATTGGACAAGCGGTATTCCCCGCTCGGCCGCAAGATCAAGTCCGGGTCCGGCTGACCATCGGTATACATATGGTGCGCCAGCTGCTGTTCGTCAATATCGTCGGGCGACAGCGTGCCTTGCTGCACCTCCCGGGCGATGCGCTGCACCGCCTGCACGATCTCGTGGCGTCCGCCATAGTTGATGGCGATGTTCAGCGTCATGCCGGTTTTATGTTTGGTGGATTCTTCGGCTTCTGCCATCAGCGCGCGAATATCCGGCGCGAGCGGCGCGAAATCGCCGATAAACCGGGTGCGAATGTTCTCTTTCTTAAAATCCTTGAGCGATTCTTTCAGGTAATCGCGCAGCAGGTTCATGATGGCGTCCACTTCCTCCGCCGGGCGCTTCCAGTTTTCGGTGGAAAACGCGTAGACGGTCAGATACTGCACCCCGCGCTTTTCGCACTCCTTGGTGATGGTGCGAAACACCCGCGCGCCCGCCGCATGACCCGCCTGGCGCGGCAATCCGCGCTTTTTGGCCCAGCGGCCGTTGCCGTCCATGATGATGCCGATGTGCACCGGGATCTGCACCGGAATCTCCTGCTGCTGCTTTTTACGAAAAAAGGGCATATAGTCCTGCCTTTCCCCGGCCAATATGTCCTGTTAGCCGGAAAGCCCCCGCCAAAAACAGCAAGGGCTTTTTGTTCCGTATAATGTCAGATCTCCATGATCTCTTTTTCTTTTTTGGCGGCGATCGTGTCGATCTCCTTGCAGAACTTGTCGGTCAGATCCTGCGCCTTTTTTTCGGCATTTTTCAGATCATCTTCGGTGATCTCGTTCTGTTTTTTCATATCCTTCAGCCGGTCGATCGTGTCGCGGCGCACCGAGCGCACCGACACCTTGGCTTCTTCGCCGTATTTCTGAATGGTGCGGCACAGCTCTTTACGGCGTTCCTCGGTCAGCGGCGGGAAGGTCAGCCGCAGCGCGGAACCGTCGTTTTGGGGGTTCAGCCCCAGATCGGACGACAAAATGGCTTTTTCGATATCGCGCAGCGCCGATTTGTCGTACGGCTGGATCATCAGGGTGCGCGGTTCCGGCACCGAAATGCCCGCCAGCTGGTTGACCGGCGTGGGTGCGCCGTAATAGTCCACTGTCAGCTTGTTCAGCACCGCCGGATTGGCGCGGCCGGCGCGAATGGCGGTGTACTCGTTTTCCAGCGCCGCCAGCGTTTTATTCATTTTCTCTTCTGCTTTTTGAAACACCTGATTCATCTGCAAAATCCTCCTGCAACAAATTAGTGAACGATGGTACCGATGTTTTCGCCGCTGACCGCGCGCACAATGTTTTGCGGGTCGTTCAGGTTAAACACCAGAATCGGAATGTTGTTGTCCATACACAGGGTGGCGGCGGTGGAATCCATCACCTTCAGGTCCTTGTTCAGCACATCCATATAGGTGAGGGTGTCGAACTTAACCGCATCGGGATGCGTTTTGGGATCCTTGTCATAAATGCCGTCCACCATGCTCGCCTTGAAGATGATGTCGGCTTCGATCTCCGCCGCGCGCAGCGCCGCCGCCGTATCGGTGGAGAAGAAGGGGTTGCCGGTGCCGCAGCCGAAGATGACCACGCGGCCTTTTTCCAGATGGCGGGTCGCTTTGTTGCGAATGTACGGCTCGGCAATCTGGTTCATCGCGATCGCGGTCTGCACCCGCACATCGCAGTCCAGCTGCTCCAGCGCGTCCGCCAACGCCAGCGCGTTGATGGTAGTGGCCAGCATACCCATATGGTCGGCGCGGGTGCGATCCATTTTGCCGCCCGAACGACCGCGCCAGAAGTTGCCGCCGCCCACGACCACGGCGATTTCCACCCCCGCGTCCGCACACTCTTTCACCGACGAGCAGATGCGCAAAACGGTGTCAAAATCCAACCCCGTTTTCTGGTCACCCGCCATGGCTTCGCCGCTCAATTTCAACAGTATCCGTTTGTATTTCGGCTGCATATGCCTCACTCCTGTTCCGTTATATTTCGATTCCGTTTTTGTGTCGTTCATTTTTCTTATTCTACTATATTCCCGGCGTTCTGTAAAGAGAAACGCCAAATTTTCCCGTCATTTATAATACATATACAATTGGCATTTTAACATACCGTTATACAGCTTGCGACGGCGATCGGCTTTGCGCCCGAACAGCTGCTCAAAGTGCTCGTGCGGACTGATGATGGCGTAGCTCCACCCCGCTTGCGGACGGAACACCCGCCCCATTTCACGATACAACTGCTCCGCCTGCCGCACATCCAGCAACCGTTCGCCATACGGCGGGTTGCACAGCACCACGCCGCTGCCGCCTTGCGGGCGGAACTGTTTGAGATCCGCCACTGCCGCTTGCAGACAATCGCCCACCTTGGCTTTGGCGGCGTTATCCCGCGTCAGCGCAACACATTCCGGGTCGATGTCGCCGCCCCATGCGGAGAACGCGCGATCGCGCTGTTCCATCTCCATGGCGCGGGTGCGCTCGGCGCGCCACACCTCGTCCGGCACGCAATCCCAATCCATAAAGGTGAACCGCCGCCGGATACCGGGCGCGATGCGCTTGGCGGCCAGCGCCGCTTCGATCAGCAGCGTGCCCGATCCGCAGCAGGGATCGTACACATGCGCCGCGTTGCGGGCGCGGGTGAGATCCACCATCGCCGCCGCCAGCGTTTCCTTGATGGGAGCGCCGCCAGCGTTTTGGCGATAGCCCCGCTTGTGCAATCCCGCGCCGCTGGTGTCGATCAGCAGCGTGGCTTCATCCCGGCGCAGAGTGAACTGCACCTGAAAGGTAGCGCCGGTTTCTTCAAACCAGCCGATATGATAATGGCTTTTCAGCCGCTCGACGATCGCTTTTTTGATGATGGACTGGCAATCCGGCACGCTGTGCAGCTTGGAATCCAGCGACCAGCCTTTCACCGGAAACGCGTCCCGCTGACCGATCCAACGCTCCCACGGCAGCGCTTTCACCCCTTCAAACAGCTCCTCAAAGCTGCGCGCCGAAAACGCCCCCACCAGCAGCTGGATACGCTCGGCATAGCGCGAGCCGATGTTCGCCCGTGCCAGCATATCGGGGCCACCGGAAAACAGCACCCGACCATTTTCCACCCGCACATCGCGGGCATCCATCCGTTTTAATTCGTCACCCAAAATGCCTTCGATACCGAACAGGCAGGGCGCGCAATAATTCCATGTTTCCATCGACATCCTCCGTGTTACAGCGTGGCGCGGGCGTGGCGGGTCACATGACAGCCGACATTGACCGCCACCGGCAAGCCGGCGATGTGGGTCGGATAGGTTTCGATCGCCACCCCCAGCGCGGTGGTGGCACCGCCAAAGCCTTGCGGGCCAACCCCCAGCGCGTTGACCGCTGCCAGCGCATCGCGCTCCATTTGCGCATAGAATTCATCGGGATGCGGCGTATCCAGCCCGCGGCACAGCGCCCGCTTGGCGAGCAGCGCGCACATTTCAAAATCGCCGCCGATGCCCACACCCAGCACCATCGGCGGACAAGGGTTGCTGCCCGCGACGCGCGCCGTTTCGCAGATGAAACCCAAAATATCCTGCCGGTCGGCGGCGGGAGTGAACATTTTGATGCGACTCATATTTTCGCTGCCAAAGCCTTTGGGGGCGACCATGATCTCCACTTTGTCACCCGCCGCCAGCGTCAGATGCAAAATCGCCGGTGTGTTGTCGTTGGTGTTCACCCGGCGCAGCGGATCCGCCACCACCGAGCAGCGCAGCAGCCCTTCGGTGTAACCGCGGGACACGCCCCGGTTGACCGCGTCCTGCAGCAGGCCGCCGGTCAGCTGTACCTCCTGCCCCAGCGTGATAAACACCACCGCCATACCGGTATCCTGGCACACCGGCAGCTGCATTTGCTCCGCCGCATCGATATTGCGTTTCAAATCCTGCATAATGTTTTGCGCCAACGGCAGCGTTTCGCGTCCGGCGGCTTGCTCCACCGCCCGCTGAATATCACCGGGCAGGTGGCGGTTCGCCTCGATACACAAATCGCGCACCGCGTCTTCAATCCGTTGCACATCTACTATCCGCATCGTTTTCTTCCTTTCCGCCAAACGGCGCTCCGGCACACCGGAGCACCGATACAGTCTCAAAAAAAGGCGGAGCCAAAAAGCTCCGCCCCTTGTATCACCGTGTTTATTTGGAGCCGCGGCGGGAAAAACCGCCGTGTTTCCCGTCCATCGACCGTTTCAGATCCGAGATCTTTTCGTCGCTGGTCTGCTTGAATTTGGACATCATGTCTTCAAAGCTGCCGCTGTTGGTGGAAGTCTGCCATTCAAACCCACCGGGACGATGCGCCTGCACCGCGCGGGGACGAGGCTCGCGACGAGCGGGCGGCTGCGCCCGTTTCATCGACAGGCTGACTTTGCCGTCTTCGCTGATGCTGAGCACCTTCACCTTAACCATTTGTCCCACGCTGACATGGTCGCTGATCTCCTTGACATAGGTAGACGCTACCTCGGAAATATGCACCATGCCGTTTTTGCCGTCCGGCATTTCGACAAACGCGCCAAATTTGGTGATCCCGGTCACTTTTCCTTCAAAAACCGCTCCAACTTCCACCTGCATAAAGTCCTGTTATCCTCCTGTTTTGGTCAGTTGGCTCCCTGAGCCTCTTTATAGATGCTTTCGCCGGGAACAGCCATGCCCTGCTCGCGGGCGTGCTGTTCCAAATACACTTGATAGTTATCGCTTTTGCTTTGCATATCTTCGTTTTGTTGCTGCTGGTACTGGATGCTGTCCTGCAGATCGTCGATCTGCTTTTGGCGTTCGCCGATTTGCAGCCGCAGCTGCGCCAGCATGACGAGCATATACGCCGAAAAAGCCACCACGGCCACCCGCAGCACGATGCTGCCGCGCTTTTTGGAGCCTTTGATCACTTTCAACGCTGTCCGCCGTCCTTTCTGCTGTTTCGCCGTTTAACCCTTTACGGTTCCGATTATACAATATCCCCCCGCACCGTTTCAACCCCTTTTTCAAAAAAACAGCAACTTTTTTTGCAATTTCCTCTGCTTTTTTCCGCAGCCACCCAAGCGGACGCTGCAAAAGACGGCGCAACAGCGCAAACGGCCAGCAAACCACCCGCCACAGCCATCGCAGACAGGCGGCGATCGCCCGCAGCACGGTGGCTGCACAGGTCATGACCAGCCGCCCCAGTGTGAAGCGGTACGCCAGAAACCCCGCCGCCAGCCCGACAAACAGATAAAACCGCAGCAAGCCGCCGGTCAGGGTCAGGTCAAACAAAAAGGTGATGACCGCGGCGGTGACGAAAAACACCACATCCTGCACAAACACCGTCCACCGGCGGCAGGGCAGCATCACCCGCAGCAGGCGAAACACATCGTAGTACGCCCCCAGCAAAAAGCCGCAGCCACAACTTAAAAACAGCTCATACAGCTGGCTGCCGCCTGTAAAGCCCTCCATGCCGCCTATTTGAACAGGCGGCCGAAAAAGCCGCCGCGCACCGCCGGTTCGGCATAGGTAAGCGCTTGGACACTGCCCTCCACCTTGAGATCGCCGGTTTCCACATTCAGCCGGCTGATGTGCAGCCCCTCGCCTTTGATAGTCAGCTCACCCATGTCGGTATACACCACAATGGCGGTATCATCAAAGCTGTCCACATCCGATACGCCGGACACGGTCAGCCGCTGGCGATCCTCCAGCATCAGCTGGTGCGGGATGGGCACAAGCTTTTTCTCCTCTGTCAAGGTCATCTCCCCCTCTACTGTTACCGGTTTAACTGTATGCACCGGCGAGGGAGAATATGAGCTTACTTCAATTTGTACAGCAGCGAGGCGTCGTTTTTGCCGACTGTTTCCTGAATGGCGGTCACTTCGACCTCCACCTCGCGCGCACCGAGGGTGATGTGGATGGTGTCGCCCAGCTTGACATCGTAAGACGCGCGCGCCGGTTTGCCGTTGACCAGCACCTTACCCGCGTCGCACGCCTCGTTAGCGACGGTGCGCCGCTTGATCAGGCGAGACACTTTCAGATATTTATCCAATCGCATAAGAATGTTCTCCTTTTCGGTATGAAATCTACCGCTATATTATACCAAACGGCGCGCCAAAGCTCAAGATGTTCCTTGAAAGGCGCAAAAGAGAAATTTGACAAAATATTTCTCGTCGGGTATACTATTTTGTATTAAACGCAGACAATCGGTTGGGAGGGGTTCCTATGAAACGATGGTTGAGCGGTTTGCTCAGTTTGTGCCTGCTGATCTCTATGACCAGTGTCGCCGCCGAGCCCACCGAGGGCGAACCGGTCTATACGCTGGGTGATGTCACACAGGACGGTACCGTCGGCGCTGACGACGCGCTGCTGACGCTGCGCGCGGTCACACAGCAGATCACGCTTACCGCCGAACAGCAAGCGCTGGCGGAGGTGTCGGGTGACGGACAGGTCGCGATCGACGACGCGCTGCTTGTGCTGCAGTATATCGCCGGGCAGATTGAGCGGTTCCCGGCACAACCGGAGCCCGATCCCGAACCGGAAGAGCCGTACCAAACGGTGGAGATGCCGATGGACACCCAGCGGATCGAAGCCGAAAGCGGCAGCTATCCCGACACCTGCGGGTTGGTCAAGCACGGCAGTGTGACGGCGGTCGGCTTCACCTCGACCGGAGACCAGTACCACTACACCGTGTCGGTGGCGCAAAGCGGATATTATCAGGTTGCCTATGCTATGTCGGTCATCGTTGATCTATCGGTTACCATCTCGGTGGACGGTCATTTGTGGACCACCTCCTCCCCCGCCGTCACCAAAGAGTGGAGCAGCTATTACACCAATTATCTGGAGGAATACCTGTATCTGGACGCCGGCGAGCATCAGATCCAGTTTGAACAGGATCGCAACGGGCTGAACTTTGATTGGTTCTCGCTCACCTATGTGGCGCAGGGGTTGCCGGAGCAGATACCGGCGGATCGCGCGATGGAGGTTGCTTTCACCAGCACGGTTGTGCAGGCGGGGCGTCCGCTGCCGCTGGCGATCAGCGGACTGGCCGAGGGCGACACCATTCGCTCCTACATCTGGTGCCTGAACGGCAACTGGATCGCCACCGAAAACCTGTATGCGCCGGACGCTCTGACCATTATGGACACCGCCCATGTGCGGGTGTGGGTGGTCGCGGACATCGACGGCAAAACCTATTTTCAAACCACCTCCGGCGACTTTGACACCCCGGTGGCGGACCCGCTGCCGATCGTACGCATCGACACCGAAAACCAGGCCGCGATCGACAGCAAGGAAACCTATGTCAACGGCGCAATGGCGATCACCGCGGACGGCGTGGACAGCGCCCAATTGTATAACGGCGCAATCCAAATTCGCGGGCGGGGCAACTCCACATGGGGATACCCCAAAAAGCCGTATAAAATCAAACTGAACAAAAAAGCGGATCTGTTCGGCATGGGTGCCAACAAGCATTGGGTGCTGATCGCCAACTATCGCGACCGCACCCTGATGCGCAACCGGCTGGCGGCGGATCTGTCGGATCATCTGGGGCTGGTCACCATGCACTCGGTGTTTGTGCGGGTGTATCTGAACGGGCAGGATGTCGGGGTGTACGATCTGTGTGAGCAGATCCGCGTCGGCAAAACGCGGGTGGATATCTACGACTGGGAGGATGTCGCCGAGGACGAAACCGATCTGTCCGGTTTCACCGCCACCAACGGCTACGACACCACCGGCGGGTTCATCGTTGAGCTGAACGGTTATTACGACGAAATCAGCAAATTCAAGACCGCACACGATGTGCCGCTGACGGTGAAAAGTCCGGAATATCTGAACACCAACGACGAGATGTTCACTTATCTCACCGAATATATCCAGGACTTTGAGGACGCGGTGTACAATAAGGACACCTTCACAAGCAGCAAAGGGCAGCATTACAGCGAGCTGTTCGATGTGGACGATCTGGTGGATTACTGGCTGGTCAACGAGTTTATGGGCAATTTGGATTCCGGCTCTTTTTCCAGCACCTATATGTACAAGGATATCGGCGGCGACAAGTTCCATATGGGACCGGTTTGGGATTTCGACAGCAGCTCGGGCAACTACCACGGGCACAGCAAGCAATGCCCCGCCGACCAATGGGTTGCCGGCAAGCAGGGCAAATGGTACCGGCGGCTGTATCGTGATCGCAGCTTTGTTGAAAGGCTGCGGGAGCGGTATTGGGAAAACCGCGATTTTTTGAGCAGCATGGCGACCCGCGCGGAACAATACTATACCGCGTTGTATGCGGAAGCTGCCACCGACCACGATTATTGGAAAATCCCCACCACCTATTTGTACGATGGGCGATTGCTGGTGGATTGGCTGAACGATCGGGTGGCGTTCTTTGATGCACAATTTGAAACGGTAGACACCGCTTACGCGTCGCTTAACGCATAAGCCAATCGCCCTTCCGGCGGATAACCGGAGGGGCGATTTTGCACGAGAAAAGGCGCTCGGAAATATCCGAGCGCCTTTGTTACGCCTTGCGTGTGGGGTCAGGAGGAGATCAATACATCCCGTCCATGCCCGCCGGAGCAGCCGGAGCGGCCGCAGCCGGTTCTTTCTTATCCGCCACCAGCGATTCAGTGGTCAGCACCATCGCCGCCACAGACGCCGCGTTCTGCAGAGCCGAACGGGTCACTTTGGTGGGATCCACAATGCCCGCCGCGAACATATCGCCGTACTCTTCGGTTGCGAAGTTGAAGCCGAAGTTGGCTTTGCGGGAGTTGCTGATCTTGTCGATGATGACGCTGCCTTCCAGACCCGCGTTCAACGCGATCTGGCGCACCGGCTCTTCCATCGCTTTCAGCACGATCTGCACACCGGTCTTTTCGTCGCCGGTGGTGGTTTTCAGCAGAGGTTTCAAAGACGCCATCGCGTTGATCAGCGCCACACCGCCGCCAGCCACCAGACCCTCTTCCACCGCGGCTTTCGTCGCAGCCAGAGCATCTTCGATGCGCAGTTTCTTTTCTTTCATTTCGACTTCGGTCGCCGCACCGACTTTGATAACAGCCACGCCGCCGGCCAGTTTTGCCAGACGCTCTTGCAGCTTCTCGCGATCGAAATCCGAAGTGGTGGTTTCGATCTGCGCACGGATCTGACCCTCGCGGGCGTTGATCTCGTCCGAGCTGCCGGCGCCATCCACGATGATGGTGGTTTCTTTCTGCACCTTGACCTGGCGGGCACGACCCAGCTGGTCAATGGTGGTTTCTTTCAGATCCAGACCCAGTTCGTCCGAGATCACCTGACCGCCGGTCAGGATAGCGATATCCTGCAGCATCTCTTTGCGGCGATCGCCAAAGCCCGGGGCTTTGACCGCGACGCAGGTGAAGGTGCCGCGCAGTTTGTTGACGATCAGGGTAGACAGCGCCTCGCCCTCAACATCCTCGGCGATGATGACCAGCTTTTTGCCAGCCTGCAGAATCTGCTCCAGCAGCGGCAGAATGTCCTGCACATTGGAGATCTTCTTATCGGTGATCAGAATGTAAGCATCGTCGATGACCGCTTCCATCTTGTCGGTATCGGTGACCATGTAGGGGGTGATATAGCCGCGGTCGAACTGCATACCTTCCACAACTTCGGAATAGGTTTCGGCGGTTTTGGATTCTTCCACCGTGATAACGCCGTCGGCAGACACTTTTTCCATCGCCTCGGCGATCAGTTTACCGATCTGGGCATCGCCCGCCGAAATGGTCGCCGCACTGGCGATATCTTCGGTGCCGCTGACCTGTTTGGAGTTGGCTTCCACCGCTTTCACAACGGTGTCCACCGCCTGCTGCATACCGCGTTTCACGCCCATCGGGTTGGCACCCGCGGCGACATTCTTCATGCCCTCGCGGATCAGCGCCTGCGCCAGCAGGGTCGCGGTGGTGGTACCATCGCCCGCCACATCATTGGTTTTGGTGGATACTTCTTTCACCAGCTGTGCGCCCATGTTCTCGAACGCGTCATCCAGCTCGATCTCTTTCGCGATGGTCACACCATCGTTGGTGATGAGGGGCGAACCGAATTTTTTGTCCAGAACCACGTTGCGGCCTTTCGGGCCGAGGGTGATTTTAACGGTATTGGCCAGCTGGTCAACGCCGCGCTGCAGCGCCTTGCGGGCTTCTTCGCCATAGAGAATTTCTTTAGACATACGTCATTCCTCCTAAATTAAGTGTTGGTATACGCAAATGAATTATTCCACGATCGCCAGAATATCGCCCTGACGCACGATGGTATACTCTTCGCCGTCCAGTTTGACTTCGGTGCCGGAATATTTGCTGGCGATCACTTTGTCGCCCACTTTCAAATACATGGTGATGTCTTTGCCGTCCACATTACCGCCGGGGCCCACTGCCACAACTTCGGCGACCTGGGGTTTTTCTTTCGCAGAACCGGCCAGAATGATACCGCTTTTGGTGGTTTCTTCCGCTTCGGTCATTTTGATGACCACACGGTCAGCAAGAGGTTTGATAGTCATAAACAATTCCTCCCATACGAGATGTTAATTTTAGCACTCAAACTCCCTGAGTGCTAACCTGTACACTATTGTACCCTAAAATCTGGAAAAATCAAGAGGAAAAAAGCAGTTTTTCCGATTCTTAATAATTTTTTTACAAACGCCGCGTGTGGGGGCTCTCCATTGTAAAAACGGCAGGCTCAACAGTGGGTTGAGCCTGCCGTTTGCTATATTTATATGTGTTCGTGGGCGGTTACAGCACGATCTCCTGTCCGGAACCGACCAGCCGAATGGAATCGTACGGCTGGTAGCCCGCGTGCAGCAGTCGGGCGGAGACCTCCCCTGCCTCGTTCACGGTGAACCGATAGTGATGATACGCGCCGTCGCGATAAGCGAAATCCTCGCCGTTGTCGTAATAATGGTCGGCGCTGCCCTGCCCGGGGTACACACCCAGCAACAGCGTGCCGGTTTTTTCGCCGACATAGGATTGCTCCTCCATCATCGGCAGCACGCTGCCGGCGCGCACATACAACGGACAGGTATCCAGCGGCGCTTCGCGAATCAGCCAGCGCGGACCGGTCAGCTTCTCTTTTGTCCAGTAATCATACCACTCGCCTTGCGGCAAATACACCATTCGCTTATCCGCGCCCTGCTGTACCACCGGCGCCACCAGCAGACTGGGGCCCAGCATAAATTCATCATTGCAGGTGCGAGCGGTCGGATCCTGCTCAAAATGATAGACAAGCGGACGCATCAACGGAGCGCCTGTTCGCTCTTCCTCAAAGAACAGATCGTACAGATACGGGATCAGCCGGTAGCGCAGCTTGACATACCGGCGGTAAATATCCAGCACCTCTTCGCCAAACCGCCACGGTTCCTGCATGCGGGTGTTGGCGCTAGAATGGTTGCGCATCAGCGGCGAAAAACAGGCGGCCTGCACCCACCGTGCCATCAGCTCGGGAGTGGTATCGGCGCCAAAACCGCCGATGTCGGTACCGACGAACGGCATACCTGACAGCCCCAAATTGCACAGCTGCGGAATCAGCATCTGCAAATGCGCCCACAGGCTGGTGTTGTCGCCTGTCCACGCGGTAGCGTATTTTTGCGAACCGGCAAAACAGGCGCGGGTGATGACAAACGGGCGGCGGCCGTCCAGCGCTTTCAATCCCTCGTAGGTGGCTTTGGTCATCAAATGCCCGTACACATTATGCATTTCCGCATGGTTGGTGGAGCGCTGCTCGTCGGTGAATATCACATCATCCGGCAGCGGACCGTTGAAGCTCGCCGGTTCGTTCATATCGTTCCAGATGCCGCGCACACCCTTGTTCAGCAAAAAAGCGTGCTGTTTCCCCCACCATGTGCGCACGCGGGGTGAACCGAAATCGGGAAACACCGCATCCCCCGGCCACACGCGATTGACATACGGCTCGCCCTCCGGCGTGGTGGCAAAGCAGTCCTGCGCCACGCCTTGCTCATATACCGGATAGCCGGACTCTACCTTGACACCGGGGTCCACAATGGTCACGATCTTAAAGCCATCGTCCGCCAGCCTTTGCAAACACGCGGCGGGGTCACCGTGATAGCGTTCCCAGTTCCATGTGAACACCTTATAGTGCTCCATATAGTCGATATCCAGATGGATCGCGTCACAGGGAATATCCTGCCGGCGCAGCTCGTGTGCCACCGATTCGACATCCTCCTGATACACATAACCCCAGCGGGATTGGTGATAGCCCAGCGTCCACTTTTGCGGCAGCGGGCAGGTGCCGGTCAGATAGGTATACCCGCTCACCACCTGTGGCAGGGTGTCACCGGCGATATAATAATAATCGAGATCACCGCCCACGCTGCCGAACCAGAAATAATCATCTGACTCCTTGCCCATATCGAAAACGGAGCGATAGGTGTTATCCAGAAACAGGCCGTACACATGCGTGTCGGTCAGCGCGATGAAAAACGGAATGGATTTATACAGCGCTTTGAACGAGTCGACATGCGGCGCGGGGTTATCGGTGTTCCACATCTCGTAATCGTAGTGACGTTTGTCCAAAAAGCCGGTTTTGTCGCCCAAGCCGTAAAAATGCTCGGATCCCTGCATGGATTTGGCAACACGAAACGCCAGCTGGCGATCCTGCTCCACGCCGTGTCCCTCTTTTTGCATCAGGCGGAGGGTTTCCTCGCTGGCGCGAGGCACCGGTGTGCGCTCGCCGCGATAATCCGCGCAGACAAGCTGCCCGGCGGCATCGTAAAAATCCACATAGCCGCCGTCCGACACACGCATCTGCACAGCAGCGGTTTTCAGACACAGTGCGTCCTCTTCCCGCGTGACCGAAAACGGCACAGGCTGCGTTTTGTCCCCCTCAATCGCCTTGGAGGTGCGCTGGATATCATCCTGTTTGACAAACACCCGCACGATGGTGGGCGTGAGAATTTGCAGCTGTATCACCTGTGCTTCAAAGGTGACGGACACGGTTTGTCCGTCCACCCGATAGGATGCAATTGCTCCTGTGGGCATGGATCATCCCTCCGATCTTTGCGTTTATCATACCGGATGCCAACGGCAAAGTCAAGCCGATCCGGGCACAGAAAAAGACCGAAACCATCGACAGACGGTTTCGGTCTTTTTGGAAAACAAATCTTATTTCACCATGCCGGCGACTTCAGCCGCGAAGTCGTCCTCGCGTTTTTGCAGACCCTCGCCTTTTTCAAAGCGGACATAGTCCACAACCTTCATCGCGCCGACCTTCTTCGCCTCATCAGCCACATACTGCTCCACAGTCACGTCGCCGTTTTTGACGAACGCCTGCTGCATCAGGCAGTTCTGCTCGTAGAACTTGCCAATACGGCCTTCCACCATCTTCTCGATGATGTTCTGGGGTTTCTTGGCGTTTTTGGGATCGTTCTGAATCTGGGCGATCAGCACTTCTTTCTCATGGTCGATCGCTTCGGCCGGAACGGTCGATTTGTCCAGATACAGCGGATTCAGCGCCGCAATCTGCATCGCAACGTCTTTACCGCACTCCTGCAGCACATCGGAAGCCGCCGCGGCATCGTCCGCTTCAAACTTCACCAGCACGCCGATACGACCGCCGCCGTGGACATACGCCACGCAATCGCCGCTGTAACGAACGAAACGGCGAATGGTCAGGTTTTCACCAATAACCAGAATCTTATCGCGCAGCGCATCCGCCACGGTCAGAGAGCCTTCAAAGGGCAGCTCCAGCAGAGCAGCCACATCCGCCGGATCTTTATCCGCCACGATCTCCGCCAGCGCTTTCACAAACGCCTGGAAGTCCGCGTTTTTACCAACAAAGTCGGTTTCGGAGTTAACTTCGATCACGACGCCCACTTTTTTCGCGGTATCCGCGAACGCGTAAACCAGACCTTCCGCCGCGATACGGCCGGATTTTTTCGCCGCCGCCGCCAGACCTTTTTCACGCAGGATGTCGATCGCTTTTTCCATATCGCCGTCGGTCTGGGTCAGGGCTTTTTTGCAGTCCATCATACCAACGCCGGTTCTTTCGCGCAGTTGCTGCACATCTTTTGCTGTAAATGCCATGGATGTTTACCTCCTATAATATAATGAGAATAAAGGACGATTACGCCTCGGCGGGAGCTTCCTCTTCGGTCGCTTCCTCAGCGGCTTCGGCACCATCCTGACCCTGACGGCCTTCGATGATGGCGTTCGCCATGGTCGCCGACAGCAGTTTCACGGCACGGATCGCGTCGTCGTTGCCGGGAATCACATAGTCGACATCGTCCGGATCGCAGTTGGTGTCCACGATCGCCACGATCGGGATACCCAGCTTTTTGGCTTCCGCCACCGCGATCTTCTCTTTGCGGGGGTCAACAATAAACAGGGCGCCGGGCAGTTTTTTCATGTCCTTGATGCCGCCCAGGAATTTTTCCAGTTTTTCGATTTCGTGGTTCAGTTTGATAACTTCCTTTTTGGGAAGCAGATCAAAGGTGCCGTCCTCTTCCATCTTCTTCAGCTGCGCCAAGCGGGCAATACGACCCTGGATGGTGCGGAAGTTGGTCAGCATACCGCCCAACCAACGGGCGTTGACATAGTAGGCGCCGGCGCGTTCCGCTTCCTCGCGGATGGATTCCTGCGCCTGCTTTTTGGTGCCCACGAAGAGCACGCTCTGGCCGTTCGCCGACAGGTCACGCACGAAAGCGTACGCGTCCTCCAGTTTGCGGACGGTTTTCTGCAGGTCAATGATGTAGATGCCATTGCGCTCCGTGAAAATATAGGGCGCCATTTTGGGGTTCCAGCGGCGGGTCTGGTGACCGAAGTGCACACCAGCCTCCAGCAGCTGTTTCATGGATACGACTGCCATAGGTTTTTCCTCCTTGGTTTTTCCTCCACAATGTCCGTGACCGGACCATTTGTCCGTGCCCCGCCACAGCCACCACCCATGTGGGCAGCACCGACCGTGGGAACGACACCGTGTGCGATTTGCCGAATTATTATACCATAACAAAAAATCTCCCGCAACACTCTGCCGGAGATTTTTCTAAAAAACCGTATTTTCTATATTTCAAACAAGTCAGGTAGGCGTTGCCGCCGGTCGTTTTGTGCTATTTGTGGTATTTTCCGCCGCCGGCGATCTGAAACCCGCGATAAATCTGCTCCAACAGCATCACCCGCGCCAGCTGGTGCGGAAAGGTCATGGGCGACATGGACAAATGCCAGCGCGCTGTCTGCTTTACCGCCGGCGACAGCCCCCATGAGCCGCCGATGATGAATGCCAGATGGCTGACCCCCTCCACCGACAGCTTCTGCATCCGCGCCGCCAGCTCCGGCGACGCGAGCGGTTTGCCCTCGATGCACAACACCACCGGATACGCCCCGGCGGGCAGCTTATCCAGCAGCCGCTTGCCCTCCGCCTGCACGATCGCTTCGATCTGCGCCGGCGAGGGTTGCTCGGGCGCACGCTCCTCGTCCACTTCGATCAGCTGGAACCGGCAGAAACCGCCCAGCCGCTTTTCATATTCGGCGCAGGCATCCCGCCAATAGCGCTCCTTGCACTTTCCCACGCACAGCAGTGTGACCCGCAGCATCAAAACACCACCATTTCGTTATCGTCCCGCGGGCTTGCCACGGTCAACCGAAAATCCGCGTTTTCGCGCAAACCGCCGCCGCACAAGGCGGCGTTCGCTGTCACATACGCCAGCTCCGGCGTGTTGTTTTCACGGCTCAGGTGCGCCAGCACGAACCGCGCGGTTCCCTGTTCGGCAAAGGACAACAGCTCGCCCGCGCACGCATCGTTGGACAAATGTCCGCGATCCGACAAGATGCGGCGTTTCAGCGGATAGGGATACGGCCCGTTTTCCAGCATTTGCACCACATGATTGGACTCGATGTGCAGCAAATCGCAGCCACACACCGCCTCCCGCACCTCGTCGGTCATGACCCCCATATCGGTGGCGATCGCCACCCGCCGGTCGTCCGATGTATGTACGCAAAAGCCCATGCTTTCGGCGGCATCGTGCGGCGTATGGAACGCCCGCACCTCCATATCCGCTACGGTGATGGTGCCCGGCGGCACCGCCGTGACGGTATCCTGTTCGGTCAGTGTACCGTTTTGCAGCAGCGCATCATAGGTGCCGAAAGAGGTGATGACCGGCCAGTGGTAGCGCTTGAGCAGTACCCGCAGCCCGGCGATGTGATCGCTGTGCTCGTGGGTGACCAGCACCGCCTGGATGCGGTCGGGTTCGATCTCCCGCTCGCGCAGGGCGGTTTCGATCCGCTTGGCGCTGACACCGGCGTCCACCAGCAGCCCGCCGCTCGCTGTGCCGATATAGGTGCAGTTACCACTGCTGCCGCTGAACAGCGGACAATACCGTGCCATAGTGTGGTTCCTTTCCGTTGATGACAGCAAAAAATTCTCCGCGTAAAACGGAGAATTTTCGATCGGTTCGGTTGAGAGTTACAGCGCTTGCGCCACCGAAGTATCCGGCACCGTGATGCGGCGGATATCGGCGCCCAGCGCCCGCAGCTTTTCAACAATGCTGTCGTAGCCGCGTTCGATATGATGGATGTCCTCGATTTCGGTGTGACCGTGCGCCGCCAGCGCCGCGATCACCACCGCCGCGCCTGCCCGCAAATCCACCGCTTTGACCGGCGCGCCTTCCAGATGATCCACACCCTGGAACACCGCGACTTTGCCGTCCACCTGCACCTGCGCGCCCATGCGGCGCAGCTCGTTGACATAGCGGAAGCGGTTTTCCCACACGCTTTCGGTCAGGATGCTCGCCCCGTCCGCCAGCGACAGCAACACCCCGATCTGGGGCTGCATATCGGTCGGGAAACCGGGATGCGGCATGGTTTTTACATTGCAGCGCTTGATGGGGCCTTCCATCGCCACGCGGATCGCGTCGTCATCCTCTTCCACCAACGCGCCCATCTCCTGCAGCTTGGCGGTGATGGATTCGAGGTGTTTCGGAATGACGTTGCGGATGGTCACATCGCCATGGGTCGCGACCGCCGCCGCCATATACGTGCCCGCTTCGATCTGGTCGGGAATGATCGAATACGACGTTCCCTCCAGATGATCCACGCCCAGCACCTTGATGACATCGGTGCCCGCGCCGCGGATATCCGCGCCCATCGAGTTGAGGAAGTTCGCGAGATCCACGATATGCGGTTCTTTGGCAGCGTTTTCGATGATGGTGGTACCTTTGGCGCGCACCGCCGCCAGCATAATATTGATGGTAGCGCCCACCGACACCATGTCGAGATACACCGAGTTGCCGACCAGGCGGTCGGTCTGCACTTCGATCATACCGTTTTCCATCGGAGACACCACCGCGCCCAGCGCGCTGAAGCCCTTGAGGTGCTGGTCGATCGGACGCACACCGAAGTTGCAGCCGCCCGGCATGGACACCCGCGCTTCGCCGTAGCGGCCAAGCAAGGAGCCGATGAAATAATACGATGCGCGCATATGCCGTGCCAGATCGTGCGGCACGGTATGGGTGAATATGCTCCGGGGATCGATCTCGACAGCGTGTTTATCGACACGACGAACCACCGCCCCTAATCCCGAAAGGATTTCCAGCGCGGTCGAAACATCGGCAATATTCGGTATATTATCAATATGGCACACGCCATCAGAAAGTATCACAGCCGGAAGAATCGCTACTACTGCGTTTTTGGCGCCGCTGATCTCCACATCGCCCCGGAGACGGCAGCCCCCTTGAATAACAAACTTATCCAATGATTTCCCTCTCCCAAACCTTTTTAATGTTCTTAGTATACCACTTCCGGCTATAAAAATCAAATCAAAATTTTTGATTATTTTTCCTGCAACTTTCGGGCAGACCATCCAAAAGCACTGCCATATTTAGTCCACTTCCCGCCTTAGCGTGTCAACAACTGCGGCTGGGCTATCCGAACAATCCGCCCAGCAATCGACGCCCACGGCGGCACGCGGGCTGGCCGCAAGGGCTTTCGCGGCGCACCAGAATGGTTTCCTCCCCGATCACCTCGATTTCGCGCCAGCAAATGGTGATGTCCTCTTCGTGCCCCATCAAGCCAAAGCATTTTGGTCGTCCGCGAATCACGATCGCCACCAGCTGGGCGGTGCAGGTATCCACCTCCACATCGTCCACGCACCCTAAGCGGTGACCGTCGCACACATTGATGACCTCTTTGCTGTGCATATCGGTTATCCGGCAAATCATACGCACACCTCCCCTGTCCTCCATATTACGCACCGGACAGGCAAAATATGCCCGCCGGCGCGTATGACAACCCCCGCCGTTGTCCATACTGATAGCAGAAACGCGGAAAGGGCGTGGTGGGGCTTTGTATAACAAGGTGGAAATTTGCGGGGTGAACACCGCCGATCTGAAGGTATTGAACGAAAGCGACAAAATGCGCTTGCTGCAGGAGATGCACGCCGGGCAGCCGGGGGCGCGGGAAGAGCTGGTCAACGGCAATTTGCGGCTGGTGCTGAGCGTGGTGCAGCGATTTACCCAGCGCGGCGAAAATCTGGACGATCTGTTTCAGGTCGGCTGCATCGGACTGATCAAGTCCATCGATAATTTTGATGTGAGCTTGAATGTGCGGTTCTCCACCTATGCGGTGCCGATGATCATCGGTGAAATTCGTCGTTATCTGCGGGACAACAACAGCATCCGCATCAGCCGCTCCATGCGGGATACCGCTTACAAAGCGATGCAGATGAAGGAACAGCTGACTGCTGAGCAATCGCGCGAGCCAACAGTAGAGGAGATCGCCGCCCGGTTGGAGCTGCCGCGCGAGCAGGTGGTGCTGGCACTGGAATCCATTGTGGAGCCGGTGTCGCTGTATGAGCCGGTGTACGCCGACGGCGGCGACACCATTTATGTAATGGATCAGGTGGGCGACCACAACGACGACCGAAACTGGTTGGACGAGATCGCGCTGAAAGAGGCGATCCACGGGCTGAGCGACCGCGAAAAGAGAATTCTGCATCTGCGGTTTTTCAAGGGGATGACCCAAATTGAGGTGTCCAGCGAGATCGGCATTTCGCAAGCACAGGTCAGCCGGATTGAAAAATCGGCGCTGGAACAAATCAAGCGGCAGATGTAACCACACGCAAAAGCAGCGGAGGAAACCGTTTCCCCCGCTGCTTTTGCGTGTGGCAATCAGGAATGGACAAACCCCTCGTCGTTTTCGTCCATATTCTTGTCAACATCGCCATTCCCAACATTTATTCCCGAACTGGTCAGAACATCTTCAAATAAAAAACGCTCGATTTCCATTTCCGGGCTGCTATATGTCTTTTTCATTTTACACTCCCCTTTACAACGGAAACACCATCTGTATTGGTCTTGAACTGAACCACAACATCACTCCACAGCAGTTGTTTCTCGCCGTCGGCAGTGATCACTATCGCATAGGCGCGGGCGTATCGCGTTTTACCTGTTTCCACATTCAACAGATGGGTCATATACTGCCGATTGGAAGATGTCTGACTGGATTTCACCCGCACATATTGCGCCTCGTCCACATTGTCGAAGCCCGACACCATATTTTTGAGCACAGTCGCAGAACCGGTGTACACCACCCCGCACTCTTGGAATGTGTATTCCTCCGGAATGGAGGTTTGCGCCACCACGGTGAGGTTGCTTTTTCCGTTGTAGGTAGAGAAGGTTTCCCGCTGCAGCACCACCGTTGCTTCGGTCGGGACAGCAGCATCATAAACGGCTTTGATAATAGTGTTACCGCTGATGTAGAATTGGTAGGTGTTTTGCCCAAAACCGACCTTGGCACCGTCCAGTTCCCAATAGGCAACGGTTTTATCCTTTTCATCGGCGGTCACAATCACCCTATCGTCAAACCGTCCGGTGGTTATAGAATTACCAAAGCCATCCTGCGCCGTGGCACCTTCTATTTGCAGTGTATATTCCGTACTATTTTCATCCACCGTATACACGGGTGTCAGCTCCAACACCTGCGTCAGCGTATCGTAGACGCGAGCATAAGCATCCTCATCGGTCGGTTCGTTCCATCCGGCAAAGGTGTAGCCACCCAACGCCGGCACTTGGGCCGAGATTGCCAACGCCTGCAATTCTTTCGCCGAAGAAACCTTTTGTTCCAGCAAAGGCTCGCCGTACTTACCGGCGGCTTTTACCACAATACCGTCGGAGATAACCGGATAAGTTCCCTCGGCATACCGCCAGCGAGCAGCCTTAACCGGAATCAATTCACCGTCCAGCTCGTTACAATAGGAAAAGCCCTCCGTCACGCGGGCGTTCAGCGTTTCCGCGAACGATTCCGTCTGCATATTCTCGGCGGTCATTTTGGTGGTGGTGGGCAGAAACTTGGTACAGCTGCTATCCAGCGCATAACAGGAAGCAGTATTGACCGCATTTGGCCAAACAGCACAGACAATGGCACCAAATGTTTGCGATGGTCCGCTGACCAGCCCCGTGTTGTAACAATTTTCAGCACGAAATGTTTTATCCTTATTGGCAAGCCCCAAGATGCCGCCCACTTTTTCAGTACCGGTCACTTCTCCAAAGTTGGCACAATTGACGATATATGCCTTCACCACTCCTGCCTTTATTTCCTCATCGGTGAGTCCTTTATCCACATTGTCTATTTTGACCGTATAGCTGGACGAACCAACCAATCCGCCGACAAACTGCTTGCCGGTGATGGCACCGTAGTTCATACTGTTAGACACCACACCACAACGCACGCGACCAGCCAGCCCGCCGGCATAAAGGGTGCTGCTGACCGTAACGGTAGCATAATTGACACAGTGATCCAAACTACCGTTCATCATCTGGCCAACGATAGTGCCGGTGCTTTGGCGGGAGGAAGTGATCGCTCCTTTGGTGATGAGATTTTTCACCATTGCCTCGCCATTCATAGCAAAGAACAAGCCGCCATTCCAGCTGCCATCCACGGATACACCGCTGCCACCGGCACCGGCAAAGGTAATGCTGTGTCCTTGGCCGTCCAACACATCATAAAATGCATTACTTGTTTCGTTATCTCCCATCGGAACCCATTTTGCGGTATCAATCACAATGTCATCGGTCAGATAATAGTAAACCTTGGCCGCAGCTTTTCCGGTTTTGATCGCTTTCAGCCCCTCGAGGTTACTCACCGGCTGAGCAACGTACCCCTCCGGCACCTCCACATCTGCGCCATCGGCTGATACCGGTTGCATCCCAATCGGGAGCATTGTCAGTGTCATCACGCACGCGGCTGCCAGCGATAAGCCTCTTCTTTTCAACTGTTTCATCATAAACCTCCTTTTTGTTTTTGAAAAAGGAACCACCTATCCAAATCAGCCACAACGGTTTCAAAGTAGGCTATCTTTGGACACCTTTATTATATCGCCGACTTTGGCCTTTTTGTATGTATGCCTTGCGACAAAATATGTAAAATCCGCTTTCGTTGCGCAAAACAAGCGCCTGTCCATCTGCGGACAGGCGCTTGTTTTTCAAACACAATCAAATTTTGAAAAAGGGTATCAGATACGCGCGACACCGCTGTCGCGGGCGGCTTGCGCCACCGCTTTCGCCACGGCGGCGGTCACGGCGCGATCCAGCGCGCTGGGAATGATATATTCCGCCGACAGCTGCTCATCGGTGACATAATCGGCGATCGCCTTGGCGGCCGCCAGCTTCATGGCATCGTTGATATCGCTGGCGCGCACATCCAGCGCCCCCCGGAAGATGCCGGGGAAAGCCAGCACATTGTTGATCTGGTTGGGAAAATCGCTGCGACCGGTGCCCACCACCGCCGCGCCCGCCTCTTTGGCGAGATCCGGCATGATCTCCGGCACCGGGTTGGCCATCGGGAACAGAATCGGGTTGTCGTTCATGGTTTTGACCATATCCGGCGTGACGCAACCGGGCGCGGACACGCCGATAAACACATCGGCACCCACCAGCATATCCGCCAGACTTCCGCGGCGGCCCTCCAAATTGGTCACTTTGGCGATCTCCTCCTGCGCGGGGGTCAGCCCCTCGGCACCGGCATAGATCGCGCCCTGGCGATCACACAACACCGCGTGCTTCAGCCCCATAGCGAGCAGCAGCTTGGTGATGGCGATGCCCGCCGAACCGGCACCGTTGAGCACCAGATGCACCTCGTCCAGCTTTTTGCCGGTTACCCGCAGCGCATTCATCAGCGCCGCCAGCACCACCACGGCGGTGCCGTGCTGGTCATCGTGGAAAATCGGAATATCGCAGCATTCCTTCAGCCGCCGCTCGATTTCAAAGCAGCGGGGCGCGGCGATGTCCTCCAGATTGATCCCGCCAAAGCTGCCCGCCAACAGACGGATGGTGTTGACGATCTCGTCCACATCTTTGGAACGGATGCACAGCGGCACTGCGTCCACATCACCGAACGCCTTGAACAGCGCACATTTGCCCTCCATCACCGGCATGCCGGCTTCGGGACCGATATCACCGAGCCCCAGCACCGCGGTGCCGTCGGTCACCACCGCCACCAGATTGGCGCGGCGGGTCAGCTCGTAGCTTTTATTGACATCTTTTTGAATTTCCAAACAAGGCTGCGCCACGCCGGGGGTATACGCCAGCGAGAGATCCTCCCGCGTTTGCATCGGCACGCGGCACACAACCTCGATCTTTCCCTGCCATTCGTAATGCTTTTTGAGCGATTCCTTTGCATAATCCATGGGTCATCCGTCCTTTCAACTATCCTTGACAACGGGTATTACCTTATCATTTTTCGCCGCAAAAGTCAATCGCGCCGACCGCTTGCAACGCCGGATGGGATATGCTATACTGGCAAAGTATTCTTATATTAAAGGAGTAACGCATCATGAAGCAATGGATAAAACGAGCCGGCTGTCTGCTGGTGGGCGCGGCGCTCGCGGCGACATCGCTGACCGGCTGCACCAAAAGTGACAAGCCCAGTAGCGACGACGCTTCGTCCTCCGCGGTGTCCGACGAAGCGATCGACATCCGCATGGCGGTCATCAAAGGTCCCACCGGTGTGGGCGCGGTCAATTTGTGGGCAAACCAGGACAACGGCGAAGCGCGCAACCGCTACACCTTTGAAACGGTGACCACCCCCGATCTGGCGGTGAACAAAATCGCCAATGGCGATGTGGATATTGCGGCGCTGCCCACCAACGCGGCGGCGGCGCTGTATGCCAAAACGAACGGCAAGATTCAGGTGCTCGCGGTCAACACGCTGGGAGTGCTGTATATGCTGGAAAACGGCGACAGTATCCAAAGCGTAGCGGATCTGAAAGGTAAAACCATTTATTCCACTGGGCAGGGCGCTAACCCGGAATATATTCTCAATTATATTCTGGAGCAAAACGGGTTGACCCCCGGCAAGGATGTCACCATCAAATTCGTGGCGGAAAATGACGAGCTGGCGGCGCTGCTGGTCAAAGGCACCGCCACCGTGGCGATGGTTCCCGAACCGGTCGCCACCACGGTGCTCAGTAAAAATGACAAGCTGCGGGTGGCGTTGAGCATGAGCGACGAATGGGACACGGTTGCGGGCGAGAACAGCGCGCTGATGATGGGCTGCATCGTTGGCAACAAGGACTTTGTGGCGGCACATCCCGATGGCATCCGCACCTTTTTGCAGGAATACGAAGCGTCCATCGAACGTGCCAATGCGGTGCGGGATGAAACCGCCAAGCTGTGCAAAAAATACGCGATCATCGAGGACGAAACGGTGGCGGAGCGTTCCATTGTCGGCTGCAATCTGGTGTTTATCGAAGGCGACAAGATGAAAGACAAGCTGACCGGTTATTACAATGTTCTGCTGAAAGCCAACCCCAAATCGATCGGAGGAAAACTGCCGGATGACGCGTTCTACTACTTGGGTGAAACCGCTTAAAACGATCGCCCGGTGGCTGGGTGTCGCGGCGTTTTGGCTTCTTGTGTGGCAACTCATCAGCACCATCGTGGCGCAGGAACTGCTGGTTCCTGCGCCTTTCGCTGTGGGGCGGGCGTTGTGGGAACTGATGGGGCGCGCCGATTTTTGGGCAGCCACCGGCTTGTCGCTTTTGCGCATTACGGTGGGATGGCTGCTCGGCACCCTCGCCGGAGCGCTGCTGGCAGTCGCAACCACCCGCTTTGCGGTGGCACAGGCGCTGCTCTCTCCCCTGCTGCGCATTGTGCGCGCCGCACCGGTCGCTTCGTTTATCATTCTGGCGCTGGTATGGATACGCACCAACACGCTGCCGGCGTTCATCTCTTTTCTAATGGTAACGCCGCTGGTGTGGAGCAATATGAGCGAGGGCATTCGCCACACCGACCCGCAGCTGCTGGAAATGGCGCGGGTCTATCGCTGGCGCGCCGGCAAAATCTGGCGGCATATCCGTATCCCGTCGGTTGCGCCGTATTTTTTGGCATCGCTGTCCAGCGGGCTGGGGTTTGCGTGGAAATCCGGCGTGGCGGCAGAGGTCATTTGCCAACCCGCCTTTTCGATTGGGCGGGAGCTGTACCGCTCTAAGCTGTATTTGGAAACGCCGCAGGTGTTCGCATGGACCATCACAGCGGTAGCATTGAGCTTGCTGCTGGAAAAAGGGGTGCTGTGGGCGATCGGACGCATTGACCGCTCCGGCGCGGCCGCAAGGAGGAATAAGCATGGCGATCGCCTTTGAACGGGTGACATTCGGCTACGGCGATACGCCGGTGCTGAAAGAGGTATCCATTACGCTGCCGGAGCGAGGCGGTATTTGTCTGCGCGGCGCTTCCGGCTGCGGCAAAACCACGCTGCTGCGGCTGCTGTGCGGGCTGGAGCAGCCGCAAGCCGGGCGGATCCACGGACTTTCCGGCGTGACAGTCGCTGCCGTGTTTCAGGAGGATCGGCTGCTGCCGTGGCGTTCGGTTCTTGACAATGTGCGGCTGGCGGCGGACAGCGTATCGCCGCAGCGGGCGGCGGCGCTGCTGCAAAAATTGGGACTAGGCGACGAGCTGCACACGCGGCCGGCGGCGCTCAGCGGCGGTATGAAGCGGCGGGTCGCGATTGCGCGGGCACTCGCTGCCGAGGCGGATTTGTTGGTATTGGACGAGCCGTTCACCGGGTTGGACAACGACTGGGCCGCCGCGGTGGCGCAAGTAATCCGTCAGGAACACGGCGACCGCCCCTTTGTCATGGTCAGCCACGACCCCGCCGAGGCGGCGCTGATGGGGACGAAATTGTGCGAATGGACGCAAAATTCTCCTCTGACCGGCACAATTTTCTGATATTTCAAAAAATTCTTATTTCCCTCTTGACAAATCACGACTTTTCGTATAGAATAGGCCAAGTGGTTTCCACATGGGGGCGTAGCTCAGTTGGTAGAGCGTTCGGTTCGCATCCGAGAGGTCAAGGGTTCGAATCCCTCCGTCTCCACCAAAACACACAGGTACGAACTATTTTGGTTTTCCAACGTGTTCTGCCTGACAGTAGAACTGCCGCAGAGGTAAAAATCTTCTGCGGCAGTTTTCTTTATGTTTTCTCCTATCCATTTACATCATCAAATTTTCTGTTCAAGCATTTCAGGATTATCATAAATATTTCCTACAGCTTCAATATCCCAGTAATGAAATTCTTCGAGTGACACAATATCGCTTTCAGGGAAATCAACACACCAGCCCAGATTATTGTAGTAAACTTCGCCCAACACATACTCAGTCCTTGAACCACCACTTAATGAGTAGTCTGTAAACGGAGCAGAAATAATATCTCCTTCAAAGATCATCTTACCGTGCTTATCTTTCATTACTGCTTCACCAACAGTATCAGGATCAACCTCATAGCAGTCGGGATAATATTCTCCACAATCGGTTTCTGCGTAGCCCGTATAGATACGATAACTTTCACCGTCATTAAGGTTACAGTAAAACCCTGTACGCCAAACACCGTTTCCATCTTTGCCTCGAAACAAAATATCTCTCATTACCAGCCCACCACTTTCATGTTGTAATCTTTAAGGATAAGGTTGATGAAATATGACGGAATTTCATACTTATCCTTAAACAGTTCATCCTCTTCTAAGTCGCTGCACATCATCCAGAACGGGCAAGATTGCAGATAATACGGTAATTGATCTACTACAAATTTCATCGTTTACTCTCCCTCTTTCTCAAAAATCTACGATATTTTCTGCTATATTTCTCGAGTATTAGATCGAGCATGATGGAGTTGGTTTGTTCCGTGGTTTCAGGTAATGTTGTGAGGTATGGATAATCTCTTTTGTCATCGACCAGAGTTTTGAATATCAGATCAAGAGCATATTGAGCATCAATCGGTGTGTCTCCGAGAAAGTGTTCGGGGTTGCTGTACCAGTCGTTCTTCTTTTTATGATACCCTTCAAACGATATATCTTCATCCCAAATCATCCTAAATCACTCCAATCTAGTGCTTGACCGCACCACTTACAAAAAAAGTTGGTTGTTTATGAACTGATAGTTACAAAAATATTGTTTACAAGTAGGACATATCGTACCAAAAGTATATTCTTTGTCATTCTCTGGTTTAACCGGAATTCGCTTCTTGATTGCAGAAGTAGCAATTTCAATAGCCTCCCTTACATACTTTGGAAATTGAGCATAATCTCTTTCTTCTTGTAGTACTTCGATGGCTTCTTCGTAAGTCATTCTTCCTCACCTACCAATTCTCTGAGTAATTGATCAATTGTATCGTCAATCCAACGACAGTACTCTGGCGAATAATTAGCAGCGAGTTTATCTGCTGCCTTGTTTGCGAATTCCCGGTATGCTTCGTGCTTAACCACTTCTTTAGCTTCCTGATACAATTCCTCGTAGTGCTGTTTTGTCTTTTCGGCAAGCATATTCCATTGTTCAAAGTTTTCATCGGCCAATTTCGTTAATCTCTCAATCTCTTTGTCACGATCATCTCGTTGCCGAGCGATTAACAGATTGGCTTTCTTATATAATTCCAACTCGTCCTGTAATCTGTTAATCTCCATCTTCTGATTATTGATAAGATCAAGAACTTTCTCCGTTGGCACAAACTCGTCACAATGGCCAAACGATTTACAGTCCTCGCAAGCTTCTACTTCAAGATGATTTTTCAGTGCGGAAATGATTTTCTTTTCTTCTGTCTCATTGATTGCCTGCTCGATGGCTCGCGTCATTTCAGTTTTAACCATCGGAACCGCCTCCACTTGGTATTCCGAGCTGTATCATGCGGTGGAGCATCAAGTTATTCAGCTGCAAAAACAGCAGATCGCACGGATCGTCTTGCCTTTGCATTGGCTCACCGTCCCACGTAAGCGTCGCCGCAACGCTGTATGTGATTCCGCCGTGATCTATTGGCGTTATCTCGATGCCGAGCTTTCCGTTCGTGTCGAAAAACGCCGAAAATTCAGCAAGTATTTTGTCGGCTTCTTGTTTTGCTTTCTTAATGAGTTTTGGCAAGCTTTCTCGGCCGCACATAAAACACGACGGCTTTTCCAGCGCCCGTTGCCGGGCTTCAACTACACTCTTTTTCATTTTGGTGCCTCCTTGAAAAGTTTGTCCATGCTCCGGAAGATACGCCGAAGCTGCCACACGGACGAAAAGTAGCCTGGCGTATACCAGTACGCCGTAGGATCGTCTCCGTCGTGCATAGGGTCAGTCAGGGTATTGCCGATCTTGACGTAGCCCGCGCAGCCGAGCAGCGAGAGCTGGATATAACACATCATTCCCGTTGTGAAGTCGAGGTCCTGCGCTGTCACAAGGACGTGGTTTTGCCAGTGCAGCGGACTTTTTGCATCAAACAGCTGTGTCCCAATCTGATTCACCGCCGCGATCAGTGTAGCTCCCGCTCCGCACGCGCAGTCGTTCAGCGTGACAAAGCCGTCGCGGTTAATCTGGTCTACAATGTCGTCAGTGGTGATTGCTGCCATGCAGCGGCACACATCGTAGGGCGTGAAGAATTGGCCAATCCAGTGATTACCAAGTTCCAACTCCATGTACGCGCTGCCCAGAAAATCCTGCTCACGGTCAGCGTCGAAGGCATTGACCACGTCCTCTACCAGTTCAGGGAACACCATGCGCTCCGCTTTCTCGTACTTCTCGACAATACGCCTATACATTGCCTCGCGCTCCGTGCGGTATCGACTATCCACAGCGTTGGAAAGCGCAACGGCGAACATGGTGATGAAGTCACTCCACACCTGCCACAGCGGGAAACGACGGGATAGGCTGCGAAACCGCTTCACAAAGTCCGCACGCATCTGATCTGCAATTCTCACAACGCTCCCTCTCGTGTGTAGCTCTCGCACCGTTCGTCCGGCACATAGTTGCGCCAGTGCTGTTCTAGCCACTTCTGCGCGGCTGCCAGACTGTGGCACGTCTTAACGGTCACAACCTCGATGTCGCCGTACTGCACCTCAAGGCAGGTTACCACAGTGAAGGAAAACTCCGCAATGCGGGTAACCCACCCGTGCTTGATGCACAGCCCGCGCAGATCGTCCATGTCCATCCAGCGTGTTTCTTTGACCTTCATTGTTCTTGTCCTCCTAGTTCTTGTCCTCCTATAGCGTGGCCGGGCTTGTGACCGGCCTGCCGCATTACCGGGGGTCTTTGCCCCGTCACTCTGCGATATACAGCTTGTAGGTAGGCTGCTTGTTCCAATCGCCATTGTTGTGTTCTACGCACACCATCAAGAAATTATCGCCGTGGAAGAAATCGGGCGCTCTGCAATCCTGCTGGACCGGAGCACGGCCGCCCACGTTGTACTCCCACCCAAGCTGATCGTGCAGCAACTCACGTTTTCTCATCTCCATCTGATAGATGCTGTTGTAGACATCCTTGCTTTTTGTGATGTAGACAATGTAACTGCTGGATTCGTTGACCTTCATGTTAAAATCGGTATTTGTGATTTTCATATTTTTCTCCTCCTGTGTTTTGTTCAAATGTTTGGTCTACAGCTGCTATTATAGTTTAATTATTTGAACTTGTCAATAGATTTCGATTAAATATTTGAACTTTTTGAGTGGACAAAAAAAACGAAGTACGAATGTAACATTTTGGAACCTATTTCCTATAATTCCCGTGCATATAGGCGCTATGG
>URFL01000006.1 GCA_900547105.1 uncultured Oscillospiraceae bacterium | reverse complement strand
ACCGGCAACGCTCCGTTGTCGTCCTTGGTCGCGGTCGGCGCAAAGCTGTGCGGCGTACTGTGTTACGCCGCACAAGCGCCGTTTTTGCGAAAAAAAGACGCGATTCCCGATGCCGACGCGGCGCGCCGCGCGGTGGAGGCGATCCACGAAACGCCGCCGGCACAGCCGCTGGCGTTTCCGCCGCTGCCCGCCGCTGATGGGGCGGTGGAGGTGTCGGTGGTGATTCCCGCCTACAACGCCGCGTCTTATGTGGCGGCGTGTATCGACAGCGTGTTGGCACAGCAAACTACCCGCCGGATACAGATCATTGTGGTCAACGACGGGTCCACCGACGGAACCGGCGCTGTTTTGCAGGCGTATGCCGCGCGCCCGGAGGTGACGGTGGTGACGCTGACCGATGGCGGCAGCGCCGCCAAAGCGCGCAACGCCGGGCTGCTGCACGCGACCGGACGGTACCTGATGTTTGTGGACAGCGACGATGTGCTGCTGCCCGCCGCGGTGGAGCGGCTGGTGACCGCCGCCGAGGCAACCGGCGCCGATGTGGTGCAGGGCGGCTGGCAATATATCGACGAAAACGACCACCGCGGCAGTGTGCAGCGGTATGTGGAAACGGTATACGAGGGCGCGCGCCGCGCCGACCGGCTGGATCTGCCGGGAATGCCGTGGGGCAAGCTGTACCGGCGCGAGCTGTTTGAGGCGGTGCGGTTTCCCTCGTACTACCCCTGCTTCGAGGACGCGATCATCCATTTTCTCGTGTTCCGGCAGGCAAAACGGGTCGCGGCGGTGGCGGACACGGTGTATCTGTGGCGCAAAAATTCCGGCGGCATCACCGCCACCTCGCAAAACCGCCCGGTCGCGGTGCTGAGCTGTGCGATCGTGGAACAGCTGCTGCTGTGGGATGCGGCGCTGGAGCTGCCGCACGACGAGCTGTTTTGGCGCAGTCTGGTGATGCAGCTGTCGAATTTTTGCTACGCCAATGTGGCGGGGTTGCCGCCCGAACAGCGGCGGCAGGTGTTCCGGCGCTGCTGCGTGCTGTATGAGCAACAAGCGGGGGAGGAGATCCCGCGCGGGCTGCCGTTTGTGATGAAGCAGGAGGCAAAGGCGCTGCGCTCGCGGCGGTTTGGCCGCTGGGAACGGTTGGGACGGCTGTTCCAGCTGATACGATAAGGATAAAGGAAATGGGTGATGGGATGATACGGGTTCTGCATTCGGTCAGCAACATGGACCGCGCGGGCATCGAAACCATGCTGATGAACTATTACCACCATATCGACCGCGATGTGGTGCAGTTCGACTTTTTGGTCAACAAACCCAAGCCGGGCGATTATGACGACGATATTCGCGCGTTGGGCGGGAATATTTATTTGAGCCCCGGGCTGAACCCCATCCACTACCCGCAGTATATGCGGTTTGTGGAATCCATCGTGCGGGAGCATCCGGATATCAAAATTTTGCACGCGCACAACGAGGCGATGGCGCTGTATGCGCTGAACGGCGCGAAAAAAGCGGGGCTGAAAACCCGCATCGCCCATGCCCACAACACCCACATCATCCGCGATTACAAATGGCCGCTAAAAATTTTTTGCAAGCAGTTTTTGGCGGGCAGCGCGACCGAGATTTGGAGCTGCGGGCGCGACGCGGGCATTTATTATTTTGGAAAAAAGGCGTGGAGCGAGCGGGGCATGATCATGCACAACGCGATCGAAACCGACCGCTTCGCGTTTGACGAGCGGGTGCGCCGCGAGATGCGCGCCCGCTACGGATTGGACGGCAAAACCGTGCTCGGCAATGTCGGGCGGTTCAATCTGCAAAAAAACCACACCCGGCTGTTGGATATGTTCGCGGCGTATGCACGGCTGGACCCGAACGCCATGCTGGTGCTGATCGGCGAAGGCGAGCTGTTTTCGCCGATGCAGGAAAAGGCGCAAAAGCTGGGGATCGCGGACAAGGTGCTGTTCGCGGGGCTGCAAAGCAATGTGAACGAATGGTACCAGGCGCTGGACGCGTTTGTCATGCCCTCGCTGTTTGAAGGGCTGCCGGTCGTGGGAGTGGAAGCGCAGGCGGCGGGGTTGCCGTGCGTGTTCTCGGATGCAGTGACCGATGAGATCGTGCTGTCGGACAACGCGATCCGAGTGTCGCTGGATCAGACCGATGACCAGTGGGCGCAGCGCATCCGTGACCTGCTGCGTGCGCCCGCGCCGCGAACCGATGGCGTGGCGATCGTGCGCGCCGCCGGATACGATATTGTGGCGGAAGCCGCGCGCATCCAGCAGCTGTATCTGGATATGAGCAAGAGGTAACGGGTATGCAGGAAAACAAGCGGATCGACTATATGGACATCGCCAAAGGGGTGGCGGTGCTGTTGGTCATTTTCGGGCACACCTTCCGCGAGTCGATGCGCGCCGATGCGGCGTGGTGCGATATCGCCTACCTGTTTGTGTACCGGTTTCATGTGGCGCTGCTGTTTATGCTGTCCGGCATGGGCTACGCGCTGACCAAAGCGCGCAACGCCTCGCTGACAACGGGGGCGTATCTGAAAAAGAAAGCGAAAACGCTGCTGCTGCCGTGGGTGACCTATTCGGTGCTGATCTATGTCGTGTTTGCAGCGGTGCAGCTGGTGCCGCCGGTGCGCGCTATGCTTGCCTCCAGCGCGTATGCGTTTGTGTCGCCGCCGCAATATTTGCTGGCGATGCTGAAAAACGATAACCCCTATTGCTTCCATATGTGGTATCTGCAAACCCTGTTTTTGTATGTGATGGTCGCCTTTTTGGCGGACAAATGGCTGGGCGCGCGTGCCCGGGTGGTCAAATGGGTGGCGATCGCGCTGGTGCCCGCTTTTTATATGCTGGTGTGCGAAGGCTGGGTATGGGTGTTTAAGGCGTTTTTCCAAAAGCTGCTGTTTTTCCTGGTCGGCACACTGCTGACCGATGGCTTTATTCGCCGCTATGCGCGGCGGCTGTGCGCCGTCGGAGCGGCGTGCGGCGTGCTTTTGGCGGGGTTGACCCTGTATCCGCCGACCAAGTGGTATGCGTCGTGGGTCACGGGGCTGCCGCTGGGATACGCGGAAAACGCGGTGACGATCGGTTGGTGCGTGGGCATTGTGGCGGCGTGCTGCCTGTTGGAGCAGCCACTGCGCCGGCTGGCGGCGTTTGGACGGCACACCATGCCGTATTATGTGTATCACCAACCGCTTTGCGGTGCGTTTTTGGGCATTGTTTTATACGAAAAGCTGCATCTGCCCGCGCTGGCTACCGTGGCGGCGTGTATGGCGGCGGGGCTGGCGGTGCCGTTTGTGATCATCAAGCTGGCGGATAAATGGAAATGGAACAAGTGGATGCAAGCGGTCGGGCTGCCGACCTGAACGAAGAAAAGAGTGTGACCATGGACGGAGCGAAAGCGACAACCTTACATGAAAAAAACAAGCGCGTGGTGCTGAATATTGTGGCCAGCCTGTCCAACCAGATCATCGTGGTGGTGTTTGGACTCATCATTCCGCGGCTGTATCTGGTCAACTTCGGTTCGGATGTCAACGGATTGGACAGCACCATCAAAAATATCTTCGCATATCTCGCGCTGCTGGAAGCGGGCGTGGGGCTGTCGGCGCAATATGCGCTGTACAAACCGGTCGCCAACGGCGACACCGACAGCATCAACGCGATCTTGTCGGCGGCGCGGCGGTTTTATCTGCGTTCCAGCGTGGTGTATACCGCGGCGACGGTGGTGTTTGCGCTGGTGTATCCGCTGATGGTGAAAACCACCCTGAGCTATGCCACCGTCAGCACACTGGTGATGCTGTACGGTATTCCGGGCATCATCTCCTTTTCGCTGCGCGGCAAATACAACGCGTTTTTGCAGGTGGAAGGCAAGCGGTACATTATCACCGTTCTGACCACCATCACCATGATTTTGTCCAATGTGCTGCGGCTCACCTTTTTGCTGATTTCGGACAACCTGATTTTGATTCAGGCGACCTATTGTCTGCCTTCCATTATTCAGGTGGTGTTTGTGATACTGTATGTGCGTCGGCACTACCGCTGGATCAACTGGCACGCGACCCCCGATATGTCGGCGCTGTCGCAAAAAAAATCGGTGTTGGTACACCAAATTTCCGGCTGCATTTTCTCCAACACCGACACGGTCATCATCTCGTTTATGTGCGGCATGAACTACGCCAGCGTTTACGCGGTGTTTTCGCTGTTCTTCGCCAACTTTTCCAAGATCGTGGCGTCTTTTTCGGATGGCATGACCTTCAAATTCGGGCAGCTGTACCATTCGGACCGGAAAAAGTTTGATAAGAACTTTAATAACTACGAAACCATCTTTTATATGCTGCTGTTCATCGCCTATACTGTTATCACCGCGTTTTTGATGCCGGTGATCCGGTTGTATACCAGTGGGGTGTCGGATGCCGCGATCTACGATGACACGACGGTGCTGCTGATGTTTGCCGCCTGGACCATCATGAGCGGGGTGGAAATTCCGCTGATCCAGCTGCAATCCATTGCCGGCAAGTTTGACGAAACCAAACACCAGGCGATTATAGAAATGGTTATCAATCTGGTGATTTCGCTCGCCGCCACATGGAAGTTCGGCATCATCGGCTGTTTGATCGGCACCATCGTGGCGCTGTTCTATCGCATCAACGCGCTTCTGTGGTTTGCCGCCAAGCATATTTTGCAGCGCAGCTGCTGGCAGTCGTATAAAAAGATTCTCATCAATGCGGTGGTGCTGGTGGGGGTGTTGCTGGCGATCGGTACCGAAAGCTGCGCCGCCACCGGGTATCTCCATGTGATCGGGGTGGCGTTTGTCAACGCCTTGTGGATCGCCGCTTTGTTTGTGGCGGTGAATGTGCTGTTCAATTTCAAAGAGTTTGCGGATATGTTCCGCGATGTCAAACGGCGGTTGTTTGACCGCTGATGTCGGCATATTTTCGGAAAGGAGGGGGACGCTCGTGGCGACCGCAACGGAAAAAGCAAAACTGTCGCGCCGAAAAGCGGCGGATACGCTGGCAATCTGTGCCAACGACCAGCGCCCTCTCTTTATTCGCATGGCGGTGGTGCTGTTGATCGCGGCGGCGGCGATGGGCGAATGGAAGCCCATTACAGCGGCGCTGTATGGATTGCCCAAGGTGATCACCGTGGGGGTCATTATGATCGCGGTGGCGTATGCCTTTATCCGTCCCCAGCCGTCACGGGCAAAGGGGATGGTGCCGCCCACGCTGGCGTATTTTGCGCTGATTGCGGCGCTTCTGTTGTGGTCGATCGCGATTTGGATCATGAATTTTATCGATGCCGCCTCTATGACCCGCGGCTTTTCCAAAATCCTGTACCAGACCATTGCGGTTATGACGGCGATCTCCACCATCTACCTGTTCGGGGAACAGGGCATCCATCTGTTTGCGCTGGGATTGTGCATCGCCAACGGCACGATCATGCTGCTGGAGATTCCCAACTATGGCGTGGTGCCGAGCATCCAGTCGCTGATTACCTGTCTTTTGACCTTTGGCGATGCCGAGGGCTACGCCCGCAGTCTGGAGATCCACGATCTCACCTTTGTGTTCGGGCAGCTCATTATTTACTACGCCGCCTTTGCGCCGCGCGGCACCAAAGAGGAAAAAAGCCTTGCCAACCGGTTTTTGATCGCGTGCAGCTTTTTCTTTATGGTGGGGATGAAGCGGGTGGCGATTCCGTCCGTGATCCTGTTTATCCTGTTGGGCTTTTGGCTGCGGCGGTCCAAGCATAAGCTGCGGTTTTGTCTGATTTTGGGCGTATCCTTTGTGACGCTGTTCTTTTTGTTTATCTACGCTGTGCGCCACGGATTCGTGACCCAATTGATGAACACCCTTGGCGTGGATATGATGGGACGCGATTATATGTGGAGCCTCGCCAATCCGTATTATCAGCTGTCCTTTTCCTATATGGGACGCGGATTTGAATATGTGGACACCATTGTGAGCCAGTGGGCGGCTACGGGATTGATCAAGCGGGCGCTCGCGTTTCACAACGATATTTTGAAGGTGTTTGTGGAAATCGGCTTCCCCGGCTTTTGCCTGTGGGCGGGTATCCAGTATATCGTGTACCCGATTTTTTGGGCAAAGTACGCGGGCGAGGAAACCGCGGTAATGTATATGATGGTGCTGGGATATATGACCATCACCTACTTGACCGATAATACGGCGTTTTATTTTTGGAGCACGGTGGGATTAAAGCTGATCGTGCTGGGATATGCGTTTGCCCGCCGCAAGGAAAAAAGCCACCGGGGGTGGAAGCCGCTGGACAAAGAAGAGGTCGCGGCGCGTATCCGCGAGGAAATGCGTGCTGCGCCACCGCCCGAGCGGGCGTGACGGTCGGTGCCGAAAGGAGAAGGGGCGTATGCCGAAGGTTTCGTTTATTCTGCCGGTGTATCGGAAAGAACAGGAGCTGCCGCGGGTGATCGACTCGCTGAAGCGGCAGACCATGCCGGATTTTGAAGCGATTTTTGTGGATGATGGCTCGCCGGATAACAGCGGCGCCATCTGTGCTGCCGCCGCGCGGGAAGATGCGCGCTTTCGGGTGGTGACCCAGCCGAACGGCGGCGTTTCCAAAGCACGCAACACCGCGCTGGATCTGGCGACGGGGGAGTACCTCTTTTTTTTGGACCCCGACGACTGGGTCGAGCCGGATGCCGCCGCGGTGCTGACCGAGCTGGCGGATCGGGAGCAGGCAGATATCGTGGTGGGCGGCCGGTTCCACGATTATCACGATGCGAGCGGGGCGTTGGTGAAAACGACACAGTCACTGCCGTCGCTGGATGGTGTGTTCCGCGGCGAGCCGTTCAAAGAGCATTTCGATAAGCTGGCAACCGCGTATTTCATCACCGGCAAGCTGCTGCGCCGCGCGTTTGTGGAGCAGCACCACATCCGGTTTCCGGCGATGAACATCGGTGAGGACGGCGCGTTTTATATTGCGTTTTACAGTCACGATCCCGCGTGCCTGGTGTGCACCCGCCGCCCGCTGTATCATTACACGCTGACCGATGCCGCGTCGCTGTCCTCCTCCTACCATGCGAATCGGGAGCAGTACAATTTTTATCTGAGCAACGCGACCCGCGCGGCGGTGGAAGCGTGGGGGCTTTCGGACAGTCCGATGCACCGGCGGATGGTGCAATATTGCACCGTGCGCGATCTGCAAATGACCATCAAAAACATCGGGTTGGCGCCGGTCGCGCCGGGCGAAAAGATCGCGATGCTGAAAAAAGAGATGCAAAGCGCGACGGTGCGTGGGGCGGTGCGGGATACGCCGCTGAGCATGGCGTACAGCCGCAACGATAAAATCAAGCTGTTGCTGCTGAAAGCGCATTGGTACGGGTTGGTGATGCGGCTGTCCGCGCACAACGGCAGCCATGGATAAAGGGGAATGTATATGGGAACCAAAATTTTGCGCCTGTTCGCGTACGCCAAGCAGATGTTGCTGATGGTATTTTTTATGCCGGCCGGCTGGATATGCCGGGTGGTGAATCCCCGTTTGCGTGGCGTTTGGCTGGTCAGCGAGCGGGGCAACGACGCCTGCGACAACGGCTACCGGCTTTATGAATACTTAAAAAAAGAGCACCCGGAAGTGAATGCCCGCTATGTCATTACGTCGGACAGCGTGGATCGCGACAAGATCGATGCGCTGGGCGGGGCAGTGAATTTCCGCAGCTTTATGCATTATCTGCTGTATTACAGCGCCGATTACCTGATCGGTACCCATGTGCAGCCGGCGGCACCGGATCTGATGATTTTTTACCATCTGGCATCGCACGGCATCAAACCGCGCGGAAAACAGGTGTTTTTGAAGCACGGCGTCACCAAGGACGAGATGAAATGGCTGCACCGCGAAAATTTGTATCTGGATATGTTTGTGTGCGGCGCCAAACCGGAGTACGAGTATGTGCGGGATACCTTCGGTCATCCGCCGGAGGTGGTGCAATATGTGGGATTTTGCCGGTTCGATAACCTGATGCGCAACGATCACCGCGAGCGGATGATTTTGCTGATGCCGACATGGCGCGGCGCGCATTACCCGTCCGGCGAGGCGTTTGCGGATACGGCGTTTTGTCGGGCGTACCAGTCGCTGCTGCTGTCGGACGAATTGGCGCAGCTTCTGGAGCGATACGACTACCGGCTGGTATTTTATCCCCATGTGGAGATGCAGCGGTATATGCCGCTGTTCCAAACGCGCTCGGAGCGGGTGATTTTGGCGGACAAATCCACCCACGATGTGCAGCGGCTGCTGACCGATTGCGCCATGCTGGTGACCGATTATTCCAGCGTGTTTTTTGATGTGGCGTTTTTGGATAAGCCGGTGATATACTACCAGTTTGACCAGGAGGAATTCCGCCGGTATCACTATCAACAAGGCTATTTTGATTATGAACGCGACGGGTTTGGCCCGGTGGTCAAAACCGAGCAGGCGCTGCTGGCGGATCTGCAGGCGCTGCTGGCGGGCGACATGGCGAATCCGGAGGCGTACCGGCGGCGGGTGGAGGCGTTTTTCCCGTTGCACGACGAAAACAACTGCGCCCGCACCTTTGCCGCCATCGCCCGCCTGCGAAAATGAAAAGTCGCGCCCCGCGAGGGGCGCGTGGATTGAAATCGGTGGTCGCAGCGTGTGCCCAGTATCCGGTGGTCGTCGCGCCCCTCGCGGGGTGCACAACAAAACCGGCACGCTTGAACCTTTAGGAGCCAAGCGTGCCGGTTTACTATACCTATCTTATCTTGAGCCGGGAGCACCCGGCTTTTATATTTGTTCGGGAGTCCTGCTTTTTACACCGGTTCGGGGTTTTCCGGCGGGAACACGATCTCCTGCGGGTGCTGCACCGCGTACAACGCGCGGCTTTCCTGCCGGTTCAACAGCGAAAACACCACCGTCGCCACCGAGAACAACACCACCAAAAACGGGGTGATGGTCGGGAAAAAGTCGATATGTGCGAAATCCGGCGGCAAATTCTTTTGAATGTATCCGGAGAATTGCCCTTGGATCACGAAAAACGCCGCCGCTGAAAGCAGCGCTGCGACTGCCGGAATAATGCCGCGCGGCGGGGTGCGCCGCATGGTCACCAGCGTCCAGATGATGTGGATGACAAACAGCGCCGCCACGCCGTACATCGCCGCAACCGCTGCGGTGGATACCCAGGTATCGCTGCTCACCTTGACATACACGGTCAGCGTTTTCAGAAAGTTCGGAATCTGGGTCAGGGTGTACACGCCGGAATCGTTGTAGATACCGAACGATGTCGCCCGCAGCAAAAACCACGGCACAAACATCAGCACCGCGACCGCGACCGACGACACCAGCGATAGCCAGTAAAAAATAGTAGGCGATTTTTTGGGGGCTTTGCTCATAACGCACCTCCGTTAAGCACGAACACACAAGTTTGTATCGCTAAGTATACCGCACTTTGGGGCGTCCGTCAACGCTTGCCGCTTAAATAATGCGTTTTGTTTGCAGTCAAGGGCGATTTTCTTTTAGAGAAAACCGCCGAATTCCCCTTTTTCAAGGGGGAAAATTGGGCACAATTCCGGTTTTTTGCCTTTTCCCAAATAATGGTTGACTTGTGGGGTCAGTTGGCTATAATAGGGGGGCAACAGTTCCATTTTTCGGCAGCGCCGATAAAATGGGAGGAGGTTATCAGAATGCAGGCAACTCTTATCAAAACCAAATATCCCACGACCGATCCGGTGATTGCGGACATCATCGCGACCGAAGCGCCGTATATGGCGGATCCCACCGGCGAGCAGGACAGCACTCCCGCGCTTCGTCAGGCGATCGCCGATTGCGCCAAATGCGGCGGCGGCACCGTGTTTTTGCCGGTTGGTCGCTATCGTGTGACCGGTCCGTTGACTCTCCCGCCGTTTGTCACTCTGCGCGGTGACTGGCAGGATCCCGATCTGGGCAACGAATACGGCACCATTTTGCTGGCGGATGTGGACAGCGTGGACGCGCCGCTGCCCGCCCTCATCACTGTGGGCGGCTCGGCCGGTGCCTATGGCTTGACCATTTACTATCCCCACCAGTCGATCGACGAGGTGAAACCCTATCCGTTCACCTTCTATATTGCGGGCAATATGCTCCATTCGATCATCAATTGCACCGTCATCAACGGCTACCGCGGCGTGGGCGCCAATGTGGTGGACGGCGTGCACGAGATGATGAGCCTTGACACGCTGAAAGGTACCTTCCTGTTCAACATCGCGGAAGCGTACAACCAGTCGGATGTCGGCACATGGAAAAACATCACCGCGTCCAACCGCTATTGGGCGAATGCGGGCGCGGGGCTGACCGCCGCGCCGCTGGATAAGCTGAATGCCTATACCCGCCGGCACGGCACCGGTTTGATTCTGGGCGATCTGGAATGGACGCAGCTGACCAACTTTAAGCTGGATCACTACCACATCGGTGTGCGCATCGTCAAGGGCAAACGCATCGAGTTTGCGGGTCCGTTCTTTGACCTGGATGTGTCGGATTGCGACATCGGCGTGCAGGTCGAGTCCATCGATACCCGCTGGGGCACGCTGTTGGCGAACAGCCGTGTCAGCGGCAGCGAATACGCGATCATCAACCAGACCGAGGGTTTGGTCAAGCTGACCGGCACCACCGTCGAGGGCGCGGTCAGCGGCAACCATATTCTGCACGAGCATCCCGAGAAGCTGGTGGAAAGCCCCTGCTACACTATGCATCCCGCGCGCCCGGCGGATCATATGATCAACGCCGCCGCGGCCCCCTATCTTGCGGACAAAACGGCGCAGACCGACGCGTCCGCCGCGATCCAGCGTGCGCTGGACGCGATCGCTTCCACCGGCGGTGTGGTGTATCTGCCGGCGGGCAACTATCGTTTGAATGCACCGCTGACCGTTCCGGAGGGGGTGCTGCTGCTGGGCAGCTCGCCGGTGCCGGTGCGCGACCAGCATCCCTGCAGCGAGGGCACCAAGCTGTTCGCGCTGTGCGGCGCGGATACTCCCGATCCCGAGCATGACACCGCGCTGGTGACACTGGCGGGCGACAACGCCGGCATCGCCGGACTGCGCATCCTGTATCCCGAAAACGGACCGCAGGGCGAAAAAGACGATGTGACCGTGCACAACTATCCGTATGCGGTGCGCGGCTGCGGCGCGGGCGTGTACGCCATGAACATGGCGATCGCGGGCGCTTGCTACGGTGTGGATTTCACCGGTTGTGATCGCCACTTTATCAAAAAAGTGACCACCTGCTGCTATTTCAACGCGTTCCGTCTGGCGGATTGCCGGGATGGCTTTGTGGAAGGCTGTCTGCAAAACGGCACGGTGCTGGTGCGGTACCAACGGGATCTGTACACCAAGCTGTTTCCGCAGGCGCCGGGGATGATCAACGAGCACCAGGGCTTCTCGCATCTGATGAATCCCATCACCCGCAAAAAGACCACCATTTTCCGGCTGGATCACGCGGACAATCAGGTGATTATGAACTGTTTTGCCTATGGCGTGCACACCTATCTGGATATTCGCAACAGCCAACATGTGCGGCTGCTGAATACCGGATCGGATAATCTGCACGAAAACGGCCCGTACCTGTACGCGGAAGGCGGCGACATCACCGCCGCCAATATGATGCGGTTTAACGGTTATTCGGTGGAGAATAACGCGGAGCATCCGGCGCGGCTGACGCTGCTTAACCGGTTGTCCATCAACGAAAAGGACGAGCCGGACATCGTGATGTAAGAGGAACCCGCCGCGGGGCAGTATCCCCGCGCCCGGATTCGGACATATGACAACAACAGCCTTCCTCGACATGAGGAAGGCTGTTGTTATGTGCGTGTCCGATGACGCATAGAAGCTGCCCCCGCCAAACGACGCGCAAACCCGCGGTAAGCGCAAGCCTTCCCACCATCTTTGCGTAGGGGGCGATGCCCACATCGCCCCACGAATTACGCACAAATCCGCGGCGGGCGCAAGGTTTCCTGTACGCAAGAACACCGTAAGTTTGTAACGGCTTTATAGATTCCATCAAACCTGTTGACCCCGCAAGCCTTCTCCTCGAGGAGAAGGTGCTGAGCGCAGCGAGGCGGATGAGGTGTCAGAAAACCAATAAGATTTTAGCAATATAATAGTTGCGCACATTTGTAGTATTGCGGGAAACCAATAGCATACTTCAATCCACCGTTTTTCCACCTCATCCACCGCCGTTCGGCGGTCCCCCTTCCCCTCCAAGGGGAAGGCTTGCGGAGTTTCTGCGCCGTTCCAAGCGGGGAAATTACCTCGAAAGGGAAGACTTGAGAAGCGTCTGCTTTCCCATCATTTTTGCGTAGGGGGCAATGCCCACATCGCCCCGCAAGCAAATATAATCAACTTGCTACTTGTAACAAACGCAAATGTTTCTTGCGACAATCACACATCTCTGCTATACTGAAACAGAGGGAATGTGAGCTTTTTATAGGATAAGGGGGCGCCTGGTTATGAAAGCAAAAACGATAGCCAAAAGCTTTTGTATCATCGTTGTGATTTTGTCCACTCTTCTGTTGAGTAGCTGCACGTCATCGGCGATCCTCATTTCCTTGGTAGCCTTAGACAGCTGCCGTTCTCCGTCGGAGGAACAAACGATTGATGACTTTAACACCTATAAGGACAGCTTTAACGAAGCAGCCCAGTATCTTTTACAGAACGCGCAGGTTCTGCAGATAACAGAAGATGGACCGCCGCTGGATATGTATCTGGATTGCCATATTGTAAAAGCGGATGGTGTATATATGATGGCGGAAAAGGGCTTTGACGATACCATCCCGGAGGTGGTGTTGCAATTATTCAAACAAACCTCTCTGGTAAGAATTTTCAACCTATCCGATGAGCGCGCCGTAGAGTTTGATATGGTTTCCGAACTGGGATACGGGCGGTATCTGGTTTATTCGGAAACAGGCGAACAGACTTCCGATGAATATGCGTCCTTGGTACAATGGATGGACGATCATTGGTATCTCGCCGAAACGGCTAAAAGTGAAGAATAAACACCTCATCCGTCGCGGCGTAAAGCCGCGCCACCTTTTTCTCCCGAAGACGGGCCCCTTTTGTCGGCTGCGCCGACATTTCCCCCGCGCGCGGGGGAATTACCTCAAGGGGAAGGCTTGAGAAGTTTCATCTTTTCTCCGCACGCGGGGAAATTACCTCGAAAGGGAAGACTTGAGAAGTTTCTGCTTTCCCATCATTTTTGCGTAGGGGGCGATGCCCACATCGCTCTACAAACAAATATACTCAACTTGAGGGGGCTCTGCGCTCATGCAGTTTATGCTGTTTTGCAGCGGGCGGATTGACCCAAGCACACAAAAGCGCCCGCAGCCATTTAGCTGTGGGCGCTTTGCAGTATATAATACTATCTGCCTCGTCGTTTTCCAAGGCGATGGCGGGCGCTTGCCCGTCGCATGCCTACTTCCTACGAAGCAGTGGCGGGGTACTGGCCGGTCACACACTTGACTTCTGCGGGGCAAACGCCGGATGGTTTCGGTCAAGCACCGCCTTTCGCAGAGCCCCCCTGTAGCGTACTATTACGGCTTCAGGATGATCGGGGTATGGTGCTGCTCGGCGAACGCGGCGGCGTGCCACAGCAGCGAAAACGCATATTTGGCCAGCGACGCGGTTTCATACGCCTGTTCCTGCTCCGCCTCCACCGCGGGATACCCCTCGGTCTCTGCCCAGCCGAGGATGGTTTGCTCATCCGCCTGCCATCCCAGCTCGTTGATGCGGTTCAGCTCGGTTTTCAACCCCGGCAGCGTGCCGACCACAGCGGTTTCGCCGTCCGGCATGGTGGCCTTGAAATAGAAGCAATCCGCCAGCGGCAGCCAGCAGGTTGCGCCCTGAAACAACGACCATACCTGGGTGCGATCCTCGATCAGCCGCCCGATGGTGGGATCCGCTTCAAAGTCCCAACCAGCATGCAGCGTGTTCGGGATGGGCTGCTTATACACGCCGCAGGCGGTGCACAGCAGCAGCGCACCAAACGCCTCCCATCCCATGTGGGCGGTGTAGGCATCCTCCTCGTCCTCGTTCCACGGCTCATAAGGCGGTTCGCCCTCGCGCGACAGCTCGGGCAGAATACGCTCCTGCCATTTGCCAACGGTATCGTGCGCTTCTTCCGCGGTCCAGTTGGTTTGTTCGTCCTCGTCTTTGGCGATGCCGTTTTGCGTATAATACCGGGACATTGTGCCGGCATACAATTCCATATCCATGGATGATCCTCCTTTGTCGGCTCGGTTTTGCAAAATCTGTCAAAATTGTACCACCGATGGCGGCGTTTGTCTATACGCATTTTTGAGTACCCGCGCCGTGAGGCAACATTTTCCTGCAAAAATTTGGTGTTTCCCGCTCACTTTGGGTAGACAATTTGAAAAATCGTGCTATACTGAAGAAAAAAGGGGTGATAACGCATGGCATTGACAAAACGACAAAAGCAACTGGACGAGCTCAAATGGGCAAAGAGCGAGGAACTGGGTCGGGACGCTTGCGGTACCTTTGATTATTGCGAGAAGTGCAACAAAGCGTTGGAAAACCCTTGCGACAAAGCGTATCAAAAGCTGCATCGCAAACCCCGCACCGCCAAAAAAGCTCCGGCACCCGCCGAATCGGCTGCACCCAAAGCACCGGCGGCAGAGGCAGCAAAGCCGGTCGAACCGAAAACGGCAGAGGCTCCGAAAGCGGCTTCTAAGGCAGCCGAGCCGAAAGCCGCTCCTAAAGCGACTGCAAAGGCGGCGCCGAAACGTGGCAAAAAGAAATAAGCCTTACAAAAGCGCGAGAGGAATCATTCCTCCCGCGCTTTGTGGTATCGTCGCGCTTATTCCGGGCTGTGCAGCGTGAACTGGTTTTTGCGGTAGGACAGCAGCCCGTCCCGCTGCATTTTGGACAGCTCGCCGCTTAGCGCGCTGCGATCCACCCCGAGATAATCCGCCAGCTGCTGGCGATTGTAGGGGATGGTGAAGGTGCGGCTGCCGCGGCGTTTGCTGCACTCGGAAAAATAGGACAGCAGCCGCCCGCGGATGCTTTTGGGCGTGGTGTGCTGAATATGGCGGGAAAGCTGCACATTTTTGCCGGCGCACACCGTCAGCAGATTGCGCAGCAGTGTCATATGGTGCGCGCAGGGGTTTTCGCAAGGATGCAGCAGCGCGTGCGCGTTCAAAAACAGCACGGTCGTATCCTCGGCGGCGACCACGCTGACCAGCATCGGCTCGTCCGGGATGCACGCATACGCTTCGGCAAAGGTCTGCCCCGCGCCGACGCTGCCGAACACGCTGCTGTTGCCCCACACATCCCCCAATGCAATGATCGCGCGCCCCGCCAGCACCACCCCCATCAGGGTGGAGGCAGCGCCCTCCGGCAAAATGGTTTCCCCTTTTTGGAAATGTTTTCGATACGCCTTCAGACACGGCAGCAGCGCCTCGGCATCCCCCGGGGCGATACCGCGAAACAAGGCGATATTTTCCAGCGACGGCAGCATAAAAAATTCTCCTTTTGTTGTTAAAACAACGGAATCTTCTTGTTGATTATAGTATAATGCACCCGGAAAGTCAAAAAATACACTTTACGGAGGTTTCTTATATGATTCGCAAGATCATTCAGATCGACGAAGAAAAATGCAACGGCTGCGGCGCTTGCGCGGCGGCGTGTCACGAGGGCGCGATCGGCATGGTGGACGGCAAAGCCCGCCTGCTGCGCGACGATTACTGCGACGGGCTGGGCGACTGCTTGCCGGCGTGTCCCACCGGTGCCATCACCTTTACCACCCGCGAAGCCGCCGCGTATGACGAGGCGGCGGTGCTCGCCAACAAGCAACGGCAGCAAGCGCCCGCGCCACATCCGCACGGCGGCTGTCCCGGTTCGCGGATGCGCACCATCCACCCCACCCAGCCGGACAACACCCCCGCCCCCGCGGCGGACGCGCGGCCGTCCCAGTTGGGGCAATGGCCGTGCCAGATCAAGCTGGTGCCGGAAAACGCACCGTATTTTGACGGAGCGCGGCTGCTGATCGCGGCGGATTGCACCGCGTATGCCTATGCGGCGCTGCACGAGCAGTTTATGCGCGGCAAGATCACGCTGATCGGCTGTCCCAAGCTGGACGAGGGCGATTACGCCGATAAGCTGACCCGCATCATCGCCGGCAACAACATCCACAGCGTCACCATTGTGCGCATGGAGGTGCCGTGCTGCGGCGGGTTGGAAATGGCGGCGAAAACCGCGCTGCAAAACAGCGGAAAATGTATTCCCTGGCAGGTTGTGACCATTTCGATAGACGGAAAAATTTTGAACGATTGACAAGGAGGAGTTCCCATGAACGGCATGAAAAACATTGACAAAGCGACGGTGCTGGAGCTGAAACAACAGGTGGAGTACCAAAGCGGTCAGGTGGTCAGCAAAACGGTGGCACAAAACAAAGCGGTCAGCGTGACGCTGTTTGCGTTTGACAAAGACGAGGAGATCAGCACCCACGCTTCCGGCGGCGATGCGATGGTCACCTGTCTGGACGGAGTCGGGCGCATCACCATCGACGGCAAAGCGTATACGCTGCAGGCAGGCGAAAGCATTGTGATGCCCGCCGGACACCCGCACGCGGTTTATGGGCAGGAGCGGTTCAAAATGCTGCTCGTGGTGATTTTCTGAGAAAAAGGAGGAGGCGGCATGGTGTACGTTTGCGAAGTTTGCGGTTGGGAATACGATGAGGAAAAAGGCTATCCCGAAGGGGGCATCGCCCCGGGCACTCCGTGGAGCGAGGTGCCGGCGGATTTTGAATGTCCTCTGTGCGGGGTCGGCAAGGACTCGTTTGCCAAGGCGTAACCCCATTTTTCTAAAACAAACAGATCCGCAATCCATTCGGGCAGAGTGTATCGCTTTTGCGATATACCCTGCCTTTTTTGTGGGCAAAAAAGCGGCACAGGGTATTGCCAACCAAGGGAATTTGTGGTATTCTGTCAAATATATTGAACCGGGCGCGGACAAGCGGTTCGCGCAGCGCCGGCGGGCGCGGGGATATGGAACGAGGAGAGAAGATTGTTGAAATATTTTTTGTGCGGATGCCTGGTATGGGGCATCGTGATCGCAGCGCTGTATCTGCTGCGTCCGCAGTCGCGGCTGCATACCGCGTCGATGGAGGCGCTCACCAGAAAGCGGTGGCTGCTGCTGGTAGCGGTGGTTTGCGCCACCACGCTGGTGTGTATTCTGCCGATGGGGCTCAGCCCCTATTGGAACGGCACTATTCCCGACCACCGCGACCAATACGAGCGAATGGCGGAATCGATGCTGAACGGGCATTTGTACATTGATTATAAGGACATCGACCCGAAGCTTCTGCAAATGGAAAACCCATACGACCCGGCAGCGCGCGAGGCGTTGGGGGTGGCGGTGCATTGGGATCACGCGTTTTACAACGGGCATTATTACATGTATTTCGGCGTGGTACCGGTGTTTTTGCTGTTTTTGCCGTTCCGGCTGCTGACCGGGATGGATCTCACCACCTTCCACGCCACCCAGATTTTTGTCACCGCCTTTATCTGCGGTGTGTTTGCGCTGTTCCATATGCTGGGCAAGCGGTTTTTCAAAAAGATGACGCTGGGGATGTATCTGCTGCTGGCGGCGGCGTTTTCCATGGCAGCTGTTTGGTACAGCGCCACCACCCCGGCACTATACTGCACCGCGATCACAGCGGGGCTGTGCATGGAAATATGGAGTATGTATTTCTTTGTCCGCGCCGTGTGGGTGGAACCGGATGAGAAAAAGCAGATCATCTGGGCAACGCTGGGCAGTCTGTTCGGCGCGTTGGCGTTTGGCTGCCGCCCCTCGTTGGCGCTGGGCAATGTGCTGGTCATCCCGATGCTGGTCGCATTTTTGAAAAAGCGTACCTTCAACCGCAAGCTGCTCGGGCAGCTGGTGCTGGCGGCGCTGCCGTATGTGGTGATCGGCGTGTTGCTGATGGCATACAACTATGTGCGGTTCGGCAGCGTGACGGAATTTGGCCAGGCGTATCAGATGACGCTGGCGGACCAGCACGGCTACACCGACTTTTTGTCGTTGATCCGTCCCAGCCGGCTGATCAACGGACTGTATGAAAACTTCATTTCGTATCAACATGTGACCGACAGCTTCCCGTATTTTGCGGCGGGCGGCGCGTTTGTCAATTTCCCGATTCTGCTGTTTGCGCTGGTGGGGCTGACCCAAAAGCCGGTGCGGCAAGGATTGCGCCGGCAGCAGCTGGGCGGGTTCACCGCCGTGCTGGCGGCAACGCCGGTGCTGATCACGCTGGCGGATGTCATTTGGGCGCCGTTTTTGATGGAACGCTACCGCATGGACATCTACTGGGTCATGACGCTGCTGTGCTTTATCGTAATCGGGTTCTCCTATCAGCATCTGGCGGAGGGAACGGACGAAAAAGCCAAGCGCCGTATGAGCTGGCTGACCACCATGGGGGCACTGGTGACTATGGTCACCTGTGTGATCCTGTTTCTGGGGCCGGGCGACGCCAACTATACCAGTGTCTATCCGGAACAATTGGAGGCCATTCGAAAAGTGTTGTGCTTCGGTCTGGGATGACCGGGCTGTGTTACATAATAGAGGAGGATAATGATGGATAAAATTGCTGTGCTGCTGCCGTGTTATAACGAAAGCAAAACCATCGCCAAGGTGGTCGGCGACTTCAGACGGGTGCTGCCCGAGGCCACCATTTATGTGTACGACAACAACTCGACCGATGGTACCGCCGAAATCGCCGAAAAAGCGGGCGCGGTGGTACGGCACGAGTACCAACAGGGCAAGGGCAACGTGATTCGCCGGATGTTCCGCGAGATCGACGCGGAATGCTATATTATGGCGGACGGCGACGACACCTATCCGCCGGACGAAGCGGACAAGATGGTGGATATGGTGCTGAACCGCCAGGCGGATATGGTGGTGGGCGACCGGTTGTCCTCTACCTATTTCACCGAAAACAAGCGCCCGTTCCACAATTTTGGCAACTCGCTGGTGCGCAAAAGCATCAACCTGTTGTTCAAAAACGACATCAAGGACATCATGACCGGTTACCGCGCGTTCAGCTACGAGTTTGTCAAAACTTTCCCGGTGTTGTCCAAAGGCTTTGAGATCGAAACCGAAATGAGCATCCACGCCATCGACAAAAACATGGCGGTGGAAAATTTTGTGATCGAATACCGCGATCGTCCGGAGGGCAGCGAATCCAAGCTGAACACCTATTCGGACGGCATGAAGGTGCTGCGCACCATTTTCCGGCTGTACCGCACCTATCGTCCGTTCAAATTCTTCGGGCTGTGGGCGCTGCTGCTGGCGTTAATTTCGGTCGGTTTTTTTATCCCGGTGCTGAGCACCTATTTCAAAACCGGGTTGGTGCCCAACTTCCCGACCTTGATCGTTTGCTGCTTCACGCTGCTGGCGGCGATCCAGTCGCTGTTTGCGGGGTTGATGCTGCAAACCATGGTGCAGAAAAACCGGCAGGATTTTGAAATGCATCTGCACGAGGTATCGGATAAGCACAAAAAGCTGTCCGGCCGCGATAAATAAAACCATCATCGGGCGGCAGGCGCAGGCTTGCCGCCTTGATAGCGTCAAGGAGGAATCGTTATGTTGGAATTCAAGTTTGACACACAGCTGCTGATCGAGGGCGAACATCTGTCGGAGGATGACATCCACGATTACATCACCGAGCACATCAAGGGCGATTGTCTGCTCGCGGTGGGGGACGAGGATCTGATCAAGATCCATTTCCACACCAACGAACCGTGGGAGGTGTTGGCGTATTGCGCCACGCTGGGCGATATCCACGATATCGTGGTGGAAAATATGCAGCGCCAGGAAGACGGACTGCACGGTTGATGCAACCCGCGCGGTTGGTTGGTGAAAATGGCATCTGGGCACAGCGGGGAAATACCCGCACAAACGATGGCCTAGAATGGAATACGATAAAACGGCAGCCGGCGCTCCCATCGGGAGCATCGGCTGCCGTTGTTTTATGAGCGATATTTTCTCTCTCCCTCCGTCCATTTGCTGCGCAAAAATCCAACTCCCTCGTCAGAGGGAGGCTTGCGCCCGCCGCGGATTTGTGTGTGCTGTGGGCATCGCCCCCTACGCAAAAATGATGGGAAAGCAGAAACTCCGCAAGCCTTCCCCGCGAGGTGATTTTCCCGCTTGGAACAGCGCAGAAACTCCGCAAGCCTTCCCCTTGGAGGGGAAGGTGGCGCGGCTTTACGCCGCGACGGATGAGGTGGAAAAGGGTAGATTTATCCGGCTGGTTGTCGTTTGCGAAACAGAAACATACGCAACAAATATATTGCGAAAACCTTATGGTTCCCTGACACCTCATCCGCCTCGCTGCGCTCAGCACCTTTTTCTCCCGAAGACGGGCCCCTTTTGTCGGCTGCGCCGACATTTCCCCCGCACACGGGGGAATTACCTCAAGGGGAAGGCTTGCGGGGTCAACAGGTTTGATGGAATCCATAAAGTCGTCACAAACTTGCGGTGTTCCAAACCTCTTTGGTGCAAAGGAACCTTGCGCCCACCGCGGATTTGTGCGTGCTTCGCGGGACGATGTGGGAACCATCCTCTACGAAGAGAGAGGGGCAATGCTGGAGAAGGCTCCCGCTCCCCTATTTCTTGCTTAGCGGCTTTTAACTTCGTTTAAGGTTGGGGCGGTAGAATAGGCGGCAGAAAGGGGGAGCAGCATGGCGCATCAAACGATTTTCAAACGCTATGAGCTCAAATATATGCTCACCAAAGCCCAACTGGAACGCATCAAACGCGGCATGGAGGCGTATATGCAGGGCGACGCCTACGGGCGCAGCACCATTTGCAATATCTATTACGACACGCCCAGCTTTTTGCTGATTCGGCGCTCGATCGAAAAACCGGTGTACAAAGAAAAGCTGCGGCTGCGCAGTTATGGCGTTGCCACGCCGGACAGCACCACCTTTGTGGAGCTGAAAAAGAAATACGAGGATGTGGTGTACAAACGCCGTGTCGCGCTGCCGGAGCACGAGGCGATGGCGTATCTTTCGGGGCGAACCCACCCCGCCGACACCCAGATCGTACGGGAGATCGACTATGCTCGCCGGCTCTATCATCCGCTGCAGCCGGCTGTGTTTTTAAGCTACGAGCGGGAGGCGTTCTACGCCAAGGACGACCCGGATTTTCGGGTGACCTTTGATGAGCACATTTTGTGGCGGGACACCGATTTGTCACTATGCGCCGGGGTGGGCGGCACGCCGATCCTGCGCGAGGGGCAAGCGCTGATGGAGATCAAAACCGGCGCGGCGATCCCGCTGTGGATGGTGCAGCTGCTCAGCGACCAGCAGATTTATAAAACATCCTTTTCCAAATACGGCACCGCTTATCAGATGCGGCAGCTGCAAACCAAAACAGGAGGGCTTTTCTATGCTTGATACGATTTTTAAGGGAATTTTCGACAGCGATACCCAATCGGTGATCGCGGTATCCGACTTTTTGCTGTGTGTTGGGGTGGCGTTGCTGCTCGGGCTGTTTTTAGCGGCGGTGTACACCTACAAAAGCCGCTACACGGTCAGCTTTGTGCTGACACTGGCACTGATGCCCGCCGTGGTCGGCGTGGTGATCATGATGGTCAACGGAAATGTCGGCGCCGGTGTGGCGGTAGCGGGGGCGTTTAGCCTGGTGCGGTTCCGGTCGGTGCCCGGCACAGCACACGAGATCGGCGCTATCTTTTTGGCAATGGGCGCCGGATTGATCGTGGGGATGGGTTATCTGGGCTATGCGGTGCTGTTTACGCTGGTGTTGGGGCTGATTATGCTGCTGTATCAGGCGATCGGCAGCCATCGCAACGGCGAACGCAACAAAACGCTGCGCATCACCATTCCCGAAGATCTGGATTATACCCATGTGTTTGACGATTTGATGGAACGCTACACCACCTCGCACGAGGTGGTGTCGGTCAAAACCACCAACATGGGCAGTATGTTCAAGCTGACCTATCACATCACGCTGCGGGATACGGCGCAGGAAAAAGCCTTTATTGACGAGCTGCGCTGCCGCAACGGCAATTTGGAGATCGGCTTGTCCCAGCAGGAGGTGCAGACCGATGCGCTGTAATCGATATGCTGCGCGGACGCTGGCGGTGTGCGCTGCGGTGGCGTTGCTTGCCAGCGGATGCGCCTCCACCGCCACGCCGAGCGGCGATGCCACGACAACGACCACGACCGCCAAAGCATCGACCGTCAGCCAGGTGGCTGGCGAGGACGAGATGTTTACCGACCGCGACCGGGATGCCAGCTACGATGAATCCGCTGTGGCGGTCACGCTGAAGGATAACGCCTCCGCCTGCAAGGACAAGGGGGTCAGCGTGTCCGGCAATGTGGTCACCATCACCAAAGCGGGCACCTATCGGTTGAGCGGCACCCTCACCAACGGGCGCGTGGTGGTGGATGCAGACAAAAGCGACAAGATCCAGCTGGTGCTGGACGGCGTGACCATCAACTGCGACACCAGCGCGGCGCTGTATGTGAAACAGGCGGATAAGGTGTTTGTGACACTGGCGTCCGGCAGCCGCAACACATTGTCCAACAAAAAGGATTTTGTGGCGGTGGACGACAACAACATTGATGCGGTGATTTTTTCCAAAGAGGATCTCACCCTCAACGGTGCAGGTGCGCTGACGGTGCAGGCGGCGTATGGACACGGCATCGTTTCCAAAGACGATCTGGTGGTGACCGGCGGCACGATCGCCGTGACGGCGGCGCGGCACGCGCTGGCGGGCAAGGATAGTGTGCGCATTGCGGATGGCAGCCTTACGCTGACCGCCGGCAAGGACGGCATCCACGCCGAAAACGCGGACGATACCACCCGCGGGTTTGTGTATATTGCGGGCGGCACGGTGACGGTGACCTGCGACGGCGACGGGGTGGACGCGGGCGCGACCGCCCAGATCAAAAACGGTATTCTCACCATTACGGCGGGTGGCGGCAGCGCGAACGCCACCCAAAAGAAAGAGGAAATGTTCGGTCCCGGCGGATGGAACCAATCTTCTTCCACCACCACGGACGAGGAGTCCACCAGCGCCAAGGGTATCAAATCCGCCGGCGATCTGACCATTTCCGGCGGCAGTATCACGGTGGACGCGGCGGACGATGCGCTGCACAGCAACGCGAACGCAACGATATCCGGCGGCAGCTTTACGCTGGCGACCGGCGACGACGGCTTGCACGCGGATGACAATACTGCCATCAGCGGTGGAACCATCACCATCTCCCAAAGCTACGAGGGGATCGAGGGCAAAACCATCGCCATTTCCGGCGGCAACATCACGCTGACCGCCAGCGACGACGGCTTAAATGCCGCGGGCGGCAATGACCAAAGCGGCTTTGGCGGCGGGATGCGCCCGGACACCTTCTCCTCCGGCGACAGCGATTGCTCCATCACCATTTCCGGCGGCAAGATCATCATCAACGCGGACGGTGACGGAATAGATTCCAACGGCAACCTGTATGTGACCGGCGGCGAAACCTATGTGTCCGGACCCACCAACGGCGGCAACGGTGCGCTGGATTATGACGGCGAAGCGACGATCACCGGCGGTATTGTGGTGGCGGCAGGCTCCACCGGTATGGCACAGAACTTTTCCGACAGCTCGACCCAAGGGGCGATGCTGGTGAATGTGTCGTCCAATAGCGCCACCGGCGAAGTGGTGCTGAAGGACAGCTCCGGCAAAACGCTGGTGTCGTACACGCCGCAAAAGACCTACGGCTGTGTGGTGGTGAGCTGCCCTGAGGTCAAGAGCGGCTCCACCTATACGCTGACGGCGGGCGGCCAGACCACCACCGTGGAGATGACCAGTGTGATCTACGGTTCCGGCAGCAGCATGGGTGGCGGTATGGGTGGCCCCGGCGGCAATCGGGGCGGCGGACCCGGCGGCATGGGTGGTCCCGGCGGCGGACAATAACGCGGGTCCGGTTGACAAAAGCGGGGGAAAGACCTATAATACAGGTACTCTCAAACGCTTGGAGGGTCGTTATGAAACAGTGTATGGACGCCGATAATTTGCACCGGCGGTTGAAAAAAATTATCGGACAGGTGCAGGCGATCGACCGTATGATCGACGAGGATGTGCCGTGTGAGGATGTGTTGTCGCAGATCAACGCCGCCAAATCGGCGCTGCACGGCTGCGGCAAGGTGGTGCTGGAAGGGCACATCAAGCATTGCGTGCGGGACGGGATCGAGCATGGCGACCCGGACAAAACCATTGACAATTTTACCAAGGCGGTGGAACGCTTCGCCAATATGCAGTGAAGCGCCCGCCCGGCGAAAAACGCCCATATACGACAAATACAACCATAAAAAAGAACAGCCCTCGGGCTGTTCTTTTTTTGCGCCCTCTTGACAACCTATACCCCCATAGGTATAATATGCCTATACCCCCATAGGTATAAGAAAGGAGCGTTATCATGAAACGAGCAATCGAGGCGTGGGAGCGGGCGATGGAATGGGGCGGTGCCAAAAAGGACATTGCGCTGCTGGTGGTGTCCGGCATCGCGCTGATTTTAAGCATGACCGACGCGCTGCCGCTGCCGTTTGACGCTGCGTGGGTGGCGATCGTGCTGTGCGGCGTGCCCATTGTGATGGAGGCGGTGATCGGGCTGGTGACGGCATTCGACATCAAGGCGGATGTGCTGGTATCGCTGGCGCTGATCGCGTCGGTGTGTATTGGCGAAGATTTTGCCGCCGGTGAGGTCGCGTTTATCATGCAGCTGGGCGCGTTGCTGGAGGATCTGACGGTTGCCAAGGCGCGCGCCGGCATTGAAAAGCTGGTGCATCTGACCCCGCAAACCGCGCGGGTGATGACCGCCGACGGCGAACGCGTGATTCCCGCCCAGCAGGTGCAGGTAGGGGATTTGCTGCGGGTGCTGCCCGGCGAGACCATTCCGGTGGACGGCGAGATCATTGCCGGGCAAACCTCGGTCAACCAAGCGGTGATGACCGGCGAATCGCTGCCGGTGGACAAAACGGTGGGCGACGAGGTGTCGTCCGGTACGGTCAACCAATTCGGCGCGTTTGAAATGCGGGCGACCAAGGTGGGGGAGGACAGCTCGATCCAGCGGATGATCCGACTGGTGCAGTCGGCGGACGCAGGCAAAGCCAAAATTGTGGGGATAGCCGACCGCTGGGCGACATGGATCGTGGTGATCGCGCTCACCGCCGCCGCGCTGACATGGCTGATTTCCGGCGAGATCATCCGCGCCGTGACCATTTTGGTGGTGTTTTGCCCCTGCGCGCTGGTACTGGCGACCCCCACCGCCATTATGGCGGCGATCGGCAACGCCACCCGCCACGGCTTTTTGGTGCGCGAAGGTGACGCGTTGGAACGGTTGGCGGCGGTTTCCAAAATCACCTTTGACAAAACCGGTACCCTTACCTACGGCACACCGCGGGTGGTGAAAGCGCAAAGCGTGACGGCGGCGGTTTCAGACGATGAGGTGTATGCTCTGTGCGCCGCGGCGGAGCAGATGTCGGAGCACCCGCTGGGCAAAGCGGTGGTGCGTTGCTACCGGCAGGAGATCGGCGGCGCGTTGGATGCCGCCGAGGCGTTTACCATGCTGCCGGGGCGCGGCGTGATGGCACAGGTGAAGGGCGCGTCGGTGCTGGCGGGCAACCGCGCGATGCTGACCGACCACGGCATTGTTATTCCGCCGGCGGTGGAAGCGCAGGTGGAGCAGCATCTGGCAAAGGGCTGCACCGTGATGTATGTAGCGGTGGGAGCGGCGCTCGCCGGGTTTATGGTGCTGTCGGACACGGTGCGCGAACAAAGCGCCGCGATGATCGACCGGCTGACGGCACAGGGCGTGCAGCCGGTGCTGTTGACCGGCGACCACCAAAGTGCCGCCACGGCTATCGCGCAGCAGCTGCATATTGAAGAGGTGCACGCGGGCTGCTTGCCGGAGGATAAGCTGGCGTGGATCCGTCGGTATCAGGAGGAGCAGCAGGCGGTTTGCATGATCGGCGACGGGGTGAACGATGCTCCGGCGCTGAAAGCGGCGGATGTGGGCATCGCGATGGGCGGCGCAGGCAGCGATCTGGCGGTGGATGCCGCCGATATTGCGCTGGTGGACGATGAGGTGAACGAGCTGCCGCATCTGGTCGCGCTGTCCAAACGCATGATGATCACCATTAAGGTGAATATGAGCTTTTCGATGGGATTGAACTTTTTAGCCATCGTGCTGGCGATGATCGGCACACTGAATCCGGTGGTGGGAGCGCTGGTGCACAACGCCGGGTCGGTGCTGGTGATTGCCCATTCGGCATGGCTGTTGAAATGGAGGAAAAAACAATGATCGTAAACATAATCGGAACCGTGATCGGCGCGCTGGTACTCGGCGCGGGACTGTACTATTTCGCCAAGGAGAAAAATGATCGCGAATCGCGCAAAATTTACGGCATCATCAGCGCGCTGGGCGGGGTGCTGTTTGTGGTGATGCTGGTGCGCACACTGCTGTCGCTGTAACTAGCGGCGCGGGGGAATGTCGCCCGCCTCGTAGCGCTTTTTGAGCTTTTCCAGCGCCCGCTTTTCGATGCGGCTGACATACGACCGCGAGATGTCCAGCGCGCGGGCGACCTCGCGCTGGGTGCGTTCTTTGCCGCCCAGCCCGTACCGCCAAAGGATCACCTGCTGTTCGCGGTCGTCCAGCACCTCGGCAATATAGCGGCGCAGCTTTTCGGCGTTCAGCTTCAGCTCCAGATCGTCCACAATGGTATCGTCCACCGCCAGCACATCGATCAGCGTGAGCTGCTGACCGTCTTTGTCGGTGTCGATCGGTTCGGAAATGGACACATCCTGCGCCGATTTTTTTCCCGCGCGGAAATGCATCAAGATCTCGTTTTCCACACAGCGGCTGGCGTAGGTCGCCAGTCGGATGCCCTTGGTATAATCAAAGGTGTTGACCGCTTTGATCAGTCCGATGGTGCCGATGGAGATCAGATCGTCCTGGTCGGCGGCGCGGCTGTAATATTTTTTGATAATGTGCGCCACCAGCCGCAAATTGTGCTCGATCAGCTCGCCGCGCGCCGCCATATCGCCGTTTTCGCGATAGGCGACCAGACATTCGCGTTCGCGCGCGGCAGACAGCGGGCGGGGAAACGAGTTGAAGTTGACCACATGCAGCGCCATATAAAACATCCGGGACAGCAGTTGCAGCAGTTGTGCATACATGAGGGGAACGCCTCCTTTCGCATACCGTATATGTATGCGGCGCGCCCCTGTCCGGTGCCTGTCCGGGTAAATAAAAAAGCCCCCGAAAGCGGCCAATGCCGTTTTCGGGGGCTTTTCGCAGCGTTATTCGGCGGGGGCGGTCAACACCCGCGCCCAACGGAAGCGGTTGCACACAATGCTGTTGGGGATGCATTTGAGCAGCTGGTCCGCTTTGAGAAAGCAAAAGGTGACCACCGGCGGAAAGTGGAACACAAACGCGCTTAAAAACGCGGAGGGGATGGTGAACAGCCACATAAACAGATTGTCGCAAATGGCGGTGTATTTGGTGGAGCCGCCGCCCGCGATGATACCGCCCTCCACCGGATATTCGTAACAGGTGCCCACGGTGGTGATGCTGAGCACCGTCAAAAAGTCCACCGCCAGCGCTTTGGTTTCCGCCGAAACGGCGTACAGCCCCACAATCGCGTCTTTGAACACAAACATCAGCCCGCCAAAGGTCAGCCCCACCAGCAAAAAGATGGCTTGCATCGTTTTGGCGTAGGCGCGGATTTTGTGCAGCTGTCCCGCGCCGATGGTTTTGCCGGTGGTGACCGATGCCACATTGGCGCAGGACATCCCCACTACGGCGAAAATTTGGAAAATGATGGTGGCAATGCTGTTGGCGGCGATAACGGTGGCGCTGATATGCCCCAGCACGGCGGTTTGCGCCGCCTGCGCCACCCCCCACAGCATCCCGCTGAGGATAATGGGCGAGGCGGTACGGATATACGGACGCAGATAGGTGAGATCCACCCGCAGCAGCTCGCGCGCTTTTGTTTTCAGCTTTTTGTCCACCGCCAACACATATACCAGAATGATGACCAGCTCGACAAACCGGCTGCACAGCGTGGCGATGGCGGCGCCCTCGATGCCCAGCTCCGGCGCGCCGAAATGCCCGTAGATCAGGCAATAGTTCAAACAGATGTTGATGCAGATGGTGCTGATGGACATGATGGTGCCGATGATGGCGGTTTCGACGCTTTGCAGCGCGTACATCAGCGAGTTGGACACCGCAAACAGCAGATAGGTCCAGCAAACGATGCGCAGATAGCGCACCCCTTCGTCGATCACGGCGCGGTCGTTGGTGAACAGCGACAGCACCCCCACCGGCGCGATCTGGCAGATCGCGAAAAACAAGATGCCGACCACCAGCCCGCATTTCACGCCGATGTTGATGATCTGCTTGATGGGTTGGATGCGCTGTTGCCCCCAATATTGCGATGCCAGCACCACAATGCCCAGCCCGATGCCGGCGGCAATTTGCTGCAGCGTGAACTGGATCTGGTTGACCAGCGTGGCACCGGACAGCGCCAGCTCGGTGTAGGTGCCCAGCATCAGATTGTCCGCCATATTCACCGCCAGCGCCGCCAACTGCTGCAGTGTGATGATCGCCAGCAGCGGGAAAAAGGTGCGGTAAAACGCTTTGTCTTTCGTAAAAATCCCCAGCCACTTCGGCTCGTGATCCGGCGGCAGCGGGGTGTGGGGTGCGCGGGTCATAGGAACAGCCTCCCTGTATATAGTAGCGTTCCCCATTATCGCACAAAACAGGGGGGAAGTCAAACCGCGCGCGGGGGAGAGGGGGCGAAAAAAGGGAAAGGATGAGAGCTTTTTACACATTTGCAAGAAAAATGTTGACAAAGTGTGGAGAGTCGGCTATGATGAAGGTAAGAAAAAAGAGTCAAAAAAGGGAGGGCGCGTGTATGAAAAATAGTGTGCGAAAAATGTCGCTTTGTTTGGCGGCGTGTTTGCTGCTCAGCAGCTGCGCGGCACAAAGCCAGCCGGTAAACGGCGGGCAGGCGAGCGGGGCGACCACAACCACGACCGGGGCGGCGCTGACCGATGCGTCATCGCCATCGGAGACGACGGCCAGCCAAACCGGCGGCAAAGCGACCGGCGACGATCAAAAGCAGACCCATGGTAAAACCTCTGCCACCAGAGCCAATTCCTCCGTCAGACAACCGGACAACGATCGATCTTCCGCGACGCAGGCGAGCCGAAATCAAGGGAAAACAACTGTCCGCAACACCGCCGGATTGCCGACGACCCATCCCGACGATGTTATCACGGTGGCGGGCACCGACAAAAGCTGGCTGGCGCTGGATGCATCCAAGAGCAGCACCAACCGCGATGTGCACCAAAAATTGAATAAGGTGGAACAAGACAAAGGCGTGAAAATCCAGCTGAAACGGTATAGCGAGGACGATCTGGTCACCGCGTGTCTGAAAGCCAACAAGGCGGGCAGCGCAATCGCCGACATTGTCAACGCGGACGCACGGACGCAGTATCGGATGGGCAGCGCGCTGCAGGATCTGGGCACGATGGAAAATCAAAAATGGTCGCTGACCATTACACGGAATCACAAGAAGCTGGCGGTATTTCCGGCGGCATATGCGACCGTGAGCAACGCGGATCTGAAGGATGTGCAGGTGCTGTTTTTCAACAAGACGCTGCTGAAACAGGCGAGCTCCAACGAGGACGCGCTGTACAAGATGGTGAAAGACGGCACATGGACGTTTACCGCCATGCGCAAGATGAGCAGCGCTATCACCAAAGACATTGACGGGCACCCCGGTATGACGAAAAAGGACCAGTTCGGCTTTACCGGTGTGGATATGCGGGGAACGCTTACCTATACGCTGTTTAAGGCGGACGGCGGTCAATTTACCAAGTGGGATAAAAACCAAAATCTGGCATATGCGATGGGCGATGCCCACAATATTGCGTCGATGACCCAGATGCAGATATGGTTGCTGCAGGACACCAGCGTGTTTAACTCGGATAAGGGCACAAATAGCCGTAACGATGCCGTTGATATGTTCAAAGATGGCCGTGCGCTGTTTTTGGCGTGGACGCTGGGCAACCGCGATAAGCTGTCCGGTACCAAGGGCGGATGGGGCATGGTGCCTTATCCCAAGGCGGACAAAAACGCGTCGTATGTGGGAACGCGCATTGACTGGCCGCTGCCGCGGACAGTGGACGGCGGATGGAGCATTCCGGCGGGTATCACCGGCAAACGGCTGGAAAAAGCCAAAGCGTTGGTAAACGCCATGGGTGCCCAGCTGAAAACCGTCAGTGTAACGAACTCCGATACCGATCTGCCGATGACGGATGTGGTGCGGCGGTCGCTGTCGATAACCGATACCGATAGCTGGGTGGATGTTTATCGCGACATGGGCAGCGGCGGTATAATGACGCTGCATTACTTGTTTGATAATATTTCCAACAAGCCTGCGGCGCGGGTAAAGCAAGTGCAGGATGAGGCCGAACGGAAGCTCGCCAGTTTGTAAAACCATTTATACCGATACGAAAACCGCCCTGCGGTGCCGGATATCCGGTGCCGCAGGGCGGTTTTTTTCTGTTCGCAATCAGTTGTATTTCTTGCGGGCGGTGTAGGTGGTGTGCAGAATGTGGTGGGCTTTTTCGCCGCCGAAGCCGTCGGTCAGATAGTCGGCGTACAGCTGCTGCACCGCGGGGGATTGGTGCGATTTGCGCAGCGCCATGCCGGCATCCTGATCGTACAGCGCTTTGGCGCGCAGCGTTTTCAGATCCACTGTGTTGCGCACCGAGGCGGGCTGGATGGGCTGACCGCCGCCGTTGACGCAGCCGCCCGGGCAACACATGATCTCGACAAAGTGCCACGGCGCGGTACCGTCTTTGATCTGGGTCATCACCGCGTTGGCGCTGGCGATACCGCTGGCGACCGCCACCTTGACCTCCAGGCCGCCGATGTTGTAGGTGGCTTCTTTCAAGCCGTCGGTGCCGCGCACTTCGTGGAATTCCACCTGCTGGTTGTCCTCGCCGGTCAGCCAGTCGTTGGCGGTGCGCAGCGCCGCTTCCATCACGCCGCCGGTGGCGCCGAAAATGACCGCCGCGCCGGTGTCTTCGCCCAGCGGGTTGTCAAATTCTTCGTCCGGCAGGCTTTGGAAGGTGATGCCCGCGCGGTCGATCATACGCGCCAGCTCGCGGGTGGTCAGCGCATAATCCACATCCGGCACCCCCGCCGCGCTTTGGTCGTCGCGGCCGGTTTCAAATTTCTTCGCGGTGCAGGGCATCACGCTCACCACCACAATGTCGGCGGGGTCGATGCCCATTTTGTCCGCATAGTAGGTTTTGATGATCGCACCGGTCATCTGCTGGGGCGATTTGCAGCTGGACAGGTGATCCAGCTGATCCGGGTAATAATACTCGGCAAATTTGACCCATCCGGGCGAGCAGGAGGTGATCATCGGCAGCACACCGCCGTTTTTCACTCGACCGACAAACTCGTTGGCTTCCTCGACAATGGTGAGGTCGGCGCCGAAATCGGTGTCGAACACCTTGTCAAAGCCCAGCCGCCGCAGCGCCGCGACCATTTTGCCCTCGACATTGGTGCCGATCGGCATGCCGAAGCATTCGCCCAGCGTGGCGCGCACCGACGGCGCGGGCTGCACCACCACATGCTTGTTCGGGTCGGACAGCGCCTCCCACACGGGGGCGGTTTCGTCTTTTTCGGTCAGCGCGCCGGTGGGACATACCACGATGCACTGGCCGCAGGACACGCACGGCACATCCGCCAGCTGTTTTTCAAACGGGGTGCCGATGTGGGTGTCGATACCGCGGTCGTTCGCGCCGATTACCGACACATACTGCTGTTTGCAGGCAGCCACGCAGCGGCGGCACAGAATGCATTTGTTGTTGTCGCGCACCAGATGCGCGGTGCTGGTGTCCAGCTCATATTTCGGGCGGAAGCCGTCGTAGCGACCGGTATCCTCCACGCCGTAGTCACGGCACAGCTTTTGCAGCTCGCAATCGCCGGACCGCACGCAGGACAGGCATTTTTTCTCGTGGGTGGAGAGGATCAGCTCCAGCGTGGTGCGGCGCGCCTTTTGCACCTTTTCGGTGTTGGTGCGCACTTCCATCCCCTCGGAAACGGGATACACGCAAGCGGTCACCAGACCGCGCGCACCGGTGGCTTCCACCACGCAGATGCGGCAAGCGCCGATCTCGTTGATCTCTTTCAGATAGCAAAGGGTGGGAATTTCCACCCCGGCATAGCGGGCAGCCTCCAAAATCGTGGAGCCTTTGGGCACGCTGACGGCGATGCCATTGATTTTTACATTGACCATATCCATTGACAGCGCACTCCTTTCTTATTTCTTCTCAATCGCGCCAAAGCGGCATTTCTCGAAGCAAGCGCCGCACTTGATACACGCCGACACATCAATGGTGTGTGCCTGACGCACCTGACCGTCGATCGCGCCCACCGGACATACACGGGCGCAGGCAGTACAGCCTTTGCACTTGTCGGGGTCGATCTCGTAATGCACCAGCGATTTGCACACGCCGGCGGGGCAGGTTTTGTCTTTCACATGCGCGATATATTCGTCGCGGAAGAAGTGCAGCGTGGACAGCACCGGGTTGGGAGCCGTTTGACCCAGACCGCACAGCGAGTTTTCTTTGATGTAGTAGCACAGGCTTTCCAGCTCGTCGATGTCCTCCATCGTGCCGTTGCCCTTGGTGATCTTATCCAGCTTTTCCAGCAGCCGTTTGGTGCCGACGCGGCAGGGGGTACATTTGCCGCAGGATTCGTCCACCGTAAACTCCAGGAAGAATTTGGCGATGTCCACCATACAGGTGTCCTCGTCCATGACGATCAAACCGCCGGAGCCCATCATACACCCGATGGAGATCAGGTTGTCGTAGTCGATGGGGGTGTCGATCAGGTGAGCGGGGATACAGCCGCCGGAGGGACCGCCGGTCTGCGCCGCTTTGAATTTTTTGCCGTTCGGAATACCGCCGCCGATCTCTTCCACGATCTCGCGCAGGGTGGTGCCCATCGGGATCTCCACCAGACCGGTATGTTTGATTTTGCCGCCCAGCGCGAACACCTTGGTGCCCTTGGACTTTTCGGTGCCCATCGAAGCGAACCAATCCGCGCCTTTCAAAATGATCTGGGGAATGTTGGCGAAGGTTTCCACGTTGTTTTCCACGGTGGGGCAGCCAAACAGACCCTTGACCGCCGGATAGGGCGGGCGGGGACGCGGCTCGCCGCGGTTGCCTTCGATGGAGGTCATCAGCGCGGTTTCTTCGCCGCAGACGAACGCGCCCGCGCCCAGCCGGATCTCCATATCAAATTCAAAGCCGGTGCCGAGAATATCCTTGCCCAGCAAGCCCTCGGCGCGCGCTTCGTCGATTGCGATCTGCAAACGGCGCACCGCGATGGGATACTCCGCCCGCACATACACAAAGCCCTTGGTCGCGCCGATGGCGTAACCCGCGATCGCCATCGCCTCGATCAGGCAATGGGGATCGCCTTCCAGCACCGAGCGATCCATAAACGCGCCGGGGTCACCCTCGTCCGCGTTGCAGACCACATATTTTTGCGGCGCTTTGTTGGGGGCGGTCAGCGCCCATTTGCGTCCGGTGGGGAAACCGCCGCCGCCGCGTCCGCGCAAGCCGGAATCGGTCACGATCTGGATGACCTGCTCCGGGGTGTATTCGGTCAGACATTTGCCCAGCGCCTGATAGCCGTCGTAGGCAATGTATTCTTCCAGCGATTCGGGGTTGATCACGCCGCAGTTGCGCAGCGCCACCCGCACCTGTTTTTTGTAAAAATCGGTTTCGTTCAGCGCTTTGATCTCGTCCTGACCCACTGTTTCATCATACAGCAAACGGGTGACGATGCGCCCTTTCAGCAGATGCTCCGACACGATTTCGGGGATATCCTCCACCGCGACCCGTGAATAGAAGCACCCTTCGGGATAGACGATCATGATGGGGCCGAGGGCGCACAGACCGAAACAACCGGTGCGCACGACCTTGACTTCGTTTTCCAGCCCCTGTTTTTGAATTTCTTCGTTCAGGCTTTCAATGATTTTCTGACTGTTGGAGGAGGTACATCCGGTACCGCCGCAGACCAACACATGAGATCGATACATCCTTACACCTCCTGCTTACTTCAGCAACTGGCCGATGGTGTATTCCGCCACCGGGTTGCCGTTTACCAGATGATCGGTCACAATGCGCGCCACCTTGTCGGGGGTGACTTTGCCATAGGTGACCTTTTCTTTGCCGGGAACCAGCACTTCGACGATCGGCTCAAACTGGCACATGCCGATGCAGCCGGTTTGGGTGACCGCCACATTGTCGAGATGCCGCTTGGCGGTTTCTTCCACAAAGGCGTTCAGCACCGGGCGCGCGCCGGCGGCAATGCCGCAGGTCGCCATGCCCACGACCACACGAATGCCTTCGTGCTGGCCGTTGCGCAGCGTGATATTTTCCCGCGCTTTATCGCGGATCGCTTGCAATTCCGCTAAAGATTTCATGTTGTTGCCTCCTTATATCATGGGAGTATTATGCCTGGCTGTTCAGCGTGGCCAGACCTTGTTTCAAATAGTCGCTGATCCAGTTCAGCACATCCGGAGTGTCCAGCGGTACTTCGTCCAGCACCCCGCGCAGCTCGCGGGTGTCCAGCCGGAACGAACGGTCGTCTGCCGACTGGGTATAGACGAAATCCAAATGGGGATTCAGCCGGATGAGCGTGACCATGGTGTCGGTCATATCCCCGAGCGGCATCCGGTCAATGTGGGACAACCCAAAGGTGGCTGTCACCGTGGTGCCCGCGCCGGGGGTGGAGTCGATCGACAGATCGCCGCCGGTTTGCTGCGCCGCCATGCGGAACAGCGGGATGCCCATCCCGACTTTGCGGGTGGTGCGGGTGGTGTAAAACGGATCCATGACCCGCGCCACCTGCTCGGCGGTCATCCCTTTGCCGTCGTCCTGCACCGCAATGGTCAGCCGGTCGGCGGCGGTATCCTCCGCCACCCGAATGGCGATCAGCGTCGCCCCCGCGGTGATGGAGTTTTGCGCGATATCCAGTATGTTCAGCGATAGCTCGCGCACGGTTTATTGATATTTGGCAAGGATCGCCGGAACATCGTCCACCGTCAGGCGACCGTACACTTCTTCGTTCACCGTCAGAACCGGTGCCAAGCCGCACGCACCGATGCACCGACAAGCGGTCAGCGAGAATTTGCCGTCGGCGGAACATTCGTCCGCGCCAATGCCCAGCAGCTCGCTCAATTTGTTGAAAATATCGCCCGACCCTTTGACATAGCAGGCGGTGCCCAGACATACCGAGATGTCATACTGTCCTTTGGGCGACAGAGCGAATTGGGCGTAGAACGTAGCCACGCCATACACTTTTTCGAGCGGTACCCCCATGCCATCGGCAATGATCTGCTGAACTTCCATCGGCAGATAGCCGTAGATCTCCTGCGCTTGCTGCATCACGCCCATCAGTCGACTGGGATCCGACTTGTTCGCGTCGATGATCTCCCGCAGTTGCTTTTCCTGCTCGGCAGTCCCCTTAAAAGGGAGGGTGCTGATTTTTTTTTGCATAAGACCCGTATCCTCCTTGTTCAAAAAAGCAGTGGCCGCGTCCGGAAGCGCCGGGCGCGGCCTACCATTACCGTCCTATTATAGCAGACAGTTCGTGAAAATGCTACAAGAATTTGAAAAATCGAGTAATAAAATTTGGATAAGGCGAAAATAAAGTACACCGCATCGGTGGCGAATTTTATTTTGCCGCGTTGTTCGAAGCAGAATAAACAACAACCGCCTCCCTTTTTTGGGGAAGCGGTTGCTAACCGTGCTTAACCTTTCACAGGCATCACATAAAACAGAATCATGAAAAAGTGGAGTATACTGCCCGCCAACACGAACAAATGGAAGATCGAGTGCATATAGCGGTGATGCTTGCCCAGCCCGTACAGGATCGCGCCGACGGTGTAGGCGACGCCGCCTGCGATCAGCAGCACGATTCCGTTGGTGGGCAGCACCTCCAGCGTGGGGCGGATAAACAGGATGATGCACCACCCCATCGCGAGGTAGCAAATCATGGAAAACACGCGGTAGCGCCTCAGATCAATGGCGGTCAGCGTGACCGCCACCGCGGCGCACGCCCAGACCACGCCGAATATCACCCAGGCATATACCGGATGGCGCGGTCGCAGCGCCGCCAACACGATCGGGGTATAGGTGCCGGCGATCAAAAAGTAGATGGTGCAGTGGTCGATGACCTGGAACACCTTTTTCGCCATCACGGGGCGCAGCCCGTGGTAGATGCTGGACATGGTGTACAGCAAAATCATGGTCGCACCGTAGATGGCGCCGCCCACCACACCCCAGGCGGAGCCTTTGGTGGCGGCGGTGACGACGCACAGCACCAGCGCCGCAATCGCGAACGCTCCGCCCACAATATGGGAGATCATATTGAATAACTCTTCGCCCTTGGTGTAGTCGGGCAAGGTTCGATCTTTTAATTTGGTTCTCGACACAACAATCACCTTTTCGAAACTAAGTTATATAGTTTTGGAAACTAAGTAAAAGTATACACCAGCCCCCGGTAAATGTCAAACCTTTTTTGTCGACGCAAACCGACGGCAAACAATACTTTTTTTGCACCCGATAGAGGGCTTTATTGGATGTAGGGGTGGCTCGATGAAACATTTTAGGTCATGTGCATCGAAACCTATACCAAAACCCGTGGCGTGCGCAAGTCTCCCTCTGACGATGGAGGCGGATTTTGCGCAGCAAAAAGACGGAAGGAGAGAATAATTTACGCGGTTTCGGTATTGTGATAAATTTTATCTATCCCTCAGTCTCGCTGGCGCTCGACAGCTCCCTCGTCAGAGGGAGCCGGTCGGGTTAGCGCAAAAAATAAAATTTATATGTAAATCCGCGGCGTGCGCAAGCCTCCCCGTTAAGATAAATCCGCCAATCTATCGGTGAAGATGAGACTCATCGAGCCTTCCCCTCGGAGGGGAAGGCTTGCGGGGGCTCGGCGTATTTTTTGTCATTCTAAGCGAAGCGAAGAATCTTCTCTGGCATCGTTCCGCTTTCTTCGTAGGGGACGATGCCTACACCGCCATGCGAATTACGCATAAACCAGCGGTGAGCTTAGCCTCCCTTGTGCAAAGGGAGGTGGATTTTTGCGCAGCAAAAAGACGGAGGGATTGTAACGAAAATGGCACACTTAAACGCCATCCGCCGGACGGCGACAATCCCCCTTGCACCCGTCGCCAGATACAGAAAACACACTGCGTTTTCCACCCGCTTTTCGTAGGGGACGATGCCCACATCGTCCCGCAAGCAAACAGATTCAACTTGTGCCCGCCGCCGGTTAGCGTGGCCGCTTTAACGAGCGCAGAAGAGCTCTCCCTTAACCAACAAACCAGCCCTCCTGCCGAAGCGTTGCTCCGGTGGGAGGGCTGGTCAACTGTACCTATTTTATATGTTTTATATACCGCGCCAATTTATGCCAATTCGATTTTGCCGGTAGCGCATTGCAGAATCATCAGCGCGTCGTTCGCGGTCACACCGGCGGTACCGTCCACATCTGCCAGAGCCGCCTGCGCGGACGACAGCGTGATCGTTTCTGCCGCCGCCTGCAACGCCATCAGCGCATCGCGAACGGTCACCGTACCGTCCTGATCCACGTCGCCGCGCAGCTGCGAGGCGGCGGTTTCTACCGTAACCGTTTGCTCAAACAATCCATAGCCATACGCGATGTCCAACGCGGTGCCGCCGCGGGTCACCGCCAGCGTGCCGCTGAAGGTGTAGGCATCTGTACCGTCCTCGGTCAGCAGCAGCGTGCGCTGCTCGCCGGTGGTGCGGTCAGTCACCCGCACCGACACGGTCTCCGCCTTGGTGGCATCCATATTCATCGGTGCCCGCAAAGTCACCGTGACCGTTTCCCCGATCGCGGCCTGCGTTTTGTCCACCGTCAGCTGCATATCTGCCGCGGCGGAATACGCCAGCGACGAGTTCCACGCGGTGTTGTACGCGACCCATCCCTCGGTGTAGCCGGCGGCCGCATTCGGATTGCAGTGGTTTGCCCCGGCGTAGGCGGCCTCTTTCGGCGAACCGTCCAGCCGCCCCACCACGCCGCTCAACACGCCGTTGCCGCCGTTGTATTTTTGGAACCAGCCAAGATCCGCACCGTCAAACTCTTTGAGATAGTCGGTGTTATAGAAATAGGAGCGTCCGTTGGGGTTGCGGCCAAACATATCGTCGATGGCGGCAACACCCATAGCTTGCAGCCGGGCGGACAACTCCGGATCGTCCAGCACCCGCGCGGCTGCCTCCAGCGCCGCCTGCAATCCGGCGGCACTGCCCGGCTCATTGATGGCGCAGCCCGGCCACTGACCCGATTGGTCGGCATATGCCGCACCGGTCCAGCAATCCAGCTCATCGCCTGCCGCTGTCGAGGATGCCATCCGCATATCCCACAGATTGTCCGCGCGGGCGATCATCTTTTCCGCCCATGCCCGGATGGTGTCCCGCAGTCCCGCCGGCGCGCGGTCGGGATATTCCTCCAGAAAATACGCGAGATTTTCCATCACGACATGCTCGCTCATCCGCTGACCCTTGGCGTATTGCGGTGCGGCGATATCGATGTTTTCTATGACCCACGCGCAGTTGTTGTACGCAGCTTCAAAATACTTGTCCGCGTTCGCGAGTCCGTCCCGCTGGGCGACTTCGTACATCATCAGGTTGGGGGCGATGGAGTGGGCGGGCGGCAGCTGTCCTTTGATGCCGCCGATCACCTTTTGCACGCTGAACAGGTTGTTGTTTTCCTTGTTGTTGGTGGCGTCGTACAGGTTTTTATAGTTGGTGCCGTCGATCTGGTGATAAGACAGGTTGCACGCCGATTCACCCCAGATGCGCACCGTCAGATCGCGCACCTTCACATACATATCCTCCGGCACATACTCGCTGATAAACGGATAGGCATACAGGAACCACGCCAGCTGCTCTTTGATCAGCATATGCAGCTTTTTACCATCGTTTTGTGCCAGATCATAGTACCGCAGCGCGGCAAATTCCATCAGCCAGACGATGTTCGGCTCGTCCTGCACCCGCAGCTCCGCGTATTCGCATTCGGAGGCTTTGTACACATCATACGGCATTTGGTTATACAGCTCCGGATTGGCCATGTATTGCAGCACCAGCGAGCTCATTTCAAACGAGAACTGGTGGCTGTCCCGCCAGCCGATTCCTTTTTGTCCCATTTCAAATGTGTCCGCACGGGATTGCTCCATAAAGTCCAGCGCGTTGTCCACGCTGACTTGCTGCATCAGATATTTGCCGATCTGGAAGGTGTAGGACCGCACACCGCTGCATTCCAGATAGCAGGTGGCGGTGATATCCGGCTGGTAAGCGGTGAAATCCGCCACGCCGTTGCTCACCGCGCCGGAATACAGCACCGCATTGGTCACCGCATCCTTGATGGCGAACAGGGTGCCGTCCGCGACATTTACCACGGTAGCGCGTTTGGATTTGTCCGTATCGTACCCAATTTGGTTCACCCGCACGATCACATCCTTGCCGCTCGGGTCAACCGGCACCGGTGTGGTCGCATCCGCCGCTTTGGTGGTGGGAACGATCTTGATTTTATCGGCGGTGATGCGTTTGCCGTCGGCGTTGGTCACGGTCACGCTGAGGGCAGTGTCCTCGGTCACCGCCACTGTCGCCAGCCGGAACCATCCGTCCGAAACGGTGGATTGATCCAGCTCCACCACCCAGCGTCCGTCCAGCGATTGCAGCGTATAGGTCGCTTTGCCGGCGTTGCCGGCGGGAATATACGCATACACCCCGTAGTTGGGCTTTTCAATGGTTTCGGATACCGGCGGATAGGTTGTCCACATTGCCGATGCGTTTTTCTCGGTGGTGATCTGACCCGCATCGGTCGATTGCCACTGTCCGTTCAGGGTGGAAAACGCTTTGTCTGTTGTGGTAACGATCATACCCTCTTCCTCCACAGCCGATGTCAGGGTCAGATAATCCGCCGCCAAGCCGTATTTGTTGGTGGCTTTGTCGTTTTTACCGATACATTCCAGCGTCAGGGTGGTTGCCGCGTCGGTCAGTGTGACCGTTCCCAGCTCGTGGGTGCGGAACTCGCCGCCGCTGGCAGCGCTGTAAAAATCAATCTGCCCGATGCGGCTGCCGTCCAGCGACACCGCATAGATGCCGCGGTCAGCGTTGTCTTTGGAGGTCAGCGACAGCTCATACGACCCTGGCTTTTGCGCCGGCAGGGTAAAGGTGACCTGTTTGCCTACCCCGTTGCCGTCCACGCAGTTGATAAACCAGAACCCGCCGCTGAATCCGTCGCCGGTGCGTTTTTCGCCGGTGCCGGTGGGGGAGAGATCCTCCAGCTCCAACCGGGTAGAGGTGTCGGCGGCACCCGAAAACGGTACCGCGCCGCCCAGCAACGCCAGGCATAAGCCGCCGGCCAGCCACCGGCGGAGTTTGTGTTTCCAAACAGCCATTGTTTTTAACGCTCCTTTGGGGACGGTTTTGGGTGTTGACGAAACCGCCTAATCTGTGATATAAACATGATAGCAAAGATTTTTGTTTCCATCCTCGCTTATTGTCCAATATTTCTACACAATTGTGCAAATCCGGAGGGCGCCATGGACGGTATTTCCGATATTTATCAATACATTCTCTATTTGCGCGATCGGTGCGGGCTGCGGGTGTCGCTGCACTCGATCCGGTACGATCCGGTGATCCACGATACCAAGCTGCGGCGGTTCCGGCTGCACGACAATCCGTATTGCCTGTATGTGGGCACCTATCCGCAGCTACACCAGCATTGCGTGGAAAAGCAGCGCGCGGTGTGCGAAAAAAGCCGGGACGGCGCGTATTGCGGCACCTGCTTTGCGGGGGTGCGGGAATATGTGTACCCGATCCACGCGCCGCAAGAGGTGATCGGGATCATCTGCGTCAGCGGCTACTTTGACGAGCACGCGAGCAGTTACCACAATGCGATCGTGTCGCGGTATCGGGTGAACCGCGAGGAGCTGCTGCAAAGCTATGCGCTGCTGCGGCCGCTGCCGCCGCAGGCGGAGGTGGATGTGCTGATCCATCCGCTGCAGCGGATGCTGGAGCTGTGCTATTTGAAATCCGCCGCCGATCGTCCGGCGGAACCGGAACTGTGCGAAAATGTGGTGTACTATTTGCAACTGCACCATACCCGCCGCATCACCATTGATGAATTGTGCGACGAGTTTTTTTGCTCCCGCTCCTCCCTGAGCCACAAGTTTAAGCAATACACCGGCCAGTCCATTACCCAGTACATCCGTATGCTGCGGGTGGAAAGCGCCAAAACGCTGCTGGCGGGGTCGCATATGAGCATCGGAACGATCGCCGCCACGGTTGGGTTTGAAAACAGCAATTATTTTTCCAACGCGTTTACCGCCGCGGTCGGTATGTCGCCCAGCCAGTATCGCAAAAAGCATAGCCGCGGTTGATCGCCGGCATACAAAAAGGGAGAGAGGTGAAAAACCTCTCTCCCTTTTACCATCATTATATTATAAGGACTACCAGCCGGTTATTCCACCGTTTCCGGAGCCGCGTGCGTGGTTCCGGTGGTGACGGTGGTGTGCGACTCGGTTGTGGTGGTCGTGGTGGGCTTATGCGTAGTGGTTGTGGTCGGCTTTTTCGTTGCCGTGGTGGTAGGCTTCTTGGTGGTGGTCGTTTTCTTCTTGGTCGTGGTGGTCGTCTTTTTGGTGGTGGTGATCTTCGAACCCATGTCAAAGCCCTTGTTCAGCAGTGTCACCGCATCTTCATAGCGGTAGGAGCTGCCCATCACGATCACGATCAGCCGCACGCCCTTTTTCTGCGCCGACGCCATCACGCAGTTGCCGGCTTCGTCCGAGGTGCCGGTTTTCATACCGTCCGCACCCTTGTAGTAATACGCGCTGTACGATTTGATCAGCGCGTTGGTACCGAACCAGCGACCGTTGCTGCTGGTCGGCTTGGACATGATGGAGGTGAGCGACGAATAGGTGCGCGCCTTGCGGGCGATGGTCAGCAGATCGCGCACGGTGGTGTAGTGTCCGCTGGTGGGAAAACCGTCCGGGCATTTGAAGGACGAATGGGTCGCGCCGATGTTCTGCGCGGTCTGGTTCATATACCGCACAAACAGATTCAGCGCCTCGCGGTCGGACAGCTTCTGTTTGGAGGTTTTGCGCGCCACATTCACCGCGATGGTATACGCCGCGTCGCAGCCGGAGGGGATGAGCAGTGCTTCCAGCAGGGTGCGCAGCGTGTAGGTGGAACCGCGCGAGATAAACGCCCGGCTGGCGGCGCCCGCCACCATATCCTGTTCGCTGCCCACCGTCATTTTGGTATCCAGCGACAGCTTTTGCACCGCCACGATCGCGGTCAGCACCTTGGTGATGCTGGCGGGAGCGCATTTGCCGTCGATGTTTTTGCTGTACAAAATCAGCCCGTGGGTTTCGTCATACACCACCGCGTTGCGGGCGCTGATCGATGCCTTAAACGGGTTTTTCACCCACGAATACGAAGCACCGCTGCCCGTCGTCAGCGGAGGCATGGTCACTTTGGGCTTGGTGGTCTGGTTTACCGGCTGGGGCGCTGCCGTTGCCGCCGCCGCACGGGTCGTGTTCGGCTGCGCCGCCGTGGTATCGGTGTCCGCCGCTGTGGTGGACTCCGTCGCTTCAGTGGTGTCCTCCGTCTCCGTGGTGGAGGTGGTGATCGTCGTGCTGGTGGTGGTATCCGCCGTGGTGTCGGTGTCCGCCGCCGCCCCGGTTGTGGTGGTCGTGACCGGTGCATCCACCGGTTTGGCATCGCTGCCGCAGCCGACACAGCCGATCAACATGGCTGCCGCCATGATTCCTGCAATCCATTTCCTCATTGTCTTTTCCCCCTAGTTCAATTCACAAACCGCCCGGTTCAGGCGTTTGATGTCTCTGTATCCGGCACACATTCCAACAGCTCGCCCGGCTGGCACCCCAGCACACGGCACAACGCATCCAGCGTGGTCAACCGCAGCGCCTGTGCCTGACCGCGCTGCAGCATCGACAAATTCACCGGTGGGATCCCCACCGTATCCGCCAGCTCGGTCAACCCGATGCCGCGGCGGCTCATCGCCTCATCCAAATGCACCAAAATCGCCATGGCGCGTCTTCCTTTCGATTCAGATCGTTTGATCGTTTTCCTTTTTATACGCCACCGCCTGGTGGAACAGCTCGGCGAACACAAACAGCGACAGCCCCAGCACCGCGAACGCCGCAAAGACCACCACCATAAAAAACTTGGTGACCACAAACACCGCCGCGAAATAAAACGCCGCCAGCACCAGACATTCGGTGCCGGTCACCCGCAGACGGCGCACCGTGTCTGCCGAAAAGGCGCAGCCGCGGTTCACATTGCGCATGATCCCGCGTGATTGCCACAGGATCAGCTCCGCCAGCACGCCGGATACCGCCAGCACCACCAGATATTTTTCAAACCAGCCGCCGGCCTCGCCCGGCTGTCTGTCGGTAACGGCGGGGATGCTCCAAGGCAGCGTGACGGTGAGCACCAACGCGACCCCCATCAGCACTGCCAGCGCGATCTCGATCGCGCCGCTGAGTCCCCGCTTGCCAACGATTTTCATAGTCCAAACCCTCTTTTCCGTTCAGGGCGCTTTATAAGCGTTTACCAGTATACCGCAACTTCTCTCAAAAATCAACACGAAAAACAGTTGTGTTTCGGATATGTTTGTGCTATGATGATATTCGTGTATGTATGTACATTTGTATGTACAAGCGATGGCGTGTGTACAAGTGCGGCGCACGCGCCCAAACCAACCAAACTGAGGTGTTACTATGGGATTGATTAAAAAGCTGTTCGGCGATTACAGCAAACGCGAAGTGAAGCGTATTCAGCCTTTGTGTGATAAAGTTCTGGCGTTGGAGGAAACCTACAAAGCCATGGACGAGGACGAGCTGGTGCATCAGACCGATGTGCTGCGCGACCGGTTGAAACACGGCGAAACCACCGACGATATCTTGCCGGATGCGTTCGCGGTCTGCCGCGAGGCATCGTGGCGGGTGCTGGGTATGCGCCATTTCCCGGTGCAGATCATCGGTGGTATCATTTTGCACCAGGGGCGCATCGCCGAGATGAAAACCGGTGAAGGTAAAACGCTGGTCGCCACTCTGCCTGCGTATCTGAACGCGCTGAGCGGCGAGGGTGTACATATCGTTACCGTCAACGACTATCTGGCCCGCCGCGACAGCGAATGGATGGGCAAGGTGTATCGCTATCTGGGGCTGACCGTCGGCTTGGTCACCCACGACCAGGCGGGCGACGAGCGCCGCGCCGCCTACAACGCGGACATCACCTACGGCACCAACAACGAGCTGGGGTTCGATTATCTGCGGGATAACATGGTGATATATAAAAAGGATAAGGTACAGCGCGGTCACCACTTTGCCGTGGTGGACGAGGTGGACTCCATCCTGATTGATGAGGCGCGTACCCCCTTGATCATTTCGGGTCAGGGCGACAAATCCACCAACCTGTATGAACAGGCGGATGCGTTTGCCAAAACGCTGAAAGCCCACAAGATCAAAGAAGTGGATGCCAAGCAGGAGATGGATGTCATCGAGGGCGACTACATTGTGGACGAAAAGGCGCGCACCGCCACCCTGACGCAGGACGGTGTGAAAAAAGCTGAGGCGTTCTTCCATATCGAAAACCTGATGGATTCGGACAACGTCACCCTGCTGCACCACATCAACCAGGCGATCAAGGCGCGCGGCGTTATGACCCGCGATGTGGACTATGTCGTGAAGGACGGTCAGGTGCTGATCGTGGACGAATTCACCGGCCGTTTGATGTTTGGTCGCCGGTATAACGAGGGTCTGCACCAGGCGATCGAGGCGAAAGAGGGCGTAAAGGTGGAGCGCGAGAGCAAAACGCTCGCCACCATCACCTTCCAGAACTACTTCCGTCTGTACAAAAAGCTGTCCGGTATGACCGGTACGGCACAGACCGAATCCACCGAGTTCGAGCAGATCTACAAGCTGGATGTGGTGGAGATCCCCACCAACCGTCCGATGATCCGTAAAGACCTGCCGGACAGCGTGTATAAAACTGAAAAAGGCAAGTTCCACGCGGTGATCGACCAGATCGAAGAATGCCATAAGCGGGAACAGCCGGTGCTGGTGGGTACCATTTCGATCGAAAAATCCGAAGTGCTGTCCAAAATGCTGTCCATGCGCGGCATCCCGCACGAAGTGCTGAACGCCAAGCACCACGAAAAAGAAGCCGAGATTGTGGCGCAGGCGGGCAAACGCGGCGCGGTCACCATCGCCACCAACATGGCGGGTCGTGGTACCGATATTATGCTGGGCGGTAACCCGGAATATCTCGCCAAGGCGGAAATGCGCCGCATGGGCTTTGCCGAAGAGCTGATCGTGGAATCCACCGCTTACGGCGACACCGATGACGAAGAGATTTTGAACGCCCGCCAGACCTTCCAGGAGCTGAACGACAAATACAAAGCTGAGATCAAACCCGAAGCCGAAGCGGTGCGCGAGGCGGGCGGTTTGTTCATCATCGGTACCGAGCGGCACGAATCCCGCCGTATCGACAACCAGCTGCGCGGTCGTGCCGGTCGTCAGGGCGACCCCGGTGCCTCGCGGTTCTACCTGTCGCTGGAGGACGATCTGATGCGGCTGTTCGGCGGCGAGCGCATCAACGGCTTGATGGAAACACTTGGCATCGACGAAGATACCCCCATCGAAAACAAAATGCTGACCCGGTCCATCGAAGGCGCACAGCGCCGCGTGGAGGAGCGCAACTTCGGCATCCGCCGCAACGTGCTGCAATACGACGATGTCATGAACCGTCAGCGTGAGATCATTTACAGCCAGCGCGATCAGGTGCTGGACGGCGAAAGCGTCAAAGACAGCATCTTGAAGATGCTGGTGGATTCGTTCCACGCCAACGCCAAAACCTACACCGCGGACGAGGACCACACCCAGTGGAATCTGGAGGGTCTGCGCGACTACTTCCGCGGCTGGATCGGCACCGACGACGACTTCCAGTACACCGCTCAGGAGCTGGAGGATATGACCCCCGAAGAGATCGTGCAGCCGTTGATCGACCGTGCGCTGAAGGTGTACGAGGAGAAAGAGGAGCTGTACGGCAGCGAGATCATGCGCGAACTGGAGCGGGTGATTTTGCTGAAAACGGTGGACCGCTACTGGATGGATCATATCGACAATATGGATGAGCTGCGCAAGGGCATCCATCTGCGCGCGTATGGTCAAAAAGACCCGGTGGTGCTGTACCGTATCGAAGGCTTTGATATGTTCGACGGCATGATCGCCGCGATCCAGGAGGATACCGTGCGGCTGATGCTGACGGTGCAGATCCGCCAGGCGGAAGAGCCGAAGCGCGAGCAGGTCGCTAAAGAAACCGGCACCTCCGCCGACGGCACCGATGCGCCCCGCACCGTGCGCAAACGCGCTTCGGAAAAGGTTGGCCGCAACGATCCCTGCCCCTGCGGCAGCGGTAAAAAATACAAAAAATGCTGTGGCCGCACCGCCGGTGACAGCGAGGAATAACGCCCCAACGTTAAAAAGGTTTTGAGGTGGAGAGTATGGTTGCCAAAACTCCCGTTGAATCTGTAGAAAATCCCCAGACCGTTCCTCATACGCACTTTGACAATGCCGATATTTTGCAGCAGGAACAAAACTTCATCGATTATTACACCACCGGTGAAAGCCACCCGATACGGCTGCTGTTCAAGCTGTATCGGGGGCATTACGGCAAACTGCTGTTGTCGGCATTCTTCTTCGTTTTGAAGGTCAGCCCCACTTGGGTGCTGCCCATCGTGACCGCCAACGTGATCAACATCGCCACTCAGCACCAGCCCGGCACCGCGATCTACATTGTGTACAACATCGCGGTGGAGCTGTTTCTGGTTGCGATGAATGTGCCCACCCACTATCTGCATGTGCGGTTTTACAGCCTGGCGACCCGCAGCGTGGAAGCCGGGCTGCGCGGCGCGATGGTGCGCAAGCTGCAGCAGCTGTCCATCACCTTCCATAAAGAGATGGAATCCGGGCGCATCCAGTCCAAGGTGATGCGCGATGTGGAAGCGATCGAAGCCTTTTCGTCGCAGGTGATGATCTCGCTGCTCAGCATTATTCTCAACATTATCGTGGCGCTTTCGGTGGTGTTCGCCACCAACCGCACTGTGTTCGTGTTCTTCATCCTGTGCGCGCCGGTGGGCGGTTTCACCGTGCAGCTGTTCCGCAAGAACATCCGCCGCCGCAACCGCGAATTCCGCAAAGAGATCGAGCGCACCTCTGCCACCGTGATGGAAATGGTGGAGCTGGTGCCGGTCACCCGTGCCCACGCGCTGGAAAACCGCGAAATCCACCGCATGACCGACCAGCTGAATATGGTCGCGGAAAAGGGCTATCGGCTGGATGTGATCCAAAATATGTTCACCGCCGCCGGTTGGGTGGTGTTCCAGTCGTTCCAACTGGTGTGCCTTGGCGTGACCAGCTTTTTGGCGTTCAACGCGATCATCACCGTTGGCGAGATCGCGCTGTACCAAACCTACTTCAGCAACGTGGTGGGGCAGGTGTCCGCGCTGATGCAGCTGTTGCCGACGCTGACCAAGGGCACCGAATCCATCATGTCGGTGGGCGAGATCCTCAACGCCCACGACATCGAGGACAACACCGGCAAGTTCAAGCTGCGCCAGCTGGACGGTGTGTACGAATTCAAAGATGTGTGCTTCCAATACGACGAAAAAGCACATGTTTTGAACCACTTTAATCTGAAAGTCGCCAAAGGCGAAACCATCGCGCTGGTCGGCGAATCCGGCGCAGGCAAATCCACTGTGCTGAATATCGTCATCGGGTTCAACAAACCCACCAGCGGGCAGGTGTTGATCGACGGGCACGACATCAACACCATCGACCTGCACAGCTACCGCAAGTTTTTGGCGGTGGTGCCGCAAACCAGCATTTTGTTCAACGGCACCATTCGCGAAAACATCACCTACGGTATGCCGTCGGTGACCGAAGAGCAGCTGCAGCAGGCGATCGAAGCCGCCAATCTGACCGATCTGATCGCGTCGCTGCCGGATGGACTGAACACGGTGGTGGGCGAACACGGCGGCAAGCTGTCCGGCGGCCAGCGCCAGCGCATCTCTATTGCGCGCGCCATCATCCGCGACCCGCGGGTGATCGTGTTTGACGAAGCCACCTCCGCGCTGGACAGCATTTCCGAAAAACAGATTCAAACCGCCATCAACAACCTCACCCGCGACCGCACCACCTTTATCGTGGCGCACCGGCTGTCCACCATCCGCGATGCGGATAAGATTGCCGTGCTGCGGGAGGGTCATTGCGTGGAATACGGCACTTTTGAAGAGCTGATGCAGCGCAAGGGCGAGTTTTATAAAATGAAAGTCCTGCAATCCTGACGCAGGCGCAACAGAAAGGACGCATAACATGAAACTGGGTATCGTAGGTCTTCCCAATGTGGGCAAATCCACCTTGTTCAACGCCATCACCAACGCCGGCGCGCAAAGCGCCAACTATCCGTTTTGCACCATCGACCCCAATGTGGGTGTGGTCGCGGTGCCGGATGACCGGTTGACGGCGCTGTCCGAACTGTACCATCCCGACAAAGTCACCCCCGCGGTGATCGAGTTTGTGGACATTGCCGGTCTGGTCAAAGGCGCCAGCAAGGGCGAGGGGCTCGGCAACAAATTTTTGGCGAACATCCGCGAAGTGGACGCGATCGTGCATGTGGTGCGCTGCTTCGACGATGACGACATCATCCATGTGGATGGCAGTGTGGACCCGCTGCGGGATATCGAAACCATCAATCTGGAGCTGATCTTTTCGGATATGGACACCGTGTCCCGCCGGTTGGATCGCACCGTCAAGGCGATGAAAGGCGACAAATCGCTGCAAGCGGAAGTGGATTTCCTCAAACGGCTGAACGACTGGCTGGAAAGCGGCAAACCCGCCCGCTCGCTGGATATGACCGATGACGAGCGCGCAATGCTGAATTCCACCCCGCTGCTGACCGCCAAGCCGGTGATCTACGCGGCCAATATGAGCGAATCCGACTTCACCGACGGCAACCCCGACCAGAATCCCTATTTCCAAAAGGTGGCGGAGCTGGCGAAAGCCGAGGGCTCGGAAATTTTGCCGATCTGCGCCAAGCTGGAAGAGGACATAGCCGGAATGGAAGACGACGAAAAGCTGATGTTCCTGTCCGAGCTGGGACTGGATCATTCCGGTCTGGATCGGTTGATCCAGGCGAGCTATCGGTTGTTGGGGCTGATCTCCTATCTCACCGCCGGCAAACCGGAGGTGCGTGCCTGGACCATCACCAAAGGCACCAAAGCGCCGCAGGCTGCCGGTAAGATCCACACCGATTTTGAACGCGGCTTTATTCGGGCGGAGGTTATCTCGTTCGAGGATCTGATGGAGAACGGCTCGCTGGCCGCCGCCAAGGAAAAAGGCCTTGTCCGCTCGGAGGGCAAGGAGTATGTGATGCAGGACGGCGATGTAGTGCTGTTCCGCTTTAATGTGTAAGTCGAACGCCGTTTGAGTGTATGCGGTTCGTGCTTGCTGCATACGATGATGCACCGAATGGGGCAATGTCAGACGAACCGTTCCCCTTGGATGGGGTTGTGTCGGACGAATTTCGTATGATCTGGAATACAACCCCAAATGGGGCTGCGTCGAATGAATGGTATATGTTCTTGAATACAAAAACCCCGCGCCGGAGATTTCCCCGGCGCGGGGTTTTGTGTCCGCTACGAATTTGTGCGTGGTTTGTGGGGCGATGTGGGCATCGCCCCCTACGAAAAGCGGGCGAAAAAGCAGAAACTCTTCAAGCCTTCCCCTTGGAGGTAATTCCCCCGCATACGGGGGAAATGTCGGCGCAGCCGACAAAAGGGGCCCGTCTTCGGGAGAAAAAGGTGGCGCGGCTTTACGCCGCGACGGATGAGGTGTCAATAACCTATAAATCTTTGTACAAACCGACGGTAATCGATAGCCTCCCTTGTGTAAAGGGAGGTGGCACAGCGTTAAGCTGTGACGGAGGGATTGTAACGAAAACGGTAGACCTAAATGCCGTCCGTCGGACGGCGACAATCCCCCAGTCACGACTAAAGTCGCGACAGCCCCCTTTACTCAAAGGGGCCATGCGCCCGCCATTTGACACAGAAAACCCGCTGCTTTTCCCACCTCATCCACCGCCGTTCGGCGGTCCCCCTTCCCCTCTAGGGGAAGGCTTGCGGGGATTCATCGCTGCCCCGCTCGGTCATTACTCGTCCGGGGCGACGAGATGCAGCAAATGCGCGATGCCGGGGATGCTTTCGCCCTGTTGGGACGAGGTGGGCGACATCAGCGCGCCGGTCGCCATAAACAGCACATTTTTCAGCTCGCGCCGCTCCATTTTTCCCAGCAAATACGAGCACAGCACCGATGCCGCACAGCCGCAGCCGGAACCGCCGGCGTGCACATCCTGCTTGGCGCGATCAAACAGCATCAGCCCGCAATCGTTGTAGTTGCCGCCCAGCTTGATCTGTTGCCGTTCCAACAGCTCTTTGAACAGCTCGCTGCCCACCGCGCCCAAATCGCCGGACAAAATCAGATCGTAATCGTCCGGCGAGGTGCCGGTGTCCTGCAAAAAGTTTTGCAGCGTATCCGCGGCGGCGGGCGCCATTGCGGCGCCCATATTGTTGGCATCGGTGATGTTCAGATCCACAATCCGCCCGATACACACATCCGCGATCTTCACCCCGCTGCCGCCCAGCCCCACCACCGCCGAACCCGACGCGGTGGCGGTCCATTGTGCGGTTTGCGGGCGTTGACCGCCGTATTCCAGCGGAAACCGGAATTGCCGCTCGGCGGTGCAAAAGTGGGAGGAGGTGACGGCGGCGCACAGATCGGCGGCACCGCTGTCCACAAAAATGGCGGCGCACGCCAGCGTTTGCGCCATGGTGGAACACGCGCCAAACTGCCCCAGCAGCGGGATCGCGTATTCGCGCAGCCCAAAGGTGGAGGCAATATTTTGGTTCAGCAGATCGCCCGCGAACAAAAACTGAATTTGCGAGGGCGACAGCCCGGCTTTGTTCACCGCGCGGGTGAACGCTTCGCGCTGGAAGGTACTTTCCGCCTTTTCCCAGCTTTTTTCGCCCATGGTGGTGTCCTCGAAAATCTGGTCAAAATAGCGTGCGAGCGGTCCTTCGCCCTCCTTTTTGCCCACCACGGCGGCATAGCCGAGGATGCTGGGTCGCCCCGACAGGGTGACGGTGTATTGTCCTTTGCGTTCCGGCATGGTCAGCCCTCCTTTCTTATAATAAGGACACGATATAGTAAATCAGCCCGTAAATAATGCTGGCGGTGATGCCATACACCAGCACCGGACCGGCGATGATAAACATTTTGGCGCCCAATCCGGTGACGAATCCCTCGCTTTTGAATTCGATGGCGGGGGAAACAATGGCGTTGGCGAATCCGGTGATGGGCACCAGTGTGCCCGCGCCCGCGTGTTTGGCGATGTTGTCGTACACCTGAAATCCGGTCAGCACCATGCTGATGAAAATCAGCGATACCGACGCGACCATGCGGGCATCGGTTTGCTCCAATCCCGCGTGCTGCCCCCAATCGGCGATCGCTTGTCCCAGCGCACAAATCAAACCTCCCACCCCGAACGCCCACAGGCAGTTTTTCAACACCGGTGATTTGGGCGAGGCTTTTTTGTTCATGCGTTGGTATTCCTGGCTGGTCACTTTCAAGAAAAACGCCCCTCTTCGTCAAGTTTTGGTTAGTATGCGCGCCCGCGGGGAAAATATTCCGCCAGCTTATAGCGGGTCAGCGGGCGGTGAGCCGGTGTGTTCAGCAGCCGCCCGCGGTAATCGAACCGCGACCCGTGGCACGGACAATCCCACGAACATTCTTCGGCGTTCCAGGTCAGCATACACCCCATATGCGGGCAGGTGGGCTTGACCAAAAACACCCGCCCATCCCGCCGCCGGTACGCGCCCACCCGCTTGCCGTCGATGGTCAACAACTTGCCCTCACCGGGATGCAGCGAGGCAAGCGATTCCTGCGGCACGCGGGCGTAGCCGCCGATATAGTGGCGCAGCACCTGCGCGTTGTTGACATAAAACGCTTTGCGGGTGGCGGTGTGACGGGCGGGCGAAAACACCGCGGCATAAGACGGCGAGGCACCGGTGATGCTGCCCGCCAAAATCGCGGCGGCAGTCATGCTGCCGGTCATGCCCCATTTGTTGAAACCGGTCGCCAGATATACCGCCATGTGCGGTTGATCCGCCTGGGTATATCGCCCGATATACGGCACACCGTCGGGGGTCATGCAATCCTGTGCGGACCATCCGGCAACCACGCGGCGATCGGGATACCACGGTGCCGACCGCACCCGCAGCTGGTACAGCGGGTGGCGGCTGTGCGCCACCCCGGTGCGGTGGGTGCCGCCGCCGATCAGCACACCGTTTGGGTACGGCCGCAGCGACAGATCGTGTTTGCCGGCGCCCCAGTACATTTCGGCGGGCGGTTTGACCTGTGCGACCGCCAGCACATAGGCGCGCTCCTGCCATATCCGCATAAAATAGCGCCCCGGCATATCCAAAAACGGAAAATGCGAGGTGAGCACCGCCACCGGCGTCCGCACGCGCCCGCGGGTGGTCACCACCGCCTCCTCCGAAAGCCCCACCGCCGCGGTGCGGGGACAAAAGGTGACCCCTTGCCGCCGCAGGTGATCGGTCAGCGCATAGGCGAATTGCAGCGGATGAAAATAGCCGCCGCCGGTCGTATGCAGCACGGCGGTGACCGCAAAGGGCAGATCGGCGGTGCGATCCGCCGTAAAAGGCAGCTGCAAGCGGGCAAGCGCTTCTGCCTCCTGCTCCAACCGGCGCGCGCCGTCGGTGTCGGTGGCATACACGGCGGCGGGGCAGGGGGTGTAGCCGCAGTCGATGTTCAGCTGCCGGATCAGAGTGGGAAACGCGCGCTCCGCCTCGCGGGCGGCCGCGGCGTATTGGGCGGCGGCCGTTGCCCCGCGCTCCTGCAGCAGCTTTTGATAGCACAAGCCGTGCTGGGCAGTGATTTTGGCGGTGGTATGCGCCGTCACCCCGCCGGCGATGTCGCCCGCATCCATCACCACGATGTCGTTCACTCCGCGCTGCAGCAGCCGGTAGGCGGTCAGCAGCCCGCACAGCCCGCCGCCGACGATCACCGCCTCGGCGCTGGCGGGCAGCGCCACCGTAGGCAGCCGGCAGGAGGTGGTTTGCTGCCATAACGATACATGATCCATGAGGATCGCCTCCTTTTGCGGCTAGTATGTCCGCTTATTTGCGAAATACGCGGGGGTATGCTATACTGGATGCCATAGGTGACACCGCGCCCGGCGCGGACAGATAAGAAGGAGCGACCGTTATGGAATTGAAGATACAAAAGCTGGATGAACGCGCCAAGCTGCCGGTGCGCGCGACCCCGGGTAGCGCGGGAATGGATTTGCACGTACTGCTGGATGAGCCGCTGACGCTGGCTCCGGGCGAGCGGGCGTTGGTGCGCACCGGTATCGCGATCGGACTGCCCTCGCCCGAAACGGTGGGGCTGGTGTTTGCCCGCAGCGGGCTGGCGGTAAAAAAAGGGCTGGCGCTGTCCAATGGCGTGGGGGTCATCGACAGCGATTATACCGGCGAGATCAAGGTGGGGCTGGTGCATCTGGGCGCCGAGCCTGTCACCATCCAGCCCGGCGAGCGGATCGCGCAGCTGGCGGTGATGCCAGTGCTGCTGCCGGAAATTCGCGAAGTGGATGCGCTGGACGCTACCGCGCGGGGCGCGGGCGGATTCGGTTCAACGGGGGCGGTGTGATGGCACGCATCATTCTCGCGTCCGCCTCTCCCCGCCGGCGGGAGATCTGCGACCGGCTGGGGCTGGACTATGAGGTGATCCCCGCCAAAAGAGAAGAAGCGCTGGACCCGGCGCTGCCAATGGAACAGGCGGTGGTGCAGGTGGCGCGCGCCAAGGCGGCGGAGGTCGCGGCGGCGCATCCCGACCGGTTGGTGCTGGGGGCGGATACCACCGTGACGGTGGACGGCAAAGCGCTTGGCAAGCCGCGCGACGAGCAGCACGCCGCCGCGATGCTGAACTGCCTGCAAGGGCGGTGGCATCGGGTGATCACCGGGGTGTGGGTGTGTGCCCCCTCCGGCAGCGACGGCTTTGCCGCCTGCACCGAGGTGCGGTTTGCGCCGATGACAGCGGCGGACATCACGGCGTATATCGCCACCGGCGAGCCGATGGACAAAGCGGGCGCTTACGGCATTCAGGGAGCGGGGCTGCGGTTTGTCGAAGAGATTCGCGGCGATTTTTATGCGGTGATGGGGTTGCCGGCCGCGAGTTTGTGGAATTTTTTGAAGAAATTCCCCGAAATGGACGAATAGGACAAATGTTTCGGCATTTCTACAAACTTTTTGCGCAAAACCCGTTTACTTTTTGCAAAAGACCGACTATAATATTACAATGAGTATGGTATCCGTACGCCCAAAGCGGTGGGCGGCGGATGCCCCCGATAGATTATTTTAGACAAGGAGATGCGACCCATGAACATTGCTCTGATTGCCCACGATGCCAAAAAAGAACTCATGGTACAATTTTGCATTGCTTATTGCGGGATCCTCAGCCGCCACAATATTTGCGCTACCGGCACGACGGGCAAAATGGTGGCCGAAGCGACGGGACTGAAGATCATGCGATACCTCAGCGGCTCGCAGGGCGGCGACCAGCAGATCTCGGCGCGTATCGCCTGTGACGAAATTGACCTGCTTTTGTTTTTCCGCGATCCGTTGACGGTGAAATCCCACGAACCCAAGGAAAACGATATGTTCCGCCTGTGCGATATGCGGAACATCCCGGTGGCGACCAACATCGCTACCGCCGAGGTGCTGATTCACGGACTGGAACGCGGCGATCTGGATTGGCGCAATATTGTCAACGACGGTCATTAACTCCGCCGCGCAGTATGCCGACCCATTTTTGCGCACGCATATTGTTACGGGCGGACGCGGCATGCCTCCCCGGAGGTAAGTTGCGTCTGCCTTTTCCTGTTTTTATCCACGCTTTATTTTCCCTTTAGAAAGGATCGATGATTCATGGCGCTTATTACCAAAGCCATTCGCGGCACGCAGGATGTGCTGCCCGCCGACAGCTACAAATGGCAGCACGCGGAACAGACCGCGCTGGCGGTGGCGCGCGATTTTGGCTATCGCGAAATGCGCACGCCGGTGTTTGAACACACCGAGCTGTTCCACCGGTCGGTGGGCGAGACCACCGATGTGGTGCAAAAAGAGATGTACACCTTTGACGACAAGGGCGGGCGTTCCATCACCCTGCGCCCGGAAGGCACCGCCGGTATGGCGCGTGCTCTGCTGGAGCACGGGCTGCACAACGGCGCGCTGCCGGTCAAGGTGGCGTATATCACCTCCTGCTATCGCTACGAAAAACCGCAGGCGGGGCGGCTGCGCGAATTCCACCAGTTTGGTGTGGAATGTTTCGGCGCGGCGGCACCCACGGCGGATGCCGAGGTGATCGCGCTGGCGCGCACGGTGCTGCAATCGCTGGAAGTGGAGGGCGTGTCGCTGCACATCAACTCCATCGGCTGCCCCACCTGCCGCGCGAAATACCACGAAGCGCTGAAAGCGTATTTTGAAGCCCGCCGCGGCGAGCTGTGCGAAACCTGCCAGGGGCGGTTGGACCGCAACCCGATGCGGATCCTTGACTGCAAATCGCCGATCTGCTCCGCCATTGCGGCGGATGCGCCGGTGATGCTGGATTATCTGTGCGACGATTGCGCCGCCCACTTTGAAGCGGTGAAGGGCTGTCTGGATGCCGCCGAGATCGAATATGAGATCGACCCGCACATTGTGCGCGGACTGGATTATTACACCCGCACGGTGTTCGAGTTTGTGTCGGACGCGCTGGGCGCGCAGGCGGTAGTCTGCGGCGGCGGCCGGTACGACGGACTGATCGACGAGCTGGGCGGCACGCATCTGCCGTCGCTGGGCTTCGGCATGGGGCTGGAACGGCTGCTGATGGTGATGGAAGCCAAGGGCGCGACCTTCCCGACCCCGCCGCGCTGTGAGGTGTATTTCGCCTCGATGGGTGACGAAGCCGCCAGACGCTGCTTTGCGATGGTGTCCCATCTGCGGGAGGGCGGCGTTGCCGCCGAATGCGATACCGTGGGGCGCGGGCTGAAAGCGCAGATGAAATATGCCGACAAGATTGGCGCGCGCCAGACCATTGTGGTGGGCGACAACGAGCTTGCCACCGGTATGGCGAAGATCAAGGATATGGAAACCGGCGAAACCGCCGACATTGCGCTGGATGACAGCCTGTATACCACGCTGTACAACCGGTCGCTGGATCGGCAGCTGCAGGATATGAGCGACCTGTTCGGCGAAGAGCTGCTGAACGGGATTCAGGAATAGGAGAGATCATCATGGCGGAAACATTGAAGGGATTGAAACGCACGCATTATTGCGGCGATCTGCGCGCCACCGACGAGGGCGCGGAAGTGACGGTTTGCGGCTGGGTACAGCGCCAGCGCGACCTGGGTCAGCTGATTTTTGTGGACTTGCGCGACCGCAGCGGCATTGTGCAGCTGGCGTTTGACGAAACCACCGATCGCGCGGTGTTTGACAAAGCGTTTTCGGTGCGCAGCGAGTATGTGCTGGCGGCGCGCGGCCGGGTGCGGATCCGCGCGGCGAAAAACGATACCATCCCCACCGGCGATGTGGAGATCGCGGTGGAGGAGCTGCGGGTTCTGAACAAAGCGGAAACCCCGCCGTTCGAGATCGTGGAACATTCCACCACCGCCGAGTCGATCCGGTTGAAATACCGCTATCTGGATCTGCGGCGGCCGGATTTGCAGCACAACATCCTGATGCGCCACCGCATCGCGAAGATCGCCCGCGACTATTTTGACGAGCACGGGTTTATTGAGCTGGAGACCCCCATGCTGATCAAATCCACGCCGGAGGGCGCGCGCGACTTTTTGGTGCCCTCGCGGCTGCACCATGGCGAATTTTACGCGCTGCCCCAATCGCCCCAGCTGTACAAACAGCTGTCGATGGTGGCGGGCTTTGACCGGTATATGCAGCTGGCGCGCTGCTTCCGCGACGAGGATCTGCGCGCGGACCGTCAGCCGGAGTTTACCCAGATCGACCTCGAAATGTCCTTTGTGGATGTGGAGGATGTGCTGGCGATCGGCGAAGGCTTTATGAAAACCGTGTTTGACAAAGCGCTGGGCGAGCAGATCACCCTGCCGCTGCCCCGGCTGACTTATACCGAGGCGATGGAGCGGTTCGGTTCGGACAAGCCGGACACCCGCTTTGGCATGGAGATCATCGATCTGACCGATACCGTGAAGGATTGCGGCTTTGGCGTGTTTGCGTCGGCGGTCAGCGGCGGCGGCACCGTGCGCGCCATCACCGCCAAAGGCGGCGCAGCCAAACTCAGCCGTAAAGAGATCGACAAGCTGACCGAGTTCGTCAAGGGCATCGGCGCCAAAGGACTGGCGTGGGTGCGCTGGGTGGACGAAAAGCCCACCGCCTCGTTCGCCAAGTTTATGACCGAGGACGAGATGCAGGCGCTGCTGCAAAAAGCGGGCGCCGAGCAGGGCGATGTGGTGCTGATCGTGGCGGATACCATCAAAAAGCATGTGCTGACCACGCTGGGTGCGCTGCGGCTGGAGGTCGCGGACAAGCTGGGCATCGAGCGCAGCGGCTATCAGCTGTTGTGGATCACCGAGTTCCCGTTCTTCGAGTACGACGAGGAAGCGGGTCAGTATGTCGCGATGCACCATCCCTTCACCGCGCCGCTGGACGAATGTATTGAATTTTTGGACAGCGCCCCGGAAAAGGTGTTTGCCAAAGCGTATGATCTGGTGCTCAACGGCGTGGAGCTGGCGAGCGGCTCTATCCGCATCACCGATCCGGAGCTGCAGGCGCATATGTTTGCGGCGCTGGGGCTGTCGCCGGAAGAGGCACAGCAAAAGTTTGGCTTCCTGACCGATGCGTTCCGCTATGGTGCCCCGCCGCACGGCGGCATGGGCATCGGGCTGGATCGCCTGGTGATGCAGATGCTGGGTGCGGATACGCTGCGCGATGTGGTGCCGTATCCGAAGGTGCAGAACATGACCGAGCTGATGACCGCCTGCCCGTCGGCGGTGGACGATGCGCAGCTGGAGGAGCTGGGGCTGCAGGTGCAGCCGGAGGCGTGATTCGCCCGGCGGTTCCGTTACATAACCTTCAAAGACTGTTTACAAATTTGTTTGATAAGTTTTGTACAATAAACAGCGAGAGTTTATTTTCAATATAGGAGGGATTTCCCAACCATGATCGAAGTACAACACCTGACCAAGCGGTACGGCAGCCATGTGGCGCTGCAGGATATCAGCTTTCAGGTAAACGACGGTGAGATTTTGGGCTTTTTGGGGCCGAACGGCGCCGGTAAGTCCACCACCATGAATATTTTGACCGGCTATCTGTCGGCATCCGACGGCGTGGTGCGCGTGAACGGTCACGATGTGCTGGAGGACCCCAACAAGGCGAAGTCCGAGATCGGCTATCTGCCGGAGCAGCCCCCGTTGTACATGGATATGACGGTGCGGGAATACCTGAATTTTATGTACGATCTGAAAAAGTGCGCGCTGCCCCGCACCAAGCATATTGCGGAGATCTGCCGGCTGATGAAGATCGACAATGTGTATGGGCGGCTGATCAAAAACCTGTCCAAAGGGTATCGCCAGCGGGTCGGGTTTGCGCAGGCGCTGATCGGCAACCCGCCGGTGCTGATTCTGGACGAGCCGACGGTGGGTCTGGACCCGTCCCAGATCATTGAAATTCGCTCGCTGATCAAAAGCCTCGGCAAGCACCACACCGTGATCCTCTCCTCGCACATTCTGTCCGAGATCGAGGCGGTGTGCGACCGGGTGATTATCATCAATGGCGGCAAGCTGGTGGCGGACAACACCGCTGCCGCGTTGTCCGAGCAGTTCTCGCGCGACAACCGGATGCTGCTGCGGGTGGTGGGCCCTGCCAAGGATGTGCAGGCGATGCTGTCCCGTGTGCCGGGGGTGCGCCATGTCAACGCGCTGGGCGAAAAAGAGCCGGGCGCTTACGATTTTGCGGTGATCCCGGAAGCGGGCTGCGATGTGCGCCGCGATATTTTCCAGCGGGTCGCCGAGCGCGGTTGGGTGCTGCTGGGAATGCGGTCGATGCAGAAAACGCTGGAAGAGATCTTTATCACCCTCACCGGCGGCGACCACGCGGATGCAAAGGAGGCGAAGTAAATCATGGCGGCGATATTCAAACGGGAATTCAAGGCGTATTTCACTTCGCCGATCGGGTATTTTGTGTTGGCGATCCTGTTCTTTTTTGCGGGATGGTTCTTCTACGCGGGCAATCTGACGGCGAACAGCGCCGATCTGACCAGCGTGTACAGCAGCCTGTTCAGCATTGTGCTGCTGGCGGTGTTGCCGATTTTGACCATGCGGCTGTTCAGCGATGAAAAGCGGCAAAAAACCGACCAGGCGCTGCTCACTGCGCCGGTCAGTTTGACCGGTATTGTGATGGGCAAGTTTTTGGCGGCGCTGCTGCTGTATGCGCTGGGCATTGCCATCACCTTTGTGTTTGCAGTCATCATCGCGTTCCAGGTCACTCCTGACTGGATGGTGGTGATCGGCAACTACCTGGGGCTGCTGATGATGGGCGGCGCGGTGATCGCCATCGGCTTGCTGATCTCCAGCCTGACCGAGAGTATGTTCATCTCCGCGCTGGGCACCTTTGGCGTGTCCTTTGTGCTGGTGATGATGGACAGCCTGTCCACCATCTTTTCGGACAACACGGTGGTCAAAACCATCATCGACTTTTTGTCCATTTCGTCCCGGTATAACCACTTTACGCTGGGACTCATCAACTATAACGATGTCGTCTTCTTTCTCAGCATCCAGGCGCTGTTCCTGTTTTTGACGGTGCGGGTGCTGGATCGTAAGAGATGGAGCTGAGAGGGAGGTTTGCAAAGTGAACGAGTTTGACGAAAAGTTCGTGCCGGAACAGCCGGCCGACGAAACCGCGGCGCCCGCCGCGGAGACGGAAACCACCGAAACGGCGGCTCCGGAAACGGCTCCCGCTGCGGAAACCGCCCCGGCGGAGGAGATGCCCGCCAGCGACGCGGTAGACGCCGCAAAACCCAAAAAGAAAAATCAGCATCGCCGTTTGCGCTACGGCGGGTTGGCGGTGCTGGTCACGGTGTTGGTGATCGTGGGCACGGTGGTGCTCAACATTTTCGCCAATGTGCTGTTTGACCGGTTCCCGCTGAGCGTGGATATGACCTCGGACGACCGGTTCACCATTTCGCAGGAAACCCGCGATATGATCCAATCGGTGGACAAACAGGTCGAGATCATCGGCTTCTTCAGCGAAGATACCGCGCGCAACCCCAACACCGGTCTGACCCAGATGAACACGGTGTTCAAACAGATCTACGAAACCTGGAACCAGTATGAGCGTCTGTCGGACGGCAAGGTGACGGTGAAATATGTGGATCTGACCGCCGACCCCACCTTGCAGAACCAGTATAAAAAGTACGGTTCGGTGCAGGAGTGGAGCGTGCTGTTCCGCTCCGGTGAAGGCGACAACGAGCGCTATCGGCTGAAAGATATCCGGCAGGATTTTTATACCTATGAAAGCGATTCCTACACCGGCAGCCTGACCAGTTTCACCTCGCAGGTGGAGATGGCGACCGCGTCCGGCGTGAAAGCGGTGTCCGGTGACGAGGAGATGCAGGTGATGCTGCTGACCGGTCACGACGAGGACGAAGCCACCGTGACGGCGCTGACCGATCTGTACGAGCTGAACGGCTACGCGGTGGAGCAGGTCAATCTGGCGAGCAACCAGAAAACGAGCGACAAAGCGACCACCGCGATCATCGCGGCGCCCGCCAAGGATTTGAGCGCGGCGGAGATCACCCGTTTGCGCGACTGGCTGACCAACAATGGTAAGCTGGGTCGCAACCTGATGGTGGTGATGGGCAATCTGGTCACCACCAAGGACTGCCCGAATCTGGTCGAGTTTTTGGACGACGGCTACCAGATCGAGATCACCGACAATCTGGTGGTGGAAACCGATGACAGCCGCAGCCTGATGGGCTTTGACGGCAACATCATCTACGGCGACCTGCCGGAAAGCCCGGTGCAGGATTCCGCCAAAAGCGCCGCCGTTTACAGCGGCTATCCCCGCCAGATCAAGCTGAAAGCCGGCACCGACAACACCAAAACGCTGTTTAATGTGCCGCTGGTGACCTATCCGGAAAGCTGCCAGCTGAAATCCATGACGGCGGGCGAAAACGCCAAAACCACCGCGGCGGACGAATATCCGGTCGCGGGCATGGGCATGGCGGTCAAATGGACCTATGACAACAGCGGCGAAGAGTCGGAGCAGGTGGAAACCAATGTGGTGGTGTGCAGCCAGGGCATGATCTCCGGCGCGTTCTCCACCATCTACGGCAGCCAGCAGGTGAACTTTGTGACCGCCGACGGCGCGGATAACGAATCGGTCGTGCTGGGCATCATGAACTATATCAACAATGTGGAAGACAGCGTGACTGTGTCCGGCAAAGACCTGACCCAAACCCAAACGCAGTTCACGGAAGGTACGGCATTTTGGCTTGGGTTGATCCTTGCGGTGGTGCTGCCGCTGGTTCTGCTGGTAGTGAGCCTGGTGGTATTCCTGCGGAGGAGACATCTATGAGTAAACGGGTACGCACCATTATCATTGCGCTGGCAGCGGTGTTGGTGCTGGGCGGCGGTTTGGCGGCGGTGTTGCTGCTGACCGATGCGCCCGCCGACAGCGATGCCGATTCCAGCGAGTCCACCACTCTGACACTGGTGGATAAGAGCAAGGACAAAAAAGGCAAGGAAATTGAAAAGCCCGTGACGCGGGTGGAAGTGACCACCGCGTCCGAAAGCTTTGTGCTGGCGGACAACAAGGACGGGGCACTGGCGGTGGAGGCGTATGCCGATCTGCCGATCAACTCCGACCAGGTGAGCACGCTGACCGACGCGCTGGCGACCATTTCCGCCAACCGCAAGCTGGATTCCCCGCGGGAAGCGAAGGAATACGGCTTGGATAAACCGCAGGCCACCGTCACGGTGACCTATGCCGACAAATCCACCTATGCGTTTGAGCTGGGGGATATGTCCGGCGTGTCGGACGAGGCGTATTTCCGCCCGACCGGCACCACCGATGTGTATCTGGTGGAGAAGAGCTTTGCCAATACGGTGCTGCAAAAATCCACCGCGTATATCGGCATTTCGCTGATCTCCGCGCCCGCCGTCAAGGATGACGACGAAAACGGCTCGGTGGTGATGCGGGATGTGGTGCTGACCGGCAGCGTGCGCGGCAACCAGCCGCTGACTGTGCGGCTCACCAACAGCGACGACAGCGATACCGTGTCGCTGTACACCTATCTGGTGGAAACGCCGTATTATCGCGGCGCGAACGACGAAAACGCCAAAGCGGCGTTCGACAGCGCCTATTCGCTGACGGCGGAAACGGCGTATATCGCCTATCCCACCAAAAAGCAGAAGAGCGAATGCGGGTTTGATAAACCCTATTCGGTGGCGAAGATGCACACGGCGGTCAAGACGGTGGAAACCACATCCACCACCGGCACCACTTCGCCGGGCACCACCACGTCGGCTACCGACGAGCAAAAAACCAAGTATTATAATGTGGAAAGCCACACCGTCACCGTCGGCAAAAAATCCGACGACGGCCAGTATTATGTGATGGTGGACGATCTGAATGTCATCTATCTGGTGGCGGCGGACAGCATTCCGTGGGTGGAGGTCACCTACAACGATGTTGCCAGCACCATGCTGTTTTTGGAGGACATCACCGGGGTGCAGTCCATCGTGGTGACCGAAAACGGCAAAACCACCACCTTCTCGCTCACCCACGATGCCGAGGCGGAGGACAACGACGATATGCTGACCGTGAAGGTGGACGGCAAACAAACCGATACCGCCAACTTCCGCCAGCTGTATCAGGTGTTGATGGGGGTGACCCGTATCGGGACGGCGGATAAAACGCCGACCGGCACGCCGGATATGATCATCCGGATCAACCCGCTGGACAGCCGCGACAAAACGGTGGAGGCGAAGCTGTACAAAACCTCCGGCAGCCGCTATACCTGCGTGATGCTGGACGGCGATGTGTATGCGGTGGCCGCCGGTTCGGTGGAAACCGTGTCCAAGCAGATGGCAAACTATCTGAACGGCAAAGATGTTTTGGTGTATTGATGCTGCGATCCCGCCGGAGTGTATGCTCCGGCGGGATTTTTGCGCTTTTTGAACGGCGGGAGCGCCCAAACCGCCCGTTTGCCCCTTGATTTTTGCAAAAAACGCGGTGAAAACCGCCTGTATAAGCCACTTTTTTGAAAAATGGCTTGCATTTTTTGGCAAGGGGTGGTACACTAAGTACGGTTGAATAGTGATTGTATGTAAAGGAGTGGGGCGACCCGCTCTTTTATGTTTGATAGGGGGAATTAACGAGCATATGGCAGACAAGAAGAACGGCGGCGGAACGGTCGCGGTGTGCCGCCGGTTGGCGGAGCCTGTGGCGGCGGAGCTGGGGCTGACTCTGTGGGATGTGCGGTTCGTCAAAGAGGGCGCGACATGGTATCTGCGGTTTATCATCGACCGCGAAGAGGGCGTGTCCATGGACGATTGCGTGGCGATGTCCCGCCGCATCAACCCGATTTTGGACGAAGCGGACCCGATCTCCCACGCCTACTGCATGGAAGTGATGTCCCCCGGCGTGGAGCGCGAGCTGACCCGCCCGGAGCATTTTGAATATTGCACCGGCTGGCCGGTGGTGGTGCGGCTGATCCGTCCGGTGGACGGTGTGCGCGAATTCGCCGGTGTGCTGAAAGGGCTGGTGGATAACGAGGTGCGGTTGGAAACCGAGGATGGCGAACGTACCTTTGCCCGCAAGGATATCAGCATGGTGCATGTGATCGATATGGACGAGGGGGAAGACCCCGCAGACGACAGTGATGACGGAGCCGACGGCTCCGCAGAATAGGGAGGGCAACGGAAAATGGCTAAGATAGCGAAAAACGACGAATTTTTTGAGGCATTGGCATTGCTGGAAAAGGAAAAGGGCATCTCGGGCGAATATCTGCTGGAAAAAATCCGCGCCGCCATCATCATCGCGATCAAACGCGATTTCGGCGGTAAGGATAACATCTCGGTGATTATGGACCCCGATACCCACGAGTTCGCGGCGTCTATCCGCAAAACGGTGGTGGACGAGATCGAAGATCCCGATCTGGAAATGCTGCCGGAGCAGGCGCAGCGCTATTCCGCCAACGCCAAGGTCGGCGATGTGGTGGAAATTCAGCTGGAAACCAAGCAGTTCGGCCGCATCGCGGCGCAGACCGCGAAGCACGTTATCCGCCAGGGCATCCGCGAGGCGGAGCGCGGTCAGCAGATGCAGGAATTCCAGCGCCGCAATCAGGAGCTGGTGACCGCGCTGGTCACCCGCGTAGATCCGCACACCGGCGCCGCCACCGTGGAGATCGGCAAAGCCGAAGCGGTGCTGCCGCAAAGCGAGCAGATCGAAGGCGAAACGCTGCACGAAGGCGACCGCGTGAAGGTGTATGTGGTGGATGTGCGCGAAACCGAAAAAGGTCCCCGCGCGCTGATTTCCCGCACCCATCCGGGTCTGGTGAAACGCCTGTTTGAAATGGAAGTGCCGGAGATTTTCGGCGGCACGGTGGAGATCAAAGCCATCTCGCGTGAGGCGGGTTCCCGCACCAAAATGGCGGTGCTGGCGCACGATGCCAATGTGGACGCGGTGGGCGCCTGCATCGGTCCCCGCAGCTCCCGCGTGGCGGGCATTGTGGAAGAGCTGGGCGGCGAAAAGATCGACATTGTGGAATACAGCGAGGATCCCGAAACCTTTATCGCGGCGGCGCTTGCGCCCGCCAAGGTGCTGTCGGTGACGGTGGATCCCGAGGGCGCGAAGAGCTGCACCGTGACGGTGCCGGATTCGCAGCTGTCGCTCGCGATCGGCAACAAGGGGCAAAACGCCCGTCTGGCGGCGCGTCTGACCGGATGGAAGATCGATATTCGCCCCGAAAGCGGATTTTACGGCGAGGGCGCGGAGGAATAAACCGCGCGCGCTCGCATTACGATAAGGAAGGGAGGCACCCGGATGAAAACGCGCAGAATCCCGCTGCGGAAATGTACCGGATGCGGGGAAATGAAGCCCAAAAAAGAGCTGGTGCGGGTGGTCAAAAGCCCGGAAGGTGACATATCGCTGGATCTGACCGGCAAAAAACCGGGGCGTGGCGCGTATGTGTGCCCCTCTCTTGCCTGCTTGCAGGCCGCCCGCAAGGCGCGGCGGCTGGAAAAAGGATTTGCCTGCCGTATACCCGACGAGGTGTACGACCGGATGGAGGAGGAGCTGAGCGGACATGACGGATAAGCTCATTGGTCTGCTCGGTATTTGCCGCCGGTCGGGACATTTGGCGATCGGGTGTGATGCTGTGACCGGCTGGATACAGCACGGCAAGGCTCGGGCAGTGGTGTTGACCGCGGATTTGTCGGTCAAGACCGAAAAGGAAATACGCTTCACGGCGGAAAAGCATCCGACCACGCTGCTGCGCACCGCGCTCACCAAAGAGCAGGTGGGGCAGGCACTCGGGATGCAAAAGCCGGTGGGAGTTGTGGCCACGGACGACCGTGGATTTGCGGCAGCGTTTGAAAAGAACTGCCCGGACAGACAGGAGGAAGATGCCATATGATGATAAAGTACCGTGTGAATGAGGTGGCCCGCGACTTCGGGGTGCCCGGCAAAGAGATAATCAAGCTGCTGGAACAGTACACCGGCACCACCAAAAAGAGCCAGACCGCGTTGGAAGAAAACGAGCTGGACATTATTTTTGAACACTACACCCAAGCGCATCAGGAGGACAACTTTGACCGCTACTTTGCGGTAGCGGCGGAAGCCGAAAAGAAGCGCGAAGAGGAAAAAGCCGCCAAACGCGAGGCGGAAAAGGCGGAAAAAGCCGCCAAAGCGGCTGCCGAAAAACCGGCGGTCAAGGGCGCGGCTCCGGCGGCGACTGCCGAAAAACCGGCGAAAAAGGACAAAGAGGACAAACCGCATCCGGCGAAACCGGCGGTGGAACGCCGCACGGTGGATACCCGCCGTCCGCAGCAGATGAACGCGCACAAGTACGACGAAAAGTTCGATACTATGGCGCAGAGCACCTCCAAAGGCGGTCGCGGCGACTTTGGCCCCCGCAAACAGAAGATCAACCAGAAATCGCAGCAGTATCGCAAACCGCACGGTCGCCGCGAAACTGAGGCGGAGCGGATGAAACGCATCCAGCTGGAACGCCAGAAAAAACCGATCACCATCATGGTGGGCGACACCATCACGGTGAGCGAGCTGGCGATGCGGCTGAAAGTGACCGTGTCCGAAGTCATCAAAAAGCTGATGATGATGGGCATGATGGTCACCGCCAACGAGGAAGTGGATTTCGACACCGCCTTCCTGGTGGGCGAAGAGCTGCACGCCAAGGTGGAGCGCGAAGTGGTAGTCACCATTGAAGAGCGCATTATTGATGACAGCGAGGATACCGATCAGGATCTGCAGCCCCGCGACCCGGTCGTGGTGGTGATGGGCCACGTTGACCACGGTAAAACCTCGATTTTGGATGCCATCCGCAAAACCAATGTCACCGGCGGCGAGGCCGGCGGCATCACCCAGCACATCGGTGCGTATCAGGTGGTCGTGAACGGTCAGACCATCACCTTCCTGGATACCCCCGGTCACGCCGCCTTCACCTCGATGCGGGCGCGCGGTGCACAGGTGACCGATATCGCGATCCTGGTGGTCGCGGCGGACGACGGCATTATGCCCCAGACGGTGGAAGCGATCAACCACGCCAAAGCGGCGGGTGTTTCCATTGTGGTGGCGATCAACAAAATGGATAAACCCGAAGCCAATCCCGACCGGGTGAAACAGCAGCTCACCGAGTATGAGCTGGTTCCCGAAGAGTGGGGCGGCGATGTGATCTGCGTGCCGGTGTCGGCGAAAACCGGCGAGGGCTTGGATACCCTGCTGGAAACGGTTCTGCTGGTCGCCGAGGTGAAAGAGCTGAAAGCCAACCCCGACCGTGCCGCCAAGGGTACGGTGATCGAAGCGCGGCTGGATAAAGGCCGCGGCCCCATTGCAACGGTGCTGGTGCAAAACGGCACGCTGCACACCGGCGATGTGCTGGTGGCGGGCATGGCGGTCGGCCGTGTGCGCGCGATGGTGAACGACAAAGGTGAAAAAGTGACCGCAGCCGGTCCCAGCGTGCCGGTCGAGATCATGGGTCTGGACGAGGTGCCGACGGCGGGCGATGTGTTCGACGCGGTGTCCGACGAGCGCCTGGCGCGCGAATTGGTGGAGCAGCGCAAGCAGGCCGCCAAGGAAGAGCAGTTCAAGCAGTATCAGAAAGTGACGCTGGATAACCTGTTTGACCAGATGCAGCAGGGCGAGATGAAAGAGCTGAACATCATCGTGAAAGCCGATGTTCAGGGCTCGGTGGAAGCGGTGAAGCAGTCGCTGGAAAAACTGTCCAACGACGAAGTGCGGGTGCGGGTGATCCACGGCGCGGTGGGTGCTGTCAGCGAAAGCGATGTTATGCTGGCGGATGCGTCCAACGCGATCATTGTGGGCTTTAACGTGCGCCCCGAACCGCTGGCGCAGGCCGCGGCGGAGCGCAGCGATGTGGATATGCGGATGTACCGCGTGATCTACGACTGCATCGAGGAGATCGAATCCGCGATGAAGGGTATGCTCGCGCCCAAGACCCGCGAAGTGCTGCACGGTCGTGCCGAAGTGCGCCAGGTGTACAAGATCACCAATGTGGGCACCGTGGCGGGCTGCTATGTGACCGACGGCAAGGTGTACCGCAACGATCTGCTGCGGGTGGTGCGGGACGGCATCATCATCGCCGACGACAAGATGGTGTCGCTGAAACGCTTTAAGGACGACGCCAAAGAGGTCGCCCGCGGGTTTGAATGCGGTATCGGTTTGGAGCATTTCAACGATATCAAAGAGGGCGACGTCTACGAAACCTATGTGATCGAGGAGTATCGGGACTAATCGCCCCGACAGCGAAAGGAGAATACCATGTCTGGTTATCGTATGGATAGAACCAGCGAGGATATTATGCGGGAGCTGACCGCGATTCTGCGGCGGGTCAAAGATCCGCGCGTGGCGGATGCGATGCTCAGCATCGTGCGGGTGGAGGTCACCAACGATATGTCCTATGCCACGGTGTATGTCAGCGCGATGGAGGGGATGGACACCGCGAAAAAAGCGGTGGAGGGACTGAAATCGGCGGCGGGCTTTATGCGCCACGCCTTGGGCGAGGCGCTGCGGCTGCGGCATGTGCCGGAGCTGCGCTTTGTGGCGGATGATTCCATTGCCTACAGCGCGCACATTGCGCAAACGCTGGCGGATATAGAAAGAGGCGGACAGGATGAGTAAACCCGTAACGGTGGCACAGACCGCCGCGTGGCTGAAAGAGCAGGATCGCATTTTGATCCTGATGCACCAGTATCCCGACGGCGATACCATCGGATCGGGGTTTGCGCTGTGCCGGGCGCTGCAGGCGCTCGGCAAAACGGTGCGCACCGCGTGTCACGATGTGATTCCGGAAAAATATGCGTATATGACCGATGGCGTGCCGCAGCCGGCGTTTGAGCCGGATGTGATCGTCGCGGTGGATGTGGCGGACCCGAAGCTGCTGGGCGAGAGCTTGCAGCCGCTGGGCGACCGGGTGGCGCTGTGCATTGACCACCACGGCTCCAACAAGCAGTACGCCCAGCAGCTGCTGCTGGACGCGAACAGCACCGCCGCCGCCATGCTGGTGGCGCAGGTGATCGACGCGTTGGGAGTGGAGCTGGATCGGGCGATGGCGGAATGCCTGTACACCGGTGTGGCGACCGACAGCGGCTGCTTCAAATACTCCAACACTGATGCGGCGGCGCATCGGCTGGCGGCGCGGATGATCGAGCTGGGTGCGCGCATCGAGATGATCAACCGCGAGATGTTCGATGTCAAATCCCGCGCGCGGGTGGAACTGGAGCGGCTGGCGCTGGAAAGCATGGAGTTCCATTGCCACGGCAAGGTGGCGTTTATGGCGATCACCAACGATATGATCGCCCGCAGCGGTGCGGTGGAAAACGACATGGAGGGCTTGGCGCCCATCCCGCGCCAGATCGAAGGCGTGTGGGTCGGTGTGACGCTGCGCCAGAAGGCAGACGGCTCGTATAAAGTGAGCGTGCGCACCGGCACCCATGCCGATGCCTCCGCCATTTGCGACCGGTTGGGCGGCGGCGGTCATATGCGCGCCGCCGGTTGCGCGCCGCAGGGCGACAAAGCCGCGGTGATCGACCAGCTGCTGGATGCGATCCGGCAGGCGGTGCCGCGGGTGAACGAATAAACATACACAGCCCTGCCCTTTCGGCGGGGCTGTTTTTCCCATTACCAAGCGGGGCAACCCGCCGCCCCGAAAGCGGGGCGATCAACGGCGAAGGAGACGGGTATGGACGGACTGTTGTGTTTGGATAAACCGGCGGGGATGACCTCGTTTGCCTGCTGCGGGGCGCTGCGTCGGTGGCTGCACATCAAAAAAATCGGTCACGCCGGCACGCTGGACCCGAACGCGACCGGGGTGCTGCCGCTGCTGGTGGGGCGGGCGACCCGCGCGGTCAGCCTGCTGCCCTGCCACGACAAAGCGTATACCGCAACCCTGCGGTTCGGTTATCGCAGCGACACGCTGGATGTGTGGGGGCAGGTGGAGTCGACCGGCAGTGCGCTGCCGACCGAAGAGGCGATCGACGCGGCGCTGCCCGCCTTTCGCGGCGAAATCATGCAGGTGCCGCCGATGGTATCGGCGCTGAAAAAAGACGGTGTGCGGCTGTACGATCTGGCGCGCCAGGGAGTGGAAGTGGAGCGCGAGGCGCGTCCGGTCACCATCTATCGGCTGGAAAAGCGCGGCTATGATCCGGTGGCGGGCGAGCTGACGCTGGATTGCCATTGCTCCGCCGGCACCTATATCCGCACGCTGTGCGACGATTTGGGGCGGACACTTGGCTGTGGTGCGGTGATGATCGCGCTGCGGCGCACCATGGCGGCGGGATACACGCTGTCGCAATGCCTGAGCTGGGACGAGGCGGAGGCACTGGCGGCGCAGGACAAGCTGGCGGAACGGCTGCTGCCGGTGGAATCGGCGTTTGCCACTCTGCCGGAGGTGACGGTGTCGGCGGCGCAGGCGGTGCGGTTCCAAAACGGCGGCGCATTGGCGCTCGACCGGCTGAAACAGCCGATCGACGGGATGACACGGGTGAAAGCGCCGAACGGCACTTTTTTGGGGCTGGGCGCGCCGAAAAACGGCGAGCTGGCCATTGCTTATGTTATGAGAGAGGAAAACGCATGAAACACTATGCCTATCCACAGGATCAGCCGCCCCGCCGTCCGCGGGCGCTGGCGCTGGGCGTGTTCGAGGGGTTGCATATCGGGCACCGCGCCGTCATTTGTCAGGCGGCGGGGCGCAGCGGACTGACCGCCGCGGTGTTCACCTTTGCGGGGCGGCTGCCCAAAGGCGAGGGCGGCGCGCTGCTCACTGCCGAGCGGCGGGATGCGCTGCTGACCGATATGGGGATGGAGGAAACCATCACCGCCGATTTTGAGGCGATCCGCGATCTGTCGCCGGAGGCGTTTGTGCGGGATGTGCTGCGCGAACAGCTGGATGTGCGGCTGGTGACTTGCGGATTCAACTTCCGGTTTGGCAAAAACGGCGCCGGAACGGTGGATACGCTGCGCACGCTGGGCGCGGCGCACGGCATCGAGGTGATCGCCGTGCCCGCCGTGGAGGTGGACGGACAAGCCGTCAGCACCAGCCGCATCCGGCTGTGTTTGCAGGCGGGGGATATGCCGCTGGCGAACCGGCTGCTGGGGGTGCCGTTTACGCTGGATTTCCCGGTGGTACACGGTCGCCGGTTGGGGCGGCAGTTGGGGGCGCCCACCATCAACCAGCCGCTGCCCGCCGGATTTGTGCAGCCCCGGTTTGGGGTGTACGCCGCCGCCGTGGAGGTGGCGGGGCAGGTCACCTATGGCGTGACCAATATCGGGGTCAAGCCCACCGTGGGAGCAGATTCGCCGCTGGCGGAAACGTGGATCCCCGCATTCGCGGGTGATTTATACGGTCAGCGGGTACGGGTGACCCCCATCCGCTTTTTGCGGGCGGAAACCGCGTTTGATTCGCTGGACGCGCTGCAGCAACAGATTCACCGCGACGGCGCATCGGCGCGCACGGCGGTGATGGGCGACGATCAAACCGGGCTGCAAGCGGTGCTGTTCGATTTTGACGATACGCTGCAAGACCGCGCCCGCGCGTTTTCGCGCTATGCGCGGGAGTTTTTGACCCGCTATTTCCCCGCGCTGTCCGCCCCCGAGCGGGAGCGGCGGCTGGGCGAGATGATCGACCGCCAAAACGGCGGCTATGTCGACTATGTGCAGTATTTTCGCGAGCTGCAGCAGGCGTGGGGATGGGAAAACGCCCCCTCGCCGGAACAGCTGACTGCCGAATGCCGCTGCCTTTTCAGCCGCTACACCGCACTGTATCCGGAAAGTGCCGGTTTGCTGCGTGCTTGTCGGCGGCGCGGACTGAAGGTGGGGGTGGTGACCAACGGTCCGTCGCTGCTGCAGCACCGCAAGCTGGATTTTTCCGGGCTGCGCCCGCTGCTGGATGTGGCGGTGGTGTCCGGTGACGAGGGTGTGCAAAAGCCGGAAGCGGAAATTTTTCGCCGCGCCGCTGCCCGCATCGGGGTGTCGCCCCGATGCTGCGCCTATGTGGGGGATCATCCGGTCAACGATGTACGCGGGGCGCTGGCAGCCGGGATGGTGCCGGTGTATATTCACGCCACCGACCGGTTGGGAACCCCGCCGGCGGGGGTGACTACCCTTTCGCATATTCGCGAGCTGCCGGAGCTGCTGGAAAATGCGGATTTTCTCAAAAAATTTCCGGAATAAGGGGTTTACATCCCCGCCGGGGTATGCTATAATGCATTCTGCGTGTAGTGAACGCGCCATCCCTCACCCGGACCGCGGAGTATGCCTGCTGCGGCAGGAATCACCTGTTCCCGGCGCTGGGTCTGCGGATAAAATTTTGAATGAGGTGAAGACTTATGATGCTGCCCGAAGAAAAAACTGCGATCATGAAAGAGTATGCGACCCACGAAGGAGACACCGGTTCTCCCGAAGTGCAGATCGCTGTTCTGACCCGCCGTATTGCTGACCTGACCGAGCACCTGAAGACCCACAAAAAGGATCATCACTCTCGTCGTGGCCTGCTGAAAATGGTCGGTCATCGCCGCAACCTGCTCAACTACCTGATGAAGAAAGATATCAACCGGTATCGTGCCATCGTTGAGAAGCTGGGTCTGCGCAAATAAGATCGTGTGAGAGGCAGGAGAGGGGACTCTCCTGCCTCATCCTGTAAACATGGCATTTTCCGGGGCTTGTGTCGGATTTTAGCGATGAAACAAACGCTCAATCCTGTGGCTGAACGCTTGTTTTATTGCTAAATGTTCGGGACAGCTCCGGTGGCAAATAAAACATTGGAGGTATATTATGTTCGAGAACTACAAAGTGTTCGAAACCACGCTGGCGGGTCGCCCGCTGGTGGTGGAAACCGGCAAAGTGGCTCAGCTCGCCAACGGCTCCTGCCTGGTTCGCTACGGTGAAACCGTGGTGCTGTGCGCCGTGACGATGTCCGCCAAACCCCGCGATGGCGTGGACTTCTTCCCGCTGTCGGTGGATTATGAAGAAAAACTGTACGCGGTGGGCAAAATCCCCGGCTCGTTCCAGCGCCGCGAGGGTCGCCCCTCTGAAAAAGCGATCCTCACCTCCCGCGTGATCGACCGCCCCATCCGCCCGCTGTTCCCCAAGGATATGCGCAACGATGTATCGGTGGTGTGCACGGTGATGTCGGTGGATCCCGACTGCCCGCCGGAAACCACCGCGATGATCGGTGCGTCCATCGCGATCGCGATTTCGGAAATTCCGTGGGACGGCCCGATCTCCGGCGTGGTCGTGGGTTTGGTTGACGGCAAATATGTCATCAACCCCACTGCCGAGCAGGAAGCGCGCTCCGAGATGCACGTCACGGTCGCGTCCACCGCGGATCTGGTTGCCATGATCGAAGCCGGCGCCAACGAAGTGGACAACGACACCATGTTCGACGGCATTATGGCGGGTCATCAGGCCAACCAGCAGATCGTGGAGTTCATCAACTCCATCGTGGCGGAGATCGGCAAAGAGAAAATCGCGTTCGTGTCCAACGATCCCGAACCGGCGATGTACGAAGCGGTCAAGGATTTTGCGATCGAAGATGTCCGCCGTGCGCTGGATACCGATGACAAACGCATCCGCGACGAGCGCCTGCTGCCCATCTATGCGGCGGTGCACGAGAAATTCGATGCGGAATATCCCGAGCAGGAAGCCAAACTGGACGACTGCCTGTACAAGCTGCAAAAATTCGTGGTGCGCCGCTGGCTGCTGGATGACGGCAAGCGCGTGGACGGTCGCGGCATCGACGAGATTCGTCCGCTGGCTGCCGAAGTGGGCATTCTGCCCCGCACCCATGGTTCGGCGCTGTTCACCCGTGGTCAGACCCAGGTGCTGACCACCGTGACGCTGGGTTCCTCCGGCGATGCGCAGCTGCTGGACGGTATCGACAACGAAACCGAAAAACGCTATATGCACCACTACAACTTCCCGTCCTATTCGGTGGGCGAAACCAAACCCTCCCGCGGCCCCGGCCGTCGTGAGATCGGTCACGGTGCACTGGCCGAGCGGGCGCTGCTGCCGGTGATTCCGTCGGTGGAAGATTTCCCCTACACTCTGCGTCTGGTCAGCGAGGTCGTGTCCTCTAACGGTTCCACCTCGCAGGCGTCGATCTGCGGTTCCACGCTGGCGTTGATGGATGCCGGTGTGCCGATCAAAGCGCCGGTGGCGGGCATCTCCTGCGGTCTGGTGACCGAAGGCGACCGCTTTATGACCATGGTGGATATCCAGGGTCTGGAAGATTTCTTCGGCGATATGGACTTTAAGGTGGGCGGTACTCACAAGGGTATCACCGCGATCCAGATGGATTTGAAGGTGCACGGTCTGACCCCCGCGATCATCCGCGAGGCGCTGGATAAAACCTACAAAGCGCGTCTGTATATTCTGGACGAGATCATGCTGAAAGCCATTTCGCAGCCCCGCGAGGAGCTGTCGAAATATGCGCCCAAGATGCTGAGCACCAAGATCGATGTGGACAAGATCCGCGAGGTTATCGGTAAAGGCGGCTCGGTCATCCAGAAGATCCAGGCGGAGTGCAACTGCAAGATCGACATCGAGGAGGACGGCAATGTGTTCATTTCCGCCACCGATATCGACGATGCGAAGCGCGCGCTGATGGTGGTGGAAACCATCGCGAAGGATCCCGAGATCGGCGCGATCTACAAGGGCAAAGTCACTCGTCTGATGACCTTCGGCGCGTTCGTGGAGATTGCTCCCGGCAAAGAGGGTCTGGTGCACATCAGCCGCTTGGATGTCAAACGCGTCGAGCGGGTGGAAGATGTGGTCAATGTCGGCGACGAAGTGCTGGTCAAGGTCATCGAGATTGACGAGCAGGGTCGTTTGAACCTGTCCCGCCGCGATGCGCTGATCGAAGTCGAGGGTCTGACGCCGGAAAACACCGTGTCGGATCACCGTCCGCCTCGCCGCGAGGGTGGTCATCGTCCGCCCCGCCGCAACGGCTAAGAGAATACGCACAAAAAGCCCGCCGCGGATGCTCCGCAGCGGGCTTTTTTCGGGAAAGAGGGAAAATCATGCTGTTTGATTCGTTGCCGTCGCGCTTTATCGAGCGGATGCAGCGGCTGTATGGGGCGGACACCGCTGCTGTGCTGGCGCAGGAGGGTGCCCCCGCCCGCGGGCTGCGGGTGAACACGCTGAAATGCACGGTGGGGCAGTTCCGCGCGCTGTGGCAGGGCGCGGCGCAGCCGGTCGCATTTTGCCCCGAGGGGTTTCAGGTGGACGCGGCGTTTAAGGCGGGTGCCGACCCGCTGCACCATGCGGGCGCGTATTATATGCAGGAGCCGTCCGCCATGTCGGCGGTCACGGTGCTGGCACCCCGCCCGGGCGAGCGGATTTTGGATCTGTGCGCCGCGCCGGGCGGCAAATCCACCCAAATTGCCGCGGCGCTGGGCGGCAGCGGATGGCTGTGGAGCAACGAATATGTGCGCGCCCGCGCCAAGGTGTTGGCACAGAACATCGAGCGGTGCGGGGTGCGCAATGCGGTGGTGTCGTCGGCGGATGCCTCGCTGCTGGCGGGGCGGCTGGAGGCGTTTTTTGACGGGGTGCTGGTGGATGCCCCCTGCTCCGGCGAGGGGATGTTCCGCAAAGAGCCGGCGGCGCTGGAGCATTGGAGCGAGGAGAATATTCGCCTGTGTGCCGCGCGGGGGCGGGAGATTTTGGATGCCGCCGCGGCGATGGTGCGCCCCGGCGGGCGGCTGGTGTTTTCCACCTGCACCTTTGCGCCGGAGGAAAACGAGTGCCAGATTGCGGCTTTTCTTATGCGGCATCCGGAGTTTGAACTGGTCGACCCCGGCGTGAGCTTTGGGCGACCGGGATTGTCGTGGGGGCAGGTGGCGGCGTTCGCCGCCGACGCGACCGCCCCCGCTGCCGATTTGACCCTTTGTCGCCGCATCACCCCCGCCGATGGGGGAGAGGGGCACTTTGTCGCCTTGCTGCACCGGCGCGGGGAGAACACCGGTGCAGCCGCGGTGGCGGCACCCGCCAAGGCGGATGCTGTCGCGCGGGAGGCAACAGCGCTGTATGCCGACTGCTTTGCGGATGAGCCGCAGGGGCGGTTCGCAGTGTACGGGCAGCAGGTGCATCTGCTGCCGCCGGAGCTGCCGGAACTCGGCGGGCTGCCCATTGTGTCGGCCGGCTTTGCCGTGGCGGAGCTTTGCAAAAACCGGTTGGAGCCCTGCCACGCCGCGTTTATGGCGGCGCGCGCGGCGGATTGCCGCCGGTTGGTGAATTTGACCCGCGATGACCCGCGCGTGACCGCGTTTTTGCGCGGCGAACAAATCGAGGCACCGGATGATCTCAAGGGTTGGACCGCAGTGGCGGTGGAGGGGATCACCCTCGGGTTTGGCAAGGTGAGCGGTGGTACGCTCAAAAACCGTTACCCAAAGGGCTTGCGCCTGCTCGCCCGATAATACGGATAAAAAAGCAAAACCCACGCGGGTTTTGCTTTTTTTAATAATGCGAAAAAGTGCTAAAAACCGGAAAAACTCGTCTAAAAACAGGAAGATATTGCTGCTTTATTATGCTATACTGCCCTTAACATGGATTGTTGCACCGCTTGTGCGCCGACAAGGAGGCTTTTTTATGAAACTGACCAGCTACACCCGCACGCCGCACGGCATTATCATCCAGACCGATCACGGCACCCGGCTGCGGGTAGAGGCGTTCCGCCGCGATATTTTGCGGCTGTCCTATACCAAAGAGCAGTTTTCCGACACGCCCGGCGATGTGGTGACCGCCACGGCAGCGGACATTCCGTTCACGGTGGAGGAGCAGGGCGCATATCTTACCTTTTCGACCGGCACCGCCGCGGTCGAGATCAAAAAGACCACCTTTGCGGTGCGGTTTTTGCGTGACGGCAAGGAGCTGACCCGCCTCAGCCACTGGGGCATGCAGCTGCGGGATACCACCATCACAGTGCCGCATTACACCGCCGACCGCACCACCACCGATAAGCTGCGCCACACCGGCACCGACGAGCTGCCCGGCTTCAAATTCTATCTCTCGTTTGACTTTGCGCCGGACGAGCAGATTTACGGGCTGGGGCAATACGGCACCGGCGCGTTCAACCGCCGCGACTGGCCGGTGTATCTGTACCAAACCAACAACTTTGCACCGGTGCCTTTTTTCGTGTCCTCGCGCGGCTACGGTGTGTTGGTGGATACCGGGGCGTTTTCCTCCTTTACCCGCGACACCTTTGGCACCACCTTTTACACCGATGCGGTGGAGATGGGGGATTACTATTTTATCGCCTCCACAAACGGTGACGACGCGGTGCGCGGCTATCGCACCCTGACCGGCGCGGTGCCGATGATGCCGAAATGGCTGTTCGGCTATGCCCAAAGCAAGGAGCGTTACAGCACCCAGCAGGAGCTGTTGGACATTGTGGGCGAATATCGCCGCCGCAAGGTGCCGCTGGATCTGATCGTGCAGGATTGGAGCTATTGGCCGGAGGACACCTGGAGCGATAAATCGTTTGATGCCAGCCGCTATCCCGACCCGACCGCGCTGTGCGAGCAGCTGCATCAGCAGCATACGCACACCATGATCTCGGTGTGGCCCAACACGCGGGGCGGCGACTGCTTCCGCGAGCTGTTTGACAAGGACCAGCTGATGACCGACGAGGGCACCTACGGCGGCGGAGGCGTGTACAATGTGTTTGACGATGCGGCGTGCGACACCTATTGGAACCAGCTGGAGCGCGGCATTTTCCGTCATGGATTTGACGCGTGGTGGTGCGATGCCAGCGAGCCGTTCGAGCCGTGCTACGGCGCGTATATCGAGGCGGACGAGGCCAAGGCCGTGGCGCTGGATACCTATAAGCATTGGATGGACAGCCGCCGCATCAACCTGTTTTCGCTGCTGCACAGCCGCAATGTCTACACCCACCAGCGCGCGGTGTGCGAGGATAAGCGGGTGGTCAATCTGACCCGCTCCGGCTACGCCGGACAGCAGCGCTACGCCACCATCGTTTGGAGCGGCGATATTGAAGGCTCATTCTGGGAGATGAAAAAGCAGATCGCCGAGGGCGTGAACTTTTCTGCCTCCGGGCTGCCGTATTGGTCGCTGGATATCGGCGGCTTCTGGTCAAAAGCGGGCGACGCGCGCTTTAACGCCGGCAGCGATTATCACAACAACACTGATCCCGGCTATCGCGAACTGTATACCCGCTGGCTCCAGTTCGGGTGCTTTTTGCCGGTGTTCCGGTCGCACGGCACCTGTTTTGCGCGCGAGATCTGGCGCTTTGGCGATGAGGGCGGGATGTTTTACGAGGCGGTGCGCCGGTTTATCGAGCTGCGCTATCGGCTGATCCCGTATCTGTATTCCACCGCGTGGCAGGTCACCCGCCACGGCGACAGCTTTTTGCGCCCGCTGGCGTTTGATTTTGCGGGCGACCCGCAGGCGCTGGCGCAGGACGAAAGCTATCTGTTCGGGCGCGCCTTTTTGGTCAGCCCGGTCACCACGCCGCAATATTACGAGGGCGCGGATATGCCGCTGGATGCCCCCAAAACCAAGGATGTGTACCTGCCCGCCGGTGCGGATTGGTACGATTTCTGGACCGAGCAGCGGTTCGGCGGCGGTCAAACCGTGACGGTGGATACCCCCATCGACCGGATGCCGCTGTTTGTGCGGGCGGGCAGTATTGTGCCCACCACTGCTGTGATGCAGTATGTGGATGAGATCCCCGATGCGCCCTACACCGTGACGGTATATCCCGGCGCGGATGCGGTGTTCACGGTGTATGAGGACAGCGGCGACGGCTACGCCTACGAATCCGGTGCGTATGCGGAATACGATCTGGCATGGGACGATACCGCCCGCGTGTTGACCGTGTCGGCGCGGCGCGGCGGGTTTGACGGTATGTGTGCTGCGCGCGAGCTGCAGGTGCGGATCGTGGGTGGTGGCGAGCGTACCCTGACCTACACTGGCGAGCAAACGGAGGTCGTTTTTTAACGGCGTTTTTAACGGAATTTTAACAGCATTTTAACAGCAAAAACAGCTCAACAGGCTATCTGTTGGGCTGTTTGCCTATATTTTGACCTCCGCGGACGCTATATATTGACACTGGCGCGAAATTGCCCCGAAAAATATGAACAAATTTTTAAGTTTTCCTTGACAGGCGTGGGTCGAATTCGGTAGAATAGAAGTGCATTTTGTGACACGGCAAAAGTCTTCGCGACCTTTTTCGTGTCACATATAATTTTCAAGGAGGGATTTCTCTTGGAAAAGCTGTTTAAGCTTAAGGAGCACAACACCGATGTCCGCACCGAGATCATGGCGGGTATCACCACGTTCCTGTCCATGGCGTACATTTTGGTGGTTAACCCCAATATTTTGAGCGCCGCGGGCATGGATCATGGTGCCGTTTTCCTGGCAACGGCCGTATCGGCGGCGATCGCGACCCTGTGCATGGCGTTCTTCGCCAATATGCCGGTGGCGCTGGCGTCCGGTATGGGTCTGAACGCCTACTTCGCCTACACGGTCTGCCCCATGCTGACCGAAGACGGCGTGGCGGATCCGTGGCGTGTGGCTCTGTTCGCCATCCTGGTCGAAGGTATCATCTTCATCGTCATGTCGCTGTTCAAATTCCGTGAAACGCTGGTCAACACCGTTCCGGCCAACCTGAAATATGGTATCACCGCCGGTATCGGTCTGTTCATCGCGCTGGTCGGTCTGAAAGGCGCCGGCGTTGTGGTGGGCGACAGCTCCACGCTGGTCAACATGGGCGATATGAGCCGCCCCGAGTTTGTGCTGGCTGTGGTTGGTCTGCTGGCGATCGCGGTTATGTGGCACTTCAAGGTCAAAGGCGCGATCCTGTGGGGCATCCTGATCACCTGGGTGCTGGGCATCATCGCGCAGCTCACCGGCTGGTATGTGGTGGATGTGGAGAAAGCGGTTTATTCTGTTATCCCCGATTTCACCAACTGGTCGCTGCTGCCGGAAGTCAAGACCTCGACGCTGTTTGCGTTTGATGTAGCTTGGGTCGGCAAGCATGTGTTCGACTTTGCTGTGATCGTGTTCTCGTTCCTGTTTGTGGACATCTTCGACACGGTCGGCACGCTGATCGGCGTGGCGAGCAAAGGCAATCTGCTGGACGAAGACGGCAAACTGCCCCGCGCGGGCGGCGCGCTGATGGCGGACGCTGTGGGTACTGTTGTGGGCGCTTGCCTTGGTACCTCCACCGTCACCAGCTATGTGGAAAGCTCTGCCGGTGTTGCCGAAGGCGGTCGTACCGGTCTGACGGCGGTGACCACCGCGGTGCTGTTCCTGGTGGCTATCCTGCTGTACCCGATCTTCTCGGTCATCCCGGGCTTTGCGACGACTCCGGCTCTGGTGTTCGTTGGCCTGCTGATGATGAGCGCGGTGACCAAGATGGATTTCGAAGGCGACATCGCCGATTCGCTGGGCGGTTTCCTGGCGATCATCATGATGCCCTTCACCTATTCCATCGCCAACGGCATCATGTTCGGTATGCTGTTCTGGGTCATCCTGAAGGTCTGCGGTGGCAAGATCAAAGAGATCCATCCGGTGATGTGGGTTGCGGCGGCTCTGTTTGTGCTGCGTATCGTGACCAACGTGATCTGATTCATCTCTTTCGCGAAATGAATCCGGCGGGGACAAACCGATGGGTTTGTCCCCGCCGTTTTATGTGTGCAGAAAAAAGCACGGGGCTATCCAAATCGGATAGCCCCGTGCTGTGCTTATGCGTGTATAGCGGCGATCACATATGCTCTTCGATATACGCGACCACTTCGCCGACGGTGTGAATATTCTCTATTTCCTCATCGGGAATTTCCACATTAAATTCATCTTCCAGCGACATCAGCATATCGACCACATCCAGAGAATCTGCCCCCAGATCGTCGGCAATGTTGGTGTCCATGGTGATCGTGTCTTTAGCGACATCAAACTGTTCGCTGACGATCGTCTGCACCTTATCAAATACCATCCTGAAACCCCTCCTTTACCCAGAAATGTGCGGCGCCCCTTGCGGCGATGGCTCGTTTTGTGGTATACTGAACCACGCCGAGGCATTGACAAATCGCGTCGGGCGCTGTTGGTAATAGTATAGTATGCAAAAAAGCCCCTTTTGTCAATCCCCTTGACCATATTTTTTAGATTTTTCACTTTTTCTTACCGGGAGGAATGTTCCATGTCCGCACAACCTGCTTTTGCCGTGATCGGTCATCCGCTGGGGCACAGCATGTCGCCCTTTATCCACCGCCGTTTGTTTTCGCTGCTGGGGGTGGACGCCACCTATGCCATGCAGGATATTGCACCGGAAAATCTGGCGACCGAGCTGCCCGCGCTGCTGGCAAAAACGCGCGGGGTGAATGTCACCATCCCGCACAAGCAGGCGGTGATCCCGCTGATGACCCGGTTGGAGGGGCGCGCGCAGATCTATCAGTCGGTCAACACCATCGCGGTCACGCCGGACGGCGCGGTCGGCTACAACACCGATGCGGACGGCTTTCGCCACGCGCTGCAGGAAGGCGGCGCGCCGTTGAGCGGTCGGGTGGCGCTGTTGGGCTGCGGCGGTGTGGGACGCACCTTCGCGTGCGAAGCCGCGCTGGCGGGCTGCCGCATCGTCAACGCGGTGCGGGAGGCGGATCGCGAGATGGCGGCGGCGCTGCGCACCTTTGTGCAGCAGCTGGTGCCGGAGGTGGACTACACGATTGTGTCGCTGGACGCGCTGCAAGGCGAGTTTGATCTGCTGATCAACGCCACCCCGGTGGGGATGTATCCCCACACGGACGCGTCGCCGGTGGCGGCGGGGGTGCTGGCGCACACCAAGGCGGTGTTTGACGCGGTGTACAACCCGCGCGAAACGCAGCTGCTGCAAATGGCGAAAGCGCAAGGCGCTGCCGCGATTGGCGGTATGGCGATGCTGGTGTGGCAGGCAGCGGACGCCCAAACCATCTGGTTCGGGCGGGAGTTTGACCCGCAGGCGGTCGCCGGTGTGGTGGAAGAAGCGCTGGCAGAAATGGAGCGGGTGTTCCATGGCTGAGCAAAATGTGGTGCTGTGCGGGTTTATGGGCTGCGGCAAAACCACCGTCGGCAAGCGGCTGGCGGCGTTGACCGGCGCACAGTTTGTGGATATGGACGAGTATATTGAGCAGCAGGCGGGGATGACGGTATCCGCGATTTTCGAGCAGTTTGGCGAGGCGGATTTTCGCCGCCGCGAACGCGAAGCGTGCTGCGCGTTGGCACAGCAAAGCGGATTGGTGATCGCCTCCGGCGGGGGAGCGTTGACCTTTCCCGAAAATGTGCAGGCGCTGGCGGCGACCGGATGCGTGGTGCTGATCGGGGTGAGCCCCGCCACGGTGCTGCAGCGGCTGGAGGGGGATACCACCCGTCCGCTGTTGGCGCGGCCGGATAAACAGCGCGCGGTACAGGAGCTGTTCGACCGCCGGCTGCCGCTGTATCGTGCGGCGGCGGATGTGGAAGTGGATGGCGAACAAACGCCGGAAGTGGTGGCGGCAGCCATTGCCGCGGCGGCGAAAAGTTTTCACCGGAATGAGGCGTAAGTGTTGACAACCGGCGAAAAAGCGTGTATTATCAATGGTAAGGATTAAAACAGGCGGAGAATGATCGTATGCTGTACACAGCTTATGACAATCGATTTACCAGCTTTATGGGTTTCGGCTATTATTTTGGTCGGAACTTCTTTGGCTGCCTGAAAATCGAAAAGTAATCGTCATGAGCGTTGCGGCGCTGCCCAGCTTGATCTCTATTTGGTCGTGTTAGCGGAACTCATGAACGAGTTCCGCTTTTATTTTTGCCCAAGGAAAGGTGAGTTTTTGTTATGATTATCGTGTTAAAATCCGGAACGACCGCTGCACAGGCGGAAGATTTCTCCCGCAAACTGGCGGAGCGTTACGATGTGGCGGTCAACACCTGGCACGGCGCCCATTCGACCGTGTTGGGTCTGCTGGGAGATACCGCCGCGGTGGATATTGAGTCGCTGGCGGCGCAGGACGAGGTGGAAAGCGTCAAGCGGGTGCAGGAGCCGTATAAAAAAGCCAACCGCAAATTCCATCCCGAGGATACGGTGATCGATCTGGGCGGCGGCTCGGTGATCGGCGGCGGTCGCTTGGGCGTGATCGCGGGTCCCTGCTCGGTGGAAAGCGAGCAGCAGATCGTGCAGATCGCCGAGGATGTCAAAGCGTCCGGCGCGGCGTTTTTGCGTGGCGGCGCGTTCAAGCCCCGCACCTCTCCCTATTCGTTCCAGGGCTTGCGCGCCGAAGGGTTGGAACTGCTGCGCGAAGCCCGCGCCAAAACCGGTTTGCCGATCGTGACCGAGATCATGTCCGCTGCGCATCTGGAGCTGTTCGAGGATGTGGATATCATTCAGGTGGGCGCGCGCAATATGCAGAACTTTGAGCTGCTGAAAGAGCTGGGCAAAATCGACAAGCCGATTTTGCTGAAACGCGGTCTGTCCGGTACCATCGAAGAGCTGCTGATGAGCGCCGAATACATCATGGCGGGCGGCAACGAAAAGGTGATTTTGTGCGAACGCGGCATCCGCACCTTTGAAACCATGACCCGCAACACGCTGGATATTTCGGCGATTCCGCTGCTGAAAAGTCTGTCCCACCTGCCGGTGGTGGTGGATCCGTCCCACGCGGCGGGCATCAGCAGTCTGGTGGAGCCGCTGGCGCTGGCGGCGATCGCCGCCGGTGCGGACGGCTTGATTATCGAGGTGCACAACGACCCGCCGCACGCGCTGTCGGATGGGGCGCAGTCGCTGACGCCCGCGCAGTTTGATAAGCTGTCGGCGCGGATTCAGCAGGTGGCGCCGTTGTTCGGCAAAACCGTTTCCAAGCGGGTGTAAGCATGGAAAAGAAAACCGTTGCTATCGTCGGATTGGGGCTGATCGGCGGCTCGATGGCGCTGGCGCTGCGCCGCCGCACTGCCCACCGGCTGGTCGGGATCGATGTGAATCCCGCCGTGTGTGAGGCGGCGCTGCAGCAGGACGCGGTGGACGAGGCGGGCGGTCCGGAGCGACTCGCGGAGGCGGATATTGTGCTGCTGGCGCTCGCGCCGCAGCATTTGATCCCGTTTGTGCAGCAGCATATCGACCGCATTCCCGCCGGGGCCATTGTCAGCGATGTGTGTGGCGTGAAAGCCGCTATTGTGGAGGTGTGCGAACCGCTTTGTGAACAGCACGGGCTGTTTTTTGTGGGTGGTCACCCGATGGCGGGCAAGGAGCACAGCGGCTTTGGCAACGCGGATGCGGATTTGTTTGTGGGGGCAAGCTATATTTTTGCTCCCACTCCACGCACCGACCGCCGCGCGCTGGAAACCATGCAGCAGCTGGCGCACGAGATGGGCTGTGCCCGCACCACGCTGACCACCCCGCAAGAGCACGACCGCATTATTGCGTTCACCAGCCAGGTGCCGCATGTGCTGGCGGGGGCATATGTCACATCGCCCACCTGCCCGCAATACCGTGGCTTTTCGGCGGGCAGCTACCGGGATGTATCCCGCGTGGCGACGGTGGATGAGCATTTGTGGAGCCACCTGTTTTTGCTGAACGCCGGTCCGCTGTGTGACGAGATCGACGGATTGATCGACCGGCTGCACCAGTACCGCGAGGCGCTGGCGGCGGGCGATCGCGACCGGTTGGAGCAAATTTTGGCGACCGGACGCAAACGAAAAGAAGAAAATCCCTGAGCGCCGGACATTTGGCGCTCATACCATAGGCTTTATGAAGGAGGCAATGCCTTATGCAAACCATTCGCGTACAAACCTCCCGCCCGTACGACATTTTGGTGGGGCGGGGCTTGCTGGATCATGCTGGAGAGCTGGCGCGGGAGGTCAACCACGGCACCCGCGCGTTGATCGTGACCGATTCGCATGTGTTTCCGCTGTTTGCCGGGCGGGTGCTGCGCTCGTTTGAAGCGGCGGGATACGCCGCCGATGTGTTCGTGTTCGAGGCGGGCGAGGAGCACAAGCGCCTGTCGGTGATTCAGGAAATCTACACCAAGTTGGCGCAAATGGCGATCACCCGACAGGACCTGTTGGTGGCGCTGGGCGGCGGTGTGACCGGCGATATGACCGGTTTCGCGGCGGCGACCTGGCTGCGCGGCATGGACTTTGTGCAGATTCCCACCACCCTGCTGGCGCAGGTGGACGCTTCGGTCGGCGGAAAGACCGGTGTCGACTTGGACGAAGGCAAAAATCTGGTGGGGGCGTTCTGGCAGCCGGTGCGGGTGATCGCGGATGTGAACACCCTGTCCACGCTGCCGCCGAAAACCTTTGCCGACGGCATGGCGGAGGTCATCAAAACCGCCTGCATCAAGGACGAGCAGCTGTTCCGCGAGCTGGAAACCGGCATCGCGATGAAAGAAACGCATATCGAAGCGACCATCGCCCGCTGCATGGATATCAAGCGCGGCGTGGTGGAGCGGGACGAAACCGAATCCGGCGAGCGCAAGCTGCTCAACTTTGGGCATACGATGGGGCACGCGCTGGAAAAATACTACGATTACACCGATCTGACCCACGGTCACGCGGTGGCGCTGGGGATGGTCATCATCAGCGAGGCGTCCGAACGCCAGCATCTGACCGACCCGGGCACCACCATGCGGATCGTGGAGGTGCTGCGCAAATACGATCTGCCGGTGGCGGACACCGCCACGCTGGACGATTATCTGCCCGGTGTCGCCAACGACAAAAAGCGCGCCGGCAGCCAGATCGATCTCGCGTTGCTGCACCGCATCGGCGACAGCTTTATCTATCGGCTGCCGTTGTCGCTGCTGGGCGCATTTTTGCGCGGCGAGGACGCGTAAGCCACACGATTGTTGGGAAAAGGAGGCCATGCGATGGGGATGGTCACATGCTTGCCCGGCGCGATTCACGGCGCAGGGGCGGTGCCGCCGTCCAAATCGGCGGCGCATCGGGCGTTGATCGCGGCGGCGTTGTCCGGCAGCGGTCGGGTGGAAGGCGTTGCCCGATCGGCGGATATTGATGCCACGCTGACGGGGGTATCCGCGCTGGGCGTGACCGCCACGCGCGCAGGAGATACGCTGGCGTTTGCGCCGGCACCGGTACCGGAAGCGCCGATGGTGGACTGCGCCGAAAGCGGCTCCACCCTGCGGTTTTTGATCCCGCTGTTTGGCGCGCGGGGGATTCCCACCACCTTTGTGGGGCGGGGACGGCTGCCGCAGCGCCCGCTGGGGGTTTACGGTGACTGTTTGCCGCCGCATGGATTGCGGCTCAGCCGCGCGGACGGCTTGCCGCTGACCATTGCGGGACAGCTGCAAGCGGGCGAATATGCGGTGCCGGGCGATGTTTCCAGTCAGTTTTTGACCGGGCTGCTGTTTTCGCTGCCGCTTTGCGCGGGAGACAGCGTTTTGCGGCTGACTACGCCGCTGGAATCCGCCGGATATGTGGATATGACGCTGCGCACCCTGCGGCAGGCGGGCATTGTGATCCACGATCGCCCGGACGGATGGGAGATTCCCGGCGGCCAAAGCTACCGGCCGGTGACCCATGTGGTGGAAAAAGACTGGTCGCAAGCGGCGTTCTTTTTGGCGGCGGGCGCAATCAGCGGACAGGTCTGTCTGCACGGGCTGGACGAGCAGTCGGCACAGGGGGACAAGGAGATCGTTCCGCTTTTGCGCCGGTTTGGCGCGGATATTCGCGCCACCGAGCGGGGGATCGAGTGCCGCCGTGCGCGGCTGCACGGCATTACGATCGATGCCGCCCAGATTCCCGATTTGGTGCCGATTCTGTCGGTGGTGGCGGCGTACGCCCACGGCGAAACGCGCATTGTGGGGGCGGCGCGGCTGCGCATTAAGGAAAGTGACCGGCTGACGGCGATGGCGAACGCGCTGCGCCGGGTCGGCGTTTCGGTGACGGAACAGCCGGACGGGCTGACCATTCGCGGCGGCAAACCGCTGCGCGGCGGGTTGGTGCAGGGCTGCAACGATCACCGCATTGTGATGAGTATGGCGGTGGCGGCGACCGGCAGCGTCCACGCGATCAGCGTGACCGATGCCGAAAGTGTGAACAAAAGCTGGCCCACCTTTTTTGAGGATTTTCGGATGATCGGAGGACAAACCATATGGCATCAAGCATAGGACAACGGCTGCGGCTGTCGATTTTCGGAGAAAGCCACGGCGAAGCCATCGGCTGTGTGCTGGACGGTTTGCCCGCCGGATACGCGGTGGATATGGACGCGGTGCTGGTGCAGATGGCGCGACGCGCCCCCGGGCGGGACAAAACCGCCACCCCGCGCCGCGAAAGCGACCAGCCCCGCGTGTTGTCGGGGCTGCTGGACGGACGCACCACCGGTGCGCCGTTGTGTATGGTGATCCAAAACGAAAACCAGCACTCCGGCGATTACCAAAACATTTTGTCTTGTCCCCGCCCCGGCCACGCCGATTACACCGGCGCGGTGCGGTATGGCGGGTTTAACGATGTTCGCGGCGGCGGGCATTTCAGCGGCCGCCTGACCGCGCCGCTGGTGTTTGCGGGCGCGGTGTGCCGCCAGATCTTACGGCAGCAGGGCATTGTGATTGGCGGACATATCGCCGCCATTGCCGGGGTGGAGGACACGCCGCTGGATCCGGTGGCGGTCACCGCCGCACAGCTGGACGCGCTGGCAGTGCAGTCGTTTGCGCTGGTGGATCCGTCGGTGGAACCGGCGATGCGCGACGCGGTGGAGGCTGCACGATTGGATGGCGACAGTGTCGGCGGCGTGATCGAAGCTGCGGCGGTGGGACTGCCCGCCGGGTGGGGCTCGCCGATGTTTGACGGCATCGAAAACCGGCTGGCACCGATTTTGTTCGGGATTCCCGCGGTGAAAGGCGTGGAGTTTGGCGACGGCTTTGGGCTGGCGACCATGCGCGGCAGCGCCGCCAACGATTGTTGGCGCTACACGCCGGACGGGCGGGTAGTGACGGCGCAAAACCATAACGGCGGTATTTTGGGCGGCATCACCAATGGGATGCCGCTGACGGTACGGGTGGCGATTAAACCTACCCCGTCGATCGGGCGTGAACAGGACAGCATTGATCTGACCACCAAGCAGAACACCCGCATGGTGGTGAAAGGACGGCACGATCCGTGCATTGTGCCGCGTGCGCTGCCGGTGGTGGAAGCTGCTTTGGCGGTGGGACTGTTGGATATTTGCCAAACCGAAACGGGGGTGCGGTGAGATGGATTTGAACGAATTGCGGGCGCAGATCGACACGCTGGATGACCAGCTGGCGGATCTGCTGTGCCAGCGGATGGATTGCTCGGCGGGGGTGGCGGCGTACAAGGCGGCGCACGATCTGCCGGTGTTGAACGCCTCACGCGAGGCGGAGGTGCTGCAAAAGGTGCAGCAGCGCATCCGCGACAAACGCCCCGATGCCGCCGGGTATCCGGAGGCCGCCGCGCTGGTGTTCGCGACCATGATGGATTCGTCGCGGGCACTGCAGCATCGCCGCATGGGGGCGGGCGACCAGCTGCGGCAGGAGATCGCCGCCGCCAAGCAGCGGCCATTGGTTACCGATCAAACACGGGTGGCGTGCGCCGGGTGTGCGGGTGCGTTTGCGCATCAGGCGGCGGTGACCATGTTTCCGTTTTGTGAGCAGCCGGGGCGCGAGCCGCTGTTTGTGTCCTCGTTTGCCGAGGTGTTTGCCGCGGTGAAAGAGGGACGGGTGGATTATGGCGTGGTGCCGGTGGAAAATTCCTCCACCGGTTCGGTCAACGAGGTGTTTGATCTGGTGCTGGCGCACCGGTTTTCAATCGTGGCGGCGGCAACGGTGGAGGCGCACCAGTGCTTGATGGCGCTGCCGGGTGCGACCGCCATTACCGATGTGTATTCGCATTATCAGGCGCTGTCGCAATGCGAGGAGTATCTGACGGCGCATGGGTTGACCGCCCACACCTACGCCAACACGGCGATGGCTGCCAAAATGGTGGCGGAAAGCGGGGATCGCACCATCGGTGCGATCGCGTCGCCGCAAGCCGCGAAGCTGTATGGGCTGGAGATCGTGCAGCCGGATATTCAATCGGTGACGCACAACTGCACCCGGTTTATTGCGATTTCGCGGGTGCCGGTCATTACACCGGACGCGGACAAGATCAGCCTGATTTTCTCGATCCCGCATGTCACCGGGTCGCTGTATCGCACCCTGTCGCGGTTCGCGATCGAGGGGTTGAACCTCACCAAAATGGAGAGCCGCCCCATGCGCACCGGCGATTTTGAATATGCGTTTTATCTGGATTTCGAGGGGGGCATGGATCGCGAAGAAACGTTGCAGCTGCTGTGCGCGCTGTCCGAGGAGATGCCCCAATTCACGCTGCTGGGCAATTATCACGAGTGGTAAAAGGCAGCGGAGGAAATAAGGTTGCAAAGAAAACAAAATAAAAAGCTGGTTCCTTTTGCGAAAGCGCTGCGCAAGCAAATGACAAAAGAAGAAAGACACCTGTGGTATGATTTTTTGCGCGCGTATCCTATTCGCTTTTCAAGGCAAAAGGTGCTGGGACAGTATATTGTGAATTTTTATTGTGCCGCGGCAAAGCTTGTGGTTGAGTTGGACGGATCGGAGCATTATACCGAGAACGGCGTGAGGTATGATGCAAATCGAACAGCTTTTCTGTCAACATACGGATTGCGAGTTATAAGAATATCTAATACAGATATTAGCAAAAATTTTGAAGGTGTCTGCGAATATATTCACCACATGGTTGAACAATCTTTGGAGAATAGCTAAAAACTGGATTTACGAATCGATTATGATGATGTAATGAGATGGTGCCAAAGCCTCCCTTGTGCAAAGGGAGGTGGATTTTTGCGCAGCAAAAAGACGGAGGGATTGTGATGGATGACGTCCTAAGCAAACGCCGTCCGGCGGACGGCGACAATCCCCCAGTCACGGCTACAGCCGTGACAGCCCCCTTTACACAAAGGGGCCATGCGCCCACCATCGGATACAGATAATGCACTATTTTCTCCACGTTATCTGCGTCGTTCAGGAAAACAATAGATAAGCAGAAACTTTACTTTTCAAGCCTTCTCCTTGAGGTGATTTCCCCGCGTGCGGGGGAAATGTCGGTGCAGCCGACAAAAGGGACCCGTCTTCGGGAGAAAAAGGTGGCGCTGCTTTATGCCGCGACGGATGAGGTGCCCGGAACCTTATAAATTTCACTGAAACCAGCAGTGTGCCAAAGCCTCCCTTGTGCAAAGGGAGGTGGATTTTTGCGCAGCAAAAAGACGGAGGGATTGTGATGGATGACGTCCTAAGCAAACGCCGTCCGGCGGACGGCGACAATCCCCCAGTCACAGCTACAGCCGTGACAGCCCCCTTTACACAAAGGGGCCATGCGCTCGCCATTGGATACAGATGATGTACTATTTTCTCCCGCAAGCGGGTGAAATCCCCTCCGAGGGGAAGGCTTGAGGGGATTCTTCTTTCCTCTCGTCAAGCGGGGAATCTGCGGTGGTGTACTTGAAGAATCATTATAGGCAAAGCAAGGGAGCATCGGTCACCCGACCGATGCTCCCTTGTTCGTGTGCGTTGTGTTGCGTTTATACAAACGCAGGATACTTGTGTGGTTGCTTTGCGCTTATGCAGTTGTGCGGGTGCTGTGCGCCCGGGATCATTTCACATCGCGGCGGCAGAAGCTGTCGCGCGCGATCCACAAAAAGCAGGCGATGTGCACCACCAGTATCGCGATGGAGAAAAGCAGGCTCATGGTCGGGTCGGGCAGTGCGTTGCCGCTGCCCCCCACCAGCAGATCCTGCATGACGGAGCTGCTTTGCAGGAAATACGCGTCCAGATTGGTGTTGGTAACCAGCAGGAACTTGACCCCCGGCACCACAAAGGAGCTGGATACCGAGCACAAAATGCTGTTGACGATTTCGCCGCCATACATCAACAAAATCGGCACGGCCACGGCGGCTGCGGCTTTGCGGGTGACCGCCGACAGCATCAGCGCCAGCGCACCAAATGCGAACACCGGCAGCAGGAACAGCAGATATTTGTACAGCATCACGAGAAGGTACGGCACCCGCACAATGCTGCCGAACAGCGGGGTGAGATACATATCGCCGATGCCGTTGAAGCCGCCAAACAGCCCGCTGACCAAAAATTGCAGCACAAACAGCGCGCCGGTGGCGATCAGTGTGATCTCCGCCAAAACGACCACCTTCGCCCAGAACACGCTCCGCCGTTTGTGCGGGGTGATGAGCAGCAGCTTGATGGTGCCGGAGGAGAATTCGTTGGCGATCATACCGCCCGCCAACACCGCCAGCAGCAGCGTCAACATACTCATCGAGGAGAGCGACGCTTCCATCATGCCATACAGCGAGTCGCTTTCGACTGGCGGGGTGTTGGTTTTTATCCGCTCGGTGGACAGCGCGATCTTATCTTGCAGCTGCGCCTTTTCCGAGGCGGTCAGCACCGTGCCATAGTGACTGTTGCGTAGTATTGACAGCTTGTTTTCGCGCAGGTAAGTCAACTCGCGCTGCTGCCAAGTGAGCGAATCGTCGTCGTATGTGGTGTCGGGATCATCGGTGGCGGCGGGCTGGATGTTGTAATCGAGATACATATTCCAGATATCAATTTGTATCTGCTTTTCCTCCGGTGTGTTGTAAGCGGTGTTGCCGTTTTTCACCTCTTCAATTTGCATCCGCACATATTCCCGCCAGTCGCTCGCTTGGACCAACTGTTTGGTGTGGGCGATGCTCTGCTGAATCTCTTTCATGTCGGCTTCGGTCGTGGCGTACTCTTTCAAATACCCTTTGGGGTCAACTTCGTACGAATACAGAGCGCCGAGGTCGTTCCTGTAGCTCATCATCAGCGCGTATTTCCAGTGGGAGGGGTCGATTTGGTTGTCCAGCATGTACTGGAAACACTCGAGGTCGGCTTTGGCATAGCCGTCTTGGGGGTTGCTTTTCAGTTCTTTTATGGCGCCGGTGACGGTGGCTTGATATTCCCGCTGCCAATCGATGGCGCTTTCCTCCGATGTGGATGCGATAAACAGCTGTACTGCGCCTTGAATCGCCAGCGAAAACACCGCCAGCGCCACCACGATGCCGACCAGTATCCAAGTGGATGCTTTTTTATAGAGCTTTAGCCGCTCGTTTTGAATCAAATTACGCAAGGGTGTTCCCTCCTCCCGTGATCTGGATGAAGCTGTCCTCCAGCTGGTTGCCGACCGGCTGCACACCGTACAGCTGAATGCCGTTTTCCACCAGCTTTTGGGTGATGATGGGCAGCTCGTCCTCGGTGACCGCCAGTTCCACATAGGTATCGGTGATGGCGGCCAGCCGGTCGGGCACATGCTGCTGCAGCAGCGCCGCTGCCTGCCCAATGGGGCGCACCGTAAACCGATAGCGGGTGCTTTGGTGGGTCAGCTCTTCCACCGAGCTGATTTGCTTGAGCGTGCCGCGGTCGATGATGCCGACCCGGTCGCACATCAGCTGCATTTCCTGCAAGATATGGCTGGAAACCAGCACCGCAATGCCGTTTTCGTGCGCCAGCCGGCGAATCAGGTCGCGAAAATCTTTGATACCGGCGGGGTCAAGCCCGTTGGTGGGTTCGTCCAAAATCATCAGCTTGGGATCGTGCAGCAGCGCTTGCGCCACGCCCAGCCGCTGTTTCATACCCAGCGAATAGGTCTTGAACTTATCGCGGATGCGCGCCTGCATCCCCACCATTTCCACCACGCGGTCGATTTGGGCGCGATCGGCGCCGCACGCGTGGGCTTGCAGCAGCAGATTGTCGTAGCCGGACAGATATTTGTACATATCCGGATGCTCAACGATGCCGCTGACATGTGCCATGGCGGCGGCGAAATCGTCCTCCACCGAATGACCGTCAATGAGGATGCTGCCGCTGTCCATATGCAGCAGCCCGAGGATGATTTTGATGGTGGTGGTTTTACCGGCGCCGTTGGGGCCCAAAAAGCCGAATACTTCGCCCGGTTCCACCGAAAAGCTGAGATCCTGCACTACCGGGTGCGACCCGAAGGTTTTGCAGACATGCTCCAGTGTTAAAATGGCACTCATAGTTGTTCCTCCTCTCACCACGCGAATAACGAAACGCCGTTGATCCGATACAGTTTCCAGGCACCGTCCTCTTTGACAAACGAGGCATCCCAGACGATTGACAGGCGACCGGTTCGCTCTTTCAGCGTGACCGAGTCGGTGTCGTCATCATAGTCGGACCATGTGCCGGTGACGGAATAGGTGATAGATTCGGATACCGCCGCGGTGTCCTCGTCGATACGAATGGTGTATTCGTAGGGGTTGGCATCCTTCTTCATCGAGGTGATGGTGCGATCCTCGGCGGCGGCATCCTTGATTGCGTCGACCACCGATTCGGCGCCCGCGTCCAGATAGGCAGCGTCTTTGACGAACAGCCCCGCCAGCTTCTTCTTGGCGGCATCCCGATACGCCGCCGCCTTGGTGGTGTCCGCCACCATCGCCTGTGCGTCAGCGTTGGGGACTTTCGCGGCATCCACCAGCACGGTCTGCACCTGGTCGGTGATCGCGCGGATCTCCTTTTTCTGCCCCGCCAGCATCACTTGGGTGACCGTTACATAGCCCAGCACAGCGACCAGCAGTGCCATCGATACGATGAACCCCCGGTTGCAGCGCTTCCAAAAGGATTTTTTCTTCACTTGCCCTCACTCCTGTCCTTATGATCTGGTTGATCTGTGCTTTCAGTGTACCATATCGGAGGATGAAAGAAAAGTGAAGTAACAAGATTGTCACCCGGTTGTTATAATTTTGTAAGGAATGTACGCCTGCCGCACAAACAAAAATCCCCCGCCGGATGACCCGGCGGGGGAGAAAAAGCGGGGAAATTATTCAAAGAACGCGCGGTGAACAGCGGAAACGGCGCGGTCAGCGTCGTCCTCGGCGATCAGCACCGACACCTTGATCTCGCTGGTGGAGATCATCTGGATGTTGACGTTGGCATCCGCCAGCGCCTCAAACATGGTGGACGCCACGCCCTCGTGGGTTTCCATGCCTGCGCCGACGATGGAGATCTTGGCAACGCTCTTGTCGCAGGACATCTTTTTCGCGCCGACCATATCGCAGTATTCCTGCAGCGCGGCAACCGCGTCCTCGCCGTCATCCGACGGCACGGTGAAGGTGATGTCTTTGGTGCCGTCGCGACCCACCGACTGCAGAATGATATCCACATTGATGTGCGCTTTGGCCACGCGAGAGAAGATCTTGAACGCAATGCCCGGCTCGTCCGGCAGACCGATGATGGTAACACGCGCTACGTTGGTATCCTTGGCAACGCCTTTGATCAGCATTTTTTCCATTTTGGTGACCTCCTTAACTTTGGTGCCCGGCACCGGGTTCAGGCTGGACAGCACTTCCAGCTCGACATTGTATTTTTTGGCCATTTCCACCGAGCGGTTGTTCAAAACCTGCGCACCCAGCGTGGCCAGCTCCAGCATTTCGTCATAGGTGATTTCCGCCAGCTTACGTGCCGCCGGCACCTTGCGCGGATCGGCGGTGTACACGCCCTCCACATCGGTGTAGATCTGGCACAGATCGGCTTTCATCGACGCGGCAATCGCGACCGCGCTGGTATCCGAACCGCCACGCCCCAGCGTGGTGATGTCGTCCCATTTGTTCAGCCCCTGGAAGCCCGCCACCACAACGATTTTGTTTTTGTCCAGCTCGGTGCGGATGCGGTTGGCTTCCACCTTGCGGATGCGTGCTGCGGAATAGGTGGAGTTGGTGCGGAAGCCCGCCTGCCAACCCAGCAGCGACACGACCGGGCAGCCGATTTTTTCGATCGCCATCGCCAGCAGCGCGATCGAGATCTGTTCGCCCGCCGCCAGCAGCATGTCCATTTCGCGTTTGCTGCCGCGGGGATTGATCTCGTGGGCTTTTTCGATCAGATCGTCGGTGGTATCGCCCTGGGCGGATACCACCACTACCACGCTGTTGCCTTTCTTATAGGTGTCGGTGACCAGCTTGGCCACATTGGCGACACGGGCGGCATCCGCCACCGAGCTGCCGCCGAATTTCTGCACGATCAGCATTTATGCAAGACCTCCTGTCATAAAATCCACCGTTGCGCCGGTGGGATCACACTCAAATACCTGAATCCGCCATCCGGACAAGCCGACCTCTTCCAGCCCCTTGGCGGCGCTGGCGGCAAAATCGGTGTTGTCCTTGTCGATAATGGCAAGGATGGACGGACCCGCGCCGCTGATGCACACGGCATAAGCGCCCAGCGAATAGGCGGTGTAAAACACCGGCTCGGCGCCGGGGATCAGCGGAAAACGATACGGCTGATGCAGCCGATCCTGCACCGCGACCCGCAGATTGTCCAGATCGCCGGTGCACAGCGAGGCGGTCATCAGCGCGGTGCGGGACAGGTTGTACACCGCGTCCTCGCGGGAGACTTCGGTGGGCAGCGCGGCGCGCGCCACCGAGGTTTTCAGCTCAAAATTCGGGATAAATACCGCAAACCGGAACCGGTCGGCGACCGGCACGCTGACGGTGTGGACCCGACCGCCCTCCATCACCGAGGTGACCAGTCCGCCCAACAGCGCGGGCGCGGTGTTGTCGGGGTGCCCTTCCAGCTCGGCAGCCAGATCGCCGATGTCCGCGCGGGACAGGGGACTGCCCAGTAGGGTGTTGGCACCCAGCAAGCCCGCCACCAGACAGGCGGAGGAGCTGCCCAAACCGCGGGTGAGCGGAATGTTGTTTTCCTGCCGGATGTGCAGCCCGTGGAACGGATGCCCACAGCGCTCGAACAGCAGCCGGGCGGTGTGGTAGATCATGTTGCTTTCATCGGTGGGGATGGCGGTGTCGTCCAGCGATTCGATGTGACAGCCGTCGGCTTCCTCCATCCACACGCGGTTGTGCAGGGTCAACGCCAGACCCAGCGCATCAAATCCCGCGCCCAGATTGGCGCTGGAGGCGGGAACGGTTATTTTCAGCATACGGTACCTTCTTTACAAAACGGATCACAGGCTGGCGACCCGCAGACGGCTGACCAGCGTGCCGGCGGTGAATTGCTCCAGCCCCGCGTCCACAGCGGTTTCTTTCATCCGCGGGGTGACAAACGCCACCATATCGGCGGCTTCATCGGCGGGGCTGACGCGGGTAACTTCGCCAAACAGCGCCGCCGCCTGCTGCATCGCCGCGTCCGCATCGGCGCAGGTAAAGCGCAGCATCACGCGGCTCTTGTTTTCGCCGAACGGCAGCACATAGCCCTCTTCGCCCGGCTCCCAGAACAGGTATTTACGGGCGTGCAGGTGTTTCACTTCGTCAATGACATCCGCCACCACGGCGCTGGCGGTGGGCAGCTTGCCCGCGCCGCGACCATAGAACATCACATCGCCGATCGCGTCGCCGCGCACCAAAATGGCGTTGAACACATCGCGCACATCCGACAGCGGGCTTTCCTTCGATACCACCATCGGGGCAACCAGGCACAGCAGATGGCCGTCGTCGCTCTTTTTGGCGCGACCGATCAGCTTGATGACCCCGCCGAACGCTTCCGCGTAGCGCACATCGTCCAGCGTGACATGGGTGATGCCTTCGGTGTGCACCTGATCGGGATACACATGCTTGCCGAACGCCAGCGACGCCAGAATGCAGATCTTGCGGCAGGCATCGTGCCCTTCAATATCGGCGGAGGGATCGCGCTCGGCATAGCCCAGCTGCTGCGCCAGCGCCAGCGCATCGTCAAAGGACATATCGTCCTCCACCATGCGGGTGAGCATAAAGTTGGTGGTGCCGTTCAAAATACCGGCGATCTCGTATACTTCGTTGGCAGCGAGGCACTGATCCAATGGGCGTAGAATCGGAATACCGCCGCCCACGCTCGCTTCAAACAGGAAATTCTGGTTATTCGCCTTGGCGATCGCCAGCAGCTCGTCGCCTTTGGCAGCGACCAGCTCCTTGTTGGAGGTGACAACGCTTTTGCCGTTTTGCAGGCAGTCTTTCACAAACTCATACGCCGGATGCAGCCCGCCCATGGTTTCCACCACAATGCGGATCTCCTTGTCCTGCAAAATGTCCTGAAAATCCTTGGTGAACAAATTCGCGTAAGGGCAATCGGGAAAATCGCGCAAATCCAACACGCGGCGCAGCTCGATCGCTCCGCCCGCCTTGTGCGCAATACCGGCGGCGTTTTTGTGCAGCACTTCCGCCACACCGGAGCCAACCACGCCGTGCCCCAAGATAGCCACATATGTCAATGGAAATCCCCCTTATATACAAAACTATTCTCCTATTCTACCAATAGTTTCCGGCGTAGTCAAGCAAGATTTTGCCATATCCCGCCGCGGGTTTGGCGTGGACGGACGGCGAGGTGCGGTGTGGGGGCGCGGCAGGGCGGCGCGGTCTGGACATATTGCAGCAGGAACCGCCCGCCGCCGCGAAACACTTTGGGTAGATGGCTGATTTTTATCAAAAAGGCGCAAGAATGCCGGGCGGATGGCGGCAAGCCGAAAATGAACGGTTTCTTAAAGTGGGGGAAAAGAGGTTGCGCCCGCGGCCAAAAATGGATATACTAGGAAAAAAGACGATATATTCACGGAAAAAGGGGGAGTTGCCATGGCTACACCACCATTGAACGGCTCGCCGGCGGACCGGCTGGAGCAGCGACGGGGCTTTTTGATCAATTTGGCCTATTGGCTGGTTTGGGCGGGCATCGCCATTTTAGCGATCCGATGCACCGCCATGTGGCTGATGCCGTTTGTGTTTGCGTTTTTGGTAGCGGCGGCGCTGCAAAAGCCGCTGCGCTTTCTGGTGAAGATCGCCAAAGGCAGCCGCAAGTTTTTTTCGGTGTTTCTGGTGATCCTGATGGTGCTGCTGCTTGCAGGAGTGGTGGCGCTGGTCGGATGGCGGCTGATCGCGAGCGCTGCCCATTTTGTGGGGAATAAGGACAACATCCAAATGGTGCAGGATGCGATCACGGGGGTAGGTACCTCGCTGCAGAATTTCGTTACCCAGATCTCGGTGAATTTGCCGAAAGACGCGGTGGAGTCGCTGAACAACGGGATTGCGAATTTGTCCGAACAGCTGGTGGGGCTGGTGACCGGCGCGCTCAGCACGGCGGCAACCGCGACCATCGGGTTGACCGCCAAGCTGCCGATGCTGCTGCTGAGCTTTATCATCTGGATCGTGGCATCGGTGTTTTTGACTATCGATTATCATCAGGTGGTGGGATTTTTCGTGCGGCAGCTGCCGGATCGCCACGCCGAGCTGTACCAAACGGTGAAGGAGCTGTGCACCAACACCCTGTTCCGGCTGCTGAAAGCGTACGCGCTGCTAATGTTTATCACCTTTGTGGAGCTGTCGGTCGGCTTGCTGATTTTGCGGGTGAAAGGGGCGGTCTGGTTGGCGGCGCTGATCGCGATCGTGGATATTTTGCCGGTGCTGGGCACCGGTACCGTGCTGATTCCGTGGACGCTGTTCGAGCTGATCTCCGGCAACTTCGGCATGGCGCTGGGGCTGTTGATCCTGTATGTGTTCATCACGGTGCTGCGCAACATTCTGGAGCCGCGGCTGGTCAGCTACCAGATCGGGCTGAACCCGCTGGTAACGCTGTTTTTCATGTATCTGGGCTTGCAGATCGCCGGGGTCGCGGGGATGATGCTGTTCCCGGTGGTGGTGATGATTCTGGTGCAGCTGCAGGAAAGCGGCCATGTGCATATCTGGAAATAAGCGCTCTGGGAGCATTAAAAAAGGCGGACACCGGTTTTCCGGTGCCCGCCTTTTTGGCAGTGTTTATATAAAGATTATTCCGCGGTGACCCGTTCGATAAACGCGACCAGCTCGGTGGGATCCGCCAAGCTGTGGGGATGGTGGTCGCAGTCCGGCTTCAGCACCGTGTGGATGGTACCGCCCAGCCGCTCGTAGATGGCGTTCAGCCGCCCGCCGTTTTCGCTGTATTCCAGGGTTTTGTCCGCCAGCCCTGCGACCAGCAGGATCGGGATGCCCGCGCGGCAGAGGTCCTCCGCTTTATCCAGCGGGTTACCATGAAAATCCTTGGCGGTTTCATCGGTCAGCCCGTACCAGCGCTTGCAGTCCTCCCATTCCTTGTCCTGACGAGGATTGGTGGCAAATCCGCCCGGCCAGTTGCAAATGTCCAGCAGCGGCGCATCCAGATACAGGCAGGATACCTTATCGGGGTGGGCGGCGGCATAGTTGCAGGCGTACAGCCCGCCGCGCGAAAAGCCCTCCAGCACCGTTTTGTCGCACAAATTCCATTCGCTCACCACCAGCTGGCGGAAGCTTTCCATCCATTCCACCGCCTGCGGGCAGCCGTACATATCGCTGATATGGAAATAGGTGAGGCACCAGCCGCGTTCCAGCAGCGCGCGATCCACTGTGTCGAATGCGCCCAAAAATTCCGCCCGCCAGATCCAGCGGTTGCCCGGCTGCAGCGGGGTGTGCGGGAAGATGACGCAGCCATCGTGCCCTTCGCAGGAAAAGTCCAGTCGTTGGTATCCGTTCCATTCACTTTGGGTTGTTGCGATCATGCCAAAGTCCTCCTTGCGGCGTAAAATTCGTTGCGTTTATCATAGCACAAACCGCTATTTTGCGCCAGTAGAAATCCGGCGCGTATATTTTACATCCAAACGGGCAAAATTTTTATCGTTCCCTCTTGACAAATTCCAGAAATCGGATATAATAATAAAGCTGTCAGCAATATTGCGGAATTGTGTAAGGGTAGCACTGCAGTCTCTGAATCTGCCTGTCGGGGTTCGAATCCCTGTTCCGCAGCCAAAACGCCGTGAACCACCGTTCACGGCGTTTTTTGTGATATATTCCCCCGCGCGGGGGTGATGATACCGAAAGGGCGTGTGCGTGTTGAAAATTGGAAATGTAGAGATCACCGGCAAAGCGGCGCTGGCGCCCATGGCGGGAGTAGCCGACCGGGCGTTTCGCCAGATCTGTGTGGAATACGGTGCCGCCTATGTGGTGGGCGAAATGGTCAGCTGTAAGGGCTTGTGCTTTCAGGATAAAAAAAGCCGCGAGCTGCTGAAGCTGGACGAGAGCGAGCATCCCGCCGGGGTGCAGCTGTTTGGCGATGATCCGGCGCTGATGGCGCGGGGCGCGCAGCTGGCGATGGAGTATCATCCGGACATCATCGACATCAACATGGGCTGTCCCGCGCCCAAAATCGCGGGCAACCACTGCGGCAGCGCGCTGATGCGCGAGCCGGAGCTGTGTCGCCGCATCGTGCAGGCGGTCAAGGACGCGGTGCCGGTGCCGGTCACCGCCAAAATCCGCAAGGGATATTCCCGCGACAGTGTCAACGCGGTGGAGGTGGCGCGCGCGTGCGAAGCGGGCGGCGCGGACGCGGTGACGGTGCATGGCCGCACCCGCGACCAGATGTATGCGCCGCCGGTGGATTGGGAGATCATCCGGCAGGTCAAACAGGCGCTGTCCATCCCGGTGATCGGCAACGGCGATGTCACCTCGGCCGCACAAGCCGCCGCGCTGTACGAGCAGACGGGCTGTGACCTCATTATGGTGGGGCGGGGAGCGCTGGGCGCGCCTTGGCTGTTTGCCCAGATCGAGGCGTATCTCACCCACGGGCGGATCTTGCCCGACCCGCCGGTCGCCAAGCGGATGCAGGTGCTGTGCCGGCAGGTGGAACGCGCGGTGGAGCTGAAAGGCGAGCGGGTGGCGCTGCGGGAGGCGCGCAAGCACGCGGCGTGGTATATGAAAGGCTGGCGCGGCGCGGCATCGCTGCGGGCGCAGGCGGGGCAGCTCACCTGTATGGACGATGTGTATGCGCTGTGCGCTCGCGCCATACAGGAGCAGGAAAACGAGCCTGCCTGAAAAAATAACCATAATAAAAGCCGGATGGTTCCGCAGAACCATCCGGCTTTTTATGCATCATAGGGGATTATTTGCTTTTCAGCGATTTGGCGTGCCAGATGTTGTCGGCATAATCGCGGATCGCGCGATCGGCGGCAAACACACCGCTGGCGGCGGTGTTGAGCAGAGCCATCTTCGCCCAATGCTGCTTGTCGGTATACGCTTGCGCCGATAGCGCCTGAGCGCGGGCGTAGTCCTCGAAGTCCGCCAGCACCATATACGGGTCCTTGCTGGTCAGCGAACCGGCGATCTCGCCGAAGGTCTGGCCGCCGATGCCGTGGTACATCGCATCCACCGCGCGGTGGACGCGCGCATCGCTGGTGTACAGCGCCTGCGGGTCATACCGCGGTTTCAGCGCCTCCACCTCGTCGGCGGTCATGCCGAACAGGAACATATTCTCCTTGCCGACCGCTTCGCAAATTTCGACATTCGCGCCGTCCAGCGTGCCCAGCGTCAGCGCGCCGTTCATCATCAGCTTCATGTTGCCGGTACCGCTGGCTTCGGTGCCCGCCAGCGAGATCTGCTCGGAAATATCCGCCGCCGGCATCAACAGCTCCGCCAGCGTCACGCGGTAATCTTCCAGATACACCACCCGCATTTTTTCGCGGATGATGGGGTCTTTTTCAATCTCCTGCGACAGCGCATAGATAAACTGGATGATCTTTTTCGCGAGGAAATAGCCGGGCGCCGACTTCGCCGCGAACACATAGGTGCGGGGGGTAACCTCTTTGTTCGGGTTGTCCTTCAATTCCAGATAGGTGTGCAGAATGTGCAGCGCGTTCAAATGCTGGCGCTTGTATTCGTGCAGCCGCTTCACCTGTACATCAAACAGCGAATCGGGATCCAGCGTAACCCCCATCGTCTTTTTCACATACGCCGCCAAACGCTCTTTGTTCTGGCGCTTGATCGCGGAAAATTCCGCCAGCGCCGCCGCGTCGTCCGCCAGCGGGCGCAGTTTTTCCAGCTGGGCGGCATCCTTGACAAAGCCATTGCCGATATGCTTTTCGATAAAGCCGGTCAGCGCCGGGTTGGCTTGGCACAGCCAGCGGCGGTGGGCAATACCGTTGGTGACGTTGGTGAATTTTTCCGGCATCACCGAATAGGCATCTTTGAACACATCCGCCTTCAAAATATCGCTGTGCAGCCGCGACACGCCGTTGACCGAATGCGCCGCCGCCACGCACAGGTTCGCCATGCGCACCACGCCGTAGCTGATGATCGCCATACGCCCCACTTTTTCGTGGTCGCCGCCGGTCGCCTGCATCATCGCTTCGCTGAAGCGGTTGTTGATTTCGCGCACGATCTGATAAATGCGGGGCAGCCGCTCTTTGAACAGATCCTCCGGCCAGCATTCCAGCGCCTCCGCCATAACGGTGTGGTTGGTATACGCCACCGTGCGGGTGACCAGATCCCACGCCTGATCCCAGCCGTAGCCGCATTCGTCCATCATAATGCGCATCAGCTCGGGAATCGCGAGGGTGGGGTGGGTGTCGTTGATATGCACCGCCGCCATATCCGGCAGATTGTCCAGCGTGCCGTATTCTTCCAAATGGCGCTGCACGATGTCCTGCACCGATGCCGACACCAGGAAATACTGCTGGGTCAGCCGCAGCGATTTGCCCTCGCGGTGGTTATCCGCCGGATACAGCACCTGGGTGATGACCTCCGCCATGGCTTTTTGCTCCATCGCGCGCATATAGTCGCCCTGATTAAACAGCGACATATCCATGCCGGGCGAGGTTGCCCGCCACAGCCGCAGGGTGGACACGCCCTTGCCGTCTTTGCCTGCCACCATCATGTCGTAGGGCTGGGCGATGACTTCGGTCGCATCTTCGCGTTCAATGTGGTGGTAACCCTCGTTATCCCACCACTCGTTGATCTTGCCGCCGAAATACACTTTTTTCGCCAGCTCCGGACGCGGCAGCAGCCAGCTTTCGCCGCCGGGCAGCCAGAAATCCGGCAGCTCGGTCTGCCAGCCGTCCACCAGCTTTTGGCGGAAGATGCCGTATTCGTACAGCAGCGAATACCCGATGGCGGGCATGCTTTGGGTGGCAAGACCGTCCAGGAAGCAGGCCGCCAGCCGCCCGAGTCCGCCGTTGCCGAGGCCGGCGTCCGGCTCCAGCTCATACAGCGTGTCCAGTTTAACGCCCCATTGGCGCATCACCTTTTCGGCGGCACCGGTCATATTCAGGTTATACAGCGTGTTTTTCAGCGAACGCCCCATCAGAAATTCCATGCACAGATAGTACACCTGCTTGGCGTTTTCCTTGTGGGTTTCGCTGATATAGGCGACCCGGCGCTCGCGCATCAGATCGCGCAGCACCAGCACCAGCGCGTTGTACAGGTTTTCGTTGGTCGCCTCTTCCGGCTGCACCGAAAAATGGTGCAGCAGCTTGGCTTCCAGCCGTTCGGTCAATTCTTTTTGCGTGGGGGCTTTGAACGCAGCAAAGCCTTCCGCCGCTTTTTTGGATGCTTGTGGCATTATCCATCAAACCCTTTCTGGTTGTGTGTGTAAAATAAGTACCTTTTTATTATATAGCGTTCGCGCGCGGTTTGCAAGCCAAATCCCGCGGAACTTTTTGCCCGCTTTTTTCTACAATTCCGGCTGGACAATCGTCCCGCGAGTTGGTATACTAATCATATTAGCTTCCACCATTTACGATATCCAGACAGGAGGAGCATTATGCGAAAATGTATAGCAGGATTGCTTTGCGGGCTCGCGCTGGTGGTTGGCGCGTTTCCGGCGGCAGCGGAATTTTCCATTCCGGCAGGCTATGTCGATAAACGGCTGGTCATCGCGACCGAGCCGGGCAAAACCGACAGCGATTATGTGGCGTATTATCAAAACGGCACCAAAACCTCGCTCGATGACATCTCGTGGGTGGACGGCCGCGAGGGTCACGGCAAGGCGGTGTCGCTGAGCGGCAAGGATGATTTTCTTGCCGTCGGCTACGACCAGCTGCGGCTGACCAATTTCAGTGTGTCCATGTGGGTCAACTGGAAAGGCGCGGTGGATGGCAAAACCGCCGATCAGCGGCTGCTGTCCATCGTGCAGGATGCGGACAACTACATTGCGCTGTCGCCGCTGCACAAGGATGACAGCCAGCCCGACAGCCAGGGGCGCATCATCAACGGGTTGTATCTGGATGTGACCATTGCGGGCGAACGCGAAACCGGCTATAAAGCCAGCGCACCGGAGGTGCAGACCGGCTTGCCCCAAAACGAGTGGCACCACATCGCGCTGGTGGCGCGTCAGCCGTATTTGTCGCTGTATGTGGACGGGGTGCTGCACGCACAGGCGATGTGGAGCATCGGCTTGCGCGAGCTGAATCCGCAATATTTGCGCATCGGCGGCGGGATGAGCGGCGATGCATCGCTCAACGCGCTGGTGGACGATGTGGAACTGTATGGCTTTGATTTGAGCAGCGACCAGCTGAAAATGCTGGCGGGCGGGGTGGATCCGTTGGAGCCGGGTGCCACTGTGCCGCCCACCACCACCGCCGCGCCGGCGACCCGCCCCACCACCACCTCCACCACCGCGATCAATTTGGATGATCCCGGCAAGGATCAGAGCCTGAAAGTGGCGCTGACGGTTGGCGGCTGCGGCTTGGGCATTTTTGTGCTGTTGACGCTGGGGGCGCTGCTGCTGGGTAAAAAGCCCCCGCGGGAGGGGGACGCATGAGGCGCGCCGCGCGGGTCATCGCGCTGATCGTCGCCGGATTATGCTTGCTGGTAAGCGGGGTGTCCGCCGACACGCTGCAGGAAAAAACCTTTGCCTACACCGGCGCGCGCTGGCCGTCTCCCAACACCAATGTTGCGACCTTTTGGGAAGCGCCCACGCTGGCGGCGGGGGAAAGCCGCACCGGTGGTGTGCTGACGCTGGAAAACGCCACCGAGCAGTCCGCTACCATCACGCTGACGGAGTTTTCGCTGCCGTATGACAACGAGCAGCAGATGGCGTATCTCAACCAGCTGCATCTGCAAATCGCGGACGGCGATACGCTGCTGTATAACGGCGCGTACAGCCATCTGCTGGACGGGGACAAGCCGGTGCTGCAGGTGACGCTGGAGCCGGGCGCGTCCAAGACCTATACGGTGAACACCTCGTGTCCGTTCACCGTGTCCGGCGTCCCGAAGGAAACACCGGTCGTATCGTGGACATTTGATACGCAAGCGCCGGTGGTAGTGGAATCGTCCGCCGCCGACTGGATGCCCAGCGGGCAGACGCTCGCGCTGATCGGCTGCATTGCCGGCGCGGTGGTGTTCTTTGTGCTGTTTTTGCTGCTGCTGGTCAAATTCATCCGCAGCAAAGAGGCGTAAAACGCCGCTCGATATCTATCCGAATATAACAAAAAACGGTGCCCTGCCGGCGTTGACCGGTGGGGCACCGTTTGGTATGTTGTGGCTTTTACAGCGCTTCGACGATCGCTTTGGTATCGCGGGCGATGACCAGCTCTTCGTTGGTGGGGATCACGAACGCCCGAATCTTGGAATCGGGGGTGGTGATCTCTTTTTCTTCGCCGTGCACCTTGTTGGCTTCGACATCCAGCTTCACGCCCATAAACGCGAACGCGTTCAAGATCTCGGCGCGCAGCGCATCCTGGTTTTCGCCGATACCGGCGGTGAACACCAGCGCGTCCACACCGCCCAGCGCGGCGATGTAGCCGCCGACATATTTGATGATCTCATAGGTGCGCATATCCCATGCCAGCTTGGCGCGCTCGTTACCCGCCTTGACCGCCGCGTCAATGTCGCGGTCGTCGCTGGAGATGCCGGAAATGCCCAGCATACCGGATTTCTTGTTCAGCACCACATCCATTTCGGAGGGCGAGAAATGCTCTTTTTCCATGATGAAGGTGACGACCGAGGGATCGATCGCGCCCGAGCGGGTGCCCATCATAAAGCCGTCCAGCGGGGTCAGACCCATGGTGGTATCCACCACATGGCCGTCGCGCAGCGCGGCAATGGACGAACCGTTGCCCAGATGCAGGGTGATGATCTTGGTGCCCTCGCCATCGGGTTTGCCCAGCAGCTCGCAGCAGCGATGGCTGACATAGCGATGAGAGGTGCCGTGGAAGCCATAGCGGCGCACGGCGTATTTTTCATAATACTCGTACGGCACGCCGAACATATATGCATACGGCGGCATGGTCTGGTGGAACGAGGTGTCGAACACCACGACCTGCGGAATCTCGGTGCCGAACGCGGCGGTAGCCGCACGGATACCCTGCACATGCGCCGGATTGTGCAGCGGCGCCAACGCGGAGTAGCCTTCGATATCTTTCACAACCTGCTCGTCGACCAGCACGGAATGGTCAAATTTCGCGCCGCCCTGCACGATACGGTGACCGATCGCGGACACTTCGTCCAGGCTGTCGATGACCTTGCCTTCGCCGCTCAGCAGCGCGTCTTTGACGATGTTGAACGCGGCGGTGTGGTCGGGCATCGCGACATCGCGTTTGATGACCTTGCCGTCGGCGGTTTTGTGGGTGAATTTGCCGTCGATACCGATGCGTTCGCAGTTGCCCTTTGCCAGAACCGACTCGTCCTGCATATCAATCAACTGATATTTCAGCGAGGAGCTGCCGGCGTTGATGACTAGAATTTTCATGTGTACATCTGCCTTTCCCTATGGTTGATTTTCATTTGGCAATACCGTATAATACTAGTATCATAATACAATAAAAGCGGTTTTTCAAGAGAAAAGGAGGGAATATTTTGAAAATAGCGGGAATTATCGCGGAATATAACCCTTTCCACAACGGACACGCGTATCACATTGAGCGCACCCGCGCCGAAAAAGGCGGGTGCGAAGCCACCCATATGGTGGCGGTGATGAGCGGCAACTTCGTCCAGCGGGGCGAACCGGCGCTGCTGCCCAAAGCCGATCGGGTGCGCATGGCGCTGGCGGGCGGCGCCGATTTGGTGCTGGAGCTGCCGCTGCCGTGGGCGCTGTCCTCGGCGGAGGCATTCGCCCGGGGCGGGGTGGCGATCCTGAACGCGCTGGGGTGTGTGGACACCCTCAGCTTCGGCAGCGAATGCGGCGATGTTGCTGCGCTGGAAAAGATCGTGGATGTGATGCAGTCTGACCGCTTTCCTGCGCTGCTGCGCTATCATCTGGAGGGCGGCATCGCGTTCCCCGAAGCCCAAAGCCGCGCCGTCGCCGAAATCGGCAGCGACAAGCTGGCGGCGCTGCTGGCGCGCCCCAACAACACGCTGGGCGTGGAATATATCAAAGCGATCCGCGCGCTGGCACCGGCGATGCAGACATTTACCGTGCCGCGTATGGGCGCGGAGCATGACGATATGGCGCCGATCGGCGATACCGCGTCCGCCAGCTTTTTGCGCACCGTGATTTTGTCCGGGAAAATGCTGAACGCCGCGCCGTATATGCCGCGCACGGCGTATCGGCTGTTGAGCGAGGCAGCCGCGGCGGGGCATTGCCCGGCGGATGCCAAGCGGTTGGAACGCGGCGTGCTGGCGGCGCTGCGGCAGATGTCGGCGGACCAGCTGGCTGCTTGCCCCGGCATTTCGGAGGGGTTGCAAAACCGCGTGAAAGAAGCGGTGGCGACCGCCGCCACGCTGGACGAGCTGGAGCAGGCGATCAAAACCCGCCGCTATCCGCTTACCCGCATCCGGCGGATGCTGTGGTCGGCGTTTTTAGGGGTTCCGGCGGATCTGGCGGCGGAAACCCCGCCGTATGCGCGGGTGTTGGGCTACAACGACCGGGGTCGCGAGATACTGAATCGGGCGCGCGAAGCGTCGGCACCGCTGCTGGGGCGCGCTTCGCAGGCGGAAAAGCTGACCGGCACCGCGCGGCAGGTGTGGGAGCTGGAAAGCCGCGCCGCCGACCTGTACGCTCTCACGCTGCCTAAACCGTTCGCCTGCGGCGCGGAATACACCACCGGCGTTATCCACGCGGAGTGAGAAAAATTCATGATGTGATAAGAGAGGTGCTTTGAATGAAATCGAAAAAATGGCTGTTTGTTTGTGTTCCGATTGCTGTTATATTGGTTTTGGCGTTGGCACTTTATCTCGGTATCCAAGTATGGTTTTTTAATCCCAAAATCAATGTGGCTATCCAAGACGATGGAACCTATTACAATATGACGGCGCGGCAGCTTCTTAAGATCAAAGGCGAACCAATCGATATGATAGAAGATGATATAACGCCGTATAATGATTATTATTTTAAGGAAACCGTTTGCGGGTATGAGGCGGATAGCTGCTACGCGTTTTATCGTTCTCTGTTGGGACAGCGGCTGACAAGTGTGCATGTCACCATCTCGTGCGATAGCGCCGACGCGGCGAAAAACGTGTTTAACCGGATGTATACCCAAATGGATGCCTATTATAAAACGCAGGTAAACTATTACAACAGCGGCACAAAAACGACAGAGGAAAGCGAACTTACAGTTTCGTTCGGGACGAATGATGGTGGGGCGGGGGTGTCTAACGATATCAGTCTTTCCGGAACAAAGGTGACCATCAGCACCTTTGATTTGTACTGATAAATCGCTCATGCGAAGTGAGAAACGCTGATGATGCTGAAAATGTGAACGATCACAATTTTTGTATGTTATCCGTCCTTTGCTCTTCAACGATGTCAAAATTGTCCGGCGGATACAAATAATCGTCCCCACTATCGTCAATTAACCGATACCATCCTTTTTCAATACTGAGGACAGTATAAATTCGATCGTGGGTCAGAAGCAGAAAATCCGTTTTTCCTTTCCAGCGTACTTTCATGTAAGCATTGTCCCGCCTCTCCGTTCAAATTTTTGTGAAGGACTGTTTCTATTCCCGTTATATCTTTTTTGGAGGGCAGTTTCAATGCATCTGATTTATGCCGGATGGTGACAGTGGAGAAAAAGGTTCATAGAGTGTATACAGTCGTTTTACAGGCTGGTCATACTATCGCAACATTTGCCCCGTATACTAAAGCCATCGGTTAAGGGAGCGGCGGGGCGCACCGCCAAAGCCTACTCTGCCTTGTAGGTTATGTGTTTCCCGTCGTTCCCACTGCCGAACAATCTTCTCTCTTTTCTCTTTTTTCTCCTTTTCTTTTCTCTCATCTCCTTTCTTTTTACAAACAGGAACGGCTCGTCCCTTCGGGGGCGAGCCGTTTCGTGTTGTTCGGGAATACAAAAATCCCGCCGGAGAACATCCGGCGGGAAAATTTTTTATGCGGAGATCACTTCATACGCGCGGCGGATACCTGATCCGACAAGCGGCGGTGCAGCGGCGGTACCACCACATCCACCAGCGCGCAGGCGGGTTGCGCCAGATACAGACGGCCGGCACCGTCGACAAGCGCCAGCGCCAGCAGAAAAATACCAACCAATTTGGGCGTGAACAGCGGGAATTCCACCATGCCGCTGACACAAAATGCCGCCAAAAACGCCATGATCGCCACGCCACTGCGACGGCTTTCGCCGGAGCGGCGGGTCAGCCGCACACCGGTTTGCAGCGCCTTGAATCCTGCCACCGCGAAGATGCCCAACCCCACGATGCCGCCTTCCACCAGCAGCTGCAGCACAATGTTGTGCGCGTGGGGCACATTCAGCCCGTGGCTGAGCAGCATGGCGTTGGTGTTGCCGGTGCCGGCGCCGATGCCCAGCAGCGGGTGGTCAAAAAAGCTTTGCAAACACGCGTGCCATACCTGGAACCGTTCGTTGATCGCTTTGTCCGCACCCACCGCTGCCATCGCGGCGGCGGTTTGGGTGGCGGTCGCCATCGGCGGCGGTGCCACGCTGCGTTTGACTTTTTGAATGGAGAACAGGCGCTCGATCACCGCTTGCGGGGTCAGCGCGACCACGGCGAAGCCGGACAAAAACGCCAGCCACAACCGGCGGAGATTGGCGACCGCAAACACGCAGCCGATCGCCAGCAGCGCCAGATAGCATCCGCGCGAGAACGAGAAGAACACGCCGCCCACTGCCAAAATCAGGCAGCCGCGGGCTATCATCCGTGTGCGCGAGCGCCGGTGACCAAAGGCATACAGCGCCACAAAGGGGATCACCGCCACCAGATACTCCGCCATAATGTTGGGGTTGGTGAAGGTGGAACAGGCGCGGTTGCCGACAACCTCCATATTGATGCCGACCGGCGACAACCGGTACACCAGAGAATCCAGCGGATACCACAGCTGCAAGTGACCGGTAAATCCGCAGGCAATGCGCAGAAAATACTGGACACAGGCGATACCGCCCACGCCGCCGGCGGCGACCGACACCCCGAACAGCGCGACATCCATGCGTCGCCGATCGATGAGCACTGTGTGCAGCGCTACATACACCGTGAGCATCGCCGCCCACATCAACCACGAGGTGAATGCGGACATGGCGTTGTGGCTATACAAAATGCCGACTGCCAAAAACAGCAGATAGATCAGCATCAGTTTGCCAAGCGGACCGATGGTGAACACCCGCTGGTGGCGGCGCGCGTCACGATAGGCGCAAACCAGTGTGCCCACGCCTAAAAACGGCGCGATATATTCCGGCAGCAAAGGCAGCAGAGCCGCCAGCACGACCGTGATAAACCACGGCTCGATGCGCCGTTTCGATAGGGAAAAGCTACGCAAAGCGACTCGCTCCTTTCTATCTTTCTATTGAACCAGTTGGTACTATACCACAAACGGCGAGGGGGTGCAATGTTTGTTACAAACCTGTTATAATTTCGTAAGTTTATCCACAGTTCGCGCGGGCAGAGGGGCGGATTGGGCGGAATAGAGCGGTCGATTTGGATAGATAGTTGCTTTTTGGGAGGCGTTTCGGTATACTACCATCAAGAGAAAAAGGGGGGACGACCATGCGCAGAATCGGATGTCTGGTGGTGGCGCTGATGTTGGTACTGGGCGGGTGCCGCCGCGCCGCGCGTGCGCCGTTGACCCGCTCCACCGTGGCACTGGATACCACCGTGACCATCGCGGTGTACGACGAAAAGGCATCGACGGAGGTGCTGGATGACTGCGTGCAGCGTATCCGGCACTACGAATCGCTGTTCAGCCGCACCCGCGCGGGCAGCGATATTTACCGCTTGAATACAGCGGGCGGCGCTTGGGTAACGGTGGATGCGGAAACGCGGGCGCTGATGCAGCAGGCGCTGGATATTTGCCGGGAGAGCGGCGGCAAATTTGATATTACGGTGGCGCCGATCACCTCGCTGTGGAATTTTTCGAGCGAATCGCCGGTGGTGCCGGATAAAGCGGCGCTGGCGGAGGCGGTGACCCATGTCGGATATGATAAATTGGAAATAGACGGCGACCGGGTGCGGTTGACCGATCCCGCCGCCGGAGTGGATTTGGGCGGTGTCGCCAAGGGATACATTGCTGATCGGCTGCGGGAGTATCTGGTGAGCCAAAAGGTGAGCGGGGCGCTGATCGATCTGGGCGGCAATGTGCTGGCGGTCGGTGATAAACAGGGCGAAGCGTTTCGCGTGGGGATTCGCGACCCGCAGGACAGCGCAGCGCTGGCGGCGACGGTGGCGGTGCGCGACCGGTCGGTGGTGACCTCCGGCAGTTACGAGCGGGGGTTCACACAGGACGGGGTGTATTATCATCATATTCTGGATCCCGCGAGCGGGTATCCGGTGAACAACGGGTTGGCGGCGGTCACCATCTTGTCCGAGCAATCGGTGGTGGGGGATATGTTGTCCACCACCTGCTTTGTGTTGGGTGAGGAGGAGGGCTTGGCGCTGGTGGAGCGCACCGATGGGGTGGAGGCGCTGTTTGTGCGCGCCGATGGCACCCAGGTGACCAGCTCCGGCTTTGCAACCGTGGCATAACGAAAAGGCGGCGGAAAAGATTCTTCGCTGCGCTCAGAATGACAGGCTGAGTGACCTCGTTGTAGAAAGCCCATCCGGCTCCCTCTGACGAGGGAGCCGTCGAGCGATAGCGAGACTGAGGGAGAGAAAAGGTTTTCGCGACACCGAAAGCGGGCGATATTTTTTCTCTCCCTCTGTCTTTTTGCTGCGCAAAAATCCACCTCCCTCGTCAGAGGGAGGCTTGCACCCGCCGCCAGATTTGTGCGTGATTCGTGGGGCGATGTGGGCATCGCCCCCTACGCAGAGAGAGGGGCAATGGCAGAAAAGATTCTTCGCTTTGTTTAGAATGACAATGCATACGCAGAGTCCTCGCAAGCCTTCCACTGGGAGGTAGTGTCTCCGACTAGTGGAAAAGATGGGGCTGCATAAGCCTTCCCCTTGGAGGGGAAGGTGGCGCGGCTTTACGCCGCGACGGATGAGGTGGAAAAGCAGCGGATTAAAGTGTGCTATTGGTTTCCTGCAACACTAAAAATATACGCAACTATTATATTGCTAAAATCTTATGGTTTTCTGACACCTCATCCGCTTCGCTGCGCTCAGCACCTTTTTCTCCCGAAACGGGCCCCTTTTGTCGGTTTCGCAGACATTTCCCCCGCGCGCGGGGGAATTACCTCAAGGAGAAGGCTTTAGCGTGCCGCCGGTTTGCGTGCTTTTTCTTTTTGCTTGCCGGAGGCGGGATATAAAATGACCCGAGGGGTGCTTGGCGGATGCCGGGCACTCTTCGGGTTTTTGACAAGTATAACGTTTTTACAGTGCCAAAAGGGAAACCAGTCGTCGACGCTCAGCATGGTTGCCGGAAACGGTCGTGTGGAAACGGCATGCGTACTGCGCCTTTAACACGCGACGGTTATTCTTCTATTCCGGAAGATTTTTTGTTGGCAAAGATAAACCATTTGCTGAAGATGTAATTGAGGATCAGCACGATCACATTCATGGCGATCTTGGATACCAATCCGCTGATGTGTGCCACATCCACCATCAGCCAGATACCCAGCTCGTCCACACCAAAGGACAGCAGCCGCGCGCCGAAAAACAGCCCCACCTCTTTGGCCAGCGCCAAAAATCCGCGCACATGACTTTGAAACACAAATAGCTTGTTGGTGATATACGCCACCAGCACCGACAGCACCCACGCAATGGCGTTGGCGATCAGCGCCGGTGCGCCCAGCCAGTTGGCGGCCACCTGGAACGAGAGAATGTTGACGATGGTGGTAATGACGCCGAACACGACATACAACACCGTTTCGCGGTTGACCAGCGCGGGGAACTTATCCCATGCCCACTGGCAGAGGAACAGCCCGAACGACACCAGCACGCCGAAACCGATGCACCACAGGCAATCGGCGATGGACGGAAATCGCAGCGGCAGCGCGAATTGCAGCGCTTCCAGCACCACGGCGGTGATGACTACCCCCGCCACGCCGCCGACCAGTGCCGAGCGGCGGTCGGTGCCTTTGATGAGCAGCAGTGTCCACAAAATCAGCGCCAGTGTCATAAAAAACAGCAGCTTCAGCAACAGCGGGGTCAGGGCGGCGACCGCCGTTCCTTTTCCCACCACAATTTCGACCACTTTGGCAGCACCGGCGATCAGCCGATTTTGAAAAGCCAGCGCCGCGTGACCGGTCATCAATGTCAGAATGACCGCGCCGGCAACGCCTATCAGTGCCAGAACCCCCAGCACGATCTCATAGGCAGAACGATGTTTCATAGTGATTTTACCCCTCCTGCTCCGGGCGGGATGCCCGGGCGATGCAACGATTTAGATAAACGAAAATTGGCCGGAAAACCCCAGCAAAGCCAACGCCAGAATGCCCATATACAGCAGCGCCGAGGGCAGCCCGCGAAACGCGTCCGGCATGGCGGGATGATCCGCGCGGCGGATGCCGTCGGACAAAACCGCCGCCAGCAGCACAAACCCGGCACCGGCACCCAGCGAAAAGCCGACCGCGCCGCCGAACGAGGTGACGAATTGGTGGTTCAAAATCAGCGCGACCCCGACCACGATGTTGTTGAAAGCCGCCAGCGGCAGCAGATGATCCAACCGGCGGGATAGCCGCACGCTTTTGCGCAGCAGCAGATACACCAGCACATACAGCAGCGAGGTGACCACCACCAGCGTAAACGGACGGAACAGCTTCGCGAGATACGAGGTGCCGACCAGCGTGTCCAGCGGATAGGTGATCATCGCGGTGAGGGTCACAAACAGGGTCAGCAGCCCGCCAAAGGGCAGCAGATCCGCCGGACGCCGCACAATGCGCATCATCATGGAGCTGCCGAAACCGGTGGTCAACACCAGATTTTGCAGCAGCGCCGCCGCCAGCAGATACAGCATCAGATCCTTCATGCGTCCTCCTCCTCGCTGTCGGCGCGGCGGCCGAGGTGGGTTTTCACGGCTTGCAGTGCCGCCGCCATAAACGCCAACAGGATGAACGCGGCAAATGGCAGCTTGCCCGCCGGAAACCGCACGGTGAACGGCAGCGGCATATCCCACAAGGTGCCGTATACCACCGCTTCACGCAGGGCGGACACCAGACAGATCACCAGCCCGAATCCGAGCGCCGAGCCAACAGCGTCCACCGCTGCCAGCGCCGGGGACATCCCCGCCGAAAAGCCGCCCGCATGATAGGTGAAGATGGTGCTGACCACCATCAGCGGCAAAAACAGATACAACGCCGCGTAAATTTCGGGGGCGATCAGACGGCTGACGATCGCGGCGGCGCCGGTCATCATCAGCGTTGCCGCCAGCGTATACACCGGCGGGTGCAGCCACTTGGGGATGCGTTCGCCCACTCCCGCCACAAACAGGCAGGAGGGCAGCAGCACCGCCAGCGTGCACACCGTCAACGCCACACCGTATTTCAGCGTGACCCCGCCGGCGATGATGGGACAGACCCCCACGGCTTTGACCAGCACAATGTTGTTGGTCAAAAAGGTGGAGAAAAAGATGGAACGCAACCGACGCTTCATACGCTTTCTCCTTTCCGATGGGCGAGGTGGTGAACCAGCCGCCAGCACACGCGGTCGATGCCGGGTGCCAGCGCGTTCATCATCAGCACCGCGAAACAGGCGCCTTCTTCAAACTGACCAACGCCGCGCAGCAGCATGGTCAGTACACCGCCGCCCACGCCGTAGACCACGCGACCCAGCCAAAAGCGGGGCGCGGTGATGGAATCCGGCAGCAAAAAGATGCCGGTAAACAGCAGATAGCCGGAGCAAAGCTCCGCCAGAAGCCCCGACAGGATATCGGTTTGGATGCGCGGAAACAAAAGCGCGCCCGCCGCACAGGTCAGCAGATAAGACAGCGTGACCAGCGGCGAGGTGATGCGCCGCGCAAACAGCCCGATCATGCACGCCAGCAGCAAAATCGCCGCGGTGGCGCCCACCGGACCGGGGATTTGCCCCAGCAGCCACGCCAGCGGCGTGTAGGACGGGGCGGTGCCCGCCGCCAGCAGCGCGGCAGGGGAGGTTTCGGTCACCACCGCGGACAGATCGCCCAGCGGCAGCGGTTGGGTCAGATTGGGGGCGGGATAGGTGAACAAATGCCCCGAAAAGCACACGGTCGCGGCGGCAATGCCGGCGGCCGCGGGGTGAAACGGTTCGTGTCCGTGTCCGCCAAAGGGCATTTTGACCACCCAAATGGCGAAAGCCGCCGCCAACACCGGCAGCCAGTAAGGGCACAGCGGTGACATCAGCAGCCCGATCAGCAGACCGGTCAGAGTGGCGGAGCCATCCTGCAGCGTGGGGCGCCGCCGCATCAGCAGACACGCCAGCAGCTCGCACCCGTTGGCGGCGAGCACCGCGGCGGCGAGCAAAATCACCGGGCGCGCGCCGTAATACACGGCGGAAAACGCCGCCGGAACCAGCAGGATCAAAGAGGTTGTCCAGTCGCGCGCGCCGGTACGCCGCGCTTGCCGCAGATAGGGGGCGGCGGAAGTTTTAAGTGCCATCCGGATTCCCCCATTCCATCAACAATCGCCCGCCGGCATCGGCGGCTTCGCCGACCAGCGCTGCTACATCGCGGCCGACCGGACACACCACCGAACACGCGCCGCACGAGTCGCATTGCTCGGGGTGCAGCGCCGCCAGCTGGGTATAATGCATATTTTCCATCTGCCGGGCGATCTCGCCGGGCATCAGATGCGCGTGGCAGACCGACAGACATTGCCCGCAGCCGATACAGGGACCACGCTCGGTCGCCACCGAGGACAGCGCCAGCAGACAGGTCACGCCCGGCAGCACCGGCAGCACCGCCGAATCGATCGCCACGCCGGTCAGCGCATCGCCCATCACTATCTGGGATACGCCGGTTTTGATGCCGCAAAAACGGAGCAGCTCGCCCACCGGTGTGCCAAAAGGCGCGCGCACATTTTGCGGGTGCTCGATCGCGTCGCCGGTCACGGTGATGGTGGCGTAGTGATGATGCTCGTGCAGCGTGACCGCGCGATGCAGCGCCAAGCACGCCTGTACCCCGATTACCCCCACGCGAATGTCGTGACCCGCGTGGGTCAGCGCCGTCACCGGATAGCCGCTTTTGACAAAAAACAGCCGACCGTCCAGTGAAGGGGGCAGCTCCTGCCGCGCTTTGCGCGATGCCTGCACCGCGATGTGCGATCCAGCGGCACCGATGGTCTGTGCCGCCAGCCACAGGCCGCTGTTGACCTGCTCGCTTTGGTGCAGCAGCAGCGACCAGGCGCTGCTGGCATACGGTTCCGCTTCCACCGCGTTGGCCACCAGAAAATGGCAGCCCTCGTGCTTCCACTGCTCCAGCTTTTGGTGCAGCGGCAAGCCGTCCAGCTCATCGATGATGCCCGCCGCTTTGGCGGCTGCCATCACCTGCGCCGGGGTGGGGGAGATGCGTTTGTCGGATTCGGCGCGCGGGGTGGGCATGATGGCCGGACGAATCACCGCGCAGGTGATCGGACCATATACTGGATGGGAAAGCGTGCGCGTGCCGTCAAACACGCCTTCCACCGAGGATTTGACCGGTGCCGGATCGTCATCCTCCGGCAGCGCCAGCGGGTCACCCGGCTGCACGCGGTCGCCCGGTTCAAACCGGCAAACGGCGTCCCGCCCGGTATAGGACAGGGGCAGATACACCCGCTGAATTTGTTGAAACAGCGCTTGTTCGGCCGAGGCGGCCGGTTGCTTGCGCGGGGGAACGAACAACGCGTGGGACAGTCCCCATGCCATGCTATATCACATCTTTCTGCGCCCAGTTTTCTCCTATTGAAACGGAGCGGCGCAACGATTATCATAAAATCTATATCGATTTGATCGCCAATCAAAGGAGGGCTTTGCCGTGCAGATGGAACAATGGGAAAACGGGTGCCTGACCATTTTGCTGTCCGACCGGGAGCTGTCGGGCATGGGGGTGCGTTTTCCCGATATGGATTGTCGCGAACCCGCCACCCGAAAGATTCTGCGGGCGTTGCTGGAAAACGCGTATGCACAGGCGGGAGTGCCGCCCGCGAAACGCCTCCAGATCGAAGCGCTGCCGGTCGCGTCCGGCTGCTTGCTGCTGGTGACGCCGCTGACGCGGCGCCGCGCCATCCGTATGCGGCGGAAGGAAAAGCCACGGATCTACGCCGTGGCTGATACCGATGATTTGCTGCGGCTGGCCGAAGCGCTGCGCCGGTGGCACGAGGTGCCGCCGCTGCTCGCCAGCTCGCTTTATCGCTGGGATAAAGAGTATCGCCTGGTGGTGTATCCCGCCCGCACCCCCGCGCGGCTGTGGCTGATCCTGTCGGAATTCGGCCGCCCGGTCGGGCAGGGGGATGTCCCCGTCGCGGTGGTGGAGGAACACGGACGCATACTCGCACGTGGAGATGCGCTGGAGCGGTTGATGGCCGCCACCCCGCCGGCGGTGGGATAGCCGCTTACAGCGAATGGAACAGATTGGTCAGCCCCGCCGGGTCGCTGTCGGCGAAAAAGGCGCTGCCCATCACCGCCATATCCACGCCCGCATCCACCAGACGCGCGGCGTTTTGACGATGCACGCCGCCGTCCACTTCGATAATGGCGGACAGATGGCGGCGGTCGATCTCTTTCCGCAGAGCGGCGGTTTTTTCCAGCACATGATCCTGGAACACCTGCCCGCCGAAGCCGGGCTGCACCGTCATGACCAATACGCGATCCACCAGCGGCAGATACGGCATCAGCGCATCGAGCGGGGTGTCGGGATTCAGCGACAGCCCCGCCTGCTTGCCGCTTTGGTGAATATGAGCGATCAGATCTTCGACCGGAGCATCGCTTTCCAGATGAAAGGTCAGGCAATCCGCGCCGGCGGCGATGAAGTCGTCCACCAGCCGTTCGGGATGCTGCAGCATCAAATGGGTGTCAAAAAAAAGAGGGGTCAGCGGGCGCAGACAGCGGATCACCGGTGCGCCAAAGGTGAGGTTGGGGACGAACACGCCGTCCATCACATCCAGATGCAGTTCGTCTGCACCGGAACATTCCACCCGCGCCACCGCATCGGTCAGACGGGCGAAATCACAAGACAAGATCGAGGGGGATAACAGCATACCGGACACCATTCCTTTTCGATAAGTCATAAAAACCACCCCCATTCTATCCTAAAACGCGACAAAGGTCAAGTTTCCGCGCGCGAAATCCATCGGCAGAAAATCGCCAAAAGGTATTGACACCGATGGCAAACCCGATATACTAAACATAAAGGAATCTCAACTTACAAAAAAGGAGCCGATGGATATGGAGAACAACAACTTTGTCCAGAACCAACCCACCCCGCCCGTGCAGCCCCCGGTGCAAAACGCGCCGCAACAGCAGCCGTATGCACCGCAGCCGCAGCAGCCGTATGGTCAGCCGGGCTATCCGCAGCAGCCGTATGCGCCGCAGCAACCGCGCGAGTCGATCATCGACAAGCTGTATGGTAAAGCGGACACCTTGCTGGGCAAGCTGCTGACCTGGGTGTCGGTGGTGCTGTATGTGTTGGTGCCGGTGGCGGTGCTGATGGGTCTGATCTTGGGCGTTGTGTCTGCGGCCGGCGGCGTGTTCGGCGGCTTCAGCGGCAGCACCTTCTTCTCCTCGCTGGTGGGCGGGGTGCAGCGCGCGGCAGGCTATGCCTTTATGGCGACGCTGCTGGCGTATGCCAAAAATCGGCTGGATAAATAATAGCATTTCTGCAACCAAAAAATCCCGCGGCGCTCGGTCGAGCGTCGCGGGATTTTTCTGTGTTTATTCCAGTTCAAATTGGCCGGTGTACAGCTTGTAGTACCGTCCCTGTTGCGCGATCAGATCGTTGTGATCGCCGCGCTCCAGAATGGTACCCTGTTCGATCACCATGATGGCGTCGGAATCACGCACGGTGGACAGCCGGTGGGCGATCACAAAGGTGGTGCGCCCCTGCATCAGCCGATCCATGCCGTGCTCGATGTGCTTTTCAGTGCGGGTATCCACCGAGCTGGTGGCTTCGTCCAAAATCAGAATGGCGGGATCCGCCACTGCGGCACGCGCAATGTTCAGCAGCTGGCGCTGCCCTTGCGACAGGTTGCCGCCGTCGCCGTCCAGCACGGTGTCGTAGCCGTGCGGCAGCCGCATGATGAACGAATGGGCGCTTGCCAGCCGCGCCGCCTGCTCGCACTCTTCATCGGTCGCATCCAGCCGGCCGTAGCGGATGTTTTCCCGCACGGTGCCGGTGAACAGGTGAGTGTCCTGCAGCACCATCGCGAGCGACCGCCGCAGATCCGGCAGCGCAATATCGCGGATGTTGATGCCGTCGATGGTGATGGTGCCCTCTTGAATGTCGTAGAACCGGGTGAGCAGGTTGGTGATGGTGGTTTTGCCGGCGCCGGTGGAACCGACAAATGCGATTTTTTGCCCCGGCTTGGCGTACAGCGACATATCGTGCAGCACGATCTTATCCGGCACATAGCCGAAGGTGACGTGCGTAAGTTTCACATCGCCGTGCACCGGCACGGTGCGACCGTCCGGCAGCTGCCACGCATAGCCGCTTTCGGTGTGGGTCAGCCGCACATCGGTGGGGGCGGGAGCCGCCTCCGGCTCGCGATCCATCACATCGAACACCCGCTCGGCACCCGCCAGCGCCGATTGGATCATGGACAGCTGGCTGGCAATTTGGGTGACCGGCTGACCAAACTGGCGGGACAGGTTCAGGAAGGTGGCGATGTTGCCCAGCGTGAACAACCCTTGCAGCGCCAATGCGCCGCCCACCGTGGCGACCAGCACATAGTTGAAGGTGCTAATGTGCTGCATCAGCGGCTGCACCACACCGGATACGATCTGCGCTTTGGTGGCTTTTTGACGGAACTCTTCGTTGAGCCGGTCAAAATCGGTTTCCACCTGCTGCTCGTGGCAGAAGATCTGCACCACCTTTTGTCCCTCGGCGGTTTCTTCCATAAAGCCGTTGAGATCGCCCAGCGCTTTTTGCTGTTCGCCGAAATAGCGGTGGCTGCGCTTCATAAAGAAGCGGGACAGGAAGATCATGATGGGGAACAGGATGATGGTCAGCAGCGTCAGCAGCGGGCTGAGGATCAGCATGCTGACCAGTGTGCCCACCAGCGAGATAATGGAGGACACCACCTGTACCGAGGCGTTGTTCAGCGTTTCGCTGACGATGTCCATATCGTTGGAAAAGCGGGACATGATGTCGCCGTGCGCCTGGGCATCGAAATAGCCGATAGGCAGACGGATGACATGGTCGTACAGATCCTTGCGCATTCGCAGGATCATATTCTGCGAAATTTTGATCATGGTGCGGCTTTGCACCCAAGTGGCGACCACGCCCACCAGATAGATGAGCACCAGCGCGATCAGGTACAGCGCGGTGCGCTGCAAGCCGTTATCTTTGGAAATGGTGTCGAAGATCGGGGTCAGCATCCAGGTGGCCGCCAGCTGCGCACCGGTGCTGATCAAAATGAAGACCAGCACCATCACCAGTCGGGGAATATCCCGCCGCAGATAAGCGAGCAGCCGGGTGAGGGTGCGTTTGGTGTTGCGGGGCTTTTGCGGTGCGGGACCTCCCGGACCACCGGGGCCGCGACCGGGCCCTCCCATACGAGGTGGCATCAGGCGCTCACTCCTTTCTGCTGTGATGATACGATCTCTTGGTAAATGGTGTTGGAGGCGATCAATTCCTCATGGGTGCCAAAGCCCGCCACTTTGCCGCTGTCCAGCACCAGAATGCGGTCGGCGGTTTTGATGGAGCTGATGCGCTGGGCAATGATAAACACGGTGGTACCCTTCAGATGCTGCGAAAAGCTCTCGCGGATGCGTCCTTCGGTGTCCGAGTCCACCGCGCTGGTGGAATCGTCCAGAATCAGCACGCGGGGCTTTTTGATCATCGCGCGGGCGATGCAAAGCCGCTGCTTTTGACCGCCGGACACGTTCACGCCGCCCTGGCTGAGCATGGTCTGGTAGCCCTCCGGAAAGCTCATGATGAAATCGTGTGCCTGCGCGTCGCGCGCCGCCTGTTCCACCTCGTCATCGGTGGCGTCCGGGTCGCCCCAGCGGATGTTGTCCGCGATGGTGCCGGAAAACAGCACATTTTGCTGCGGTACCATGCCGATCCCTTCGCGCAGGGTGCGGATGGCGTAATCCCGCACATCCACCCCATCCACCAGCACCTGTCCGTCGGTGGCATCGTACAGCCGCGGAATCAGGTTGACCAGCGACGATTTGGCGGAACCGGTCGCGCCCACCACCGCGATCACCTCGCCGGGATGCGCGGTGAAGGACACATCGTCCAGCACCAGATCGGGGGAGGTTTCGTTATAGCGGAAGCTGACATGGCGGAATTCCACTTCGCCTTTTTGCACCGGCGCGGTCACCGGGTGTTCGGGGTCGGTGATGGTGGACTGTTCCGCCAGCACCTCTTTCAAACGGGCGGCAGAAGCCCGCGCCCGCGAGAACATCATGATCGCCATCGACATCATCATCATGGACATGAGGATGTGCATGATGTAGGTGCTGTACGACATCAGACCGCCGATCGCGATCTCGCCGCTTTGCACCATATTGCCGCCCAGCCACAGAGCGCCGACGGTGGTCAGGTTCATCACCAGCTGCATCAGCGGCATGATGGTGACCATCAGCCCCGACGCCTTCACCGAAATATCGCACAGCCGGTCGGCGGCATCGTAGAATTTGGCTTTTTCGTGATCTTCGCGCACAAAGGATTTGATGACCCGAATGTTGGTGACCGATTCCTGCACCCGACGGTTCAGGTTGTCGATGCGCTGCTGCATTTTTTCAAACAGCGGGAAGCCTTTGGTCACGATGATGGTCACGATAACGGCGATCACCGGCACCGCAAACACTGTTACCAGCGCCAGCTTGGCGCTGACCGACAGCGCGTTGATCAGCGCGCCGGTAAACATGGCGGCGGTGAAGGTGACCATGCGCAGCGTTTGGATAAAGGTGTTTTGCACGTTGGTGACATCGTTGGTCAGCCGCGTCACCAGCGACGCGGACGAGAATTTGTCGATGTTGGCATGGGAATAGCCCAGCACTTTGCGATACAGCCCTTTGCGCAGCGAGGCACCGAACCGGAAGGTGCCGTTTGAGATAAACACAATGCCCAGCACGCCGACCGCGATCGCCAGCAGCGCCAGCAGCACCATATACACGGCGTTTTCGCCGATGATCGCCATGCGGGCGCTTTGCGACAGTCCCTCGCCGTTGATGGCATCGTCCACGATGCGCGCCATAAAGCGGGGCTGGATCACCTCGCACACGCCGCCCATGGCGATGAACAGCGGCCCTGCCACCAGCCACGGCCAGTGCGCGCGGGCGTAAGATAGATAGGATGGGTTACGCTTCATGAGAATCCTCCTGATGTAAATGAGATGGGAACAGGCTGCGCGCCTTGTCCAGCTTTTGCCGCATATACAGGAACCGGGCATCCAGCTCTTCCAGCTCCTGCGGCGAGAAATCTTCGTACAGCACGCTGATGATGATGTCCCGCGCCTGGCGGCAGTTGGTGTCCAAATCTTCGCCGCGGCGGGTCAGCGCCAAATGCTGCACCCGGGCATCGTGGTCGTCGCGGGTGCGCACCACCAGCCCCTCGTGCTCCATCCGGCGCACCGACACCGCGACCGAAGCGGGGGTGATCTGCATCTTTTCCGCCAGATCTTTTTGGGTGATGCCGGGGTTTTCGCGGATCAGAAACATCATTTGCGGCTGTCCGTTAAACAGGCCGTGCTCCTGAAAATACTGGCGCATCGTGTTGTGATGCTCCCGCATCAGCTCGTGCAGGTGCCTGTCCACCGAAACCGGCGTACACATACCGGGATCCCTCCTTTTGTTTAGGGTAGGTTCAGTATATCAGAAAGTTAAACGTTTATCTATCGGCAATCCGCCGAATAATTAAACGGTTAACTATTTTGAAGTTGTGAATGTTGCTGGGGGAAGGGAGCCGGCGAAAAGAAATGGCGGCTTTTTTTGGCTTTGCGCAAAATCCGCTTTTCATTTTACGGAAAAACTGGTATACTAAACCCTATATATAACAAATAAGAGGTGATGGCGTTGCAACCAAGCAATCAACCGCTGGCGGACGGCGTGCAAATGCTGTGTCTGCCGGATCGTCGGTTCAAAACCATGCAGCTGACGGTGGCGCTGCTGCTGCCGTTGGACGAGCAGACCGCGTCCACCTATGCGCTGCTGCCGTTTTTGCTGCGCCGCAGCTGTGCGGCGTATCCGGATTATACTGCGCTGCAGCGGCGGCTGGATCAGCTGTATGGCGCGCGCATCACGGCGGATGTGGGGCGGGTCGGCGACGCACAAATGCTGACGCTGACCGCACGGTCGCTGAAGGATGAGTTGGCGTTGGACGGCGAGCCGATTGCGGCGCAGTGTGCCGATTTGCTGTGCCGGATGCTGTTTGCGCCGGCGCTGGAGGACGGCGCGTTCCGCACCGCCGATGTGGAGCAGGAAAAACGCTGTTTAATCGAGATGATCGCGTCCGAAATCAACGAAAAACGGTTGTATGCCCGCCGCCGGTGCGAAGAGCTGCTGTGTCCGGACGAGCCGTACGCGGTGCCGCGTTACGGTCGTGCCGAGCGGGTGTCGGCGCTGACTCCGCAGGAGCTGACCGCTGCATGGAAAACCGTGCTGGCCACGGCACGGGTGCAGATTATTGTGCAGGGCGGCGACGGCGATGCCGTTGCCCGGGCGTTCCGGCGGGAATGGGCGGCGATCGACCGCCATCCGGTGGCGCTTTCCACCCGTACCGAAGCGCCCGCCGCCGCGGTGCGCGAGCAGCGGGAAACGATGGAGGTCAACCAGTCCAAGCTGGTGATGGGGTTCCGGTTGCCGGTGGCGGAGCCGGACGGCGACGTGGCGGCGGCGCGGCTGATGGTCGCGATCTTCGGCGGCACACCGCATTCGCTGCTGTTCCGCCATGTGCGCGAGCGGCTGAGCCTGTGTTATTACTGCTCCGCCGGATACGACCGGCTGAAAGGCGTGATGCTGGTGGACAGCGGCGTGCAGCTGGATAAGGTGGACGAAGCGCGCGCCGAGATTTTGCGTCAGCTGGACGCGGTGCGGCGGGGCGATTTCACCGATGAGGATATGGCATCCGCCAAACGCAGCCTGACAAGCCAGTTTGAATCGGTGCCGGATCTGCAATCCACGCTGGCGGGGTATTATTTGGGGCAAAGCCTGCTGCCGCAGGTGACGCCCCCTGCCGATGCCGCGGAGGCGGTGGCGGCGGTGACCCGCGAGCGGGTGATGGCAGCGGCACAGCAGGCGACGCTGCGCTGTGTGTATCTGTTGGCGGAAAAAGGAGGCGAGGGCGCATGAACAAACAGGAATTCATGGATGCGCGCACCGGCGAGCGCTGTGTGCGGATCGACCATCCCTCCGGATTGACCATTTTTGTGTATCCCAAGCCGGACTACGCCTCGTCCTACGCGGTGTTTGCCACCCGCTACGGATCGATCGACAATGTGTTCCGCATCGGCGACGACGCGGAGGAAACCACTGTGCCGGCGGGGATCGCGCATTATTTGGAGCACAAGCTGTTTGAAAGTGAGGACGGCGACGCATTTGAGCGGTATGCCGCGACCGGCGCGTCCGCCAATGCATTCACCAGCTTTGACCGCACGGCGTATCTGTTTACCTGCACCGGGGATGTGCGGCCGTCGCTGGACATTCTGCTGGATTTTGTGCAGCATCCGTATTTCACGGAGCAAACGGTGCAAAAGGAGCAGGGCATCATCGGGCAGGAGATCAAAATGTGCAACGATTCGCCTGCACGGTGCGTGTTTTTGAATATGCTGGAGGGGTTGTATCACACCCATCCGGTGCGCATCGACATTGCCGGAACGGTGGCGTCTATTGCGGAGATTACTCCCGAGCTGCTGTACGGCTGTTATCGGTCGTTTTATAATCTGCACAACATGGTGCTGGCGGTGTCCGGCCGCGTAACGGCGGAGCAGGTGCTGGAGATCGCGGACAAACGGCTGCGCCCGGCGGCGGATTGGAGCTTGGCGCGCAAGACCTATGACGAGCCGCGCACCGCGCTGCGCACACGGGTGGAGCAGGCGATGCCGGTGGCGGCGCCGCTGTTTTATCTGGGGTTCAAGGATGCGGTCGCGCCGGGTGAGTACCCGTCTCCGACGCGGGAGATGGCGGCGGATGTGCTGCTGGATCTGATCGGCGGGCGCAGCTCGGCGATGTATGCGCGGCTGATGGAGCATGGACTGATCAACCAGAGCTTTGGCGCGGAATATTTCACCGGACCCGGCTATGCGGTGGCGCTGTTTGGCGGCGAATCCCGCGATCCGGATCGGGTGGCACAGGAGTTGTATGCCGAGATCGACCGTTTGCGCCGCGAGGGAATCGACCCCGCCGCGTTTGCCGCGGCGCGCAACGCGCAGTATGGCCAGATGGTCGCGGGGCTGAACAATGTGGAAGAATGTGCGGATATGCTGGTGGACGATCATCTGCGCGGCAATCCGCCGTTCGCGATGCTGGACGCGGCGGCGAGGCTGACGATGGAGGATGTGCAGGCGCTGCTGCGGGACGGGTGGCAGCGAGAGGCATCCACCCTGTCGGTGATCGTGCCGTCGGATAAGGAGGAAGTGAAATGAGCGATTATATTGCGTTTCCCGCGCTGGGATGGAAGTTTTCCATCTCGCCGTATTTGGTGCATAACCTGCAGCTGTTTGGGCTGACCATCAACATTCGGTGGTACGGCGTGATGATCGCGGTCGGCTTTTTGCTGGCGATGATTTATGCGCTGCGAAGCGCCAAGCGCTTCGGCATCAACTCGGATCGGATGATCGATGTGGTGCTGGTGTCCACGCTGATCGCGTTTGTGGGTGCGCGGCTGTACTATGTGGTATTTTCTGACGATCGCGCCTCGTATTTTGCGAATCCAATCTCCATTTTGGAGGTGTGGAACGGCGGACTCGCCATCTACGGCGGCATTTTGTTCGCCTTTATCACCGGTATCGTGATGTGCCGTTGGCGCAAAGTGAACACGCTGGCGATGTTTGATCTGGCGTCGCTCGGGTTTTTGATCGGGCAGGGCATCGGGCGCTGGGGCAACTTCTTTAATCAGGAAGCGTTCGGCGCCAACACCACGCTGCCGTGGGGCATGACCGGTTCGATTATTCAAACCGGTGCCAACGGGGTGGAATATGACCCGCTGCTGCCGGTACATCCCACCTTTTTGTATGAGTCGCTGTGGTGCCTGTTGGGCTTTCTGGTGCTGCACCTCGTGTCCAAAAAGGCATACACCTTCAAAGGCAAGATCTTCTCGCTCTATCTGATCTGGTACGGCGCGGGGCGGTTTGTGATCGAAAGTCTGCGCACCGACAGCCTGTACCTCGGTACTATGCGGGTGTCGCAGCTGGTGGCGATTCTGGCGATTTTGGGCGGTGTCGCGATGCTGTGGATCCTGCGGGTGCGTTCCCGCCAGACGCCTGCCGATCTGTTTGCGGAAGAGGCACCGGACGATGCCGAGGGGCTGACCCCCGAAAACGATGCGCTGCCCGAAACGCTGCCGGACACGGTGGTCGGCGGCGACGAATATGACGAACCGGAAGTGGATTATCCCGGCGATGCGGTGCCGGACAGCAATGCGGACGATGATGCGACGCAAAACGATGAGGAAGGATGAGCAAAATGGCAACGATTATCAACGGTAAAGAGGTATCGGCGGCGGTTCGCGCGCAGGTGGCGCAGGAAACGGCAGCTTTAAAACAGCGCGGCATTGTGCCGGGGCTGGCAGTGATCATCGTGGGGGATGACCCCGCGTCGCGCGTGTATGTCAATAACAAAAAGAAGGCTTGCGCCGAAGCGGGCATCTATTCGGAAGAATTCGCACTGCCGGCGGATACCACCCAGGACGAGCTGCTGGCGCTGGTCGCCAGCCTCAACGGCCGCAGCGACATCAACGGCATTCTGTGCCAGCTGCCCCTGCCGCCGCACATCGAGGATAAAGCGGTCATCAGCGCGATCTCGCCGATGAAGGATGTGGATGCGTTCCATTCTCAGAATGTGGGGCACATCATGATTGGTGACTACACCTTTTTGCCTTGCACCCCCGCCGGGGTGATGGAGCTGCTGCACCACGCCGGTGTGGAGATCACCGGCAAAAATTGCGTGGTGGTGGGACGCAGCAACATCGTAGGCAAGCCGATGGCGATGCTGCTGCTGCACGAAAACGGCACGGTCACCATCTGCCATTCGCGCACCGCGAACCTCAAGGAAGTGTGCCGCCAGGCGGATGTGCTGGTGGTCGCGGTCGGCAAGCCGAAATTTGTGACCGGGGATATGGTAAAGCCCGGCGCGGCGGTGATCGATGTCGGTATGGATCGCGACGAAAACGGGAAACTGTGCGGCGATGTGGACTTTGCCACGGTGGAGCCGGTGGCGGGATACATCACTCCGGTGCCCGGCGGCGTGGGGCCGATGACCATTGCCATGCTGCTGAAAAACACACTGATGGCGGCGAAGCTGCAAAACGCGCTGCTGATGGAAGAATAAGCGACAAATAGAAAAACAGCGGGTGCTTTCCGGATTCCGGAAAGCACCCGCTGTTCGCGTTTATAGAATATGTTAGGCGATCACCTGCGCCAGCGCCACGATCAGCGGCATGGTTATGAGCGACAACAAGGTAGACAGCGACACCAGATTGACCGACAGGCCGGTATCGCAATCGTATTTGGTGGCGAACATGGTGGTGGACGCCGCCACCGGTGCGCTGGCGGCGATGATCATGGATACCAGCAGTGTGCCGCGGACCCCGCACAGATATAAAATGCCCAGCGCGGTAAGCGGCACCACCAACAGCCGCAGCCCGATGGCAGCATAGCTGCGCCAGTCGCGCAGCGCGGCTTTCAGGTCGGTATCCGCGAGATAAAAGCCGATGATCAACATCGGCAGCGGGGTGTTGAGCGCCGCCAGATGTCCCATCGGCGAGGCCAGCACAGTGGGCAGGGTGATGCGCACCAAAAACAGCATAAGTCCGATGGCCAGCGACAACACGCCGGGATTGAGGATCAGCTTGCGGGGAGAGAGGTTTTGACGGCTGCCGCTCATTTCCACCAATCCGTAGCTCCACAGAATCAGGTTGAAGATGGCAACATAGGCGGCGCCGTAGAACACGCCGTCCTCGCCAAGCAGCGCGTTTTGCAGCGGCAGCGACATAAATCCGGCGTTGGAGAGTACCGCTCCCACCCGCAGTACCCGTTCGCGCGCAGCAACCGGGTCGTGCAGCAACAGATGCGCCAGCAGAATGGTGACAATATGGATGGATAGCGCGATCAGACACGCCAGCCCCAGTCCTTTGAGCATGGCGGCATCAAACGGGCGCTGGAACGATTGGATGATGACACAGGGTGTGACCACGATCAACACCAGATCGGAGCAGCTTTTGATCGCCACCTCTTTGATGATGCCGGTTTTGGCACACAACGCGCCCACGCCGATCAGCAAAAACAGCACGACCACCTGTTCGGCGACGGTTAGAAAATTGGTTAGCATGGTTTGAATCCTCCTCTTGCCGGGGCAACAGCCCCAAGCACCTATTGTACACAGGAGCGGGGAGGAATGCAAGCACAAATGCGCCGATCAGGCGACCAGATAGGGATAGACACGCGCCTGCGGCATGGCGGACGCGGGCAGCATCGGCTGAATGGTGCGGGCTTCCAGCCGGCGCGCCAACTTTTGCCGCCGCGCTTTTTGGCGGGCGCGCGCCAAGTCGGCACGCAGAATAGCGGTGCAGCAAGCCGCCAGCGTCAACCGCAGCGCGATCAGCAGCAGCGTCAGCCACGGAAAGTCGGCAGGGGACAGATAGCCCGCCACCAGCCATTCCATACACGCCGCCGCCAGCGGCAGCAGCGCCACGCGGCAGGTGCGGGCCTGTTTCGCCCGCAGCAACATGGTAAGCGCCAGACCGGACATCACCAGAGCGCTGATAATCGATAAAATCATAAGAAAAGCCTCCTTAAAAAGCACGAATGTTCGGAACAAATGTTCAACGCTATTATAGCGAAAGAAGCCCGGGAAGTCAAGAGAAAAATCGAACATATATTCCGTTTTGGACAGTGTAGCCTATCTCGTGGGTGCAAAACGGACCATCAACCATATTTTGTTGTGCTCGCGGCAGGATTGTGGAATTTTTCGCCATTGCGGGCGAAAAATGACCGATAGTCATACTTGTTCACAAAAAATTTACAAATAGCGTCAAATGTGCGAATAGTGCTGTCTGTCTGGCGTTACGGGCGGTCAACAAAGCGCGCGCGAGGTGGTTTGCTGCCTTTTCGACAGAAAAATATTGCTTTTTGCCCGGCCACCATATATAGTGGATGGGAAGGAGAAATTCCTTTTGCGGCACAAATTACGGGAAAAGAGGGACCCGCTCGCTCTCGCCGCGCGGAGGCGCATTATATATATAAGGTAAATATATAAGAGCAATCGGCGGCTTTTCGACACGGTTCGAGCGGATTCGGGTGCTTTTTCCGGCGAATTTTTCCAAATTCTCCCCCTTGCAATTTTAAGCCCGACCCTTTATAATGGGGGTCAGGTGGTGAAATGTGGTGCAAAAACCCATCGAAGTGGAGCAAAGTGGTGACTTTCCACTCTTTCCACCGAGTTTTCCACCGCCCCGGTGAAAAGTCCGGGGGAAACATCAAACGCAAGGGAGGGTGACGGATATGCTGCTGGGTCGTTATGAACACAATATTGACGCGAAGGGCCGTGTGTTCGTGCCCTCGAAGCTGCGCGAAAAGCTGGGCGAGACCTTTATCGCCGCCAAAGCGTTCGATCAGTGCATCAATCTGTACACCCAGGCTGGCTGGGAGCAGCTGCTGGCGTCGTTTGAAACGCTGCCCGCGGCGGAAGCGTTTGAAATGCAGCGGTATATGTCCTCCAACGCCGCCGAGGTGCAAATCGACGCGCAGGGACGCATTTTGCTGCCGAAACATCTGATTGCTTTTGCCGGATTGGAAAAACCGGCGTTGTTTGTGGGTGCGGGCGACCGTGCCGAAATTTGGAACCCCGACCTGTATGAGCAGGCCAACGCGCTGATGACGCCCGACAAGGTGAAGGAGCAGTTCATGAAGCTGAGCCTGTCGCCCAAGGCGTGAGGACCGCGCGATGGAGCATAGCTATCATCTGCCGGTGCTGATGCAGCCGGTGTTGGACGCGCTGCAGGTGAAACCGGACGGGGTGTATGTGGACGGTACCGCCGGTGGCGGCGGACACTCGTTCGCGATCGCCTCGCGGCTGACCACCGGGCGGCTGATCGCGCTGGATCAGGATCCGGACGCGATTCGCGAAGCGTCGCGGCGGCTGGCGGGCTTGCCGGCCGAGGTGGTGCAAAGCAATTTTGCGGATATGGACCGGGTGCTGGCGGAACGCGGAATCGCCGGCGTGGACGGTATTTTGTTGGATATTGGGGTGTCGTCCCATCAGCTGGACACGCCCGAACGCGGATTTTCGTATCATTATGATGCGCCGCTGGATATGCGGATGAGCCAATCCGGCACGACCGCCGCCGATTTGGTGGCGACGTTGTCCGAAGCCCAGCTGGCGGACATCTTTTATCGGTACGGGGACGAAAAGTTTTCCCGCCCCATCGCCCGCGCGATCGTGCGCGAACGCGAACACGCCCCGGTGGTGACCACCGGGCAGCTTGCCGAGATCATCAAAGAGGCGGTGCCCGCGGCGGCACGGCGGGACGGACATCCCGCGCGACGCGTGTTTCAGGCGCTGCGCATCGCGGTCAACGGGGAGCTGGATTGCCTCGACCGGGCGCTGGACACGGCGTTCGATTGCCTGAAAGACGGCGGACGGCTGGCGATCATCACCTTCCATTCGTTGGAGGATCGCATGGTCAAGCAGCGGTTCAACGAATGGCGCAAGGGCTGCATTTGCCCGCCGGATTGTCCGGTGTGCTTGTGCGGACGCACCCCTGCGGCGAAGCTGGCGGGCAAGCCGGTGGAGGCCACGGCGCAGGAGATCGCCGAAAACAAACGCAGCCGCAGCGCCAAGCTGCGATGCATCGAGCGGCTGCACCCGCGTTACCGCGATGTGGACAAGATTTGAGTATTATCACGACCAGTGAATTTTGATAGAGAAAGGGGCCGAGCTTTATGACGGCCAATCATTACGGGACGGAAGCGTATGAGATGTCCCTGTTTGAGCCGAAACAGGCGGAAATCGTGGAACTGAAACCGAACAAAAAACAACTGAAAGCCCAGCGTCGTCGGGCGAAAATTCAAAAGATTCTGAACGTTGTGGTCGCTGCTGTTGTGTCGGCCGTGGTGATCGGTGTGGTCGGCGTGACGCTGACCAGCCGCGCCCAACTGAACGAGATGAACAGCGTTATCAACGAAAAACAGGAAGAGTTAAAAACGCTGCAAGAGGAATACAAGCGGCTGAAAAGCGATCTGGACCAGAAAACCTCGGCTCAAGCGGTGGAGGATTATGCGGAAAATGTGCTCGGTATGCAAAAGATCGAGTCCAACCAGATCCAATACATCACGGTGGAGGACAGCGACAAGGTCGAGGTCAACGAAACCGAGGATACCGGCGTGCTGCAAAAGATCGGCGGCGCGATTTCGGATTTCTTTGCATACCTTTTTTAACAGCAGAATACATATGTGGTAACCGGGAACCGGTGTTATCCCGGCGGTCGGCGCCGACATAATCGCGGGAGTTGGGATGGGAATATCTTAACTCTCGTTTTTGTTTCGGGGCGACTTTTGTCGACTCGGACACGGTGCGAACAAACGAAAGGGCTGACCAGCTTATGGCAAATCAACAAATCAATATGACAACCACCACCCCCACCAAGCAGATGCGGCGGCGGGCGATCGCCATTTTGGGCGTGCTGGCGCTGGTGTGCAGTGTTGTGATCGGCCGGTTGGTGGTGCTGCAGGTGGTGGAAACCGAGGATTGGCAAAAACGCGCGGTATCCCAGCAGCTCAGCGATAATGTGATCTCGCCCAAGCGGGGGACCATCTTCGACAGCAATATGAACGAGCTTGCGGTATCCTATGGGGTGTACACCGTGATCATGTCGCCCAAATACATCACGGACGAAGCCACCCGCACGCTGATCGCGGACGATTTGTCCAAGATGCTGAGCGTCAACCGCGACAAGCTGTACCAAAAAACCGGCAAAACCAATTCGGAATACGAAGTGGTGGTGTCGAAAATCGAGCTGCCGCTGGCGACCAAGCTGTCCAACTGGATCGAAGAGAAAAATCTGGTCAGCGTGCTGCGGATCATTCAGGATTACAAACGCCGGTACCCGCAAGGAACGATGCTGGCGTCGGTGCTGGGCTTCACCGGTACTGATAACTACGGTCTGTATGGGCTGGAGGCGAAGTACGAAAGCGAGCTTGCCGGTACCGCCGGGCGCATCGTGACCGCCAAGGACGGTGTGGGCGACGAGCTGCCCTCCGGCTTGAGCTTTGAGAAAACCGTGGATGCCCAGGACGGCAACAGCCTGGTGCTGACGGTGGATCAGACGGTGCAGGCGTACGCCGAGAAATATTTGGAGCAGGCGGTCAAGGAGACCCAGTCCAAACGCGGCGGCGTATGTTTGGTGCAAAATGTGAAAACCGGCGCGATTCTCGCGATGGCGGTGAAGGGGGACTTTGACCCCAACGATCCGTTCACGGTGCATGATGCCTCGCAGGCGGCGACCATTGCCAAGTTGTCGGGCGATGCCCAGTCCAAGGCGCTGAAGGAAGCGCGGGAGCAGCAATGGGTCAACCGCTCGATTTCCGAATTTTACGAGCCGGGCTCGGTATTTAAGGTGTTCACCTCCGCCATGGGGCTGGAGGAGGGCAAGGTGAGCGAAACCTCCACCTTTACCTGCACCGGTTCGCAGGTGGCGTATAAGGGCACCCAGCCCATCAACTGCCATTTGGCAGGAGGTCACGGCACTCTGACCTTCCCTCAGGCGATCTCCGCCTCCTGCAACCCGGCGTTTATCCAGCTGGGATTGCGGATCGGACCGCAGGCGTTTTTCAAATACTACACCGGTTTCGGGTTCACCCAGAAAACCGGCATTGATATGCTCAGCGAGGCAACCCCGACCGAGGCGCTGTATCACACCGCCGAAACGCTGAACCCGGTGGAGCTGGCATGCGAATCCATCGGTCAGACCTTCACCATCACCCCGCTGCAGATGATCACCGCGATGTCGGCGGTTGCCAACGGCGGCAAGCTGATGCAGCCGTATGTGGTACAGCAGGTGCTGGATGCGGACGGCAATGTGGTGCGCAACACCACCCCCAAAGAGGTGCGGCAGGTGATTTCGGAAAGCACCTCCAAACGGTTGGCGGCGATGTTGGATACCTCGGTCAACGCGGGTTCCAAAAACGCGTATGTGGCGGGCTACCGCGTGGCGGGTAAGACCGGCACCGCGGACCAGACGGTAAAACTGGTGTCCACCAATGTCAACGAGGTGTGGGCGTCGTTTTGCGGGTTTGCACCGTCGGACGATCCGGAGGTCGCGATCCTCGTGGTGCTGGATCAGCCGCAGTGCGATGTGCGGTACGGCGGTACCATTTCGGCGCCGGTAGCGCAGAAGGTGTTGACCGATGCGCTGCCCTATCTGGGGGTGGAGCCGCAGTATACCGATGAAGAGCTGGCAAACCTCAACCGCGTCACCCCCAAGGTGGTGGGCGATACGGTGAGCGTGGCCAAGAGCAAGATCACCAGCCAGTCGCTGACTGTGAAAGTGGTGGGCGACGGCGACAAAGTGGTGTCGCAAACGCCGGACAGCGGAACCACCATTCCGCAAAACGGTATCGTGGTGATCTATACCGAACAGGGCAGTGTGGACGAAACCGTGACGGTGCCGGATTTCAGCGGGTGCACTCTGTCGCAGGCGAATTCGCTGGCGGCGGATTACTGGCTGAACTTGAAGATACAGGGCGCGACCGACAGCTCCGGCGAGGTGACCGCGACCAACCAGAGTATCAAAGCGGGCACCAAGGTGGCCAAGGGTACCACCATCACTGTGGAATTTGTGGTTCACGATAACATACGCTGACAAAGAGCAAAAGCCTATTGGGAAAGGCGGGTATGGAAGAATGACACTATCGGAATTGATGATGCACACCGGCGCAGCCGTGACCGGCACCGACGAGGTGGCGGGCATCACCTGTGACTCGCGCAAGGTGAAACCGGGCTGGGTGTTTGTGTGCATTTGCGGAACCGCTTCGGACGGACACGCGTTTGCGGAAAAAGCGCTGGCGGACGGCGCACTGGCGGTGGTTGTGCAGCGCGATTTGGGGCTGGAACACCAGATTTTGGTGGAATCCACCCGCCATGCGTGGGCGATGATGTGCGCCAACTGGTTTGGTTGGCCGTCGCGCCAGCTGCATTTGCTGGGCATCACCGGCACCAACGGCAAAACCAGCGTGACCTATATGCTGAAATCGGTGCTGGAATCCTGCGGATACAAGGTGGGGTTGGTCGGCACCATCCAGAATATGATTGGGGAGCGGGTGCTGCCTTCGGGGCACACCACGCCGGATCCGTATGATCTGCAAAGCATGTTTTCGCTGATGGTGGCGGAGGGCTGCCAGTATGCGGTGATGGAGGTGTCCTCCCATGCGCTGGATCAGGGACGGGTGGACGGCTGCCACTTTGACGCGGCGGTGTTCACCAACCTGACGCAGGATCATCTGGATTATCACGGCACGATGGAGAATTATCTTGCCGCGAAAAAGAAGCTGTTTACCATGTGCGACCGGGGCGTTGTCAATTGGGACGATCCCGCTTCCGCCCGCATTCGCGAGGGGATCGATTGTCCGTTTGTGACCTTTTCGGCGACACAGGACGCGGCGGATTACACCGCCCGCAACATTCATAAACGCCCCGACGGTGTGGATTTTGAATTGGTGGGCACCGGCGATATTGACCGGGTGCGGCTGCCGATTCCCGGTGACTTTTCGGTATACAATGCGATGGCAGCGGCGGCTTGTGCGCTGGCGATCGGGCTGCCGTTTGACAAAGTGGTGGCGGCGCTGTGCTCCTGCAAGGGCGTGAAAGGCCGCGCCGAGATCGTGCCCACCGGGCGCGATTTCACCATCGTGATCGACTATGCCCACACGCCGGACGGTTTGCTCAACATTTGCCGTACGCTCAAGGAGTGCGCGGCGGGACGGTTGGTGGTGCTGTTCGGCTGCGGCGGTGACCGCGACCGCGGCAAACGCCCCAAAATGGGGGCGATCGCCGCGCAATATGCGGATTTTTGCGTGGTCACCTCGGATAATCCCCGCACCGAAGAGCCGGGCGCGATCATCGATGAGATCGTGGCGGGTATGCCGAAGGATGCCGCCTATACGGTGGTGGAAAACCGGGTGGAGGCGATCCATTGGGCAATTGACCATGCCCAGCCGGGCGATACGATCCTGCTGGCAGGCAAAGGGCACGAAACCTATCAGGTGCTCAAAAGCGGACTGATCCACTTGGACGAGAGGGAAGTAATTGCCGACGCGTTGGCAAAGGAAAGGGTAGAGTAAAGCATGAGTATGGCGGCCATGACGGCGCTGGCCTTGGCGGGGTTCGGCTCGTTTTTGATCACGGCACTTGCCGGACGGCGGTTGATCCCGCTGCTGCACAAACTGAAATTCGGCCAGACCATTCGGGACATCGGTCCCTCCTGGCACAAGAATAAACAGGGCACCCCCACCATGGGCGGTATTGTGTTCATCCTTGGATGGCTGGTCGCCATTGTGGTGACGGCGGTGGTGTGCCAAACGGCGTTTTTTGACCGTCCGCAAATGCGGATGCTGACCGGCAGCGCCGTGGCGATGACCCGGTTTTACAGCGGTATCGCGCTGGCGATCGGCTGCGGCTTGATCGGCTTTTTGGACGATTATATCAAAGTGGTGAAAAAGCGCAATTTGGGACTGACCGAGCGGCAAAAGCTGTTTTTGCAGCTGCTGGTTGCCATGGCATATGCGATTGCGCTGTTTTGGTCCGAGGGCGGTCATCCGCATATGTGGGTGCCGTTTTTGGGACGCATTGATATGGGACTTTGGTTCTTCCCGTTTTGCCTGTTCGTGGTGGTGGGGGTTTCCAACTCCACCAATCTGACCGACGGTGTGGACGGGTTGTGCGGTTCGGTCAGCGTGATCACCGCGCTGTTCTTTGTGGTGGCTGCCGTGGTGGGAGTCACCCGCGGCGAGCATTATTTCGGGCTCGGTGTGGTGGCGGCGGCGCTGGCCGGCGGACTGATCGGCTTTTTGCTGTATAATCTGCATCCCGCCAAGGTGTTTATGGGCGATACCGGGTCGCTGTTTATCGGCGGGGTGCTGTGTGCGCTGGCGTTCGGCATGGAATGCCCGCTGCTGCTGATTCCGGTGGGGATCATCTACATCGCGGAAACGCTGTCGGTGATTTTGCAGGTGAGCTATTTCAAGCTGACCCACGGCAAGCGGCTGTTCAAGATGAGCCCGCTGCACCATCACTTTGAGTTGTCCGGTTGGAGCGAAAACAAGGTGGTGGGCGTGTTCTCGTTTATCACGCTGGTGGGCTGCGCCGGAGCGGTGCTGCTGTTGATTTACGCATAAAAAGCGGGGTTTCCCGCAGACTACGATATAGAAAAAGGCGGCAAAGACCGTCGGGAAAGGACGGGGCGCTTATGGCGGCTTCCTCGCAGACGATGCAGGGCTCTGCGACCATCAGGAAAAGGCGGCGGGGGCTGCTGTATACCAAGGGCGGCTTTGATATGCCGTTTTTCATCATCCTGCTGCTGGTTTTGGCGGTGGGACTGATTTGTTTGTATTCCGCCAGCTACGCATATGCGTATAAATGGAATAACAAAGACAGCTATTTTTACATCCGCAAGCAGGTGGAATTCGCGATCGCCGGGTTGGTGATTATGCTGATCGTGTCCTGCTTTGACTATGAGCACTGGCACAAATTTGCGGTGCCGTTGATGGGCGTGGCGGTGATCTTGCTGTTGATCGTGCGGGCGCTGCCCGCCGAAAACGAGGTGCACCGCTGGATCCGGTTCGGCGGGGTGCAGTTCCAGCCGTCCGAGGTGGCGAAGTTTGCGCTGATTTTGCTGTTTGCACACCTCATATCGCTTAATCATAAGAAGATGAACACCTTCACCGGCGGATTTTTACCGTTTCTGGTGATCTTAGGCGTGGTGTGCGGGTTGGTCTTTATCGAACCGCACCTGTCCGGTACCATTTTGCTGCTGTCCATCGGACTGATTATGATGTATGTGGGCGGCACCCGCAAAGCGTATCTGGGCGGACTGGTGCTGCTGGGCGCGGCCGCCGTGTTTGTGATGATTTTTGTGGTCGGATACGAACAGGACCGCATCGCGGTATGGCAGGACCCGCTGGGGGTGGAAGCGAAAGACCCCGGCGGCGACGCGTGGCAGACGGTGCAGTCGCTGTATGCGATCGGCTCCGGCGGATTGATGGGCACCGGGCTTGGCAACGGGCGGCAAAAGCACCTGTTTTTGCCGGAACCGCACAACGACTTTATTTTCTCGGTGATTTGTGAGGAGCTGGGATTGGTCGGCGCAGTGCTGGTGATCGGTTTGTTTGCGCTGCTGGTGTGGCGCGGCTTTGTGATCGGTATGCGCGCCAAGGATAAGTTCGGATCGATGCTGGCGATCGGTCTGACATCGCAGATCGGCGTGCAGGCGTTACTGAATATGGCGGTGGTGACCAACACCATGCCCAACACCGGTATCAGCCTGCCGTTCTTCAGCTACGGCGGTACATCGCTGGTGATGCTGCTGTTCCAGATGGGCGTGGTGCTGGCGGTATCCCGCCAAAGCCGGGATGCATCCGGACAGTCGTAAACACCGGCAGCAGGAGGGAACACGAATGCGTGTATTGATGACAGGCGGTGGTACCGCGGGGCATATCAACCCGGCGCTCGCCATCGCGGACAAGATAAAAGCAGAACAGCCCGACGCCGAGATTTTGTTTGTGGGCGCCAAAGGGCGGATGGAAACCACGCTGGTACCGCAAGCCGGCTATCCGATCAAAACGGTGGATGTGCGCGGATTTCAGCGGCGGTTGAGTGTCAAAAACATCGGTCGCAACATCGGCGCGGCGGTGCACGCCGTCACCTCCGGGGTGGAGGCGGGACGCATTATCCGCGATTTTGCGCCGGATATTGCCATCGGCACCGGCGGTTATGTGAGCGGGCCGGTGCTGCGTAAAGCCGCCAAAATGGGTGTGCCGGTGTTGACGCACGAATCCAACGCGCTGCCGGGCGTGACGGTGAAGATGCTTGCCAAATACGCGGCGGCGACCATGATCGCCAGCGATGCGGCGCGCAAATATCTGCCGCCGGATGTGCGGGTGGTGATTACCGGCAACCCGCTGCGTCCGGGCTTTTTGGCGCCGGATCGGGAAAAGGCGCGGCAGGAGCTGGGGCTGGATAACCGCCCGATGGTGCTGTCCTTTGGCGGCAGCCTGGGCGCCCGCCACATCAACGAAGCGATGCTGGAGGTGCTGCAAAAAAGCGCCGAGGCGGGGCATGTGCAGCATATTCATGCCACCGGCAAGGGTGCGTTTGCGGATTTTTGCGACCAGATGCAACAGCGGGGAATGTCCCCCCGCGCGGACGGCATTTGGGTGCGCGATTATATTGACGATATGCCGCGGTGCATGGCGGCGGCGGATCTGGTGATTTGTCGCTGCGGCGCGATGACGCTGAGCGAGCTGCCGGCGGCGGGCAAACCGTCCATCCTGATCCCCTCGCCTTATGTGGCGGAAAATCACCAGTACCACAACGCGATGGCGTTGGTGGACAAAGGCGCGGCGGTGTGTATTGAAGAAAAAGATTTGAGCGGCGACACGTTGTGGGAGGCGCTGTGCGGGCTGATGGACACGCCCGAAAAGCTGCGCCAGATGGGCGAAAACGCCCGTGCCGCCGCGATTTTGGATGCGTCCGATCGCATTTATGCGGTGATTGAAGAAACGCTGCAACGCGCGAAAAACTAGACGATTTCGCACACAACCCCTTGATTTTGCATAGAATGGCGTATCAAAATGACGCGATACGCGAAAAAGGGGTGTGTGGATATATGGAAAAGCTGATGGTGGAGGGGCTGCGCCGTTTGAGCGGGGCGGTACCGATCCATGGGGCAAAAAACAGCGCGCTGCCGGTGTTGGCGGCGACGCTGCTGGCGGACGGCGAAAGCCGGATCGACAACTGCCCCGATCTGGCGGATGTGCGCGCTTCGGTCGAGATCCTGCGCTGGCTGGGTTGCCGGGTGGCATATGACCGGCACAGCATGACGGTGGATACCGCCGGGCTGTGTCGGCAGGATGTGCCGGATCATCTGATGCGCGAAATGCGGTCATCTATTGTGTTTTTGGGGGCGATGGTGGCACGCATGGGCGGCGCGGACCTGTCGTTCCCCGGCGGGTGCGAGCTGGGACCGCGTCCCATTGATCTGCATCTCGCCGCGCTGCGGCAGATGGGGGTCACCATTGAGGAGGAGGGCGGTCACCTGCATTGCGCGGCGCCGGAAGGGCTGCGCGGGGCGGCGATCACCCTGTCGTTCCCCAGTGTGGGAGCGACCGAGAACATCCTGCTGGCGGCGGTGACCGCGCGCGGTACCACCACCATCATCAACGCGGCGCGCGAGCCGGAAATTGTGGACTTGTGCGCGTATCTGACCCGCTGCGGCGCGCGCATTACCGGTGCGGGCGAGGGCACCGTTCTCATCGAGGGGGTGGAGCATCTGACCGGATGCGGCCACGCGGTGATTCCCGACCGGATCGAAGCCGCCACCTATATGGCGGCGGCCGCCGTGACCGGCGGGTCGCTGGTGCTGCAGAAGATCCAGCCCCGGCATCTGGCGGCGGTGCTGCCCGCGTTTGAGGAAGCGGGCTGCCGCGTGTCGGTGTGGGACGACGATGTGCTGATCAGCGCGCCGCCGCGGCTGCGGCGTATCAAAACGGTGCGCACCATGCCGTATCCCGGCTTTCCCACCGATGCACAAGCACCGGTGATGGCGATGGCGTGTGTGGCAGAGGGCACCAGCGTGTTTATCGAAAACATATTTGAAAGCCGATACAAGCATGTCGGGGAGCTGACCCGGCTGGGGGCGCGCATCAAGGTAGAGGGGCGCGTCGCCGTGGTCGAGGGGGTGCCCCGCCTGTCCGGCGCGCCGGTGGAATGTACCGATCTGCGCGGCGGGGCGGCGCTGGTGGTGGCGGCGCTGGCGGCGACCGGCGAAACCACCATTACCGGATTGCATCATTTGGATCGCGGATATGAACAATTGACAGACAGCTTGGCGGCGGCGGGAGCAAGCATTCGCCGCACGCCGGTATAACATACGCTGCCTCGGCGGCGGAAGGGAACGAAACAGGCATGGCAAAACAAGCGGGTACAACCAAAAAACCGATGACGCGCGCGCAGCTGGCGGTGACGCTGGCGGTGGCGATTCTGGTGATGATCGGCGCCAATCTGGTGCTGTTTTTGTCCACCCCGTCCACCCGCACCACCAGCGACCGCACGGCGCTGTTCGGTGTGAAGAAAATCGTGGTGGAGGGCAACACCCGCTACAAAGAGGAATCTATTATCGGCAAAAGCGGCATCCGCATTGGCGACAGTGTGTTTTCGGTGGATAAACAACAGGCCGCCGAGAATATCCGCAGCGCTTTTGCCTACGCCGAAACGGTGACGGTGGACAACAAGCAGTCGATGGATACCATCCGCATCAAAATTGAGGAAGCCACGCCGCTGGGCGTGATCGCGATCGGAGATCAATGGATGCTGGTGAGCACCACCGGCCGCGGGCTAGAGGCGTGGAAAGCCAACACCGACAAACCGATGCGGTATCTGCATTTGAAAGGCACCACCTCCAAGAAAACCAAGGTGGGGGAACAGGTGCTGGATGATCGCGGGCTGAAGATCGCGAATGCACTGATCGCGGGGATGAAGAGCCACGGATTGGAGGGCTTGACCGAGATCAACATGACCGACAAAACGGATATTCAGGTGAACTGGAAAAACCAGATCACCTTTTTGCTGGGCAACGACCAGAATATGGAGCATAAGCTGGCGGTGATCGCCGCCACGCTGCCCAAAATACAAAAGGACCACGGCAACACCGCCCGCGGCACGCTGAATGTGCGCGACTATTCCGACAACACGGTGCAGGATAAGCGCATTGTGTTCCGGCCGGAGGGGCTGGTGACCACCAAGGCTGCCGGGGCGACCACCGGTACCACAAAAAAGAAGGGATGACCGCGGTTTTTCCCCGAATAAAAGAAAAAACTTTGAAATTTCGTCGAAAAAAATTCAAAAAGTTTTGCATTTTCTTGTCGGGAAACGGTTGAAATTCTTTTGTACACATGATAGAATAAGAAAACGGAAACGATTGCATGTAAGTCGAATTGGATGCGGCTTTATGGAAATTTATAGACTTAAGGAGGATGTCTCATGCCATTCGAGTATGATAACGAAGCGGAAGATTTCGTGCAGATTAAAGTTATTGGTGTCGGCGGCGGCGGCGGAAATGCCGTAAACCGCATGGTGCGTGCCGGCGTGAAGGGCGTGCAGTTCATCGCGTTGAACACCGATCATCCGGCTCTGGTGAATTCGCAGGCCGACCAAAAACTCCAGATCGGTGAAAAATTGACCCATGGTATGGGCGCCGGCGCCAACCCCGATAAGGGTCAGCGCGCCGCGGAAGAAAGCACTGAAGAAATCACGGCGGCGCTGCGCGGCACCGACATGGTGTTTATCACCGCCGGTATGGGCGGCGGCACCGGTACGGGCGCGGCTCCGGTTGTGGCGGCTATCGCCCGCGAGCTGGGCATTTTGACCGTCGGTATCGTGACCAAACCGTTCGCCTTTGAGGGCAAAAAACGCATGGCGCAGGCGGAGGCCGGTATTGCGGCGCTGCGTGAGCATGTGGACAGCTTGGTGGTTATCCCCAACGAGCGGCTGAAAATGGTCAGCGAGCAGCGCATTACCCTCGCTAACGCGTTTGAAGTGGCGGACGATGTGCTGCGCCAGGCGGTACAGAGCATTTCCGAGCTGATCCAGACCGATGCTTATATCAACTTGGACTTCGCGGATGTGACCTCGGTTATGAAGGACGCGGGCTACGCGCACATGGGCGTGGGCACGGCGTCGGGTAAAGACAAAGCGCAGGAGGCCGCCAAGGCTGCTATCACCAGCCCGCTGTTGGAAACCTCGATCAACGGCGCCAAGGGCGTTATCATCAACATTACCGCCTCGCCGGATATCGATCTGGAGGACGCGGAGACCGCTTCGGCGATCATCACCGATGCGGCGCATCCGGACGCGAACGTGATCTGGGGTGTTACCTTCGACGATACGATGGACGACACCATGCGCATCACCATGATCTCGACCGGTGTGATGTCCAAAGACGATCCGGCTACGCAGGCGAGCGATGGCACGGAGAATCTGGGCTTGGATTTCATCAATTCCATCAATGCGGATTCCAGCCTGGACGACACCTACAAGGATTTGGACGCGATGTTCCATCGCAACCGTTCCAACAACGATTTCTGATTCGTTTATAAAAAAGCGACGCCGATCGGCGTCGCTTTTTTTGTACCCGAAAAGTTGTGTAAAGTAGAATTTGGTCGATTTTACACGGATTTTACATAAAGCCCCTGCTCGATTTTACCGTGCGCCGTTAGCATACAGGTAGACGGAGATTTCGAGGGAGGATATCGTATGTCTTTTTTCAATGTTTTGACAATGCTGGGCGGCTTGGCGGTGTTTTTGTACGGCATGACGCTGATGGGCGAAGGGCTGGAAAAACACGCGGGCGGTAAGCTCAAACACATTCTGGAGAGGTTGACTGCCAACCCGGTCAAGGGGATGCTGCTGGGCGCCGGCGTCACGGCGGTGATCCAGTCCTCGTCGGCGACCACCGTGATGGTGGTGGGGTTTGTCAACTCGGGACTGATGCAGCTGTCGCAGGCGATCAGCATTATTATGGGTGCCAATGTCGGCACCACCATCACCGCGTGGCTGTTGAGCACCACCGGTTTGGAAAGTGACCAGTGGTTTGTGAAGATCTTCACCCCGCAGGTATTTGCACCGGTGCTGGCGGTGATCGGTATTGTGATGCTGATGGCGTGCCGCAACGGGCGCAAAAAGGATATCGGTGGCATTATGCTGGGCTTCGCCATTTTGGTGTTCGGGATGGACACCATGGTGGGGGCGGTGAAACCGCTGGCGGAGATTCCGGAGTTCACCCATCTGCTGACGGCGTTTTCCAACCCGCTGCTTGGCGTTTTGGCGGGCGCGGTGCTGACCGGCATCATCCAAAGCTCGTCCGCATCGGTTGGTATTTTGCAGGCGCTGGCTGCGACCGGCAGCGTCACCTATGCCTCCGCGATCCCCATTGTGATGGGGCAGAACATCGGCACCTGTGTGACGGCGCTGCTGTCATCGATCGGTGCCAACAAAAATGCGCGGCGCGCGGCGCTGGTGCATCTGTACTTTAATATTATCGGCACCGCGGTGTGGATGACGGTGTTTTACGGTTTGAACGCGGTGCTGCATTTCTCGTTTATCAACGAAAATGTGACCGCCGCCTCGGTGGCGGTGATCCACACCACCTTTAACCTGCTGTCCACCTTGCTGCTCTGCCCGTTCAGCAAGCTGCTGGAAAAACTGGCGTGTATGACCATTCGGGATGGCGGCGGCGAAGAGACCGAACCGCTGCTGGATGAGCGGCTGCTGGCGGCGCCGTCGCTGGCGCTGGATCAATGCCGCATCACCACCAAGGTGATGGCGGATCTGTCGCGCGATACGCTGGATCTGGCGCTGTCGATGGTGGGGCATTATCGTCCGCAGGACGCGGATACCATCAACCAGTGGGAGCAGCAGGCGGACGAATACGAGGACGCGATCGGCACCTATCTGGTGAAGCTCAGCAGCCATAGCCTGAGCTTGTCCGACAGTCATGAGGTGACGCGGCTGCTGCACTGCATCGGCGATTTTGAACGCATCAGCGACCATGCGGTCAACCTGTGCCGTTCCGCCAAGGAGATGCAGGACAAGAACATCCAGTTCTCGCCGCAGGCACAGCAGGAGCTGCAATGTTTGTTCCGGGCGGTGCGCGAAGTGGTGCGGCTGGCGGTGGAAACCTTCCACACTCGGAATTTGCAGCTGGCGGCACAGGTGGAGCCGCTGGAGCAGGTGGTGGATCTGCTGCAAAAGCAGCTGAAGATGCGGCATATCGAACGGCTGCAAACCGGCGCGTGCACCACCGAGTGGGGGTTTGTGTTCGCGGATATTCTGACCGATTGCGAGCGGGTGGCGGATCATTGCTCCAACATTGCGGTGTGCCTGATCCAGGTGCACAAGGACAGTTTTGAAACGCACGAGTATCTGAACACGCTGAAAAATTCCGACGATAAGGCGTTTCAGGATCTGTATACACAGTATAAGACGGAATATGCCTTGCCCTGACGCGCAAAATGCGCTATACTGAACCCGGAAGAACCAAGGGGGTGAACCGTCGTGATCTATATTGTAGAGGACGATGTCAACATTCGGCAGATGGAAAGCTATGCGCTGCAAAACAGTGGCTTTGCCACCGCGGAGTTTGACGGCGCGCCCGGCTTTTTGGAGGCGTGCCGCCGCGAACCGCCGGAGCTGGTGCTGCTGGATGTGATGCTGCCCGGCGAGGACGGGCTGCAGCTGCTGCGGCAGCTGCGGCAGGATGTGCGGCTGCGGGAGATTCCGGTGATCATGGTGACCGCCAAGACCACCGAATGGGATAAGGTCAAGGGGCTGGACACCGGTGCGGACGATTATATCACCAAACCGTTCGGCATTATGGAGCTGATCTCCCGCGTGAAGGCGGTGTTGCGCCGGTATCAGCGCGAGGACAACACGGTGCTGCGGTTTGGCGGCATTATGCTGGACGACGGTCAGCATCAGGTGACGGTGGACGGCGAACCGTGTGCGCTGACCTTTAAGGAGTATGAGCTGCTGAAATGCCTGCTGGTCAACCAGCGCATCGTGATGACCCGCGAAAAGCTGATGGACAAGGTGTGGGGCATGGATTACGAGGGCGAGACCCGCACGGTGGATATGCATATCAAAACGCTGCGCAAAAAGCTGGGCGCGGGAGGCGAGCTGATCAAAACGGTCCGCAATGTGGGCTATAAGATCGACGGGTAATGAGTATGGAAGAAAAAATCAATTTTCGGTTGATATTTATTGCGCTGCTGTCCATGGTGCTGACGGCAACACTGACCACGGTGGTGCTGCACAACGCTTTTGAGCAGCAGATGAAAGAGGATATTCGCTCGTATGCGTACATTCTGGAGGACAGTTATGCGCAGATGAGCGATAAAACGGCGTTGTCCGGTTTTGGTGCGCGGGATCACATCCGTATCACGCTGGTGTCGCCGGACGGCACGGTGGTGGTGGACAACCAGGCGGCAGCCGCCACCATGGGCAACCACGCCTCCCGACCCGAGGTGGAGCAGGCGTTGACGCGCGGTGAGGGCGAGGACACCCGCCGATCGCACACGATGGGACTCAAAACCTATTATTATGCGGTGCGGCTGCCGGACGGCAATGTGCTGCGTGTGTCCGGCGAGGTGAAAAACCTGTATGCGTCGTTTGAAAGCGCGCTGCCGGTGATCGTGGCGATCGGGGCGGTGCTGCTGGTGGTGTCGATCTTGCTGTCGGCGCTGTTGACCCGGCGGCTGGTCAAGCCGATCGAGGCGATGGCGCAGGATATGGATCACATCGCCGAGGATGTGCCGTATCGCGAGTTGAAGCCGTTTGCCTATGCGCTGCAGGATCAGCAGAAGAGAAAGCAGAGCATGGACAAGATGCGCCAGGAATTTACCGCGAATGTGTCGCACGAGCTGAAAACGCCGCTGACCTCCATCAGCGGGTATGCCGAAATGATCGAAACCGGCATGGTGCGGCCGGAGGATGTGCCGGAGTTTGCGGGCAAGATCCATAAGGAAGCGGGGCGGCTGGTATCGCTGATCGGCGATATTCTGCAGCTGTCGGCGCTGGACGATCCGCAGCACCTGGAGGTGCAGGAGCGGGTGTCGCTGCGCGAGCTGGCGGACGAGTGTGCGCAGATCCTCAGCTTTAAGGCGGAAAAAGAACAGGTGACCATGACGGTTGAGGGCGGACCGGGCTTTGTGTTCGGCAGCCGGCGGCTGTTGGAAGAGCTGGTGTACAATTTGTGCGACAACGCCATTCGATACAACCGCCCCGGCGGCCGGGTGGCGGTGACGCTGGAGCAGCGGGATGAGCGGGTGGTGCTGACGGTGGCAGATACCGGCATCGGTATTTCGCCCGAACACCAAAGCCGGGTGTTTGAACGGTTTTATCGGGTGGACAAGAGCCGCTCCAAGGAAACCGGCGGCACCGGATTGGGGCTGGCGATCGTGAAGCATATTGCCATCCAGCATAACGCGCGGCTGTCGTTGGACAGCACCCCCGGCGAGGGTACCACCATTACGGTGAGCTTTGCAGCCGCGACGGAGGAAGCACCCGCCGAGCCCCCGCAGGAATAAGCGAGTATAGCAAAACCCGCCCACGGATACCATGGTATCCGTGGGCGGGTTGTTTTGTGTAGACAGCAGCGATCAGCCGAAATAGCGCACCAGCGAGATCACCTTGCCCAAAACGGCGCATTCGTCCACGATAATGGGCTCGAATTCGTCGTTTTCGGGCTGCAAACGGAAGTGACCATTCTCTTTATAGAACCGTTTGACGGTGGCCTCGTCCCCGATCAGGGCGACCACGATCTCGCCGTTTTGGGCGGTGGGGGTGCGCTGTACGATCACGACATCCTTGTCCAGAATGCCGGCGTTGATCATACTGGTACCCGATACCCGCAGCGCAAACAGCTCGCCCGGCTGGTAGCCTTTGCCGGAATACGGCACAAATTCCTCTACTTCCTCCACCGCCAGAATGGGTTTACCGGCGGTGACGCGACCCAGCAGCGGCACCCGGGTCATATTTTCGCCCGGCAGGCGGATCGATCGGTTCAGCCCGCTTTCACGCGAGATGTAGCCGCCATCCTCCAGTGTGCGCAGACAGGCGTGCACCGTGGAGGTGGATTTGATGCCGGTGGCGGCGCAAATTTCCCGCACAGTGGGGGGGACGCCGTCCTGCACCCGCTCCTGCAAAAAGGCGAGCACCGCTTGCTGTTTGGGGGTCAATGCTTTCATAAAAATTCCTCCCCTTAAAAAATATAAACAGGTGTCAATACTCTATTGATTACGCACAGTATAGCACATATGTTCTGCAAATGCAAACATTTGTTTGCATTTTTTGAAAAAATAGGGCGTTTTATGATGGGATTTTTTGAAACCATCATATAATCTTTACAGTTCATTCACAATCTGGCGGCGGAGTGCCGTTATAATATGAGTGTACTTGAGAGGCGGGATGGAGCCGCACCGGAACGCCTCGTTTAAGGTCAAGTACATTTTACCCTCCTCAAAACACCCCTCTAACAAAAGGAAAAGCCCTCTCCGGATGGAGAGGGCTTTTCCTTTTTGCGCGTTCCGGTGCTTGAACCGGCGGGGCGGGCGTGGTATACTGAGGACGAACGGAACCGGAAAGGAGAGGAGCACCATGGATGAGCTGCGCACCCGCAAGCTGCGGCAGATATTGGTGGATTTTCACACGGTCACCGGACAGCATATCGCGATTTTCGACAGCGATTTCCAATGGGTCGCCGAATATCCCGATCAGCAATGCGAAATGTGCCGGTTGATCCGGGGCAGCGAAGAGGGCGAGCGGCGCTGCAGCCGCTGCGACGCTTACGGTATGGAGCAGGCATGCAAGAAAAAATCCGTGGCGATGTATACCTGTCATGCCGGACTGATCGAAGTGTGTGCGCCGATCATCGACGATGACGAGGTGCTCGGATACATCATGTTGGGACAGCTGCTGTCCAACGAGGATCGCCGGCTGCAATGGGCGTCCATCAAAAAGCGGTGCGAGCCGCTGGATTGCTCTGCAAAGGATCTGCACCAGGCGTTTCAAAAGATGAAGCAAGTGTCACCGGAGGTGCTGGGCGCGACCTCCCGCATCATGATGGCTTGCGTGGGATACATCCGGTTGGAGCAGCTGATGAAACGGCAAAGCAGCGCCCGCTGGCAGGATATTCAGCAGTATATCAACACGCATTTGATCGCGCCGTTCACGCTGCAGGAGATGGCGGAGGAGCTGCATATCAGCGTGGCGACTATCTGCAAAACCGTCAAGCGCAACACCGGCAAAACGGTGGGGCAGCTGGTGACCGAGGATCGGGTGCGCCGCGCACAGCAGTATCTGAGCAGCAGCGAGCGCCCGGTGGCGGAGATTGCCGAGATCGTCGGGGTGGAGGATTATAACTACTTTACCCGCATCTTCCGCCGCCAGACCGGGATGACCCCCACCCAGTATCGCCGCCGTGTCCGAAATGCTAAATGAGTGCGGTTTCGCGGGGGTTGCGGCAGATATATTGTTCAAAAACTGTTAAAATTCGACGCGGTTTTCCAAAGAATTCCCAAACTTGTTCCGCGATAGCCATTGACAAACCGGCAGGATTTGGGTAGAATAAACGAGATGGCGACGTGTTCGCTAAAATAATCAGAGAGGATGAAGATAGCATGAGCCTGTCTAAAAGAATTTTGGCTGCTGCTTTGAGCCTGCTGCTGGTGTTGCCGGCAATGGCTCCGGCTTTGGCCGAGGGCGAGACCCCGTCGACCGGCGAGGGTGAAGTGGATAACACCACCGAGAAAAACATGGAGGATGCCCGCCGGGCCCTGCAGCGTGTGGTGAATCGCGGCATCAGCGCGAAGTACTACACCGAGGCTTCTCAGGCGGACTTCAACGCGGCGAAAGCGGCGGCGGAAGTGGTTCTGGAAACCACGAAGGATCAGGTGTCCAAGGTGGCGTTGCAGAGCATCAAAGATGCGCAGTCCAATTTGGAGGCTTCCAAAGCCAGCCTGGTGCTGACCGACGAGGCGAAAGCGGCGCATATTGCCGGTACCTTCTCGTTCGACAACACCGCGTATGACACCACTTCGGCGACTTCGCCGTGGGGCGAGATCCAGGTGGACTGGACATCGGCGGATAAAACCCCGATTGATCTGTCCAAAGCGGATCCCACCAAAGTGACCATCAGCTTCACCGTGACGCTGACCAACGACAGCGAAGGCGCTGTGAGCGATGAAGAGGTGTTTGGCCCGGCTCAGCTGGTTCTGCGTTCGCACGTGGACGGTGTGGAGAAAAAAGGCCAGTACGCGCTGACCGGTCTGAAAGCCGGCGAAAACAAAATCAGCCTGAAGCTGAGCGAGCTGAAAGACAATGAGATCGAGCTCGCGAATCTGTCGCAGATGCGTCTGTTCATCAACGGCGTGACCGCGAAGGATCCTGAGAAAAAAGGCTGGTTCACCTTGAAAGTGGAGGACACCGTCATTGTGGACGAGACCCCCACGGATTATGTGAAACCTCTGGCGGCGTTCACCGATGGTTCCACCATCAATTATCAGGAAGGCCGCAACGACCTGACCACCACTTGGCTGAAAACCCAGCCGTTCAGCGTGAAGGGCATGGATCTGACCAAGACCTATCTGCTGGTGAACTTTGATCTGGCGAAAGCGGACGGCGTGGAGCTGCCGGCGGATCTGTTCAAAACCGGTTCTATCTGCCTGCGTTCGGACGATACCGCTGTTCTGGATGCGGAAGGCAATCCGGTGATCGACGAGGATACCGGTACGGCGAAGAAACAGGAGAACAACATCCGTGCTTCGTTCGGTACGCTGATTGAAAAAGGCGACTTTACTCCGGATATCGGTTCCAACACGCTGAAAATCGCGCTGGCGGACTTCCAGAACAAAACCGGCGAGCTGGATTATGCGGCGATCAATCAGTTCCGTATGTATTTTGACGGTCTGAGCCAGCATGGTCTGAACACCGGCGACATCAGCCTGAAACTGAACAGCGCGACCATCGTGGCGGACGACGACGCGGTGCTGGACGAAGGTGTTCTGGGCTTGTTCCCGACTTCGGGTACCATCACGCCTACGACGGACAACCTGCTGAACTACGACTGGAGCAAGGCTTCCGAGCTGATCAATGTGGCGGATCCGGCGAACACCTATCTGCACCTGGTGCTGAATCTGACGGGCGACGGCGAGTTCAAAGCCGGTAACGTCGTGCTGCGTTCGCAGCCGGGCGATGCGTCCGATCCGATCGGCACCGAAAACAATGTGACCTACGACATTGGTAAAATGATCGATCAGGGCATCATCTCGGTGATGGGCGAAGGCAAAAACGAGCTGATGATCCCGGTGACGGCGTTTACTGCCAGCAAGGGCAACATCGACTGGAGCGCGGTGGAAGCGCTGCGTGTGTTCCTGTCCAACGTACCGAGCGACAGCACCATGGTCGTTTCCAAAGCGGAACTGAAATATGAAAAAGCGGATCCCACCATCGTGGGCAGCTTCCCGAAAGCGGCCGGCACCTATGCTCCGGTCAACGGCGTTCTGCAGACCAACTGGACCGATGCGAAGATGCCGTTCAGCATCAAAGATGCGAGCGACGAAGCGTTCCTGCGCATTCGTTTCTCGTTGACCAACGGCACGGATATGGCGGACGCGGATGTGTTCAAGACCGGTAAAGTGCTGCTGGCTTCCACCAACACTCCGACCGATGCGGATACTGTGGGCGAGAACAGCGTGCGCGTGCAGATCGCGGATGTGCTGAACAAGATGGGCGCGACTGTGTCCTCTGAAGGCGAAAACGTGTGGGAGATCCCGCTGAGCGCGTTTGCCGAGGAAAAAGGCACCTTCAACGCGGAAGACGTTGCGAAATTCCGTATGTTTATCGATAGCACCCAGGGCTTGGAAGGCGATCTGTCCATGACCATCGAAGAGGTTACCGTTGTGGATCCTGCGAAACAGGAGCTGGAAGTGGAATCCCTCGCTGTGAAGACGGCGCCGACCAAAACGGTGTACAAACAGGGCGAGAAACTGGATCTGACCGGTCTGGTTCTGACCGCGACCTTGAGCGATGGCAACACGGTGGATGTGGATGCGTCCAAAGTGACGGCGAGCGGCTATGTTGCTACGAAAGTCGGCAAACAGACCGTCACCCTGACTTATGGCGGCAAAACCACCACGATCGAAGTGACGGTGGAAGAGCGCACGGATCTGCAGCTGGGCGACGCCAACGGCGACGGCTCGGTTGACAGCATGGACGCTCTGGCTGTTCTGCAGCATGAGGCTGGCCTGCAACTGTTGACCGGTGCGAATCTGAACGCTGCCGATGTGGATGGCGTTACCGGCGTTGACAGCATGGATGCTCTGGCTATCCTGCAGAAAGAAGCGGGTATCATCGATCATTTCGTGGTAGAGCAATAAGATAACAATTGCCCAAGCATGTAGTGGTTGGTTTATAACCGGCTGAATTTGTTCATCAAAGGTCCGAAAAAGCGAAAGCTTTTTCGGACCTTTTGCTATGGCTCTTTAGAGAGAAACAATCCCCCAGTTCAACTGGGGGTCAATAAAAGATACTTTAGTATGAGGAAGAGAAAAACCTCCTGTGATAAAATGATGATGGTCTGGTAACCACATCAAGAAACACAGGAGGTTTTTGTCATGAAAGATGACGTACAAAGTTTATCACATAACAAGTGGAGGTGCAAGTATCACATCGTATTTGCGCCGAAATACCGTAGGCAAGTCATATACGGAAAGATAAAAGCAGATGTGGGAAAAA